>NZ_LNBE01000004.1:1307568-1961352 GCF_001445655.1 Streptomyces roseifaciens
GCTGCTGGAGGAGTGGCGCGAGGTCGTCGTCGGCGGCCCCATGACGCGCAGCGCCTCCTTCCTCATCCGGGCCACCGGCGCGAAGATCGCCGTGACGGAGCTGTCCGTCCTGCTGAACCGGCGCTTCTCCGAGATGATCGGGCGCGGCGTGCCGCTGATGCCGGGCGCCCGCAGACTCCTCGCCGAGCTCGCCGCGCACAAGATCCCCACCGCGCTGGTCTCGGCCTCGCACCGGGAGATCATCGACCGCGTGCTGCTGTCGCTGGGCCCGGAGAACTTCACCCTGACCGTCGCGGGCGACGAGCTGGAGCGCACCAAGCCGCACCCCGACCCGTATCTGCTGGCGGCCGCCCGGCTCGGGGCGGAGCCGGGCCGGTGCGCGGTCGTGGAGGACACCCTGACCGGGGTGACGGCCGGGGAGGCGGCCGGCTGCCGGGTGGTGGCGGTGCCGTCGGTGGCCCCCATCCCGCCCGCCGCCGGGCGGACCGTCGTGGGCTCCCTCGAGGAAGTGGATCTCGGTTTTCTCCGGGGGCTGATCACGGGAATGCACTCTCCCGTGCACTGAGCGTGCCCCGGGGAAAGTTCAAGGAACTCTGGGCGTCGGAACGAGTGTTTTCCGTGACGAATGCAGTGACCTAATTCCCACAGCCCGCCGGAAGTCGCCCGAGTGACCTTCGTCACCGCATCCGGCGGCGGTGCGTGCGGGACCGGTCACCCGGTGACGCCCCCGCGAGGGTTGAAGCGCACCCTTGTGTCCGGATTGATGATCGTGTGCGTGGATCGTTCCGGCGTCCGGATATCGCAGATCGCCTCCCTTGTTATCACCGCGTGATATCGCGTCAACTTCTCCGTGTTCCGGCGGCAGTGGCCCCCGGCACTAATCTTTTCGCGAGAACTTCACGGCTTGCCCGTGGGCCCGCGCACCGGTCGCCGGTAGGGTCCCGGGAACCGAACGCACCACAGGGAGAACCCCACACAATGAACCGCAAGACGTTGGTGCTGCCTACCGTGGCAGCCCTGCTGGCCCCCGTGCTCGTCGCCTGTGGCGGGAGCGACGGAGCCGGCAAGGGCAACGGCGCCATCGTCATCGGCACCACCGACCGGTTCGAGGAGACCACGGACGCCCCCGCGCCCTTCGATCCGGCCGCCGCGTACGACATCGGCGCGTGGAACGTTCTCCACAGCACTTTCCAGACACTTCTGCGGCTGCCCCGCTCCGGCACCGCCCCCGTCGCCGACGCCGCCTCCAAGTGCTCCTTCGGCGACCGCAAGAGCGAGCAGTTCCGCTGCACCCTGCGCAGCGGCCTGAAGTTCTCCAACGGCCACGCGCTCACCGCCGAGGACGTCAAGTTCTCCATCGACCGCGCCCGCGCCATCAACTTCGAGAACGGCCCGGTCTCGCTGCTCAGCAACATCGACCGGGTGGAGACGCCGAGCGAGCTCGAGGTCGTCTTCCAGCTGAAGTCGCCCGACGCGACGTTCCCGCAGAAGATCGCGACCCCGGCCGCCGCCATCGTCGACGCCGAGTCCTACGACAAGAACAAGCTCGACAACGGCTTCAAGGTCGTCGGCTCCGGTCCGTACACGCTGCAGACCGAGGAGAAGGACGGCCGCGTCGTCAAGGCCGTGCTCAACAAGAACAAGAACTACCAGGGCGTCGTCCAGCTGCAGAACGACAAGGTCGAGATGCGCTTCTACGACGACGCCACCGCGATGGAGAAGGCCCTCATGGCCGGCGACATCGACATCATGAACCGCACCCTGTCGCCCGAGCAGGTCAACCGCCTGCGCACGGACGCCGGCAAGGACGTGCGCCTGCTCGAGGCCCCCGGCCAGGAGATCAGCTACCTCGCCTTCAACACCGACGACCCGTCGGTGAAGAACAAGGCGGTCCGCCAGGCCGTGGCCCAGGTCGTCGACCGCGCGGCGCTGGCCCGCGACTCCTACGGCCGCACGAACGACCCGCTGTACTCGCTCGTGCCCATGGGCATCACCGGGCACCAGAACTCGTTCTCCAACAAGTACGGTGACCCCAGCGCCGAGAAGGCCCGCAACATCCTGCGGGCCGGCAACGTGAGCACCCCGGTGCCGCTGACCCTCAGCTACACCACCGACCACTACGGTGAGACGACCGAGAAGTCCTTCAAGGCCCTGCAGAAGCAGCTGAACGGCAGCGGGCTGTTCAACGTCAAGCTCCAGGGCGTGAAGTGGTCGGAGTTCCGTCCCGAGGCCGCGGCGGGCAAGTACGCCGCCTACGGCATGGGCTGGTTCCCCGACTTCCCGGACCCCGACAACTTCGTCGCCCCGTTCATCGGCCGGGACAACTTCCTCCGCTCGCCGTACCGCAACAGCAAGATCAGCAACGAGCTGATCCCCGAGTCCCGCGAGGCATCCCAGCGCGAGGCCGCCGCGAAGTACTTCCAGCAGGCACAGGACATCGTCGCCGAGGAGGTGCCGGTGCTGCCGCTGTGGCAGGGCAAGCAGTACGTGGCGACCCGGGGGAACGTCACCGGTGCCGAGTGGGCGCTCAACTCCGCCTCCGAGATGCAGCCGTGGGAACTGGCCCGCGGCGCGTGAGGCACTCAGCCGTCAGACCGGTTCTGCCGACGACCTGTTCACGATTTGTTCAGAGACGAACAAGGAAACTGTGAGGAATGTGCACGTGAGGAAACGTGACCAGTGGCTTGCCGCCCCGATCGGCGCGGGGCTCGCCGCCGCCCTGCTCACCGGGTGCGGTTCGGAAGACGGCAACGCCGGCGGCACCGGTGAGTCGGTGGTCATGGGGATGTCCGACGAGGTCGTTTCCACCGACCCGGCATCCGGTTACGACCCGGGCTCCTGGGTGCTGTTCAACAACGTCTTCCAGTCGCTGATGAGCTTCCCGAAGGGGAGCACCATCCCTCAGCCGGACGCCGCGGACAAGTGCAGCTTCAAGGACGAGAGCAGCACCGTCTACCAGTGCACCCTCAAGGAGGGGCTGAAGTTCAGCAACGGCCACGACCTCACCTCCGAGGACGTCGCCCACTCCTTCAACCGCACCCTGAAGATCAACGACGACAAGGGTCCCGCCAAGTCCCTGCTGTCCTCGATCAAGAGCATCAAGACGCCGGACAAGATGAACGTCGTCTTCGAGCTCAAGCGCTCCGACGCCACCTTCCCGCAGAAGATCGCCTCGGGTGCCGGCTCGATCGTGGACCACCAGGAATACCCCCTGGACAAGCTCCGCACCGACGGCAAGGCGATCGGCTCCGGCGTCTACAAGCTGGACTCGTACGACGAGAAGCAGGCCAAGTTCTCGGTCAACAAGAACTACAAGGGTGGTGCGGTCGTCCAGAACCGCGGCGTCACGATGAAGTTCTTCCACGGCGAGCAGGTCGCGCTCAAGGACGCCGTCCAGAAGGGCGACATCGACCTCGCCTACCGTGGTCTGGCCATGAAGGACATCGCCGACATCGACTCGTCCGCCGGCAAGCACAACCTCAAGGTGGTCGAGGGCACCAGCGCCGAGGTCCAGCACCTGGTGTTCAACACCAAGGACCCGGTGGTCGGCAAGGTCGGCGTGCGCAAGGCCATCGCCTACCTGGTCGACCGCAGCGCCCTGGTCCGCGACGTCTACAAGCGCACCGCCGAGCCGCTGTACTCGATCGTCCCCAGCGGCATCACCGGCCACAAGACCCCGTTCTACGACACCTACGGGGACCGGCCGCAGCCCGACAAGGCCGCCGCCGCCCTGAACTCCGCGGGCATCAAGGACAAGGTCAAGCTCACGCTGTACGCCACGCCGATCCGTTACGGCCCGGGCACCGTCCCGGAGTTCCAGGCGATCGCGCAGCAGCTCAACAAGAGCGGCCTCTTCGAGGCGGACGTGAAGTCCGTCGCGCTGAAGGAGTACGAGGAGGGTGTGGCCGCCGGCCGGTACGGCGTCTACGTCAAGGGCTGGGTTCCCGACTACCCGGACCCCGACAACTTCACCGCGCCGTTCTTCGGCGAGGACAACGTGCTCTCCAACAACTACGAGTCCAAGGAGATCACCAGCCGCATCCTGGCCACCGCCGCCAACGGCAGCCGGCCCTCCACCGTCGGCGACTACGCCAAGGTGCAGAACACCGTCGCCCAGGACGTGCCGATCCTTCCGCTGTGGCAGGGCAAGCAGTACGCCGTGGCCAACGAGCGGGTCTCCGGTCTCCAGTGGTCCCTCGACGCCTCCACCGTCTTCCGCTTCTGGGAGATCAGCAAGGCCTCGAAGGGCTGACCCGGGGAAGTCCCCACAGCACAGTGCCCTCCTCCGGAGCTCCGGAGGAGGGCACTTGCCGTATGACCGGCGGACGGCCGGGCACGTGACGCCCGGGCACGTGACGCCCGGGGACGTGACGTCCGGGGACGTGAGACCGGCGCGGCGGCTACTGGGCGCCCGGGCGGACCAGACCGCTCTCGTACGCGTACACCGCGGCCTGGACGCGGTCGCGCAGGCCCAGCTTGGTCAGGACGTGCCCCACGTGCGTCTTCACCGTGGTCTCGCTGACGAACAGGTCTGCCGCGATCTCCGCGTTCGACAGGCCGCGCGCCACCAGCTTCAGCACCTCGACCTCGCGGTCGGTCAGCGTGTTCAGCGTGTCCGGCAGCGGCTCCTCGCCCGACGGCAGGTGACCCGCGTACTTGTCCAGCAGCCGCCGGGTGATGCTCGGCGCGAGCATCGCCTCGCCGCCCGCCACCACCCGGATCGCCTGGACCAGCTCATTGGCCGGCGCGTCCTTGAGCAGGAAGCCGCTCGCGCCCGCGCGCAGCGCCTCCACCACGTACTCGTCGAGGTCGAAGGTGGTCAGCACCAGGACCTTCGCCGGGCCGTTGCGGTCCGGGCCGGTGATCTGGCGCGTCGCCTCGACGCCGTCCATCCGGGGCATCCGGATGTCCATCAGGACCACGTCGGGCTGCAGCGCCCGCACCTGGTCCAGCGCCTGCAGACCGTCCCCCGCCTCGCCCACCACCGCGAGGTCCTGTTCCGCTTCGAGAATCATCCGGAAGCCGGTGCGCAGCAGCGGCTGGTCGTCGACCAGTAGGACGCGGATCGCCACAGGAACTCCTTCGCTAGACCGGGTCCATTCTGCCCTGAGCAGTCCCCTGGGCGGGCACCCGGCCGTCCCCCTGCGCCACGACGGGCAGCGGATACGGCGGGGGAGTGCCCCCGAACTCCGGGCAGACCGCCTGGTGATCGCACCAGCCGCACAGCTTCGTCGGCCGGGGCCGCCACTCGCCGGTCTCCGTGGCCAGCACGATCGCGTCCCACAGGGCCCGCAGCTTGCGCTCGACCGCCCTCAGCTCCGCCTCCACCGGGTCGTAGGTGAGGACGTCCCCGCTGCCCAGGTAGACCAGCTGGAGCCGGCGCGGCACCTTGCCCTGCAGCTTCCACAGCACCAGCGCGTAGAACGTCATCTGGAAGAGGGCCTCGGAGCGGAACTGCGGGGCCGGGGCCTTGCCGGTCTTGTAGTCCACGATGCGCACGTCGCCCGTCGGCGCGACGTCCACCCGGTCGATGAAGCCGCGCAGCAGCGGGCCCGACTCCAGCTCCGTCTCCACGTACAGCTCGCGCTCGGCGGGCTCCAGGCGCGTGGGGTCCTCGAGCGTGAACCAGCGCTCGACCAGCCGCTCGGCGTCCCCCAGCCACTTCGCCAGCAGCTGCGGGTCGTGCGCGCCGTCCTCGCCGTGGAAGAGCTCGGCGAGCTCGGGGCGGGAGGCCAGCAGCCGCTCCCACTCGCCCGGCACCAGGCCCTTGGCCCGCGCCGCCGTGCGCTCCGCCGCCGGCGCGTCGAAGAGCCGCTCCAGCACCGCGTGCACCACGGTGCCGCGGGTGGCCGCGGCGCTCGGCTTCTCCGGCAGCTTGTCGATCACCCGGAACCGGTACAGCAGCGGGCACTGCATGAAATCGCCCGCCCGCGACGGGGACAGGGCCTTCGGCCGCCTCGCCCCCGTGCCCGTCTCCGCAGGCCCGCGCCCCACGCCGGCTCCGGCCCGCCCCGCAGGGGCCCCACTGTCCATACCCATGACAGAAAACCCTAAGGCCCGCCACCGACAGCCGGCGTCATACCATCGACCACAGACCCCTTCGCAGCATGATCGGGAGACCGCCGGTCGCCTGCGAGGGCCGCATCGGACGAGGGGACACCGTGGACAACAGCGGGCAGAGCAGGTCCGGCGGCGGGGGCGCCGGTGACCGGCAGCAGCCCGGGGACCGCCCCGAGCGCCCCCGCGAGGGCGGCGGCATCCTCATGGGCCGCCCCTTCGGCGTGCCCGTCTACGTGGCCCCCAGCTGGTTCCTCGTCGCCGCCCTCATCACCTGGGTCTTCGGCGGCCAGCTCGACCGCGTCCTGCCCGAGCTGGGCCGCGCGCGCTACCTGGTCTCCCTCTTCTTCGCCGTCGCCTTCTACGCCTCGGTCCTCGTCCACGAGCTCGCCCACACCGTCGCCGCACTGCGCTTCAAGCTCCCCGTACGGCGCATCCAGCTCCAGTTCTTCGGCGGCGTCTCCGAGATCGAGAAGGAGACCGAGACCCCAGGCCGCGAATTCGTCCTCGCCTTCGTCGGCCCCCTCCTCTCCCTGGTCCTCGCGGGCCTCTTCTACCTCGGCATGCTCGTCGTCGAGCCCGGCACCGTCCCCGGCGTCCTGCTGGCCGGCCTGATGGTCTCCAACCTCCTCGTCGCGGCCTTCAACCTGCTGCCCGGGCTCCCGCTCGACGGCGGCCGCATGCTCCGCGCCGTCGTCTGGAAGATCAGCGGCAAGCCCATGACCGGCACGGTCGCCGCAGCCTGGATCGGCCGCGCCCTCGCGGTCGCCGTCCTGATCGGCCTTCCGCTGCTCGCCCGCGCCGGCGGCATCGGCGCCTCCGGGGACGACCTCGGCGGCCTCGACTCCCTCACCGACGCCCTGCTCGCGGCCATCCTCGCCGCCATCATCTGGACCGGCGCCGGCAACAGCCTCCGCATGGCCCGCCTGCGCGAACGCCTCCCCGGCCTGAGCGCCCGCACCCTCACCCGCCGCGCCGTCCCCGTGCAGGCCGCCACGCCCCTGTCCGAGGCCCTGCGCCGCGCCGGGGAGGCCGGCGCCCGCGCCCTGGTCGTCGTCGACGGCCGGGGCAACCCCACCGCGCTGGTCCGGGAGGCCGCCATCGTCGGCGTCCCCGAGCACCGCCGCCCCTGGGTCGCGGTCAGCGCCCTCGCCCAGGACCTCAAGGACGGCATGCGCGTCTCCGCCGACCTCTCCGGCGAGGAGCTCCTCGACACCCTGCGCGCCACACCCGCCACGGAGTACCTGGTGGTGGAGGCGACGGGGGAGGTCTACGGCGTGCTGGCCACCACCGACGTCGAGCGGGCCTTCGTGGCCGCGATGTCCCGTACGCCCTCCTGACCGCTCACGGCCGCACGCCCCGCCGGACCGGTGCCGCACGCCGCGCCCCGGCGGGCGCCGCCGTGTCCGTAGCCCCGCCGGATGACGGGTAGGCTGGTCACATGTCCGAACCGACCGGTGCCGCCCGCCGTCGCGGGCCCTTCCAGGTCGGGGACCAGGTCCAGCTCACCGACCCCAAGGGACGCCACTACACCTTCACGCTCGAAGCCGGGAAGCAGTTCCACACCCACAAGGGTGCCTTCCCCCACGACGAGCTGATCGGTGCCCCCGAAGGCAGTGTTGTCCGTACCACGGGAAACGTCGCCTACCTCGCGCTGCGCCCCCTGCTCCCCGACTACGTCCTGTCCATGCCCCGCGGCGCCGCCGTGGTCTACCCCAAGGACGCGGGGCAGATCCTGGCCTTCGCCGACATCTTCGCCGGCGCGCGCGTCGTCGAGGCCGGAGTGGGCTCCGGCTCGCTCAGCGCCTTCCTGCTGCGCGCCATCGGTGACCAGGGCATGCTGCACTCCTACGAGCGCCGCGCGGACTTCGCCGAGATCGCCCAGGCGAACGTCGAGCGCTACTTCGGCGGCCCGCACCCCGCCTGGCAGCTCACGGTCGGCGACCTGCAGGACAACCTGTCCGACACCGACGTCGACCGGGTCATCCTCGACATGCTCGCCCCCTGGGAGTGCCTGGAGGCCGTCTCCAAGGCGCTCGTCCCCGGCGGCATCCTCTGCTGCTACGTGGCGACCACGACCCAGCTCGCCCGGACCGTCGAGTCCATCCGCGAGATCGGCTGCTTCGCCGAGCCGCAGCCCTGGGAGTCGATGATCCGCAACTGGCACGTCGAGGGACTCGCCGTCCGGCCGGACCACCGCATGATCGGCCACACCGGCTTCCTCGTCACCGCCCGCCGCCTCGCGGACGGCGTCGAGCCGCCGATGCGCCGCCGCCGGCCCGCCAAGGGCGCCTACGGCGACGACTACGAGGGCCCCAACAAGGGCTGACCCCCGTCATCGCGTGCACGGCACGCCGGGCGCCGCCACCGGGACCCCGCACCGCGGGGAACTCGGGGGCGGCGCCTCTTCGTTAGGCCCGTCCGCCGGGCCCGCCGCGGCGTCACCCGCCCGGCCTTTTCGCACGCCCTCCACCGGCGTGCCCGCTGTTCCCCGGTACGCGGGGGTGTGGCACGATGCTGATCGATTCCGCATCCCCGCAGCCACCGCCACAGGAGTCAGCGCGCGTGCAGCCACCGGCAGACAGTGCCCGTCCCGCCCCTGAGCCCGCCGCGCGCCGGCCGCACACCCGCTCCGGGCCCGGCCACTGGCTGGCCACCGCCGCGGCCCTGGCCGCCGTCGTCGCGGCCGCGGTCGTCGCCGGCCCGCGCGAGGATCCCGCGCCCGCTCCGGCCGCCGCCTCCGCCGCGACCGCCGAGACCCGCGCACAGCTCGCGGCCCGCTTCCCCCTGCGCTGCGGCCCCGGCGGCGGACCCGACGTCGTCCAGCAGGTCACCAGCGACCTCGACGGCGACGGCCGGCCGGAGACGGTGGCCGTCGTGCGCTGCCGCGCCGGGGGCGGCACTCCGCCCAGCGGCGTCTACGTCCTCGCCGCGCCCCGCGAGCCGGGCGGGCGGCCCCGTGTCCTGGCCACCCTCGTGGACCCCGGGGAGAAGATGACCGTCACCGGTCTCACCGTCACCCGGGGCACCGTTTCGGCCACTCTGCTCGGCTACTCCGGCCCGAGCGTGCCCCGTTGCTGCCCGGACATGAGCCGGACCGTCGAATGGCACTGGAAGAACGGCAAGTTCGTCCTCCGCCCGATGCCCGTAGCGGGGAGTGTGTGATCCGTTACCCGGCGTCCGGGCCGTAGATCTCCACCTTGTCCGAAATGCGGCGGACATGAATGCAGTCGCCCGGGCACTCCTTGGCCGAGTCGCGGACATCCGTGAGCAGGGGAAGCGGCACGGGCGTCGTCGCGCCCGGCTCCTGCAGCAGCTCGTCGTCGGCGCTCTTCACATACGCCAGGCCGTCGATGTCCAGCTCGAAGACCTCGGGCGCGTACTGGGCGCAGATCCCGTCCCCCGTGCACAGGTCCTGGTCGATCCAGACCTCCAGGGCCTCTCCGTCGGCCTCCGGGGCGGGGCCCGGGCCGTCCGCTGCGGTCGCCGTGGCCCCCGGGGCCACCGGGACCCCGGCCGCCTCCGCGCGGTCGTCGTTCTGCACGGTCATCTCGCCCTGCCGTTTCCTGCGTACGTGAATCAATTGGAGCCAGCCCTGACGGGTGTTGACCGACTCGACGATACAACCGCCCGCTTTCCGATGTTGATGGGTGGGTATTCCCCTGCTGTGGGGACGTGCGCAAGGGTGAAGATCGGACACACTCCGACCGGGTTTGTGATCTAGGGGTTTCAACCTGCACCGGCCCAGGTAGGGTCAGGAAGCGTCCAGCTCCCCTTGGAGGAGGTGAGGACCGTGGCAGCCCACGACGACGACATGAACCGCGGCATCCGGCCGGGACGAGCGTCCGACGACCTCGCGAGCCAGGTTGCCTATTACGAGCAGGAGATCGCCGTCCTGCGGCGCAAGCTCGCCGACTCTCCGCGTCACACGAGGATTCTCGAAGAGCGGATCGTCGAGCTCCAGACCAACCTGGCCGGAGTGTCCGCTCAGAACGAGCGGCTCGCCAACACCCTCCGCGAGGCGCGCGACCAGATCGTCGCCCTCAAGGAGGAGGTCGACCGGCTCGCGCAGCCGCCGGCCGGCTTCGGAGTCTTCCTCAAGGCCAACGACGACGACACGGCCGACATCTTCACCGGGGGCCGCAAGCTCCGGGTGAACGTCAGCCCCAGCGTCGACCTCGAGGACCTCCGGCGGGGCCAGGAGGTCATGCTCAACGAAGCGCTCAACGTGGTCGAAGCCATGGAGTTCGAACGAGCCGGGGACATCGTCACCCTCAAGGAGATCCTCGAGGACGGCGAGCGTGCCCTGGTCATCGGGCACACCGACGAGGAGCGGGTGGTGAGGCTCGCCGAGCCGCTGCTGGACACCACCATCCGCCCCGGGGACGCCCTGCTCCTCGAACCCCGATCCGGCTACGTCTACGAGATCATCCCGAAGAGCGAGGTCGAGGAACTCGTCCTCGAAGAGGTCCCGGACATCGACTACACCAAGATCGGCGGTCTGGGGAACCAGATCGAGCTGATCCGCGATGCGGTCGAGCTCCCCTACCTCTACCCCGACCTCTTCAAGGAGCACGAACTGCGGCCGCCCAAGGGCGTGCTGCTGTACGGCCCGCCCGGCTGCGGCAAGACGCTCATCGCCAAGGCCGTCGCCAACTCCCTTGCCAAGAAGGTCGCCGAGGTCACCGGCAAGCCCGCGGGGAAGAGCTTCTTCCTCAACATCAAGGGCCCCGAGCTCCTCAACAAGTACGTCGGGGAGACCGAGCGGCACATCCGGCTGATCTTCCAGCGCGCCCGGGAGAAGGCGAGCGAGGGCACCCCGGTCATCGTGTTCTTCGACGAGATGGACTCCCTCTTCCGCACCCGCGGATCCGGGGTCAGCTCGGACGTCGAGAACACCATCGTCCCCCAGCTCCTCTCGGAGATCGACGGCGTCGAGGGCCTGGAGAACGTGATCGTGATCGGCGCCTCCAACCGGGAGGACATGATCGACCCGGCGATCCTGCGCCCCGGCCGCCTCGACGTGAAGATCAAGATCGAGCGCCCGGACGCCGAGGCCGCCAAGGACATCTTCTCGAAGTACCTGACCCGGACCCTGCCCATCCACGCGGACGACCTCACCGAGCACGGGGGCGACCCCAAGGCCGCCGTGGCGGGCATGATCCAGTCGGTCGTCGAGCAGATGTACGCCGAGTCCGAGGAGAACCGCTTCCTCGAGGTCACCTACGCCAACGGCGACAAGGAAGT
Organism: Streptomyces roseifaciens; assembly: GCF_001445655.1. Classification (NCBI taxonomy): domain Bacteria; kingdom Bacillati; phylum Actinomycetota; class Actinomycetes; order Kitasatosporales; family Streptomycetaceae; genus Streptomyces; species Streptomyces roseifaciens. Next base: position 1,318,873 of record NZ_LNBE01000004.1, read on the forward strand.
CCTCTACTTCAAGGACTTCAACTCCGGCGCCATGATCCAGAACATTGTGGACCGGGCGAAGAAGATGGCCATCAAGGCCTTCCTCGACCACAACCAGAAGGGTCTGCGCGTCTCCCACCTGCTCGCCGCCTGCGTCGACGAGTTCAAGGAGAACGAGGACCTGCCCAACACCACCAACCCGGACGACTGGGCCCGGATCTCCGGCAAGAAGGGCGAGCGGATCGTCTTCATCCGCACCCTCGTCACCGGGAAGCAGGGCGCCGACACCGGCCGCTCCATCGACACGGTGGCCAATACCGGCCAGTACCTGTAGCACCATCGTCCGGCTGCGGATGTCCCGTGCCCCCCGCCCCGGCGGGGGCACACCCCGGGACAACCGCGGCCGGATGTGTTTTCCCGCCGCCCGCGTCGTTTTCCGACGGGTTTCTCGCCAGGATTTCGCCACGGGGAGCGCCCATGGCCCGGGTACGCCACGAACCGGAGCAATGACTGTAATGATCTCCCCACCGCCGCAAAGCCGTTCTAGGCTCTTCGATACCGCCGCACAGCGCGATGGGGGATCGAGGGCCGGACACGGACCGGATGCGCAGCGGTACTTGAGCGCCGACCCCACCAGGGGGCGCCGCCGGGCAAGGAGGGCCGCATGACCGTACGGCGAGTAATGGGCATTGAGACGGAGTACGGGATCTCCGTCCCCGGTCACCCGAACGCCAATGCCATGCTCACCTCGTCCCAGATCGTCAACGCCTACGCCGCGGCGATGCACCGGGCGCGACGCGCCCGCTGGGACTTCGAGGAGGAGAACCCGCTGCGGGACGCCCGGGGCTTCGACCTCGCCCGCGAAGCCGCGGACTCCAGCCAGCTCACCGACGAGGACATCGGCCTCGCCAACGTCATCCTGACCAACGGCGCGCGACTCTACGTCGATCACGCCCACCCCGAGTACAGCTCCCCGGAGATCACCAATCCCCGGGACGCCGTCCTGTGGGACAAGGCCGGCGAGCGGATCATGGCCGAGGCCGCCGAGCGCGCCGCCCAGCTGCCCGGAGCCCAGCCGATCCACCTCTACAAGAACAACACCGACAACAAGGGCGCGTCCTACGGCACCCACGAGAACTACCTGATGAAGCGGGAGACCCCCTTCTCGGACATCGTGCGCCACCTGACGCCCTTCTTCGTCTGCCGCCAGGTGGTCACCGGCGCCGGCCGCGTCGGCATCGGCCAGGACGGCCACGAGCACGGCTTCCAGCTCAGCCAGCGCGCGGACTACTTCGAGGTCGAGGTGGGCCTGGAGACCACGCTCAAGCGGCCGATCATCAACACCCGCGACGAGCCGCACGCCGACGCCGAGAAGTACCGCCGGCTCCACGTGATCATCGGCGACGCCAACCTCTCGGAGATCTCGACCTACCTCAAGCTGGGCACGACCGCCCTGGTCCTGTCCATGATCGAGGACGGCTTCATCGTCTCCGACCTCGCCGTCGACCAGCCCGTGCGCACCCTCCACCAGGTCAGCCACGACCCCACCCTGCAACGCCTCATCACGCTCCGCAGCGGCCGCACGCTCACCGCCGTACAGCTCCAGATGGAGTACTACGAGCTGGCCCGCAAGTACGTCGAGAACCGCTTCGGGGCGGACGCCGACGAGCAGACCAAGGACGTGCTCGGCCGCTGGGAGGACGTGCTGAACCGGCTGGAGCACGATCCGATGAGCCTGGCCGGCGAGCTGGACTGGGTGGCCAAGCGGGAGATCCTGGAGGGCTACCGCCGCCGCGACGGCCTGGGCTGGGACGCGGCCCGCCTGCACCTGGTGGACCTGCAGTACGCGGACGTCCGGGCGGACAAGGGCCTGTACAACCGGCTCGCGGCCCGCGGCAAGATGAAGCGGCTGCTGGACGAGACCGAGGTGGAGCGCGCCCGCACGGTCCCGCCCGAGGACACGCGGGCCTACTTCCGCGGCCGCTGCCTGGAGCAGTACGCGGACGACGTGGCCGCGGCCTCCTGGGACTCGGTGATCTTCGACCTCCCGGGCCGTGACTCCCTGCAGCGGGTGCCCACCCTGGAGCCGCTGCGCGGCACGCGCAACCACGTCAAGGAGCTCCTGGACCGCTGCCGCACCGCGGAGGAGCTGGTCCGGGTGCTCTCCGGGGGCTGAGCAGGTCTGAGAGGACGGCGTTCAGGGAATCATCACCGTGGTTCCGGGACGTTGTAGCAAGTACAGGGCCGATGTCGGACCCTGCTTGTAGGGTCTGATCTTGCAGGGCTGAGTACGACTGAGTACGTCCGATCTTGTACGTCGAACCGAGCGGGGTGAGGGATATGGCGACCAAGGACACCGGCGGCGGTCAGCAGAAGGCCACGCGATCCACAGAGGACGTCGAGGAGCAGGCGCAGGACGCGCAGGTCTCGGAGGACCTCAAGGAACGGCAGGAGAAGCTGTCGGACGACGTCGACTCCGTGCTCGACGAGATCGACGACGTCCTCGAGGAGAACGCCGAGGACTTCGTGCGCTCCTTCGTCCAGAAGGGCGGCGAGTAGGCGGCTGCCTGCGCCTGTCGATCATGATCATGGGACCGGTAAGGTCCGTGACGTACTGTGCCCCAGCTCCGACGCGGCCCTGGGGCGGTTCAAGGATCGAGCGGACGTCATGGGGCGGGCCGCTGCATACGTGGAAGGAAACGTGTGGAAGCCAACACTCGTAGCACCGGGCATCTGCCGGCTGCCTTCCTGACCCCCGGCTCCTCGTCGTTCATGGATTTCCTGGCCTCGCACTCCCCGGAGCTGCTCCCGGGCAACCGGACGCTCCCCGTGGTGCAGGGCGCCGTGGAGATCCCGCACGGCACGACGATCGTCGCGGCGTCGTTCCCCGGCGGTGTGGTGCTGGCCGGTGACCGGCGGGCCACGATGGGCAACGTCATCGCCCAGCGCGACATCGAGAAGGTCTTCCCGGCCGACGAGTACTCGGCGGTGGGCATCGCCGGCACGGCCGGTCTGGCCGTGGAGATGGTCAAGCTCTTCCAGCTGGAGCTGGAGCACTTCGAGAAGGTCGAAGGGGTTCAGCTCTCGCTGGAGGGCAAGGCGAACCGGCTGTCGACGATGATCCGTGGCAACCTCGGCATGGCCATGCAGGGCTTGGCCGTGGTGCCGCTCTTCGCCGGCTGGGACGTGGACCGCCAGAAGGGCCGGATCTTCTCCTACGACGTGACCGGCGGGCGCTCGGAGGAGCACGGCTTCGCCGCCACCGGCTCGGGCTCGGTCTTCGCCCGGGGGTCGCTGAAGAAGCTCTTCCGTGAGGATCTGACGGAGAGTCAGACCCTCACGCTCGTCGTCCAGGCCCTCTACGACGCCGCCGACGACGACTCCGCGACCGGCGGACCGGATCTTGCGCGGCGTATCTATCCGATCGTCACCGTCATCACCGACGAGGGGTTCCGAAAGCTCACCGAGGCGGAGTGCTCCGAGATCGTCCGGGCGATCCACGACCGGCGCCTCCAGGAGCCGGACGGCCCCCGGGCCGCCCTCCTCTGAGGCCTCGGTCAGCATGTACCCCTCATTGACAGAAAGGGACGGATAACCGGTGTCGACGCCGTTCTACGTATCTCCTCAGCAGGCCATGGCCGACCGCGCCGAGTACGCCCGCAAGGGCATCGCGCGCGGCCGCAGTGTCGTGGTGCTCCAGTACACCGATGGCGTTGTCTTCGTTGCCGAGAACCCGTCCCGGGCGCTGCACAAGGTCAGCGAGATCTACGACCGGATCGCCTTCGCAGCGGTCGGCAAGTACAACGAATTCGAGAACCTGCGGATCGGCGGTGTGCGCTACGCGGATCTGCGGGGTTACACCTACGACCGGGACGACGTCACGGCCCGTGGCCTGGCCAATGTCTACGCACAGACGCTGGGTTCGATCTTCTCCAGCGCCGCCGAGAAGCCCTACGAGGTGGAGCTGATCGTCGCCGAGGTCGGCGCGGCTCCCGAGGACGATCAGATCTACCGGCTGCCGCACGACGGCTCGATCGTGGATGAGCACGGTTCGGTCGCCGTCGGTGGCAATGCCGATCAGATCAGCAATTACCTCGATCAGCGGCACCGCGACGGAATGACCCTCTCGGAGGCGCTGAAGCTCGCGGTCGAGTCCCTCACCCGCGACAACAACGGCGGCGAGCGCACGCTCACCTCCGAGCAGCTGGAGGTCGCCGTCCTGGACCGGACGCGGCCGCAGCAGCGGAAGTTCAAGCGGCTGCTGGGCCGTCAGCTGTCGCGTCTGCTGGAGGAGGGCACGCCCACCGGCGCGGCCGCCTCCGGTGCCGCCGAGTCCGGTGACGAGCCGGAGGGTTCGTCCGAGGAGGGCGGAGCGGCTTCCTCCGAGAGCTGATTCTTCTGCCTGCTGTCACACCGTGCGCCCCGTCGGATCATCCCGGCGGGGCGCACGGCTTTCGCCGCCCGGGCGCTGCCGGGCTGCGGGCGCTACGGGCGGGCGTAGGCCGTGGTGCCGCGGGTGACGAGCCGGACCGGGAGGGCCTCGGGGGCCGGCGGCCGCCCGTCGAGGACGGCCACGAGGGCGCGCATGCCGGCCTCGCCGACCGCTTCGGCCGGCAGCTGCACGGTGGTGAGCTCGGGCTCGACGGCCGTGGCGAGGGCCAGGTCGGTGAAGCCGGTGACGGAGAGGTCGGCGGGCACGTGCAGGCCCAGCCGGCGGGCGGCCTTGCACGCGCCCGCGGCGAGGACGTCGTCGTCGCAGACGATGGCGGTGGGGCGGTGGCCTGGCTCGGCGAGGGCCCTCTCGGTGGCGCGCAGCCCGTCGGCGACGGTCAGGGGCGCCCGCTCCGTCCGCACCGCCGCGCCCTCCGTCCCGCGCAGGGCCTCGGCCAGCGCCCGGGCGCGGACCCGGAACGTCCAGGTGTCGATGTCCGAGGCGAGGTGCAGGAACCGCCGGTGGCCGAGGCCCAGCAGGTGCTCCGCGACCTGGCGCATGCCGTCGGCGATCTCGGGATTGACGGTGGCGGAGGCGCCTTCGTGCCCGGGGTCGCTGTCGAGCATGACGAGCGGGAGGCCGCCGCCCCGGATGGCGCCGAGCGCCTCGGCGGCCATCGAGGAGGCGAGGACGCCGTCGAGGGTGGCGCTGGCGGAGGCGAACGGGTCGCGGGCCGGGCCGGTGCCCTCGGGGGAGAGGTAGAGAACGACGCCGAGGCCGTGCTCGCGGGCCACGCGGACGACGCCGGTGTGGACCCGGGCGAAGAATTCGTTGGTCAGCGCCGGGACGACGAGCAGGACCGTGCGGGTGCGGCCGAGGCGGAGGTCGCGGGCGGCGAGGTTGGGGCGGTAGCCCAGGCTGCGGGCGGCGGAGCGGACGCCCTCGGCGGTGCGCTCGGAGACCCGGCCCCGCCACTTCTCGCCCATGACGAGGGAGACCGTGGCCTGGGAGACGCCTGCGGCCCGGGCGACGTCGCGGCTGGTGGCGCGGGCCCCGGCGCGGGGGCCGCGGGCCGTGGGCCACCGCTCGTCGCGGCGCTGCGTCGTCTCGTCGCCGCTGGTCACTGTCGGTGCCTCCCCTATGCCCCAGCCTGCGGCGGTTGGACCCGCGGGCTGCGGCCATGATACGTATGACGCTTCTAGTTATACGTAAAACCCGAGGCTCGGGGAAGAGAGGAAGTCACCGATGGCGGCCGGCTACGGCGAGATGCTCAGAACGCGGCACGCCGCGCGCCTGCTCACAGGCACGCTGGTGGGCCGCCTGCCGAATGCCACGGCCGCGCTCGCGATCCCGCTCTTCGTCCTCGCCGAGGGCGGCAGCTTCGCGTTCGCCGGAGCGCTGTCCGCCGTCTACGGTGTGGCGAACGCCGTCGGCCAGCCCCTGCTGGGCCGGGCCGTCGACCTCTACGGCCAGCCCCGCGTCATGCTCCCGTCGGCCCTGATGGCCGCGCTCGGCATGGCGGTCTTCGCCGTCACCGGCCCGGAGCCGGCCTTCCTAGCGTACGCGGCCATGGTGGTGTCCGGATTCTTCACCCCGCCGCTGGAGGGCGGCCTGCGGGCGCTGTGGCCCTCGGTCCTCAAGAGCGAGGAGCGGATTCACGCCGCGTACTCCCTGGACGCCATCGCCCAGGAGCTCATGTACGTCGTCGGCCCGCTGATCATCTCGGGCATGGTCGCCGTGTGGTCCCCGGCCGCCGCACTGTTCGTGATCAACGCCCTCGGCGCCCTGGGCGCGCTCGCCGTCGTCACCTCGCGGCCCTCGCGGGAGTGGCGCAGCGCGCCGCGCGAGGCCCACTGGCTGGGCGCTCTGCGCTCGCCCGGACTGCGTGTCGTCCTCGGCACGTTCTTCTTCATCGGCACCGCGCTGGGCTCGATCGCCGTGGCGGCGATCGCCTACGGCAAGGACGCCGGGAACGACACCACCGCCGGGTACATCCTCTCCGCGATCGGCGTGGGCGCCCTCATCGGCGGCACGGTCTACGGCCACCGCCAGTGGCCGGGCACGCCGGAGCAGCGCCTGCGCCTCCTCGTGGCCGGGCTCGCGGTCTGCTACCTGCCGCTGCTGGTGGTCCCGGGCACCGTGATGATGACGGTGCTCGCCGGTGTGGCCGGCATCTTCCTGGCGCCCTGTCTGGCCTGTGCCTTCGTCGTCGTGGACCGGCACGCGCCGCGCGGTACCGTCACGGAGGCCTTCTCCTGGCTGGTGACCTCCTTCGGCGTGGGCGCCGCCATCGGTTCCGGCGTGGTCGGCCCGGCGGTCCAGAGCGGCGGTGCGCGGGCGGGGTACCTGGTCGCCGTGGGCGGCGGCGCGGCGGCGCTGCTCGTCATGGTGGCGGCCCGCCGGTGGCTGCAGGCTCCCGCGACCCCCTCGCCCATCGTGGCCCGGTCGGAAAATGATCGGAACGGTGCGGTCGAACCCGGTTTCAGCGCAGGGCATCAGGCGTAATGTTCAGGCATGGACCGCCGCATTTTCGGGCTGGAGAACGAGTACGGCGTCACGTGCACCTTCAGGGGACAGCGCCGGCTGTCGCCTGACGAAGTGGCGCGCTACCTCTTCCGCCGTGTCGTTTCCTGGGGCCGCAGCAGCAATGTCTTCCTGCGCAACGGAGCGCGTCTCTACCTGGATGTGGGTTCGCACCCCGAATACGCAACTCCGGAGTGCGACAGCGTGGTCGAGCTGGTCACCCACGACAAGGCCGGGGAGCGCATTCTCGAGGGTCTGCTCGTCGACGCCGAGCGGCGCCTGCACGAGGAGGGGATCGCGGGCGACGTCTACCTCTTCAAGAACAACACCGACTCCGCCGGGAACTCCTACGGCTGCCACGAGAACTATCTCGTCGCGCGGCACGGGGAGTTCTCGCGTCTTGCGGACATCCTCATCCCCTTCCTGGTGACGCGGCAGCTGCTGTGCGGGGCGGGGAAGGTCCTGCAGACGCCCCGCGGCGCGGTCTACTGCGTCAGCCAGCGCGCGGAGCACATCTGGGAGGGCGTCAGTTCGGCGACCACCCGCTCCCGCCCGATCATCAACACCCGGGACGAGCCGCACGCCGACGCCGAGCGCTATCGCCGCCTGCACGTCATCGTCGGCGACTCCAACATGTCCGAGACGACGATGCTGCTGAAGGTCGGCGCGACGGACCTGGTGCTGCGCATGATCGAGGCGGGCACGGTGATGCGCGACCTCACGCTGGAGAATCCGATCCGGGCCATCCGCGAGGTCAGCCACGACATCACGGGCCGGCGGAAGGTCCGGCTCGCGAGCGGGCGCGAGGCCTCGGCCCTGGAGGTCCAGCAGGAGTACTACGAGAAGGCCGTGGACTTCTGCGAGCGCCGCGGCATCCGCACGGGCACGGTGGAGCGGGTCCTGGAGCTGTGGGGCCGCACCCTGGAGGCCGTCCGGGACGAGGACCTGGACCGGATCTCCACCGAGATCGACTGGGTGATGAAGTACCAGCTCATCGAGCGCTACCGCGCGAAGAACAACATCACCATGTCGCACCCGAGGGTCGCGCAGATAGACCTCGCGTACCACGACATCCACCGCCGCCGCGGGCTGTACTACCTGCTGGAGAAGCGCGGCCAGGCGGCCCGGGTGTGCAACGACCTGAAGATCTTCGAGGGCAAGTCCGTGCCCCCGCAGACGACGCGGGCCCGGCTGCGGGGCGACTTCATCCGCCGCGCACAGGAGCAGCGGCGCGACTTCACGGTCGACTGGGTGCACCTGAAGCTCAATGACCAGGCGCAGCGGACGGTGCTGTGCAAGGACCCGTTCCGGTCGGTGGACGACCGGGTGGAGAAGCTGATCGCAGGGATGTGAACGGGCGGGTGCGCCGGGCCGCGGGGCCCGGCGTACCACCGTGTCGGGCAGGGTTGATCACACAGGATCAGGCCGTAAAGTGGCGGGCACTGCTCTGCCACCCCCTAGCCCGAGTTGGACTGATGAACCTCACGATGAACACGCGTCGCCTGGCCGCGGCGCTGGCCGTGCCTGTCCTGCTGTTCTCCGCCGCCGCGTGCGGTGATGACAAAGGCTCGTCCGAGGCGAAGGTCTCGGTGAAGGGGGACTTCGGCCAGAAGCCCGAGATCTCGGTGGAGAAGGGTTCGAAGCCGGGCGACGAGCTCACTGTGAAGACGCTGTCGGAGGGCAAGGGCGACAAGGTCGAGAAGGGCAGCTTCGTCCGTCTCGACTTCGCCGTGCAGAGCATGAAGGACGACAAGCCGCTGGGCGGCTCCTGGTCGAGCCAGGGGCAGACGCCGGGTGGCAAGGACGTGCGCCGCCAGGACGTCTTCGCCGCGGGCCAGCCGGGCCAGCAGGTGCCCGCGAAGGTGGCCGACGCCGTGATCGGCCAGCGGGCCGGCAGCCGGGTCGAGGTCCTGGGCACGGTGAAGGAGACCATCGGCGAGCAGGTCAATCCGCAGCTGGGCCTGGAGCCGGAGGACGGCCTGGTCTGGGTCGTCGACGTGGTGGGCGCGCAGAAGGTCGACCCGAAGAGCGAGGTCAAGGGCGACCAGGCCAAGCCGGACGAGGGCATGCCCGAGGTGAAGGTCCTCCCGCAGAAGGCTGCGGAGATCACCATTCCCAAGGACACCAAGGCGCCCTCGGACCTCAAGGAGCAGGTGCTGATCAAGGGCAACGGCCCGGAGATCAAGGCGGGTGAGGGGCTGATCGCCCAGTACACCGGGGTGAAGTGGGAGGACGGCAAGAAGTTCGACTCCTCCTGGGACCACTCGGGGGCGACGAGCTTCCAGATCGGCACCGGCTCGGTCGTCCAGGGCTGGGACAAGGGCCTGGTCGGCAAGCACGTCGGGGACCGGGTCGAGCTGGTGATCCCGCCGAAGCTGGGCTACGAGGGACAGGCCGGCAGCGGCCTGGACAAGAACACGCTGGTGTTCGTCGTCGATATCGTGGGCAAGGTCTGATCTTTGACCGGGATCTGCCAGAATTGCACGGTTGTCTACAAGATTCGTTCGTAGGAGCACTTTCGTGAGCATCGACAAGCCCGAGATCGATTTTCCCGAGGGCCCGGAGCCCACTGACCTGGAGATCACCGAGATCTGGGAGGGCGACGGCCAGGTCGCCAAGGCCGGCCAGCTGGCCCAGGTCCACTACGTGGGCGTGGCCTTCTCCACCGGCGAGGAGTTCGACGCCAGCTGGAACCGTGGCACGCCGCTGGAGTTCCAGCTCGGCGCCGGCCAGGTCATCGCGGGCTGGGACCAGGGCATCCAGGGCATGAAGGTGGGCGGCCGCCGCAAGCTGGTCATCCCGCCGCACCTGGCCTACGGCGACCGCGGTGCCGGCGGTGGCCGCATCGCCCCGGGCGAGTCGCTGATCTTCGTCTGCGACCTGGTCGCCGTCAAGGGCTGACCCCTTCTTCGCGGGCCGAGGCCCCACGCCTGCGGGCGTGGGGCCTCGGCTTTTGCGCTTGAAGGCCGGAGCGGTACGGTCAGCGGTTGAGAGCACAAGTAGAGAGGGCGTCGATGGCGATTGCCAAGGCCGAGCGGCTGATGAACCTGGCGCTGTGCCTGCTGGGGACGCGCCGTCCGCTGAGCAAGCGGGAGCTCAGGGGCTCCATCGAGGCCTACCTCGAAGCCTTCGGGCCGGGGAACGGTGCGGCCTCCGGCACGGCCTCCGGGGCCCCGGACAACGCCGCGGGCAGCGAAGACGCCTTCAACCGCATGTTCGAGCGCGACAAGGACGATCTGCGCGAGCTGGGCCTGATCATCGAGACGGTGGAGAGCGTCGACGGCGAGACCGGCTATCTGGCCCGCCGCGACAGCAACCGCCTGCCCCCCATCACGCTGGACGTCGAGGAGGCGGCCGCCCTGGGCCTGGCCGCCAGCGTGTGGCAGCAGGCCCGCCTGGCCGCCGCGGCCAGCGGGGCGCTGCAGAAGCTGCGGGCCGCCGGCATGCCGCTCGCGGAAGAGGTCTACGGCAACAGCGCCCTGGAGACGCGGATCCCGGTCCACGAGGCGGCCTTCGAGCCGCTGATGCTGGCCGCGCGCGACCGGCGCCCGGTCGTCTTCGACTACCGCAAGGCGAATTCGGCCCGCCCCGAGCAGCGGCACGTCGAGCCGTGGACGCTGGAGTGCTGGCGCGGCCACTGGTACCTGGCGGGCTGGGACCGCGACCGCAAGGCGGAGCGCGTCTTCCGGCTGTCCCGGATCACCGGCAAGGTGCGGTCGCGGGGCATCCCCTTCACCGCTCCGGTGCCCGACCACGTGACGGTCCGCGAGACCGTCGAGCGCTGGGCCGGCGAGACGGCGACGAGCACGGCCCTGATCAAGGTGCGGGCGGACCACGGGTATCCGCTGCGGGCCCGGGCCCTGGCCACGCGGGGGCTGGGCGACGGCTGGGACGAGCTGAAGATCCCCTACGGGCACGGGCTGGACGCGTGGCTGGTGGAGTTCGGCCCGGACGTGGTGGTGCTGGAACCGGCGGAGCTGCGGGCCGAGGTGCTCGACCGGCTGCGCGCCGTGGCCAAGGGCTGAGACAGCGGATACGGGCCGAAGGGCCCGCGACGAGGGCTGAGAGGAACGGACCGACTTCTGATGGCCGGAAACGCCATTGATCAGACGCGGCGGATGCTGTCGCTGGTCACCTATCTGCGGGAGCGCCCCGGCGCCCGGGTCACCGACGTGGCGCGCGCCTTCGGGATCACCGAGGACGAGCTGATCGGCGACCTCGACGTCCTGCCGATGTGCGGCACCAGCTTCCGCGGCGGTGACCTGCTGGACATCGACACCGACGGCGACCGCATCTGGTGGCACAACCCGGACGCCTCGGGCAACAGCACGGGCGAGCCCCTGCGGCTGGCCGCGGACGAGGCCACGGCCCTGCTGGTGGCCGCCCGCGCGGTGGCCACGCTGCCCGGTCTGCGGGAGAGCGACCGGCAGGCGCTGGTGCGCGCCACCGCCAAGATCGAGGCCGCGGCCGGCGAGGCGGCGGGTGCGAGCTCCCGGCTGTCGGTGACCTTCGAGTCCGAGGGCGGCGTCTTCGCCGACGTCGACCGGGCGATCGCCGAGCGCCGCCGCGTGTGGATCAAGTACTACTCGCCCGCGCGCGACGAGCTCACCGAGCGTGAGGTCGACCCCGTCCGGCTGTTCGTCGTGGGCCACACCTATATGGAGGCGTGGTGCCGGCTGTCGGAGGCCCGGCGCACCTTCCGCCTGGACCGGGTGGCCGAAATCCGGCTGCTCGACGAGCCGTCCGATCCGCCGCCGGTCGAGCTGCGGGACCTGTCCGAGGGGCTCGTGCAGCCGGCCGCGGAGGACCCGGAGGTCGTGATCGAGGTGGGCCCCGGCGGCCGCTGGGTCGCCGAGTACTACCCGCACGACAGTGCCGAGGAGCGGCCCGACGGAGGCCTGCGGATCACGCTGCGCACCCCGGACCCGGCCTCGCTGCGCCGGCTCGCGCTGCGGCTCGGCGGCGACGGGCGGATCGTCTCGCCGGCCGGGCTGGCGGTCAGCGCGCGGGACGCGGCCCGCGAGGCCCTTGCGGCGTACGGGGAGTGAGGGTGGACCCGATGGACGGGAGAGTGCCGGGGGCCGCGCTGTTCAAGGCGGCCTGCCCCGACTGCCGCGGCCGCTTCGAGCTGGCCGCGAGTGCGCTGCGGCTGGCGATCGGCGGCAGCCGGCGGACCACCTTCTACTCCTTCACCTGCCCGGACTGCGGTTCCGCGGTGCGCAAGCCGGCGGGGGAGCGGATCGTCGAGCTGCTGACCGGCGGCGGGGTGCGGACGCTGCGGCTGCACTCGACGGTGTGAGCCCCAGCCCAGTGCCGGGCCCGGTGCGTACGAACACAGTCCGTACGAAACACTCCGATAAACAGTTGTTTTGAGCCATTCCGACATCCCGATAGGTTCACCTCATGTTCTGGCCCATGCTCGCCGTCGCCCTCGCCTTCCTGGGGATCGCCGTCCTCGGGGTGCTGGCCGCCCGGGTGCTGGTCGAAGTGCGGCGGCTGGCGCGCCAGGTGTCGGAGAGCTCACAGCGGATCAGCCGGGCCGCGGAGGACCTGGAGCGGGCCGCGACGCCGCTCGCCGCGGCGAGTGCGCAGGCCGCGCACACTTTGCGCCAGGAATGAGCGGTTCTGACAACGTCGCTCCCGCTCTCTCCTGGGGCCGCTGACCGGGCGGTACGCTGTTTCGGCGGCCCCGGCGACGAGGCGGGGGGCCGCATCCGGGAGTACGCAAGGGGATTGCCCAGCGTTTACCCCTGCGCGTTACGATCGCTGCCGTACGGCTGATGGACAAATGTCCGATCAGTCGGCAGTACCCCACCCCATGCCGCCTCGGTGAGAAGGTAAACGCAAATGTTCGGTAGGCTCGGCGCCCCCGAGATCATCCTCATTCTCGTCGTCATCGTCCTGCTGTTCGGTGCGAAGAAGCTCCCGGACATGGCGCGTTCCCTCGGCAAGTCCGCCCGCATCCTCAAGAGCGAGGCGAAGGCCATGAAGTCGGAGGGCCAGGACAACGCCTCCGCCCCGGCCGACCCGCCCGCCGCCCAGGCCCCGCGTACGATCAAGGCGGCTCCCGGCGATGTGGCCGGCGCGCGTCCGGTCACCGAGCCGAGCGACCGCTCCACGCAGCACTGAGCAGCGCCGAACAGGCGCTGAGCAGCACTTTTTCAGGGACGATCGAGGCGGCCGCCCGCGGGGCGTCCGTCTGCCGCACGAGATAGGGACGTGGGTTGCCCAAGTCTGCCCGCAAGAAGGAGAAGGACCCCGAGGGGCGGATGCCGCTCGCGGAGCACCTGCGTGAGCTGCGCAACAGGCTGGCCAAGGCGGTCATCGCGATCGTCGTGGTGGCCATCGTCGCGGCGTTCTACCAGAAGCAGCTCACGGACTTCCTCTCGAGTCCCGTTCCCAAGTGCCCGGGCCGTGACCTGGCGCAGAGCCACGGCGGCAACTGCGCGGTCGTGGTGTTCAACAGCCTGGCCTCGCCGTTCACGACGATCGTGAAGGTGTGCCTGCTCGCGGGCGTCACCGTCTCCTCGCCGATCTGGCTCTACCAGCTGTGGGCGTTCCTCGCCCCGGGTCTGCACAAGAACGAGAAGAAGTACACGATCGCCTTCGTGGCGACGGCCGCTCCCCTCTTCGTCGCCGGTGCCTACCTGGCCTACGAGATCATGCCGATGAGCATGCGGGTGCTGCTGAAGATCACACCCGATTCCGCGGCCAACACCCTCAACCTCGACGACATCCTCGACTTCACCGTCCGGATGATCCTCGTCTTCGGCCTCGCCTTCGAGCTGCCGCTGCTCCTGGTCATGATGAACATCGCCGGGATGGTCACCGGCAAGACCATGATCAAGTGGTGGCGCGGCGTCGTCATGGGCGTCTTCGTCTTCGGTGCGATCGCGACCCCCAGCACCGACCCGTTCGGCATGTGCATCCTGGCCGTGCCGATCATCATCCTGTACTTCGGCGCGGTGGGCTTCTCGATGCTCAACGACAAGCGCCGCGTGCGCCGCAACCCCGACCGGCTGCTGTCCGACGACGAGGCCGCTCCCCTGGACCTGACCCCGCAGTCCGTCGGCGACTCCGAGCCGATGCCGGCCCTGCACGAGCGGTCCGGCGACGGCCACAGCCCCGCGGCCCGCAACAGCTACGACGACGTGACGTGACCCGGGCCGGCGCGCTCGGACGGAGCGCGCCGTACGGACACCGCCGCGGGGCGGCCGCTGATGCAGCGGCCGCCCCGCGGCGCATCCCGACCCGATAGGGTCCGGCGGGTGACCAGCGACATCACGCTCTTCGTCAACCCGGCGGCAGGCCGCGGGCGCGGGGCGGCCGCCGCCCAGCCGGCCGCCCGGGCGCTGCGGGCCGCCGGGTTCTCCGTGCGCACCGTCCTCGGCGAGAACGCCGCCGAAGCCCTGCGCCGGGCCCGCGAGGCCGTGGCGGGCGGCACCGGCGCGCTGATCGCCGTCGGCGGAGACGGCATGGTCTCGCTGGCCCTCCAGGCCGTCGCCGGCACCCCCGTCCCGCTCGGCGTGGTGGCCGCCGGCACCGGCAACGACTTCGCCCGCGCCGCGGGGCTGCCCGTCCGCGACCCCGCAGCGGCCGGCCGGCTCATAGCCCGGTCGCTCAAGGGCGACGGCGGCCGCCCGGTGGACCTCGGCCGGGCCGGCGGCACGTACTTCGCGACGGTGCTCGCCTCCGGCTTCGACTCGCGCGTCAACGACCGCGGCAACCGGCTGCGCTTCCCCACCGGCCGGCTGCGCTACGACGTGGCCCTGCTCGCCGAGCTGGCCGCGCTGCGCCCCATCCCGTACCGGATCCGGCTGGACGACGGCCCGGAGCAGGAGATCGAGGCGACCCTCGTCGCGGTCGGCAACAGCTCCTCGTACGGCGGGGGCATGCGCATCTGCGCGGACGCCCGCATGGACGACGGGCTGTTCGACATCACCGTCGTCGGCCCGTGCAGCCGCTCCACGCTGCTCAAGGTCTTCCCCCGGGTCTACCGCGGCACCCACCTCGGCCACCCCGCGGTCACCGTGCACCGCGTCGCCAAGGTGTCACTGTCCGCAGCCGGGCTCACCGGCTGGGCGGACGGCGAGCCACTCGGCCCGCTGCCGCTGACCGCCGAGACCGTACCGGAGGCCGTGCGCCTGCTCGGAACTGCGGAAAAGGCTGCATAAAAGATCGGGTGCGCTGTCGGGGGTCACCGGTAGGCTCGTAGACAAGATGACCGACGACATGTCCCCTGCTGAGCGCTACGCCCTGTCACGGGTGCGCGCCGCCGAGCAGGCCACCGCGCTCGCACCGTTCCGCGAGATGTACGAATTCGAACTCGACCCCTTCCAGATAGACGCCTGCAAGGCCCTGGAGGGCGGGAAGGGTGTGCTGGTCGCCGCGCCGACCGGTTCGGGCAAGACCATCGTGGGCGAGTTCGCCGTCCACCTGGCCCTCACGCAGGGCCGCAAGTGCTTCTACACGACGCCCATCAAGGCGCTGTCGAACCAGAAGTACAGCGATCTCGTCAAGCGCTACGGCGCCGCCAAGGTCGGCCTGCTGACCGGCGACAACAGCGTCAACGCCGACGCCCCGGTGCTCGTGATGACCACCGAGGTCCTGCGCAACATGCTCTACGCCAACTCCCAGGCTCTCATCGGCCTGGGCCACGTGGTCATGGACGAGGTGCACTACCTCTCCGACCGCTTCCGCGGCGCCGTCTGGGAGGAGGTCATCATCCACCTCCCGGAGTCGGTGACCCTGGTCTCCCTGTCGGCCACCGTCTCCAACGCCGAGGAGTTCGGCGACTGGCTGGACACCGTGCGCGGCGACACCGAGGTCATCGTCTCCGAGGAGCGGCCCGTCCCGCTGTGGCAGCACGTGCTCGCCGGCCGGCGGATGTACGACCTCTTCGAGGAGGAGACGGACCACGGCGGCCGCGGCGCCGCGCGGCGCGAGGTCAACCCCGACCTGCTGCGCATGGCCCGCATGGAGAACAGCCGCACCTACAACCCGCGCGAGCGCCGCCGCGGCAAGATGGTGCGCGAGGCCGACCGCGAGCGCGAGCGCCGCCAGCGCAGCCGCATCTGGACGCCCGGCCGCCCGGAGGTCATCGAGCGCCTCGACGCCGAGGGCCTGCTGCCCGCGATCACCTTCATCTTCAGCCGCGCCGGCTGCGAGGCCGCCGTCCAGCAGTGCCTCTACGCCGGCCTGCGGCTCAACGACGACGAGGCCCGCGCCAGGGTCCGCTCGATCGTCGAGGAGCGCACGGCCGCCATCCCCGACGAGGACCTGCACGTCCTCGGCTACTTCGAGTGGCTGGAGGGGCTGGAGCGCGGCATCGCCGCCCACCACGCGGGCATGCTGCCGACCTTCAAGGAGGTCGTGGAGGAGCTCTTCGTCAAGGGCCTGGTCAAGGCCGTCTTCGCCACCGAGACGCTGGCCCTCGGCATCAACATGCCGGCCCGCACGGTGGTGCTGGAGAAGCTCGTCAAGTGGAACGGCGAGACCCATGCGGACATCACCCCCGGCGAGTACACCCAGCTGACGGGCCGGGCCGGGCGGCGCGGCATCGACGTCGAGGGGCACGCCGTCGTGCTCTGGCAGCGCGCCATGGACCCGGCCGCGCTCGCCGGCCTCGCGGGCACCCGCACGTACCCCCTGCGCTCCAGCTTCAAGCCGTCGTACAACATGGCGGTCAACCTCGTCTCGCAGTTCGGGCGGCACCGCTCGCGCGAGCTCCTGGAGACCTCGTTCGCGCAGTTCCAGGCCGACAAGTCGGTCGTCGGCATCTCCCGGCAGGTGCAGAAGAACGAGGAGGGCCTGGCGGGTTACCGCGAAGCCGTCACCTGCCACCTGGGCGACTTCGAGGAGTACGCCCGGATGCGCCGCGAGCTGAAGGACCGTGAGACCGACCTGGCCAAGCAGGGCGCGGTGCAGCGGCGTGCCGCCGCGGCGACGGCCCTGGAGCGGCTCAAGCCCGGCGACGTCATCCACGTCCCGACCGGCAAGTACGCGGGCCTGGCCCTCGTGCTGGACCCCGGCCTGCCGCCCGCCCGTGCCGACCGCCACCGCGGCTTCGACGCCCACGACGGCCCGCGCCCGCTGGTGCTCACCGCCGAGCGGCAGGTCAAGCGCCTCGCCCCCATGGACTTCCCCGTGCCGGTCGAGCCGCTGGAGCGGATGAGGATCCCCAAGTCCTTCAACCCGCGCTCCCCGCAGTCGCGCCGCGACCTCGCCTCCGCGCTGCGCACCAAGGCGGGCCACATCGTGCCCGACCGGCACCGCAAGCCCCGGGCGGCCGGCGCCGACGACGCCGAGATCAACCGGCTGCGCGCCGCCCTGCGCGCGCACCCCTGCCACGGTTGCTCCGACCGCGAGGACCACGCCCGCTGGGCGGAGCGCTACCACCGGCTGCTGCGGGACACCCGCCAGCTGGAGCGGCGCATCGAGGGGCGTACGAACACCATCGCCCGTACCTTCGACCGGATCTGCGCCCTCCTGACCGACCTGGACTACCTGCACGGGAACGAGGTCACCGAGCACGGCAAGCGGCTCGCCCGGCTCTACGGCGAGCTGGACCTGCTGGCCTCCGAGTGCCTGCGCGACGGCGTGTGGGAGGGGCTGAAGCCGGCCGAGCTGGCGGCGTGCGCCTCGGCGCTCGTCTTCGAGGCGCGCATGGCCGACGACGCGGCGCCCCCGAAGCTGCCCACGGGCCCGGCGAAGGAAGCCCTCGGCGAGATGGTCCGCATCTGGGGCCGGCTCGACGCCCTGGAGGAACAGCACAAGATCAACCAGGCGGAGGGGGTCGGCCAGCGCGAGCCGGACCTCGGCTTCGCCTGGGCCGCGTACCGCTGGGCGTCCGGGCACGGCCTGGACGAGGTCCTGCGGGAGGTCGAGATGCCGGCCGGCGACTTCGTCCGGTGGTGCAAGCAGCTGATCGACGTACTGGGCCAGATCGCGGCGGCGGCGCCGCAGGACGGCAGCACGGTGGCGCGGAATGCGCGGCGCGCGGTGGACGGCTTGCTGCGGGGTGTCGTGGCGTACTCGTCGGTGGGCTGAGCCCGGCCCGGCACCGCCGGTCACCTCCGGTGGGGGTTGCCCGCCGCGGCGGGGGGATTTTCCCCTGACCCGCCCCTTCCCGAAACCCCTGCGGGGGGCTCGGGAAGGCGGCGGGCGGCCGGTCGCGGCTATGCCGCGGCCGCGCCCTCCTGCTCCGTCTCGACCTGCTGGTTCCACTCGGGCTTGGACGCCTGCCAGCCGTCCTCGTCGTGGCCGCGGCGCCAGTAGCCCGACACCGACAGGCGCTCGCGCGGCACCTCCCGCTCCACGCGCAGGTAGCGGCGGAGCTCCTTCACGAAGCCGGCCTCGCCGTGGACGAAGGCCTGGACGTCGCCGGTGGGGAAGTCGAGCGCACGCACGGCCGCGACGAGGGGCTCGCCGACGGGCGCGTCGCCGCGGTGCAGCCACGTGACCTCGACGCCCTCGGCCAGCTCCAGCTTCTGCTCGTCCTCCGGGCCCGCGATCTCGACGAAGGCGTGCACGCGCGCGCCCGCCGGGATCCGCTCCAGGGACGCGGCGATCGCCGGCAGCGCGCTCTCGTCGCCCGCCAGGAGGTGCCAGTCGGCGGCCGGGTCGGGGGAGTACGCGCCGCCGGGGCCGCGGAAGAACACCTCGGCGCCCGGCCGGACGGAGGCCGCCCACGGGCCGGCCAGGCCCTCGTCGCCGTGGACGACGAAGTCGATGACCAGCTCGCGCGCCTCGCGGTCGAAGGAGCGCACCGTGTAGGTGCGGGTCTTCGGCCACTGCTCGTGGGGCAGCTCGCGGCGGATGATCTCCATGTCGAAGGACTCGGGATAGGTGACACCGGGCACGGGGAAGAGCAGCTTCACGTAGTGGTCGGTGTGCTCGCCCGCGCCGAAGTCCGCGAGGCCCTCGCCGCCGAGCACCACGCGCACCATGTGCGGCGTGAGCCGCTCGGTGCGCACTACGCGGGCTCGGTTGAGCTTCGGCCTCTGCCGGACGGGACGCTCTGCCATGGTGTCTCCCCTGATCCCCTGATCCTGAAAAGTTAGGTTCACCTAACCTAACAGCTCAGCCGGCGAGGACGCCCAGCAACCGCTGCAGCGAGCCGCCCAGCCCCCACCGCTCGGCCAGGGCGTCGAGCGTCTCCGGGTCCCGCGGCCCGGCCGGCAGCGCCGGATCGAAGGGCGCCAGCGGGACGTCCGACGCCACCCGTACGACCTTCGGGGCCACCGCCAGATACGGCTTGGCCTCCGTCAGGCGCGTGCGCTGCGCCGGGGTGAGCTTCGCCGCCGGGTCGTCCACGGCCGCCATGATCCCGGGCAGGTCGCCGAAGGCGGCCAGCAGCTTCGCGGCCGTCTTCTCGCCGATGCCCGGCACGCCCGGCAGCCCGTCGCTGGGGTCGCCGCGCAGCAGCGCCAGGTCCGCGTACCCGGATCCGTCCACCCCGTACTTCTCGCGCAGCAGCGCCTCGTCGACCACCTGCAGCGTGCCCACTCCCTTGAGCGGGTACAGCACCCGCACCCCGCGCCGGTCGTCCACCAGCTGGTAGAGGTCGCGGTCGCCGGTGACGATGTCGACCGGGCCCTCGGCGCGGCCCGCGAGCGTGCCGATCACGTCGTCGGCCTCGTAGCCCGTGGCGCCGACCCGGGCGATGCCGATCGCGTCGAGCACGGCCTCGATCACCGGGACCTGCGGGGAGAGGGTGTCGGGCACCTCCTCCTCGTCGGGGCCGGTCTCCGTCTCCTCGGCCACCCGGTGCGTCTTGTAGGTGGGGATGAGCTCGACCCGCCAGTGGGGCCGCCAGTCGAAGTCCATGCAGGCCACCAGGTCGTCGGGGTGGTGGTCCTGGACCAGGCGGGCGATGAAGTCGAGCAGGCCGCGCACCGCGTTCACCGGGGTGCCGTCGGGGGCGCGGACGGAGTCGGGCACGCCGAAGTAGGCGCGGAAGTACAGGGAGGCGGTGTCGAGGAGCATCAGGCGTCGCGTCACGGGTCGATCATGCCGCAGACCACTGACACGCCTCCCGCAACCCCGCCCCGCCGATGTGAACCGGGTCACTGTTCCGTTTGCCCGGATTGATCGGGGGCAGGCGCGGCACCGGAGCGGACCCCGTCCTCGGCACGTGTGCCGGAAGCGGGCACGCGGACCGATGCCGCACCGCTCCACGGCCCTGCCACAGGGGGAGGCAGGGCCGTCCTGAGTTCGACCCGAGAGGTGTATGTGTCCAGGCTCCAGGCCGAGCATCTGTACAAGGTGTTCGGCAGACGACCCGAAGCCGCCGTCCAACGGCTCGAAGGCGGCGCCGACCGCGACGAGCTGCGTGCCGACGGCACCACCGCAGCGGTCATCGACGCCTCGTTCGAGGTGGAGGCGGGCCAGATCTTCGTGGTGATGGGTCTGTCCGGATCCGGCAAGTCCACGCTGCTGCGCATGCTCAACGGACTGCTGGAGCCGACCGCCGGCCGCGTCCTCTTCGACGGGGAGGACCTGACCGCCCTGGCCCCGCGCGACCTGCGCACCGTGCGCTCCCGGAAGATCAGCATGGTCTTCCAGCACTTCGCGCTCTTCCCGCACCGCAGCGTGCTGGAGAACGCGGCCTACGGCCTGGAGGTGCAGGGCGTGGCCCGCGCGGAGCGCCAGGAGCGCGCCGCCGAGGCGCTGGAGCTCGCGGGCCTCAAGGGCTGGGAGGCCTCCTGGCCCGACGAGCTCTCGGGCGGCATGCAGCAGCGCGTCGGGCTCGCCCGCGCGCTGGCCACCGACGCGGACCTGCTGCTGATGGACGAGTCCTTCAGCGCGCTCGACCCGCTGATCCGCCGCGACATGCAGGACCAGCTGCTGGACCTGCAGACGCGGCTGAAGAAGACCATCGTCTTCATCACCCACGACCTCAACGAGGCCATGCGCCTCGGCGACCGGATCGCCGTCATGCGCGACGGCCGGATCGTGCAGAACGGCACCGCGGAGGACATCCTCGTGCGCCCGGCCAACGACTACGTGGCCTCCTTCATCCAGGACGTCGACCGCAGCCGGGTGCTGACCGCCGGCTCGATCATGGACCGGACCGGCCGCGGCTCCGGCGCCGAAGGGGCGGCCACCGTCCCCGCGGCCACGCCCGTCGCCGACCTTTTCGCCTCCTTCGCCCGCAGCGCCGCCCCCGTCACCGTCACCGACGAGCGGGGCGAGCCGGCCGGCGTCGTCACCCGTGACCTGCTGTTCGCCGCGCTCGGCGAGGAGCCGGGGGTGCCCGCCCCGCGTCCCGCGGAGGCCGCCACGCCTGCCCGCGCCGACGAGGCGGAGGTGAGCGCCCGTGCCTAGGATCCACTTCGGAAGCTGGGCCGAGGACGCCGTCAGCTGGCTGCAGACCCACCTGAGCTGGCTCTTCGACGTCATCAACACGGTCCTGACCGGTATGTACGACGGGGTGAACGCCGTCCTCGGCGCCCCCGATCCGCTGCTGATGGCCGGCATCCTGGCCGTCGTCGCCTGGTGGCTGCGCGGGCTGCTGCCCGCCGTGCTCACCTTCGCCGGCTTCGCCCTGGTCGACTCGTTCGGCCTGTGGGAGGCGGCGATGGCGACGCTGTCGCTCGTCCTCGTCGCGAGCCTGATCACGCTGCTGGTCGCGGTGCCGCTCGGCATCTGGGCGGCGCGCAGCAGCAAGGTCAGCGGGGTCCTGCGGCCCGCGCTGGACGTCATGCAGACGATGCCCGCCTTCGTCTACCTGATCCCCGGCGTCATGTTCTTCTCGATCGGTCCGATCCCCGGCCTGATCGCGACCGTCGTCTTCTCGATGCCGCCCGGCGTCCGCATGACCGAGCTGGGCATCCGGCAGGTCGACGGCGAGCTCGTCGAGGCCGCGACGGCCTTCGGCACCACGCCGCGCGACACCCTGACCCGGGTGCAGCTGCCGCTCGCCCTGCCCACGATCATGGCGGGCGTCAACCAGGTCATCATGCTGGCCCTGTCCATGGTCGTCATCGCCGGCATGGCGGGCGCGGGCGGTCTCGGCGAGGCCGTGTACGCGGCCGTCACCAAGGTCGACATCGGCGGTGGCGTCGAGAGCGGCCTGGCCGTCGTCGTCCTCGCCATCTACCTGGACCGCATGACCGGCGCCCTCAACCAGCGGGTCTCCCCGCTCGGCCGGCGCGCCGCCGCCAAGGCCGCCTCCGCCGCCCGCGGGCTCGCCTTCCTGCGCTACCGGCCCGGCACGGCCGTCGCCACCGTCGGCGTCGTCGTCCTGGCGCTGGTCGCCGGAGGGATGAACCTCGCCGGCAGCGGCGACGACCGGCAGAACGTGGCCGCGGGCGCGAACGTGGGCCAGGGCCGGGGCATCAAGCTCGGCTACTTCCCCTGGGACGAGGCCATCGCCACCACCTACCTGTGGCAGAACATCCTCGAGGACCGCGGGTACAAGCCGGACGTCAAGCAGCTCGACCCCGGGCCGCTGTACACCGCGCTGGCGCAGGGCCAGATGGACCTGCAGTTCGACGCCTGGCTGCCGACCACCCACAAGCAGTACATGGACCGCTACCGCGACAAGCTCTCCGACCTGGGCGCCTGGTACGGGCCCACGTCGCTGGAGCTGTCCGTGCCCGACTACGTCAAGGGCGTGGACTCGCTGGAGGACCTCAAGGGCAAGAGCGCCCAGTTCGGCGGGAAGATCGTCGGCATCGAGTCCAGCGCGGGCATGATGGGCACGCTCAACGACAAGGTGCTCAAGGAGTACGGACTGGACGGCGAGTACAAGGTCGTCTCCTCCTCCACCGCCTCGATGCTCGCCGACCTCGACCGGGCCATCAAGAAGAAGGAGCCCATCGTCACCACCCTGTGGTCGCCGCACTGGGCCTACGGCAAGCACCAGCTGAAGAAGCTCAAGGACCCCAAGGGGGCCTGGGGCAAGGGCGAGGAGATCCACGCCGTCGGCAAGAAGGACTTCGGCAAGGACTTCCCCGAGGTCACGGCCTGGCTGAAGGACTTCAAGCTGTCCGAGAAGGACCTCGCCTCCCTGGAGGTCGAGATCCAGAACGGCGGCAAGGGCAAGGAGAAGGAGTCCGCACGCCGCTGGCTGGACGCCCACCCGGGCCTCACCGACAAGCTGGCGCCTGTCCGCCACTGACGAACAGGCGTACGGTGGGGCGGTGGTCCCGCCCAGGAGCAGCCGCCCCGCCGTACGCCGTGTCGTCTCCCTCGTGCCGTCGCTGACGGAGGCCGTCGCCGCGACCGAGCCCGGGCTGCTCGCCGGCGCCACCGACTGGTGCGACCACCCGGCGGGCCTGGACGTCGTACGGATCGGTGGCACGAAGAACCCCGACACGGCGCGCATCGCCGCCCTCGCGCCCGACCTCGTCCTCGCCAACGAGGAGGAGAACCGCGCACCCGACCTCGGCGCGCTGCGCGCCGCCGGGCTGGAGGTGCTCGTCACCGAAGTGCGCACGCTGCCCCAGGCGTTCGCCGAGCTGGAGCGGGTCCTGGTGCGCGGCTGCGGCCTGGCCAGGCCCGCGTGGCTGGCCGACGCGGAGGACGCGTGGCGGGACGTGCACGCCGCCGGGCCGGCGGTACGGGCCGTGGTGCCGGTGTGGCGACGGCCCTGGATGGTCCTCGGCCGGGACACCTTCGCCGGAGACGTCCTCGCCCGGCTCGGCGTCGCCAACGTCCACGCGGGCCACCCCGAGCGCTATCCGCGCATCCCCCTCGACGAGCTGAACGCGTGCGGCGCCGAGCTGGCCGTTCTGCCCGACGAGCCCTACCGCTTCACGCGCGACGACGGCCCGGAGTCCTTCCCCGGGCTGCCGTGCGCGCTCGTCAGCGGGCGTCACCTCACGTGGTACGGACCCTCACTGACGGAAGCGGCTGAGGTGCTGGGCGCGGCGCTGCGAGCAGCCGGCCGCTGACCAGGCCGTGCGCGGTGCGGGCTGCCGCCACCGCCCAGGCCGTGACCAGCACCGCGTACAGGCCCGCCGACAGCCAGGTCAGGGCGTGCAGGCCCGTGTGGCGGGACAGGGCCGCGGCACCCGTGACGCAGGTGCCTATGGGGAAGGTGAACGCCCACCAGGTCATCGCGAAGCCCATGCCCTGCCGGAACGCCCGCAGCACCATGGCCGCGGCCAGGACCAGCCACAGCAGCGCGAAACCCATCACCGGGACCCCGTACAGCACGGCGAAGGGCGCCGCCGCGTGTGCGTACGGGGCGGCGAGTGCGCCCTGCGCGGCGTCGGCGAGGTTGCCGACCGCGGTGGTCGACTGGCCCAGCGGGCCCAGGACGAGGAAGAGGGCCGGGGTCAGCGCGAGCGGCAGCGGACCGTGGTGGATCAGCCGCGCGAAGACCGCGGGCAGGATCAGCAGGGTCGCCAGGAGACTCATCCCGAAGAGGGCATAGCAGGCCAGCACCATCGCCGCCCGCCACTGGCCGGCCGGCAGGTGCGGAACCAGGGCGGGGCCCAGCGCCGCGGACACCATCGGAGCGACCACGGGCAGCAGCCACACGGGGGAGGCCTGGCCCGGCTCGATGCGGTGCCGGGTCACCATCAGGTACGGGATGCCCGCCGCCGCGGCCAGCCCGGTCACGGTGCCCGCCACCCACAGGACGGCGTCCGCGGCGACCGCCGCGCCCTGGCCCACGACCCCCGAGCCCACGGACAGGGTGGCCCCGCCGACCGCCAGCAGCGCCATCGCCGCGCAGCCGTAGAACGGTGCCACGGCCGGGTCGCCGAGGTGGCGCCGCGCCTGGTCGGAGTGGCGGGCCCAGTGCACGGCCCGCGCCACCAGCAGCACGGCCAGCGCCGCCGCCGACAGCGCCCACACCGCCTCGCACGCCCCGCGCAGGCCCGGCGGACGTACGGGCAGCGCCGCGCCGGCGCTCGCGACGATCGCGGTGCCCATGACGGACGCGTACCAGTTCGGGCCCAGGTGGCGGAGGGGAGAGGTGGTGCGGGCGGTTGTGCCGGAGGTGCTCATGCGTCCAGCGTCGGCCGCGGGACCCCCGCTCACCAGGGCCCTTGTCTCTATGAGGACATAAGCTGAAGTTATGAGCAATGAGGACGGCGGGAGCCGGCGGGGCCCGCTCGCGCACCGCGTGCCCGACCTCGCGGCGCTGGAGCTGCTGCTGGCCGTCGCGCGGCTGGGCAGCCTGGGGCGGGCCGCGCGCGAGATGGGCATCACCCAGCCCGCCGCCAGCGGGCGGATCCGCAGCATGGAGCGGATGCTCGGCGTCGGCCTCGTCGAGCGGTCGCCGCGCGGGTCGCGGCTGACGGACGCCGGGGTGCTCGTCACCGACTGGGCGCGGCGCATCGTGGAGGCGGCCGAGGCCTTCGACGCCGGGGCGCAGGCGCTGCGCGGGCAGCGGGACTCGCGGCTGCGGGTGGCCGCGAGCATGACCATCGCCGAGTACCTGCTGCCGGGCTGGCTGGTCGCCCTGCGCACCCGGCTCCCCGGCACGGCGGTCACGCTCCTCGCCGGGAACTCGGCGGCCGTCGCGGAGCGGCTGCGGGCCGGCGAGGCGGACCTGGGCTTCGTCGAGGGCCTCGCCGCCCCGGCCGGGCTGGACGGCGCGGTCGTCGGCGGCGACCGGCTCGTGGTCGTCACGGCGCCGGCCCACCCCTGGGCCCGGCGGAGGGCCCCGATCGGCGCGGCCGAACTGGCGGCCACGCCGCTGATCCTCCGCGAGCGGGGCTCGGGCACGCGACAGGTGCTGGACGCGGCCCTCTCCGCGTACGGGGGGCTCGCCGAGCCCCTGCTCGAACTCGCCTCCACGACGGCGGCGAAGGCCGCGGCGGTGAGCGGGGCGGGGCCGTCCGTGCTCAGTGAGCTCGCGATCGGGGAGGAGCTGGCGGCCCGCCGCCTGGTCGAGATCCCCGTCGCGGATCTCGACCTGCACCGCGCGCTCCGGGCCGTCTGGCCCACGGGCCACCGCCCCACGGGCCCGGCCCGCGACCTGCTGGGCCTGACCCGGACGCCCTAGCGGTCCCGCACCGGGCACTTCCTTTCCGCCGCGACGGCGAGTCACCGCGTACGACCTGTCCGGCGGTGCCGAACCGGCGTCGGCCGGGGGGTCAGCGGGCCGTCGCCGCCTCCACCAGTGCCCGCATCAGACGCAAGTCGTCCCGCGCTTCCGGGTGCCACTGGACGCCCACCGCGAAGAGGTCGCCCGGGCGTTCCAGTGCCTCGATCGTGCCGTCCTCCGCGTGGGCCGTCGCGACGAGGCCGTCGCCCAGGCGGTCGACGGACTGGTGGTGGTGCGTGGCGACGTCGCAGGGTTCGGGGAGGAGGTGGCCCAGGCGGCTGTCCGGTTCCGGCTTGATCAGGTGGTCGGTGAAGGTGCCCAGGACGGGGTTGTGCTCCTCGTGCCCCACCTCGTCCGGCAGGTGCTGGCACAGCGAGCCGCCGGCGTGCACGTTCATCAGCTGCATGCCGCGGCAGATCCCGAGCACCGGGACGCCCTGCTCCAGGGCGGCGCCCAGCAACGCCAGCTCCCACGCGTCGCGTTCGGGGACCGGCACGCCCGCGCGCAGGTGCGGCTGTTCGCCGTAGAGGACGGGGTCGAGGTCCTCGCCGCCGGCGAGGACGAGGCCGTCGAGCCGCCGCACCAGGTCGCCCGCGGCGGCCGGCCCGTCCGGCGGCAGCTGTACGGCGAGGCCGCCGGCCCGCTGGACGTGCTGGGCGTAGGAGGCGGGCAGGAGCGCGGCCGGCAGGTCCCACGCGGCGCCCCAGCGGGCCCGGGTGAGGTAGGTGGTGACGCCGATCAGTGGCTGGCGGAGCATGGAGCGGGTCCTTTCCGTACGTGGTCGTTCGTACGCTACGACGTTGATCACATGGTCAGTCGCGGTTCAGTTCCGCTTCCGCCGCCGCGAGCGCCGCGAACTCCTCCTCGGGCGCCCCGGCGACGAGCCGGTGCCGGCTCCAGCAGGCGAAGTACACGGCTGCCACGGCGTAGACGCCGAGGGCGACGAACGCCGCGGTGACGTCCACCAGGAAGGTCGCCACCAGCGCCGCGCAGGCGAGGACGAAGGCGAGCGCCGAGGTGGCGACGCCTCCCGGCGTCCGGTAGGGCCGCTCCAGGCCCGGCTCGCGGCGCCGGAGCACGATGTGGGAGAGGGACATCAGTGCGTAGGAGACGGTGGCGCCGAACACGGCGACGTTGAGCATCCGCGCCCCGTCGCCGGTCGCCGCCGCGAGCCCGAACCCGAGCGCGCCGGGCACCACCAGGCCCAGCCAGGGGGCCTTGCGGCGGCTGGTGAGGGAGAGGAAGCGGGGGAGGTAGCCGGCCCGGGAGAGGGCGAAGAGCTGCCGCGAGCCGGCGTAGATGAGGGAGAAGAAGGAGGCCACCAGGCCGGCGAGCCCGGCGTAGTTGACGATGCGGCCGAGCAGGGTGGGCCGCCCGTCCGGCTGCACGGCGGCCACCAGCGGGTTCCCGGCGTCCTTGAGGGCGTCCGCCCCGCCCGCGCCGGTCGAGGCGAGGAAGGTCAGGAGCGCGAGGACCAGCAGGATGCCCATCGACGTGGCCATGGCCCGGGGCAGCGAGCGCACGGGGTCCTTGGTCTCCTCGGCCGCGAGCGGCACTCCCTCGACGCCGAGGAAGAACCACATCCCGAACGGGAAGGACGCCCAGATCCCGAGGAGGCCGAACGGCAGCCAGGAGGAGGCGCCGAGCGCGCCGGTGTCGACGGGGATGTCGTGCAGCCGCCCCGCGTCGAAGTCGGTGAACGCACCCGCCGCGAAGACGAGCAGCGCGGCGACGGCGATGCCGGTGACGACGAAGCTGAAGCGCAGGGCCTCGCCCACGCCCCACAGGTGGATGCCGATGAAGACGACGAAGCAGGCCAGGTACACCGGCCAGGACGAGGTGAGCCCGAACAGGCCGAGCGACTCCACGTAGTCGCCGATGAAGAGGGAGATCGCCGCGGGCGCGAGGACGTATTCGATGAGGATGGCGGTGCCGGTGAGGAAGCCGCCCCACGGGCCGAGCGCGCGCCGCGCGAAGCCGTAGCCCCCGCCCGCCGTCGGCAGGACGGAGGCCAGCTCCGCGAGGGCGAAGACCATACAGGTGTACATCAGGCCCATCAGGGCGGCGGCGACGGCGAGTCCGCCGAAGCCGCCGTGCGCCAGGCCGAAGTTCCAGCCGGAGAAGTCGCCGGAGACGACGTAGGCGACGCCGAGGCCGGTGAGCAGCAGGGGGCCGGCGCTGCCGCGGCGCAGTGTGCGCTTCTCCAGGTAGTCCGCCGGCCGGTCCGAGGCGCGTGGTGGTGCCGTGGGTGTCTCCGTGCGTTCGGGCATGCTGCCGCTCCTGCCTCGGGAGGTAAAGGTTTTGCGCCATACCTTTGCCTCGCCGTGGCTGATTCGGCAACCCCCTTGAGTAAAAGACTGGTTACGAGAGTGGTCCTTGTGGGTTAACCCGGCTTGTGCGGGCTACGCCAGGAAGCCCCGCAGCAGCGCCGCCGTCCCGCAGCAGTGCTCGCGCATCACCTCGCGCGCCGCTTCCGCGTCGCCGTCCAGGACCGCCTCCACGAGCGCGGTGTGCTGCAGCTGGGAGTGCTCCAGGTTCCGTACCAGCAGCGGAATGCAGTCCAGCAGGTCGTTGACCGTCGCCCGCACCGCCGCGTAGTGCGCGGCCAGCGACGGGGAGCCCGACAGCTCGGCCAGCGTCAGGTGGAACAGGGTGTCCATGCGCCGGTATTCGGCCAGCGGCGCGTCGTGCGTGGCGGCCAGCGCCGCGCGCAGCCGCCCGGCCCCGCCCTCGGGGAGCCCGTGCGCGGCGCACAGCGCGGCCGCGCCCACCTCCAGCACCTCGCGGAAGCGCAGCGTGTCCTCCACGTCCACGTCGGCGACCCGGCGCCGCAGCTCCTCCTCGCCCGCGGTCGCGGGCCGCGCCAGCACGAACGTGCCGCCGTAGCGGCCGCGCCGGCTCTCGACCAGGCCCTGGTCCTGCAGCACCTTGAGCACCTCGCGCAGCGTCACCCGGCTGACCCGCAGGCGGTCGGCCAACTCGCGCTCGGCGGGAAGCCGTTCCCCCTCGGCCACCAGGCCCAGTCGCATGATCTGGAGTATCTGCTCCAGCGCTTCCTCGAATCCGTTGCCCGCGCGGACCGGCCGCAGCACCGGCGCCAGGCGGTCCGTCGCATGATCGTTCATCTGACCCCTTCCCTTTAATGGTCTACAGCCCTACCTTAAGACCTCCGGTCACACCGACAGGAGGCATCACTGTGGCAGACCGCACGCCCCCGCTCGCCGTCGAGGAGCTGCGCAGGCTGGTCGACACCGGGGAGATCGACACCGTCGTCCTCGCCTTCACCGACATGCAGGGACGACTCCAGGGGAAGCGGTTCGCCGCCCGGTTCTTCCTCGACGACGTCCTCGACCACGGAACCGAAGGCTGCAACTACCTTCTCGCCGTGGACGTCGACCTCAACACCGTCGACGGCTACGCCAT
Organism: Streptomyces roseifaciens; assembly: GCF_001445655.1. NCBI lineage: Bacteria > Bacillati > Actinomycetota > Actinomycetes > Kitasatosporales > Streptomycetaceae > Streptomyces > Streptomyces roseifaciens. Next base: position 1,348,239 of record NZ_LNBE01000004.1, read on the forward strand.
GTCGTCGTGGGAGCGCGGCTACGGGGACTTCGCCATGCGCGGCGACCTCTCCACCCTGCGCCGCACCCCCTGGAACCCGGGCACCGCCCTCCTCACCGCCGACCTCGCCTGGCACGACGGCTCGCCCGTCCTCGCCTCGCCCCGGCAGATCCTGCGCCGCCAGCTCGACCGGCTGGCCGAACGCGGCTGGAGCGCGTACGCCGGCACCGAGCTGGAATTCATCGTCTTCAAGGACACCTACGAAGAGGCCTGGGGCCGCGGCTACCGCGACATGACCCCGGCCAACCAGTACAACTGCGACTACTCCGTCCTCGGCACCGGCCGCGTCGAACCCCTCCTGCGCCGCATCCGCAACGAGATGGGCGCCGCCGGGATGACCGTGGAGTCCGCCAAGGGCGAGTGCAACCTCGGCCAGCACGAGATCGCCTTCCGCTACGACGACGCCCTCACCACCTGCGACCAGCACGCCGTCTACAAGACCGGAGCGAAGGAGATCGCCTCCCAGGAGGGCATGGCGCTCACCTTCATGGCCAAGTACGACGCGCGTGAAGGCAACTCCTGTCACATCCACCTGTCGCTGCGCGACGAGGCCGGGCGGCCCGTCCTCGCCGACGACGAGGGCCCGTACGGCATGTCGAAGACGATGCGGCACTTCCTGGCCGGGCAGCTGGCCGCGCTGCGCGACTTCACCCTCCTCTATGCGCCGAACATCAACTCCTACAAGCGGTTCCGGCCCGGCTCCTTCGCACCCACCGCCGTCGCCTGGGGCCCCGACAACCGCACCTGCGCCCTGCGCGTCATCGGCCACGGCCACTCCCACCGCTTCGAGAACCGGCTGCCCGGCGGGGACGTCAACCCCTACCTCGCCGTCGCGGGCATGGTGGCCGCCGGGCTCTACGGCGTCGAGCACGAGCTGGAGCTGCCCGAGGTCTGCACCGGCAACGCCTACGCCGGCGACGCCGAGCACGTCCCCGCCACCCTGCGCGAGGCCACGGCGCTGTGGGAGCAGAGCCCCATCGCCCGGGAGGCCTTCGGCGACGAAGTCGTCGAGCACTACCTGCACATGGCACGCGTCGAGCAGGAGGCGTACGACACGGCGGTCACGGACTGGGAGCGGTTCCGCTCCTTCGAACGGATGTAAGGACCCCGCCGCGTTGTGGGCAGACGTTCCGCGGGCGGAACGGGTGGGCACAACGCGACCACCGGCGTGCAGCCGGACACGAAACGCGGCGCAGCGAACCACAGGAGAGGACTTGCACGAGCTTCACGTACTCAATCCGGCGACCGAGGAACTCGTCGCCACCGTCCCGGCCGCGACGCGGCAGGACGTCCACGCGGCCGTGACGCGCGCCGCCGAAGCCCAGCGCAGCTGGTCCCGGCTCGCCCCCGGCGACCGCGCCCGCCACCTGCGCCGCTTCGCCGCCGTCGTCGACGCGCACCTGGAGGAGCTCGCACAGCTGGAGGTCCGCGAGGCCGGGCACCCGATCGGCAACGCCCGCTGGGAGGCGGGCAACGCCCGCGACCTGCTGGAGTACGCGGCCGGGGGAGTGGAGCGGCTGACCGGCGCGCAGATCCCCGTCGCAGGCGGCCTGAACGTCACCTTCCACGAGCCCCTCGGCGTCGTCGCCGTCATCGCCCCGTGGAACTTCCCGATGCCCATCGCCGCCTGGGGCCTCGCCCCGGCCCTGGCCGCGGGCAACGCCGTGCTCCTCAAGCCGGCCGAGACCACCCCGCTGACCGCCCTGCGGCTGGCGGAGCTGGGGCTGGAGGCGGGGCTGCCCGAGGGTCTCTTCCAGGTCCTCCCCGGCGCCGGGCCCGTCGCCGGTGACGCCCTCGTGGAGCACCCCGGCGTCGCCAAGGTCGTCTTCACCGGCTCCACCGCCGTCGGCAAGCAGATCATGGCCAAGTGCGCGGCGGGCGTGAAGCGCGTGACGCTCGAACTCGGCGGCAAGAGCCCCAACATCGTCTTCGCCGACGCCGACGTCGAGCGGGCCGCCGCGGCCGCGCCCGGCTCCTTCCTCGACAACACCGGGCAGGACTGCTGCGCCCGCAGCCGCATCCTCGTCCAGCGCTCCGTGTACGACCGCTTCATGGAGCTGCTGGAGCCGGCGGTCACGTCGTTCGTCGTGGGCGACCCGGCGGATCCGGCGACGCAGATGGGGCCGCTGATCTCGGCCGCGCACCGCGAGCGCGTACGGTCCTACGTCCCCGAGTCCGCCCCCGCGGCCATCCGGGGCGAGGCTCCGGCGGGCAAGGGCTTCTGGTACCCCGCCACCGTCCTGGAGGGCGGGCCGGAGGACCGCACCGCCGTCGAGGAGATCTTCGGCCCGGTCGCCGTCGTCATCCCCTTCGAGGACGAGGCGGAGGCGGTGCGGATCGCCAACGCCACCGACTACGGGCTCTCCGGGTCGCTCTGGACCCGCGACGTCTCCCGCGCCCTGCGCGTCTCCCGCGCCGTCACCGCCGGGAACCTCTCCGTCAACTCCCACAGCAGCGTCCGCTACTGGACGCCGTTCGGCGGCTTCGGCCAGTCCGGCCTGGGCCGCGAGCTGGGCCCCGACGCGCTGGCCGCCTTCACCGAGACCAAGAACGTCTTCATCAGCACCGAGGAGTAACAAGTGACCGACCAGACCCCCGTCTGCCGCCGACTCGTCGGCCGCACCGCCGTCGTGACCGGAGCCGGCAGCGGCATCGGCCTGGCCACGGCCCGCCGCTTCGCCTCCGAGGGCGCCCGCGTCGTCTGCGCGGACATCGACGAGACCGCCGGCAAGGCCGCGGCCGCCGAGACCGGCGGGCTCTTCGTCAAGGTCGACGTCACCAGCCCCGAGGAGGTCGAGGCGCTCTTCAAGACCGCCTACGACACCTACGGCTCGGTCGACGTCGCCTTCAACAACGCCGGCATCTCCCCGCCCGACGACGACTCCATCCTCACCACCGGGCTCGACGCCTGGAAGCGCGTCCAGGAGGTCAACCTCACCTCCGTCTACCTGTGCTGCAAGGCGGCACTGCCCTACATGCAGCGCCAGGGCAAGGGCTCGATCATCAACACCGCCTCCTTCGTCGCCGTCATGGGCGCCGCCACCTCGCAGATCAGCTACACCGCCTCCAAGGGCGGCGTGCTGGCGATGTCCCGCGAGCTCGGCGTGCAGTTCGCCCGCGAGGGCATCCGGGTCAACGCCCTGTGCCCGGGGCCGGTGAACACCCCGCTGCTCAAGGAGCTCTTCGCCAAGGACCCCGAGCGGGCCGCGCGCCGCCTCGTGCACGTGCCCGTCGGCCGGTTCGCCGAGCCCGAGGAGATCGCGGCCGCCGTCGCCTTCCTCGCCAGCGACGACTCGTCCTTCGTCAACGCCGCCGAATTCCTCGTGGACGGTGGCATCGCGGGCGCGTACGTGACCCCGCTGTAGGGTCCATGATCAAACGGTAGGACCGGCTTGCGGGTGCAGACCCGGGAGCCGGTCCCGCCGTGGATTCCCTGCCATGCACGCACCACCGCAAAGAGAGCACATGCGCACCAAGTCCGCCATCGTCGTCGGCCTCGCTGCCGCCGCGGCCCTCGCCACGACGGTCCCCGCCACCGCGGCCCCCTCCCACGACGCCCCCCGCCGCAACTGCCCCCAGCTCGACAAGAAGCTCCCGTGGGCCGGCGACAACCGCGCCAGGCTCCAGAAGATGATCGACGAGCGCGGCACCTGTTCCGGCAAGAAGGGCCCCCGCCCCGTCGCCGCCTTCGACTGGGACAACACCGTCGTCAAGAACGACATCACCGACGCCACGCTCGCCTGGGCCCTCAAGCACGACAAGATCCTGCAGCCGAAGAGCTGGAAGGACACCAGCGCCTGGCTCACCCCGGCCGCCGACAAGGCCCTGGCCAAGGCGTGCGGCACGGCCGTGCGCCCCGGCCGGCCGCTGCCCACCTCCAGGAACACCGCCTGCGCCGACGAGATCTTCGAGATCCGCGAGAAGTCGCAGACCATGGCCGGGGACGCCGCCTTCGCCGGCGACTGGAACCACCGCCGCACCGTGCCCGCCTACGCCTGGATCCCCCAGCTGTTCGCCGGTCACACCCCCGCCGCTCTGAACTCCTTCGCCAAGCAGGCGCGCGCCGAGCAGCTCGCGGCGCCCGTCGGCACCAAGCAGACCGTCGGCACCCACACCCTCGCCGGCTACGTCCGCTACTACGACCAGCAGAAGGACCTCATCCGTACGCTCAAGGCGGCCGGCTTCGACGTCTACATCGTCTCCGCCTCCTCCGAGCCGATCGCCGAGGCCTGGTCGAGCGGCGTGGGCCTGGACCGCAAGCACACCATCGGCATCCGCAGCATCACCAAGCACGGCCGCCTCACCACGGCCATCAAGGGCTGCGGCGGCGTCGAGACCGGCCGCGGCGACGCCCTGCCGTACATGGACGGCAAGCGCTGCATGATCAACCAGGAGATCTTCAAGATCAAGGGCGCCAAGGCCTGGCAGCAGCAGGACTTCGACCACCGCATCGCGCTCGGCGCGGGCGACGCCGACACCGACGTGACGTTCGTCAACGACGCCACCGGCGCGCACGTGGCCATCAACCGCAACAAGTCCGAGCTGATGTGCCGCGCCTACGACGACGCGGACCGCCGCTGGGTCGCCAACCCGATGTTCATCGAGCCGATGCCGCGCAAGTCCGGCACGTACCCGTGCTCCACGACGGGTGCCACGGCCGAGGACGGCACCAAGGTGCCCGTCCGGCGCGCCGACGGCTCCGTGATCCCGGACCAGGCCGACAAGGCCTTCTGAGGCTCCCCGAGCCACCCCTGAGGTCCTCGCGCGCTACGGGGACCGGCTGCCGACGGCGCACCGGTCCCCGTATCCCCTCCTGCCACAGGAGCACAGCGCACGGCCCGGGACCCGGCGTTGCGGGCGCGCGGGCTCACAGGAACGTACGGGCCTCGCCGCGGTACGTCGGGACGGTCTCCACCACGCGGTCGCCGTCGATCAGGTGCAGCGCCTCGAAGCGCTCGCACATCTCGCCCGCCTTCGCGTGCCGGAACCACACCTTGTCGCCCACCAGCAGGTCGTCGGCGGGCTGCCCGGTCAGCGGCGTCTGCACCTCGCCCGCACCCTCGCGGGGATCCAGCCGCAGGCCGGCCGGGAGGTACGGATGCGGCAGCCGGTCCGCGCCGGCCGCGCCCGACGCCGGGTACCCGCCGCCCTGGGCGGTCACCACGCCCGGCCCCGGACGGCGCACCACCGGCAGCGCGAACAGGGCCGCCGGACGGCCGCGGAACGATCTGTAGTGGTCGAACAGCCGCGGCACGAACAGCCCCGAACCGGCCGCCACCTCCGTCACCGCGTCCTCCGCGGCGGTGTGCTGCACACTGCCCGTACCGCCGCCGTTGACGAACTCGAGGTCCGCCACCGCGCGCACGGCCCGTACCGCCTCCGCCCGGCGCGCCGCCAGCTCCCTGCGGGCCGCGGCCTGCATCAGCCGGACCGAACGGGAGTACAGGGGCCGTCCCTCCACGGCATCCCCCACACCCGCCACATGCGCCTCGTAGGCCAGCAGGCCCACCAGCCGGAACCCCGGCCGGCGCACGACGGACCGCGCGAGATCCGTCAGCCGCTCCGGATCGTGCACCGGTGAACGCAGCGCCCCGAGCCGCAGCCTGCCGCCCAGCAACCGCAGCGACGTGTCCAACTCCAGGCACACCCGTACCTCTTCGCGGCCCGCCCGCGCCGCATCGATCAGCGTCAGCTGCGCGGGGTCGTCCACGGTCACCGTGACCGCCCGGGCCAGCTTCGGGTCCGAGGTCAGCTCCGCCAGCCCCGCCCGGTCCGCCGACGGATACGCCAGCAGCACGTCCTCGATGCCCGAACGCGCCAGCCACAGCGACTCGGCCAGCGAAAAGCTCATCACACCCGTGAAGCCGTCCCGCACCAGCACGCGCTCCAGCAGCGCCCGGCAGCGCACGGACTTGCTCGCCACCCGCACCGGCTTGCCCTGCGCACGGCGCACCAGATCCGCCGCGTTGGCGTCGAACGCCTGCAGATCGACCACGGCCAGCGGCGCGTCGCAGGAGGCGGTCGCCCGGTCCAGACGGGCCCGCTCGGCGCTTGCGCAGGCGACGGGAGGTGCGGCGGGAAGACGCATGGGGCGCAGCTTGCCAGAGGCGTCCGGCGCTGGATAGGGGCCCTGCACGGGCGAGATGGCAGCGCCCGCCGCCCGCCCCGTAGAGTGGCGCACACGCCGTGGGCCGCAGCCCGGCGGCGTGATGTCCGGATACGAACCGGCCTGTCCCGAAGGGCAACCGGGCCCCGACAGCGGGGAGACGGCTCACGAGGGGGAGCGCAGGGTGAGCACCGAGACGGACCCCGCACTCGCGCTGCCCGTCCGCCCCCTCCCGGCCTCCTCCTGCTTCGCGCCCCACCCGCCCCGCCCGCCCCGGCCGCCGCACGTGCCCCAGCCGGACGGCGGCCGCGGCGCCCGCACCCTCACCGCCGCCGTCTGCCTCGTGCTCGGACTCGGGCTCATCGGCGGTGCCGCCGCAGGGAGTTGGCTCGCGGACGGCACCGGCGGCGGCACCGCCGCCGAACGCGCCTTCGCCCGCGGCGGCACGCTCTGGCGGACCGTCCCCGTCGACGAACTCTTCCCGCCCGTGCTGCGCGGCGACGCCGCCGGCCCCGGCGGCGCCGCCCGCGTGTGGACCCGGATCGGCGTCGCCCCCGACAGCGGGTGCGACGAGGCCTTCGACCCGCTCCTGGAGAAGGCACTCGCCCCCGTCGGCTGCACGCGGCTGCTGCGCGCCACCTACACCGACGCCACCTCCAGCGCCGTCACCACCGTCGGACTGCTCGTCACCGCCGCCGACAGCCGGGGCATGCGCGACCTGCGCCGCCGCTTCGCCGACGAACGGCTCGACGAGCGCACCGACCTGATGCCCCGCCCGTACGCGCCCCGCGGCACCGCCGCCGAACGCTTCGGCACGGCGCAGCGCGCCAGCTGGGCCCTCAGCGTCCTCACCGACGCCCCCGCCGTCGTCTACGCCGTCACCGGCTTCGCCGACGGCCGCACCGGCACGCCCCCGCAGCCCGCCGCCCTCGCCACCCGCCCCGGCGCCACGACCGCCCCCGCCCAGGCCGGGCTCGGCCACGAGGCCTCCGCCCTCGCCGGGCGCGTGGAGAGCGGCTTCCGGCAGGCCGTGCGCCGGACCGTCCAGGAGGACGCCCGGTGACCGCCGCCGCGCCCCGGGGCCGCCGGCCCCTGCTCACGGTCCTCCTCGCCTCCGCCCTCGCCGTGCTGCCCGCCGCGGGCACCGCGCGCGCCGACTCCATACGCGTCCAGGAATGGGCGCTCGACGCCCTCCACACCGAGGAGGCCTGGCAGACCACCAAGGGCGACGGCATCACCGTCGCCGTCCTCGACACCGGCGTCGACGACGGCCACCCCGACCTCGCCGGGCAGGTGCTGCCCGGCAAGGACCTCATCGGCTTCGGCGCCGGCCCCGGCGACCGCGCCTGGGCCCGGCACGGCACCGCCATGGCCGGGATCATCGCGGGGCGGGGGCACGGGGCGGACGGCGCCGACGGCGTCCTCGGCGTCGCCCCCGAAGCCAAGATCCTTCCCGTCCGGGTGATCCTGGAGGACGGCGACCCCTCCCGCTCCAAGGCCCGCAGCGGGCGCGGCAGCGCCCTCGCCGACGGCATCCGCTGGGCCGCCGACCACGGCGCCGACGTCATCAACCTCTCCCTCGGCGACGACAGCGACACCGCCCACCCCGAGCCGCAGGAGGACGCCGCCGTCCAGTACGCCCTCGGCAAGGGCGCCGTCGTCGTCGCCTCCGCCGGGAACGGCGGCGAGCAGGGCGACCACGTCTCCTACCCCGCCGCCTACCCCGGGGTGATCGCCGTGACCGCCGTCGACCGCTACGGCAGCCGCGCCGCGTTCTCCACGCGCCGGTGGTACGCGACCGTCAGCGCGCCCGGCGTCGACGTCGTCATCGCCGACCCCGACCGGCGCTACTACGAGGGCTGGGGCACGAGCGCGGCCGCCGCCTTCGTCTCCGGCGCCGTCGCCCTGGTCCGCTCCGCGCACCCCGGGCTGAGCCCCGCCCAGATCCGCAAGCTGCTCGTGGACACGGCCCGCGACACCCCGCCGGGCGGGCGCAGCGACGCGCTCGGCGCCGGGGTCGTCGACCCGGCCGCCGCGATCGCCCGCGGCGCGGCCCTCACCCCGCAGGGCCCGGGCCCCCGTGTCACCCGCGAGTACGGCAGCCCGTACTTCGGCGGGACCGACCCGGCCCGCCTGCCCCACGCCCCGGCGGCGCGCTCCCCGCAATACACGGCCTGGGCGGCCGCCGCGACGGGAACGCTCCTGCTGGCCACGGCGGCCTGGACCTGGCGCCGCCCCCGCGGAACGGGCTGAGCAGCCCCGGGCCTCGCCGGCCTGCCCCCGGCCCGTAGGCCCGTCCGTAGCCATGGGGCGCTCCGGCGAAGAACAGGGCGCCCCATAGACTCTGGGGGTGGCGCTCAAGAACATTCCTGATCCCGGGTTCTCCGACGACGACGGTTCCGCCGACGCGGAGCTGACCGCCGCGCTGGCCGCGTGGGCGGGTGACCGCGGCGCCGAGCCGCGCGTGCTCGCCGCGCTGCGCGGCGCGCGCCTGCTCGTCCCCGTCGTGGCGGTGCTCGGCGAGGTCGAGACCGGGCCGGACGGGCTGAAGCGGGAGAAGACCAGCGACATGGCCGTGCCGACGCTGCAGGCGCCGGACGGCCGCAAGGCGCTGCCGGCCTTCACCTCCATCGAGTCGCTGGCCCGCTGGCGCGCGGACGCGCGGCCCGTGGCCGTGCCCCTGCACCAGGCCCTGCAGGCGGCCGCGCACGAGAAGGCCGACACGATCGTCCTGGACATGGCGGGCCCGGTGCCGTACCAGCTGACGGGCCCGGCCCTGCTGGCCCTGGCCGAGGGCCGCGAGAGCACCGACCCCCTGGCGGACCCCGCGGTCGCGGAGGCGCTCCGCGCCGTCCTCACGGCCGAGCCGGCGGTGCGCCGCGCCCACCTGGCCCCCTCGCGGGACGCGGACGGCACGCTCGCCCTGGCCCTGGCCGACGACGCCGAGGTCTCCGCCGCGGTGCAGCGCGTGGCGCAGGCGCTGGCCTCCGACGAGGTCCTGCGGGCCCGGCTCGTCCGCGGCCTCGACCTGGCCCTGCTGCCCGCCGGCGCCTCCGTCCCCGGGGAGCCGCTCTTCACCCGCTAGCCGCGTTCCAGCCGACAGGCGCCCCGTCGTGGATCGACCGACAATGCGAAGAGGTCCACGAGATCCCTGGAGGACGCCATGGACGTGAAGCTGGGGGCCGCAAGTCTCGACTCCGTGGAGACGAGAACCGTCGCCGCCGAGTTCCTCGGCACTCTGCTGCTGGTCTTCTTCGCCGTCGGCTCCGCGGTCCTCGCGGCCGATTACATCGGGGTCCTCGGCATCGCCCTGGCGTTCGGCTTCACCCTGCTGGCCCTCTGCTACGCACTGGGCCCGGTCTCGGGCTGCCACGTCAATCCGGCGGTGACGCTGGGCATGCTGCTGGAGGGCCGCATCGCCCCGCGCACGGCGATCGAGTACTGGGTGGCGCAGCTGCTCGGCGGCATCGTGGGCGCGGCCCTGCTGTTCCTGCTGGCCAAGCAGGTGCCGGGGCTGAAGACGCACGGCGCGTTCGGCAGCAACGGCTGGGGCAGCCGCTCGGCCGTGCACCTGAACACGGGCGGCGCGTTCCTCGCGGAGGTCGTCCTGACCTTCCTGCTGGTCTTCGTCGTGCTCTCGGTGACCCACAAGATCGCGCTGGTGGGCTTCGACGGCCTGCCCATCGGCCTGGCCCTCGCGGTGATCCACCTGGTGGGCATCCCGCTGACGGGCACCTCGGTGAACCCGGCGCGGAGCCTGGGCCCGGCGCTGTTCGCGGGCGGGGGCGCGCTCTCGCAGCTGTGGCTGTTCATCATCGCGCCACTGATCGGCGGCGGGCTGGCGGCCGGTGCGCACCGGCTCACCCATCCGCCGATGGGTCCGGCCAACCTGGCCGACGACCTGGCGCTCCCGCACTACCCGAAGGGGCCGACGACGGCCGCGCACCCGACGGAGGAGCGCCCCGAGCCGCGGGAGGACCGCGACGACGGGGACGAGGGCGGGGAAGGCGGGGAACGCCCCGGCCGGCCGGGCCCGGCGGGCACGGTCTGACCGGGGCGCGGAAGAGCCGAAGAGCCCGGGGGAGGCTCAGCCGAAGACGGGGCCCGTGTACTTCTCGCCGGGCCCCTGACCCGGCTCGTCCGGCACGACGGACGCCTCGCGGAAGGCGAGCTGGAGGGACTTCAGGCCGTCGCGCAGCGGTCCGGCGTGGAAGTTGCTGATCTCGGTGGCACTGGCGGTGACCAGCCCGGCGAGCGCGGTGATCAGCTTGCGGGCCTCGTCGAGGTCCTTGTGCTGCTCGCCCTCCTCGGCCAGGCCGAGGTTGACCGCCGCCGAGCTCATCAGGTGCACCGCGACCGTGGTGATCACCTCGACCGCGGGGACGTCCGCGATGTCACGGGTCATGGTGTCGAAGTCGGGGTTCTCGGGGGTGGCGGGGTTCGCGTCGCTCATGGCGCACACGATACGTGGCGTGGCCGATCGGCCCGCGTGCCGGTGCCGAATCGGTTCGCCACGGGTTAGCACGCCTGCTCCACAGCTGCTAGAGTTGTGGATCGACCGGCTGGACACTCCCGTGCCCGGCCCACAAGTGGAGCTCCGTTCTCCCACCTCGCCCGGCCTCAGGCCGGCAGGTCTCCGGTCAGGCGGCGCCCATCGTTCCGTACGGACGATGGAGCTGCCCGATGCGCCCCGCGGCATGCCGTGGCGGTGTTCCGGTTTCATGGAGCCCCGCCTGTGTCCCGTCGGGGCATTTTTGTTGCACCGGCGCGGTTGGTCTTAGGAAAAGACGTTACGTGGCCGCCCGCCAGGCCGCCGCGTGGTGCTACCGAGGAGGATCCATCAGCGCCGAGCCCCGCATCAACGACCGGATTCGAGTCCCCGAGGTGCGACTTGTCGGTCCCAGTGGCGAGCAGGTCGGCATCGTGCCGCTTGCCAAGGCACTGGAGCTTGCGCAGGAGTACGACCTCGACCTCGTCGAGGTGGCGGCGAACGCCCGTCCGCCGGTCTGCAAGCTCATGGACTACGGGAAGTTCAAGTACGAGTCGGCCATGAAGGCCCGTGAGGCGCGCAAGAACCAGGCGCACACGGTCATCAAGGAGATGAAGCTCCGGCCGAAGATCGACCCGCACGACTATGACACCAAGAAGGGTCACGTCGTCCGGTTCCTCAAGCAGGGCGACAAGGTCAAGATCACGATCATGTTCCGTGGTCGCGAGCAGTCCCGGCCGGAGCTCGGCTACCGACTGCTGCAGCGCCTCGCGGAAGACGTCCAGGACCTCGGTTTCGTCGAGTCGAACCCGAAGCAGGACGGCCGCAACATGATCATGGTCCTCGGTCCGCACAAGAAGAAGACCGAGGCGATGGCCGAAGCCCGCGAGGCACAGGCCGCCCGTAAGGCGGAGCGTTCCGGCGCCTCGCCCGCGGACGCCGCCGAGGAGCCCGCAGAGGCGTGATCCGGGGGGCGCTCCGCGCCCCGGATGACCCCCGGGGCATCCGCCCCGGACACCAACCGAAACAGATGACACTCCCGTACGCCCTGATACGGCCGGGGAGTGCCACGACGAGGAGAGAACGGCGCTATGCCGAAGAACAAGACGCACAGCGGTGCCAAGAAGCGCTTCAAGGTCACCGGCTCCGGCAAGGTCCTGCGCGAGCGCGCCGGCAAGCGCCACCTGCTCGAGCACAAGTCGTCCCGCCTGACGCGTCGCCTCACCGGCAACGCCGAGATGGCCCCGGCCGACGCCAAGAAGATCAAGAAGCTTCTCGGCAAGTGACGTTCCGGCTTCGGCCGCACGTCCACACCGGGACCCAATCGATTTCGGGTCGTGTGAGAATCCACCACGGCCCCGCTACAAGGAGTTAACAAGTGGCACGCGTCAAGCGCGCAGTCAACGCGCACAAGAAGCGTCGGGCGATCCTCGAGGCGGCCAGCGGTTACCGCGGCCAGCGGTCGCGCCTGTACCGCAAGGCCAAGGAGCAGGTCACCCACTCCCTGGTCTACAACTACAACGACCGCAAGAAGCGCAAGGGCGACTTCCGTCAGCTGTGGATCCAGCGCATCAACGCCGCTGCCCGCCAGAACGGCATGACGTACAACCGCCTCATCCAGGGTCTGAAGGCCGCCAACATCGAGGTGGACCGCAAGATCCTCGCCGACCTGGCCGTCAACGACATGAACGCGTTCGCCGCGCTCGTCGAGGTCGCCCAGAAGGCCCTGCCGGCCGACGTGAACGCCCCGAAGGCCGCTGCCTGAACCGGCGCCCCGAGGCTGTAGCGACCCGGACCCGCAGGCCCACGGCCTGCGGGTCCGCTCGCGTCCGGCCCCCGGCACCCGCCGTGCCGGCCCGGCCCGTCACACCACCGCACCGCGCACACCAGCAACCGAAAGTGAGCCCATGGCGGCCCCCGAGCTGACCTCCCTGCGATCTCCCCGTGTCGTCGCGGCCCGCCGACTGACCAAGCGCAGCTTCCGCGCCAAGGAGCGCCGCTTCCTGGCCGAGGGGCCGCAGTCCGTCCGCGAGGCCGTGGATCACCTGATCGAGGTCTATGTGACGCCGGACGCCGCCGAGCGCCACGCGGACATCGTCGCCGCCGCCCTCGCCGCCGGCGTGCCCGTGCTGACCGCGACGGACGAGGTCATCGCGGAGATGTCCGACACCGTCACCCCGCAGGGCATCGTCGGCCTCTGCCGCTTCCTGGACACGCCCTTCGAGGAGATCCTGGCCGGCCGTCCGCGGCTGGTCGCCGTCCTCGCCCACGTGCGCGACCCCGGCAACGCCGGCACGGTCCTGCGCTGCGCGGACGCCGCGGGTGCGGACGCCGTCGTGCTCACCGACGCCTCCGTGGACCTCTACAACCCCAAGGCCGTGCGGGCCTCCGTCGGATCCCTCTTCCACCTGCCGGTGGCCGTGGGCGTCCCCGTCGACCAGGTGGTGAGCGGCCTGCAGGGCGTCGGCGCCCGCATCCTCGCCGCCGACGGCGCGGGCGACCGCGACCTGGACGCCGAGCTGGACCGGGGCACCATGGGCGGTCCCACGGCCTGGGTCTTCGGCAACGAGGCCTGGGGCCTGCCCGAGGAGACCCGGGCGCTCGCCGACGCCGTGGTGCGCGTGCCGATCCACGGAAAGGCCGAGAGTCTGAACCTCGCGACCGCCGCCGCCGTGTGCCTCTACGCCTCCGCCCGTGCGCAGCGTGCACCCGGAGGGTGCCGCTCCGTGACCTTCAGCTAGTAGGGTTGCCCCCCGGGGGAGTCGGGAGGGGGTGCGGATGATGAACGTCAGGACTTCCGGAAGCGTGGCCGACGCCGCTCCGGCGGCGGCCCGTGCGCCGCACGGGTCCCACGAGCCGGACGACCCCCTCGCGCAGGGGCTCACCGGGCTCGGCCTGCACCCCGACGACCTCCCCGACGGCCTCGTCGTCGCCGATGAGAACGGCCGCGTCACCTGCTTCAACGCCGCCGCCTCCCGCATCACCGCGGTCCGGCCCGACGAGGCGATCGGCCGCCCCCTGGAGAGCGCCCTCCCCCTGGAGGACCTGGAGGGCCGCCGCTGGTGGCCGCTCACCGACCCCTACGGCGGGCCGGCCACCCGGCTGGGCCAGCCCGAGCGGAATCTCCTGCTCCCCGGCGGCCGCGAGGTCCTGGTCTCCGCGCGCTACGTCCGCGAGCGGCCCACCGGGCCCGTCCGCCGCCTGGTCGTCCAGCTGCGCGGCACCGACGCCCGCCGCCGCACCGAGCGCAGCCACGCCGAGCTGATCGCCACCGTCGCCCACGAGCTGCGCTCGCCGCTGACGTCCGTCAAGGGCTTCACGGCCACGCTGCTCGCCAAGTGGGAGCGGTTCACCGACGACCAGAAGCGGCTGATGCTGGAGACCGTCGACGCCGATGCGGACCGCGTCACCCGGCTGATCGCCGAGCTGCTCGACATCTCCCGGATCGACTCCGGCCGCCTGGAGCTGCGCCGCCAGCCCGTCGACATCGTCGCCGCCGTCCGCCGCCACGTGCAGGCGTACACCACGGCGGGCCACCGCGCCGACCGCTTCGAGGTCAAGGTCGCCGATCCGCTGCCCGCGCTCTGGGCCGACCCCGACAAGGTCGACCAGGTCCTCGGCAACCTCCTGGAAAATGCGGTGCGCCACGGCGAGGGGCGCGTCACGATAGAGGTGGCGCCGGCGCTGCTGAAGGCACGCGCGGAGGACACGGAGGGAACGGCGGTCACCGTGAGCGACGAGGGGCCCGGCATCCCGGAGGAGTCGATGAGCCGCGTCTTCACCCGCTTCTGGCGGGGCAGCAAGCGCGGCGGCACCGGCCTCGGCCTCTACATCGTCAAGGGCATCGTCGAGGCCCACGGCGGGGCGATCACCGTGGAGCGGGCCGCCGGCGGTGGCGCCCGGTTCCGATTTACCCTGCCCGTGGGCGCCCCGGCCTTTCTCTCACAGGCCTGAGCGGGCGGCCCGCGGGCCCACCGACCCCCATGCGCCCCTTAGACTCGACCTTTGGCACCTTTGGCACGACCTTGGCACCCATTCGATGGGCAAGCGCCGCCAGCGAAGCGAAGCCTGGGGGCACCTCCCAGCGGTAGCTGGGGGACAAACCGGAAGCACGGGAAGAGATGTCCGCACCCAATAAGTCGTACGACCCTGTCGAGGTCGAGGCACTGAAACCGGAAGAGATCGAGCGCATGCGGGACGAGGCGCTCGCCGCCGTCGCCGCGGCCGCCGACCTCGACGCCCTGCGCGAGGTCAAGGCTGCGCACGCCGGTGACCGCTCGCCCCTCGCCCTCGCCAACCGCGAGATCGGCGCCCTGCCGCCGCACGCCAAGGCCGAGGCCGGCAAGCGCATGGGCATGGCCCGCGGTGCCGTGAACAAGGCTTTCGCCGCCCGCCAGGCCGAGCTGGAGGCGGAGCGCGACGCCCGCGTGCTGGTCGAGGAGGCGGTGGACGTCACCCTGCCGTACGACCGCACGCCGGCCGGCGCGCGCCACCCCATCACGACCCTCAGCGAGCGCATCGAGGACGTCTTCGTGGCCATGGGCTACGAGGTCGCCGAGGGCCCCGAGGTCGAGACGGAGTGGTTCAACTTCGACGCGCTGAACATCGCGCAGGACCACCCGGCCCGCGCCATGCAGGACACGCTCTTCGTCCAGGCCCCGGGCAAGAAGGCCAAGGAGGCCGAGTCCGGCGTCGTGCTGCGCACCCACACCTCCCCGGTGCAGGTCCGCACGATGCTCGACCGCGAGCCGCCCGTCTACGTGATCTGCCCCGGCCGCGTCTACCGCATGGACGAGCTGGACGCGACGCACACGCCGGTCTTCACCCAGGTCGAGCTCCTCGCCATCGACGAGGGCCTGACCATGGCCGACCTCAAGGGCACCATCGAGCACATGGTGCGCTCGCTGTTCGGCGAGGGCCTGACCACGCGCCTGCGCCCCAACTACTTCCCCTTCACCGAGCCTTCCGCCGAGCTGGACATGCAGTGCTATGTCTGCCGCGGCGAGTCGGCCGGCAACCCCGACCGCCCCTGCCGCACCTGCTCCAGCGAGGGCTGGATCGAGCTGGGCGGCTGCGGCATGGTCAACCCGCGCGTGCTGACCGCCGCGGGCATCGACCCGGAGAAGTACAGCGGCTTCGCCTTCGGCTTCGGCATCGAGCGACTGCTGATGTTCCGCCACAACGTTGAGGACATGCGAGACATGGTCGAAGGTGACGTGCGCTTCACCCGGCCGTTCGGGATGGAGATCTGATGCGCGCCCCGCTTTCCTGGCTGCGGGAATACGTCGACCTTCCGGCCGGTGAGACCGGTCGCGACGTGCAGGCCAAGCTGATCGCCGCGGGTCTCGAGGTCGAGCGCGTCGAGAGCCTCGGCGCCGGCCTCAAGGGCCCCCTGGTCGTCGGCAAGGTCCTCACGATCGAGGAGCTCGAGGGCTTCCGCAAGCCGATCCGCTTCTGCACCGTCGACGTCGGCACGGCCAACGGCACCGGTGAGCCGCAGGAGATCGTCTGCGGCGCCCGCAACTTCTCCGTCGGCGACAAGGTCGTCGTCGTGCTGCCCGGCGCCGTCCTGCCCGGCGACTTCGCCATCGCCGCCCGCAAGACCTACGGCAGGGTCTCGCACGGCATGATCTGCTCCGGCGAGGAGCTGGGCATGGGCGACGACGGCACGCACGGCATCATCGTGCTGCCGCAGGAGTACGAGCCCGGCACCGACGCCATCGAGCTGCTCGAGCTCGTCGACGAGGTGCTGGACATCGCGGTCACCCCCGACCGCGGCTACTGCCTGTCGATGCGCGGCATCGCCCGCGAGGCCGCCACCGCCTACGGCCTGCCGCTGCGCGACCCGGCCCTGCTGGACGTGCCCGCGCCCAACTCCCTCGGCTACCCCGTCAAGGTCGCCGACCCGGCCGGCTGCGACCGCTTCACGGCCCGCACGGTCACCGGTCTCGACCCCGAGGCCCGCTCCCCGATCTGGCTCCAGCGCCGCCTGCAGAAGGCCGGCATGCGCCCGATCTCCCTGGCCGTCGACATCACCAACTACGTGATGCTGGAGCTCGGCCAGCCGCTGCACGCCTACGACCGCTCGCGCCTCGACGGCCCGATCGGCGTCCGGCGTGCCGAGCGCGGCGAGAAGCTGACCACCCTCGACGGCACCAAGCGCGTCCTGGACCCCGAGGACCTGGTCATCACCGACAACCGCGGCCCGATCGGGCTCGCGGGCGTCATGGGCGGCGCCGAGACCGAGATCGGCGACCACGCCGCCGGTTCGGGCACCACCGAGGTCGTCGTCGAGGCGGCGCACTTCGACCCCGTCGCCATCGCCCGCGCCGTCCGCCGCCACAAGCTGCCCTCCGAGGCGGCCAAGCGCTTCGAGCGCGGCGTCGACCCGCAGGCGGCCTCCGCGGCCGCCCAGCGCACCGTCGACCTGCTCGTGCTGCTCGCGGGCGGCACCGCCGAGGCCGGCGTGACCGAGTTCGCCGCCCCCAGCGGTCCGCGCACGATCGCCATGCGCGCCGACCACCCGGACGGCGTCGCCGGTGTGGAGTACGGCCGGGAGACCGTCGTCCGCCACCTCCAGGAGGTCGGCTGCGACGTCTACGGGCAGGACGAGCTGATCGTCACCGTCCCGAGCTGGCGCCCGGACCTCACCGACCCGAACGACCTCGCCGAAGAGGTCATCCGGCTCGAGGGCTACGAGAACCTGCCCGCCACCCTGCCGGCGCCCCCCGCCGGCCGCGGCCTGACCCACCGGCAGCGGCTGCACCGCCGCGTCGGCCGGGCGCTGGCCGGCGCGGGCTACGTCGAGGTGCTCAACTACCCCTTCGTCGGGGACTGGGCGCTCGACCACCTGGGCCTGGAGGCCGACGACCCGCGCCGCACCACGGTGCGTCTGGTCAACCCGCTCTCCGAGGCCGAGCCGTCGCTGCGCACCACGATGCTGCCGGGCCTGTTCACGGCCCTGCGCCGCAACGACAGCCGTGGCGAGCACGACCTGGCCCTCTTCGAGACCGGTCTCGTCTTCCTGCCCACCGGCGAGGAGACCACCCCGGTCCGGCTGCCCGTCGACCGCCGTCCCACCGACGAGGAGATCGCCGGCCTGAACGCCGCGCTGCCCCGGCAGCCGCGCCGTGCCGCCGTCGTCCTCGCCGGGGCCCGTGAGCTCGACGGCTACTGGGGCAAGGGCCGTCCGGCCGGCTGGGCGGACGCCGTCGAGGCCGGCCGTTCGGTCGCGCGCGAGGCGGGCGTCGAGCTGATCGTCCGTCAGGACCAGCGGGCGCCGTTCCACCCGGGCCGCTGCGCCGCGTTCTACGCGGTGGTCGACGGCGCCGAGGTGTTCGCCGGCTCCGCGGGCGAGCTGCACCCGCGCGTCGTGAAGGCCTTCGGCCTGCCGGAGCGCACCTGCGCCATGGAGATCGACCTCGATGTCCTGCAGCAGGCCGGCGCCGGTGCCGTCGAGGCCCCGCACGTGTCCTCCTTCCCGGTGGCCACGCAGGACGTCGCGCTCGTCGTGGACGCCTCGGTGGCGGCCGCCGACGTCGAGGCCGCGCTGCGGTCCGGCGCGGGCGAGCTGCTCGAGTCGCTGCGCCTGTTCGACGTCTTCACCGGCGAGCAGATCGGCGCGGGCAAGAAGTCGCTCGCGTACGCGCTGCGCTTCCGCGCTGCCGACCGCACCCTGACGGCCGAGGAGGCGACCGGCGCGCGCGACGCCGCCGTGGCCGCGGCCGTCGAGCGCACGGGCGCGGTGCTGCGCGGCGCGTGACACTGTGTGATGCTGCGTGACCGCCTGCGCGGCGCAAAGCCACGGCTGAAAACAGCTGGAAGCAGCTGAAGGAAGCCGAGGAGAGCGCAGGCAATTGCGGCCCGAACGAGGGGCGCATCCGGTGAACCGGATGCGCCCCTCTCGCGTTTCCTCACTCAGGAGTGTCCGAATATCACTCAATAGGGTGGAATTGAAGGCCCGGGTCGTTACTTAGCGCTGATAGCTCGCGAGAATCGAGGGCGTCATTGCTGCTAGGGGGGCCAACGGCATGATTCGGACAAGGGCGGTGCGCCGGCAGCGGGGGGTGGTGTTCGTTCTCCCCGGGCTGTGGGTACTCGGAGTGGTCGCGTGGGAGCTCGTGAGCCCCCGCGGCGAGGGCGTGCACCTGCTCGCGATCGTCGCCGTCGCCGCCACGGGATGCGCCGTCACCGGCCGCCGGCGCCGGCTCCTGCGCGAGCTGGAGCGCGCCCGGGAGGTCGCCGCCACCGCCCAGCGCGTGCTGCTGCGGCCCCTGCCGCCCCGGCTCGACGGGATCAACCTCGCCGGCGGTCACCTGTCGGTCAGCGAGGGCGCCCTGGTCGGCGGCGATCTGTACGAGGCGCTGGCCACTCCGTACGGCGTGCGCATCGTCATGGGGGACGTCCGCGGCCACGGCCTCACCGCCATCGGCACCGTCGCCGCCGTCCTCGGCAGCTTCCGCGAAGCCGCCCACGACGAGCCCGCCCTGGCCGATGTCCTGCGCCGCCTGGACCGCGCCCTGCAGCGCCATCTGTGCGAGCGCGCCCGCGCCGAGGCCCAGGCCAGGCCCGGGGCGGAGCAGGAGCGCGGGCTGGGCGAGGAGTTCGTGACCGTCCTGCTGCTGGAGATCCGCTCCGACGGCCTGGTCACCGCGGTCAACTGCGGCCACCCCTGGCCGTACCGCCTCTCCCGCACCGCCTGCGAGGGCCCCCGCGCCGCCGCGGTGGGGCGGGGCGATCCGCTGCCGCCGCTCGGGCTCTTCCCGCTGCCGCCCGAGCTGCCCGTCGCCCCCCTGACCCGGCTGCTGCCGGGGGACGCCCTGGTGCTCCACACGGACGGGGCGGAGGATGCGCGCGATGCGGCCGGGGCCTTCTTCCCGCTCGCGGGCGTCCTCGACGCCGTCGCCGACCGTACGCCCGTCGTCCCCGCCGCGGTCATCGAGCACGTGCAGTCCGCCCTGCTGCGCCACACCGGCGGCCGGCTCTCCGACGACATCGCGCTGCTGGTGCTGAGCAACGACCGCTGCCGTGCCCCGGAGCGCGAGCCCCGCCCCTGTCTGGCCCGTTCGGGCCGCCCCCGCCGCTGACGCTCAGCCACGGCCGGTTCACACCCCGTGCGAAGGGATCTCCATTACGCTGGCCCCACCGAGCGCATGCGGAGGGCAGGATGGAGCCCAACACTCTCCTTGACGCCATCCTCGACGAAGCGGGCATATCCCACGCCGGCCTGGCCGCCCACGTCAACGCGGCAGGCCGGGCCCGGGGTCTGGCGCTGCGTTACGAACACACGGCCGTCGCCCGCTGGCTGAAGGGCCAGCGGCCGCGCGGCCAGGTGCCGGATCTGATCTGCGAAGTCCTCGGCGAGCGGCTGCACCGCGCGCTGACCCTGGACGACATCGGCCTCGGCACCCCGGGCAGCCCGCGGCTGCCCAACACCCCGCTCTCCGGCTTCGTCGAACGGGCCACCGCCCTCTGGCGCTCCGACGAGCAGCAGCGCGAGCACGTCGTCACCGCCCCCGCCGTCACCGGGACCCCCGCCGTCATCCCGGTCTGGGAGTGGGAGAACCCTCCCGAGGACGCCGACGTCTCCCGGCGCGGCCTCACCCGCGTCTCCATGGACGACATCGAGATGCTGCGCGCGGCCCGCACCCACTACGAGCAGATGTACCGCAAGGCGGGCGGGATCGCGACGCGCGCCCGCGTCGTGGGCTTCCTCAACGCCGAGGCCGCCCCCCTGCTGCGCGGCAGCTACACGGACGAGACGGGCCGTCAGCTGCACCGGGCCACCGGCGGGCTGGTCGCCGTCGCCGGCATCTGCGCCTACGACTCCGACGCGCACGGCCTGGCCCAGCGCTACTTCCACCAGGCGCTGCGGCTGGCCAAGGCCAGCGGCGACCGCGGTCTCGGCGGCTACGTCATCGCCCTGCTCGTCAACCAGTCGCTGTTCATGCGCGAGTACCGGCAGGCCGTGGCGTTCGCCGAGTCCGCGCTGCGGGCCGCGGGCACGGAGCTGACCCCGGCCCTCGCGGCCGATCTCTACGCCATGCAGGCCAAGGCGTACGCGCGGCTCGGCGACGGCGCCGGCGCGCTCGCCTGCATCCGCCGCGCCGAGACCGCCGCCGAGCGCATCCGCCGCGGCCAGGAGCCCGCCGAGACCGGCTATGTGCAGCCCGGTCTGGTGAACGTGCAGGTGGCCGAGGCGCTCCTGAGCCTCGGCGACCTCGGACCCGCCCGTGAGCACGCGGACCGGGCCGTCGACACCCCCGCCCACGACCGGGGACGTGTCCACCGGCTCGCCATGCTCACGCACATCGAGCTGCGTCAAGGAGACGCGGACAAGGCGGTGGCCACCGCACGGGAGATGACCGAGCAGGCGAGAGGCATGGAATCGCAGCGCTTACGGGACCGGCTCCGGGCGGTGCGCGAGCATCTGATCGAAAGCGGGTGTGCGGCCACTGCCGAGGCCGCCGAGATGATCGACGGGGCGTTGCGCGTGCCCCTGTGAGGACAGCGCCCGGGGAGGTGGCCACCTCGGCGGAAGGTGGCAACACGTGCGTTGGAAGAATCTCAGGGAGCGGACGGTCTATGCGAACCGCTGGTTCCGGGTCAATCTCGCAGACGTTCAACTCCCCGACGGCCGCCACCTCGACCACTTCCTCATCCGGCTGCGGCCCGTCGCCGTGGCCACGGTGGTCAACGAGGCCAATGAGGTCCTGCTGTTGTGGCGGCACCGCTTCATCACCGACAACTGGGGCTGGGAACTGGCCGCCGGCGTCGTCGAGGACGGCGAGGACCTCGCCGGCGCGGCTGCCCGGGAAATGGAGGAGGAGACCGGGTGGCGGCCCGGCCCGCTGCGGCACCTGATGTCGGTCGAGCCGTCCAACGGCCTCACCGACGCCCGGCACCACATCTACTGGTCGGACGAGGCCGAGTACATCGGCGACCCGGAGGACGACTTCGAGTCCGACCGGCGCGAGTGGGTGCCGCTGAAGCTGGTGCCCGACATGATCGGCCGCGGCGAGGTGCCGGCCGCCAACATGGCGGCGGCGCTCCTGCTGCTGCACCACATCCGGCTCGGCTAGCGGCCGGCCCCGCGAGCGGCGGCCGTGGCACGCCCCGCGCTCACCGGCCGGTCGCCTGCCAGACGGCGAGTGCCAGGGCGGCGACACCGGTGAGCGCGGCCAGTGAGGGCAGGGGCCACCTGCCGTGCTCCAGGGCCCTTACCCGGTCCGCCATCTCGGTGATCTCGCGTTCCGACTGATCGCTGCGCTGGGTGAGGAGGGCGAGGTGGCCGTCGATGCGGACGACGCCGACATCGAGGCTACGACGGAGCTCCGCGAGCTCAGCCGTTCTGGTGGCCTGCTCGGGATGCATGGTCACTTTCCGTACCCCTTCCGGAATGACTCCTGTGTGTCCGACGAGCCGAGTCAACCGTGTCGGCGCGCGGAGCGGGAGCGTGTGCGGGGGGTATATGCGAGTCACCGCCGCACACCCCGTGCGAACACGGGTGTGCGGCGGTGCCGGATGGTGACGGTCCGTGACGGGCGCGGGGGCGCTCGGTACGGGTCCGGGCACACGGGGCTCAGTACGTGTAGAAGCCCGAGCCGGTCTTGCGGCCGAGGCGGCCCGCGTCGACCATGCGCTGGAGCAGCGGGGGAGCGGCGTACAGCGGCTCCTTGTACTCCTGGTACATGCTGTCGGCGACCGAGGCGACCGTGTCCAGGCCGATCAGGTCGGAGAGCTTGAGCGGGCCCATCGGGTGGGCGCAGCCGAGCTCCATGCCGTTGTCGATGTCCTCGCGGCTGGCGATGCCGGACTCGAACATCCGGATGGCCGAGAGCAGGTACGGGATCAGCAGGGCGTTGACGACGAAGCCGGAGCGGTCCTGGGCCCGGATGGCGTGCTTGCCCAGCACGTTGGCGACCAGCGCGTCGGCGCGCTTGATCGTTTCCTCGCTGGTGGTGAGCGCCGGGATGAGTTCGACGAGCTTCTGCACCGGGGCCGGGTTGAAGAAGTGGATGCCGATGACGCGGTCCGGCCGGGAGGTGGCCACGGCCAGCTTCACCAGCGGGATCGAGGAGGTGTTGGAGGCCAGGATCGCGTCGGGGCGGGTGACCACCTGGTCGAGGACCTGGAAGATCTCGGACTTGACCTGCTCGTTCTCGACGACGGCCTCGATGACCAGGTCGCGGTCGGCGAACTCGCCGAGGTCCGTGGTGAAGCTCAGCCGGGCGAGCGTCGCGTCGCGCTCCTCCTCGGAGATCTTGCCGCGCTCGGCGGCCTTGCCGAGGGAGTTGGTCAGGCGGGTGCGGCCGATCTCCAGGGCCTCCCCGGTGGTCTCGGCGACCATGACGTCCAGGCCGGCCCGGGCACACACCTCCGCGATCCCCGCGCCCATCTGGCCGCAGCCCACCACCCCGACACGCGCTACGTCTGCCACAGTGTCCGTCACATCGTGCCTTTCGCTGTTCTCGGTCGTCCGGCGGGCCGCGTCTCGCCGCGGTGCCCGCCTCGTTCCAGACGTTACTCCGCGCCGTGCGGTCCCGATGGGGCTGGGGCGGGCATGCTGGCCTCGAACGGTGTGACCGATCCGACGAGACGGCGAAGAGAGGTCCCGCATATGGGGCGTATGACCCGAAGAGGGTTCACCGTGGCCGCCGCAGGGATGATGTCCGCCATGCTGGCGTCCGGCGAGGCGGGAGCGGCCGCGGGCCGGTCGTGGCCCGCTCCGCGGACGACGGGGGCGGGCGGCCCGGCCGAGCGCCGGCGGAAGCGCGAGTTCCGGGGGATGTGGATCGCCACCGTCGTCAACGTCGACTGGCCGTCCAAGCCGGGCCTGAGCCCCGACCGGCAGCGCGAGGAGCTGATCACCCTCCTCGACACGGCCGCCGACCGCCGCCTCAACGCGGTCATGCTGCAGATCCGGCCGACCGCGGACGCCTTCTGGCCCTCCCCGTTCGAGCCCTGGTCGGAGTACCTGACGGGAACTCAGGGCCGCTATCCGGGCTGGGACCCGCTGGCCTTCGCCGTGCGCGAGGCCCACCGGCGCAGGATCGAACTGCACGGCTGGTTCAACCCCTACCGCATCGCCAACCACCCCGACCCCGGCCGGCTCGTCGCCACCCACCCCGCGCGCATCCACCCCGAGTGGGTCGTGCCCTACGGCGGCAAGCTCTACTACAACCCCGGCCTCCCCGAGGTGCGCCGCTTCGTCCAGGACGCCATGCTCGACGCCGTCTCCCGCTACGACCTGGACGGCGTGCACTTCGACGACTACTTCTACCCGTACCCGGTGGCCGGCCAGCGCTTCGACGACGACACCGCGTACGCCCGCTACGGCTCCGGCTTCCCGGACCGGGCCGCCTGGCGGCGCGACAACATCGACCTGCTGGTGCGGGAGATGGGGCAGCGCATCAAGCGGCGCAAGCGGCACGTGCAGTTCGGGATCAGCCCGTTCGCGGTCTGGCGCAACCGCTCCAGCGACCCGCTCGGCTCGGACACCCGCGCGGGCGTGCAGACCTACGACGACCTCGGCGCGGACACGCGGAAATGGGTCGTGGAGGAGTGGATCGACTACATCGTGCCCCAGGTGTACTGGCACATCGGCTTCGCCGCCGCGGACTACGCGAAGCTCGTGCCGTGGTGGGCGGAGACCGTCCGGGACACGGACGTGCAGCTGTACGTCGGCGAGGCGCTGTACCGGGCGGGCGACCCCGCGCAGCCCGCGCCCTGGCAGGACCCGGCCGAGCTCTCGCGCCACCTCACACTGTGCCGGGAGTACCCGGAGGTGCTCGGGAACGTGTACTTCTCCGCCAAGCAGGTGGTCGCGGACCCGATAGGGGCGATGGCGCGGGTGGTCAAGGACCACTACCCGGCCCGGGTGCGCCCGCCGCACTGACCACGGGCTCCGCCGTGCGGTGTGTGCGGCACCGCCGGACCCCGCCGCGGGGGCTGGCCTCGCAGCGGGGTCGAAGGCGTCTGCTAACCCTGGCCGGAGGCCCTGCGGTGGTCGACCACCGCGTCGGGGCCCGGCGACATGATCGTCTCGTGGCCGTTCTCGGCGCGGACCCGGTACGGCGGCGTGCCGTTGGGGCCCAGCACCTCGACGATCTCCACGACGTGATCCTGCTGGCCGACCGTCCGCCCGTGGACCACCAGGTGGTCACCCTTGCTCGCATGCATCGACGGTGCCCCTTCTGTTCGAGTTCCGTTCGAGATTCGAGGTGTGCTGGGATGCTCCCAAGTCTACGGTGACCGGCGGTATATGGCCCGCCCCTCGGCCAGGTGGAGCAACGCGCGCCCGGTCAGCCGCGCGCCCGCTGCGTCACCCCGATGCACACCAGCACGGCCACGGCGGCCACCGGCGCGGCGGGGGTCAGGTGCTCGCCGAGCAGCAGCACCGACCAGACCAGGGTGAGCAGCGGCTGCGCCAGCTGCAGCTGGCTGGCCCGGGCGACTCCGATCGCGCTCATGCCGCGGTACCACACCCACATGCCCAGGAACTGCGATCCCGCGGCGAGCCACAGCAGCCCCGCGACCGTGTGGCCCGTGAGCCGTCCGGGCTCGGCCCACAGCGCCACCGCGGTACCCACGGCCGCCACCGGCAGGCACAGCACCAGCGCCCAGCCGATGACCTGCCACCCCGGCATCTCGCGCGCCAGCCGCCCGCCCTCCGCGTAGCCCGCCGCGCAGACGAGCAGCGCGGCGAACAGGTACAGATCACCGGTCGTGGGGCTGCCGCCGCTCTGCTGCACGGCGAAGACGATCACCACGGCCGCGCCCGTGACGGCCGCGCCCCAGAACGTGCGCGAGTGCCGGGTCCCGTTGCGTACGGCCGAGTAAGCGGCGGTCGTCAGCGGCAGCAGGCCCACGACGACCGCGGCGTGCGAGGTCGAGGAGGTCTGCAGGGCGAGCGTGGTCAGCAGGGGGAAGCCGACGACCGTGCCGCCGGCCACCGCGCACAGCGCGGGCCAGTGCCGCCGCGCCGGGACCCGGACGCGCAGCGCCAGCAGGCAGCCGGCGGCGATCAGGCCCGCCAGCAGCATCCGGCAGGCGGTCACGGACCACGGGCCGAGCCCCTCCAGGGCCCAGGCCGTCGCGGGGAACGTCAGCGAGAAGGCCGCCACGCCCAGGGCGGCGAGGAGGACGCCGCTTCCCGCACGAGGGGCCGCAGCTCCCGCGGTGTCCGCCGCAGCGGCCCGCCCGGAGCTCTGCACTGCTACCGTCGTCGGTCCGATAGCGCTATCTTTCACTCTCATGCATGAGCGTAACAGCGTCGCTGAACTGGTAGAAGCCCTGAAAAGGGAGCTCAACCGCTACTCTCCGGGTGAGAAGCTGCCGTCCAGCAGGGCCCTTGTCGAACGCTTCCGGGTCAGCCCCGTCACCGTCTCGCGGGCGATCGCCGCCCTCGCCGCGGAAGGCCTCGTGACCACCCGGCCCGGCGCCGGCGCGTTCCGTACGGCCCCGCACAGCGCGCCCGTGCGCCTCGGCGACACCTCGTGGCAGCAGGTCGCCCTCAGCATGGAGAGCGCCGCGGAGGCCGTCCCCCGCTCCGTCGACGCCTCCGGCGTGCTCAGCACGCTCGCCGAACCCCCGCCCGGCGTCATCGAGCTCAGCGGCGGCTACCTCCACCCCGCCCTGCAGCCCGAGCGCGCTCTCGCCGCGGCCCTCGGCCGGGCCGGGCGCCGCCCCGGTGCCTGGGGACGCCCGCCGATCGAGGGCGTGACCGAGCTGCGCGCCTGGTTCGCCCGCGAGATCGGCGGTCCGGCCGGCACCGTCGCCGCCTCCGACGTGCTGATCACCGCCGGCGGGCAGAGCGCCCTGACCGCGGCCCTGCGGGCCCTCGCCCCGCCCGGCGCGCCCGTCCTCGTCGAATCCCCGACCTACCCCGGCATGCTCGCCGCCGCGCGCGCCTCCGGACTGCGGCCCGTACCCGTGCCCACCGACGCCCGCGGCGTGCGCACCGACCTGCTCGCGGAGGCGTTCCGCACGAGCGGCGCCCGCGTCTTCGTCTGCCAGCCGCTGTTCCAGAACCCGACCGGCGCCGTCCTGGCCGACGACCGGCGGCCCGAGGTGATCCGGGTGGCCCGCGAGGCCGGGGCCTTCGTCATCGAGGACGACTTCGCGCGCCGCCTCGCCCACGAGGACGCACCGCCGCTGCCGCCCACCCTCGCCGCGGACGACCCCGACGGCATCGTCGTCCACGTCTGCTCCCTCACCAAGGCCACCTCGCCCAGCCTGCGCGTGGGGGCCCTCGCCGCCCGCGGGCCCGTCCTCGAACGCCTGCGGGCCATCCAGGTCGTGGACAGCTTCTTCGTGCCGCGCCCCCTGCAGGAGGCCGCCCTCGAACTCGTCGGCTCGCCCGCCTGGACCCGGCACCGGCGCACGACCGCCGCCGAACTGCGCGTCCGGCGCGAGGCGCTGCTCACCGCCCTGCACCGCGAACTGCCCGCCGTATCCGTCGACTTCGTCCCGCCCGGGGGCTTCCACGTGTGGGCCCGGCTGCCGGACGGCACGGACGACGCCGCGCTGTCCGCGGCCGCGCTGCGCGCCGGCGTCGCCGTGGCCTCGGGCGGCCCGTACCACCCCGCGGAATCCGTCGCCCCGCACCTGCGGCTGAGCTTCGCGGCGGTCGCCGGGACGGCCGAGCTGGCGGAGGGTGTGAGCAGGCTGCGGACGGCGTTCGAGACCGCATGCCCCGGGGGATGACGCCCCCGTGCCCCGCGAGTCGTCGTGATCCGCCGGACAGGCCCTACAGTCGGAGCATGGCTTCAGTAGTTGCTTCAGGCGAGGGCGCCGCGCCGGTCCGGGTCGACAGCTGGATCTGGTCCGTACGGCTCACGAAGACGCGCTCCGCGGCGGGCGCGGCCTGCCGCGCGGGCCACGTCCGCGTCAACGGCGAGCGCGCCAAGCCCGCCCAGACGGTGCGCCCCGGCGACGAGGTGCGGGTGCGCCTCGACGGGCGGGAGCGCGTCGTCGTCGTGTCGCGGCTCATCAGCAAGCGGGTCGGCGCGCCCGTCGCCGCCGAGTGCTACGTCGACAACACCCCGCCCGAGCCGCCGCGCGAACACGTGGCCGTGGTAGCCGTCCGCGACCGCGGCACGGGCCGCCCCACGAAGCGGGACCGCCGCGAACTGGAACGCCTCCAGGGCGCCCAGCGGGACCGCTGACGTCCGGGCCCTGCCCGTCCACCGGCCACTCCGGTGCCGCCGTGGTGGTCACGGCCCGGGCGGGCACCCGCCCTCCGCCGCAGCGGCGATCAGCCACGACGTGCCGTACCGGCGGTGCCGGACTGCCGTCGTGTCGACCTGGTACGACGCGTGGCGGCGAACCCTCAGTACCCGACCGTGAACCGCGTCCGGTGGTGCACCGGCTTCTCGGCCTCGTCGAGGAGGGCTACGGAGAGGTCTTCCATGGAGATCGCCGAGTTGCCCTCGGCGTCCACGAGGAGCTCGTCCTTGCCCAGGCGGTAGCGGCCGGTGCGCTCGCCCGGTTCCAGGATGGCGGGCGGGCTCAGGTAGGCCCAGTCCACGCCGTGCTCGGCGGCGCGGCAGGCGGCCAGCTGGTCGTTGCAGGCCAGGGCTATGGGCCGCCAGTCGGCGGGGAAGCCGGGCCCGTCGACGACGGTCGTGCCGTCGGTGCCGGGGAGGGTCAGGCTGCCGGCGCCGCCGACGAGCAGCAGCCGGACGCCGGTCCCGGAGAGCCCTGCCAGCAGCCCCTCGGTGACGGCGAGGAGCTGGTGCTCGCTGCCGGGCGCGGGGCGGGTCGCGGTGATCACGACGTCCTGCCCGGCGCCGAGCCGTGCGACGTCCGCGGGGTCCGAGGCGTCGCCTGTGCGGGCGGTGGCGCCCGCCGGCAGCTCGCCGAAGCGGGCGGAGTCCCGTACGACGGCGGTGACTTCGTGGCCACGGGTCAGGGCCTCGGTCACGACGCGGCGGCCCACGTTGCCGGCTGCTCCGAA
The DNA here is from genome assembly GCF_001445655.1 of Streptomyces roseifaciens. Taxonomy (NCBI): domain Bacteria; kingdom Bacillati; phylum Actinomycetota; class Actinomycetes; order Kitasatosporales; family Streptomycetaceae; genus Streptomyces; species Streptomyces roseifaciens. The sequence goes on from NZ_LNBE01000004.1 coordinate 1,376,832, forward strand.
GACGGTGATGCGCATAGCTGTCAGCTCCTTGGTCGGAAGGGAATCAGTGGGTTTTGAAACTGGGCGAGCGGTGACGTCACCGGTTGGCGGGCTCGGGGTCCGGCACCGCCGGGGCCGGGCGTTCCGTGCGGGCCGGGCCCGGCGCGCCGCGCCGGAGCTGGGCCACCACGAGTGACACCAGGACGACGAGCGCGCCGAAGCCCTGGACGACGCTGAGTTCCTGATCGAGTATCAGCCATCCCAGCGCCGTGGCGACGAGCGGGCTGAGCAGCCCGAGGAAGGTCGCGTCGGTGGGGGACAGCAGCCGGATCCCGCGGAACCACAGGCTGTAGGCGAGGGCGGATCCGATGACGGCGAGGTACGCGTAACCGGCCAGGTTCGCGGCGGTGGGCGCCGCGGGCGGCAGGCCTTCGGCGAAGAGTGCGACGGGGAGCAGCAGCAGGCCGCCCGCGACGAGCTGCCAGCCGGTGGTGGCGAGGAGCGGCGCGGGCGAGACCCAGCGCTTGCTGAGGACGATTCCGGCAGCCATGACGACGGCTCCGCCGACCGCGGCGGCGACCCCGAGGACGTCCAGCCGCGCCTCGGCCCGGAGCACGAGCAGGCTGACCCCGGCGACGCCGGCGACGGCGGCGATCAGCGTACGGGGGGAGAGCCGTTCGCCCAGCAGGCCGGCGGAGAGCAGGGCGACCAGCAGTGGCTGTATCGCGCCGACGGTGGCGGCGACCCCGCCGGGCAGGCGGTACGCGGCGACGAACAGCAGAGCGAAGAACCCGCCGATGTTGAGGGCGCCGAGCACGAGCGCCCGCCACCACCACACACCCTGCGGCAGCCGCCGCGTCACGGCGACGAGCGCGAGCCCGGCGGGCAGGGCCCGGACGACCGCCGCGAGGAGCGGGCGGCCCGGGGGCAGGAGCTCGGTGGTCACGAGGTAGGTGGTGCCCCAGACGGCAGGCGCGAGGGCGGTGAGCAGCAGGGTTCCGACTCGATTGCTTAGCACTAAAGCAATGTATCTCAGCGCTAAGCTATTCGAGCAAGAGGCGGCGCGTGAGGTACCTCACTGCTAAGACAGTTGCATCCGGTCCATTACCCTGGCCCGATGGCAGATCACGTCGACCGCGTACTCGAACAGTGGGCTGTGCAACGCCCTGACCTGGATGTGTCGCCGATGGCGGTACTCGGACGGCTCAAGCGGCTGTCCCGGCTCGTCGACGCCGAAACGGGCCGTACGTTCAACGCCCACGGGCTCGACGCCGCGTCCTTCGACGTCCTCGCCACGCTGCGGCGCAGCGATGCGCCGCACCGGCTGACCCCCGCCGAGCTGATGCGGGCGTCGATGGTCACCTCGGGGGCCATCACCCAGCGCCTCGACCGTCTGGAGGCCCGCGGCCTGGTGAGCCGCAGCCCCAGTGCCTCGGACGGCCGCAGCGTCGTGGTCGCGCTCACCGACGCGGGCCGCGCCCTCATCGACGAGGCCCTGCCCGACCACGTCGCCACCTCGGCCGGCCTGCTCGCCGCCCTCACGAAGGAAGAGCGCGACATGATCGCGACGACCCTCAGGAGCCTGCTGGAGTCCCTGGGCGACGGCAAGGACTGAAAGGCCCGCCCGGCCTCGTCCGGAAGGCGGCCGGGGCGTGCGTCCGGCCCCGTGCCGCGGATGTGGCCAGGGTCCTGTCGAGAGGGGGTCCGCCACGAGATATCTTGATGTCGAGCAATGTTACAGACGTGGAGCGGAGCACCCGGTGACTGACTCGACCATCTTTTACACGCACACCGACGAGGCGCCGGCCCTGGCCACGCACTCGTTCCTGCCCGTGGTCCAGGCCTACGCCTCGACGGCCGGGGTCACTGTGGAGACCCGCGACATCTCCCTGGCCGGCCGGATCATCTCGCAGTTCCCCGAGTTCCTCGAAGAGGGCCAGCGCATCGACGACGCCCTCGCGGAGCTCGGCCGGCTGGCCAGGACGCCGGGTGCCAACATCATCAAGCTGCCCAACATCTCGGCCTCGATCCCGCAGCTGAAGGCCGCGGTCGCCGAGCTGCAGCAGCAGGGCTACGCGCTGCCGGACTACCCGGACGACCCGAAGACCGACGAGGAGCGCGACATCCGCGCCCGCTACGACAAGGTCAAGGGCAGCGCGGTCAACCCCGTCCTGCGCGAGGGCAACTCCGACCGCCGCGCCCCCGCGTCGGTCAAGAACTACGCCAAGACGCACCCGCACCGCATGGGCGCCTGGACGGCCGACTCGAAGACGAACGTCGCCACCATGGGCGTCGACGACTTCCGCTCCACCGAGAAGTCCGCGGTCATCGCCGAGGACGGCACGCTCCGCATCGAGCTCTCGGGCGACGACGGCTCCACCACGGTCCTGCGCGAGTCGGTCCCCGTGCTCGCCGGTGAGGTCGTCGACGCCTCCGTCATGCGCGTCGCCGCGCTGCGCGAGTTCCTCACGGCGCAGGTCGCCCGCGCCAAGGCCGAGGACGTGCTGTTCTCCGTGCACCTGAAGGCCACGATGATGAAGGTCTCCGACCCGATCATCTTCGGCCACGTGGTCCGCGCCTTCTTCCCGAAGACCTTCGCGCAGTACGGCGAGCAGCTCGCCGCCGCGGGCCTGACCCCGAACGACGGCCTCGGCGGCATCTTCAAGGGCCTGGAGGCCCTGCCCGAGGGCGCCGCGATCAAGGCCTCCTTCGACGCCGAGCTCGCCGAGGGCCCGGCCCTGGCGATGGTCGACTCCGACAAGGGCATCACCAACCTGCACGTCCCCAGCGACGTCATCGTCGACGCCTCCATGCCGGCCATGATCCGCACCTCCGGCCACATGTGGGGCCCGGACGGCCAGGAGGCCGACACCCTCGCCGTCCTCCCGGACAGCAGCTACGCGGGCGTCTACCAGGTCGTCCTCGACGACTGCCGCGCCAACGGCGCCTTCGACCCGTCCACGATGGGCTCCGTGCCCAACGTCGGCCTCATGGCGCAGAAGGCCGAGGAGTACGGCAGCCACGACAAGACCTTCGAGGTCCCCGTCACCGGCACGGTGCGCGTCCTCGACGGCGCCGGCAACGTCGTGCTGGAGCAGACGGTCGGCGCGGGCGACATCTTCCGCATGTGCCAGTCCAAGGACGCGCCGATCCGCGACTGGGTCAAGCTCGCCGTCACCCGCGCCCGCGCGACCGGCGTCCCGGCCGTGTTCTGGCTCGACGAGGACCGCGCGCACGACGCGCAGCTCATCGAGAAGGTCAAGGCGTACCTGCCGGAGCACGACACCGAGGGCCTGCAGATCGAGATCATGTCGCCCGTCGAGGCGACGAAGTTCTCGCTGGAGCGCATCCGCCGCGGCGAGGACACGATCTCCGTCACCGGCAACGTCCTGCGTGACTACCTCACCGACCTGTTCCCGATCCTCGAGCTCGGCACGAGCGCGAAGATGCTCTCGGTCGTCCCGCTCATGAACGGCGGCGGCCTGTTCGAGACCGGCGCCGGCGGCTCCGCTCCCAAGCACGTGCAGCAGCTCGTCAAGGAGAACTACCTCCGCTGGGACAGCCTGGGCGAGTTCTTCGCGCTGGCGGCCAGCTTCGAGCACCTCGCGGCCACCACGGGCAACGCCCGCGCCAAGGTCCTGGCCGACACGCTCGACCGCGCGACCGGCACCTTCCTCAACGAGGACAAGTCGCCGAGCCGTCGCCTGGGCGGCATCGACAACCGCGGCAGCCACTTCTACCTGGCGCTCTACTGGGCCCAGGAGCTCGCGAAGCAGACCGACGACGCCCAGCTCGCGGAGGCGTTCGGCCCCCTGGCCAAGACGCTCACCGAGCAGGAGCGGACCATCGTCGACGAGCTGATCGCGGTGCAGGGCTCCCCGGCCGAGATCGGCGGCTACTACCAGCCCGACGTGACGAAGGCCTCGGCCGTCATGCGCCCGTCGGCGACGCTCAACCAGGCTCTGGCGATCCTGGGCTGACGCGCCCGCGCGACGGAAAACCGTTCCGCCCCGGCCGGCACTGCGCCCGGCCGGGGCGGTTCCCGTTCGTACCGGCCCGCTCTACGGAACGCGGGCGTCGATGGCCTCGCTACGGCACGGCGCCGAGGCTGCCTTCGAGGACGGTCTGGACGATCCGGGGCCGGTCCCACAGGGCCAGGAGTTCGTTGGCGACGGCCACGACGGGCAGGGGATCCGGGTTGCCGTGCACCTTGATGGCGGCTGCCGACAGGCTGCGCGGGACGGCTCCGGCGTCGAGGAGGACGCGCCATTCCTGCGGGCCGAGCTCCAGGTACTCCAGGCCGGTGAGCCCGGCGATCTCCAGAGGATCGGCGAGCGTGCCGGGATAGGCGACGAGGGTCCGCAGGCGGGGCAGTCCCATGACCGGGGCGAGAGTGAGCGGCGCCTCGTCCCACACGCCGATGGACAACACCTCCAGGCCGGGGTGGGCGGCGGCCTCGACGCCCGGCAGGCTCCGGATGTTGACGTGGGCCACCGCCGGCGGCCGGTCCTCGCCCGAGCCGCCACGTCGCTCGCCGGGCCGGTTCAGCACCAGGTCGGTGAGCGAGTCGGCGACCAGCGAGGCGCCGACGTTCTCCTCGTGGCCGACCATGATGATCTGCCCTGTGTGACCGCGCGGGCCGGGGGTCAGATCGACGGCCAGCCGGTCGCCGCCGCCGTTGTCCCCGAAGGCGATCCAGCCGGGTGAGCCGACCAGGCCCTGCACCGCGGCGCCGGGCGGCGTGACGACCGCCTCCATCGCCGCGAACTCCCAACGGCAGTGACGGGACGACGCGTCGGCGATGTACAGGTCGTCCAGCGCGAAGAGCTCGCAGCCGACCGCCGTGCATTCGCGCTGCGCCGCCTCGTAGTCGTCGCCCCAGTCCTCCCACCGCGACCGTGTCACCCGGTAGAGCGCCTTGAGCTCGTCGGGCAGGGTGACGCCGAGGCGTGCTTCCGCAGCGGTGATCTCCGCCTCCGTCGCGCCGACGGCGCCGGGCAGCCGCTCACGGAGCGTCCGCTCCAGCAGTTCCGGATCCGCCGAAGGGGCCGGCACTGCTCCGGGCGCCGGTTCGGGAAGCCGGCGCCAGGGCTCGGGAAGGGCGCCTTCGACCAGGGTGAGCGCCCCCGGGTGCGGGGTGCCGATGCCGGGCTCCACGGCGGGGCTGGGCCCGAGCAGGCGGAGTGCGACCTGCCCGGCCGGAGAGATCTCCGCCGTGAACGAGATGTCGTCGACGCCGGCGTCCGCCAGCGCGTGCTGCACCCGCTTCACCGCGTCGAACTCGTCCTGCATGTCCCCGACCTGGGCGGCCCGGCCGGGCGGCGGCATCCGCCGCCGCAGGGGCAGACTCCAGCTGCCCCGGCCGATGCTTCCCGCCACGCGGACCGGCGCGGCGGCCTGCCCCTCCGCGGTGCCCGCCCGCAGGAGCCGTAGCACCGGCTCCCAGGTCGCGAAGTCGTGTATCGGGGACGAGGAGGGTCTCTGATCAACCATGCGCAGACCGTATGCGGAGCCACTGACACCACACCCGTGAGCGCGCGTTTCGGCCGGAACGGTCAGGCGGCGCGGCAGAGCGCCGCGGGGCCGGCCGGGGCCGAGGCGCGCGCCACGGTCGCGGGCAGGGGGCGGGCGGTGCGGACGGTGGCCGCGGCCTGCGAGCGGTTCCGCGCGAAGACGACGAGGCGCAGCACCGCGAACCGCGCGACACCGGCGAGCGCGGAGGCCGACAGGTAGACGACCTGCTGGAGCACCGCACCGGGTGCCGCCACCAGCTGCTGCAGGGCGAGCATCGCCATGCAGGTCACCACGTACGCGGCCGCCGCGGACCCGGCCGACTGCGCATGCTGGCGCCGGGTCGCGCGCCCGCCCGCGCCGAAGGTGAAGCGGGCGTGCAGCTCGGTGGCGAGGAGCGTGGAGACCACGGTGATCAGGGCGTTGGCCAGGACCCAGGGAATCCAGGAGGAGAGGGCCGCCACGGCGAAGCTGGAGGCGAGCCCCACCCCGCCGCCGCAGAGCACGAAGCGGGCGAAGGCGACGAAGGCGCCGGGCGCCACCTGCTGCCGGCTCTGCGCTGTCTCCATGATCCGACCCCTTTGATGGCTCACCCCGCGCGCACTCCTCGGCCGGCGAGACCGAGGGGTGCGCTACCCAGGGTGCCATCATGACGCATCTATGGCGCCATTGCGAATCATTAATGGCGCCATGCATGCCCATTGCATAAATCTTCGCTTATTCGTATAGTCATGCCATCGACCAGGAGGGGCCCGATGGCAGTACGTGTGGCAGTGGCAGGAGCGAGCGGATACGCAGGCGGCGAAGTGCTGCGCCTGCTGCTCGCGCACCCCGGCGTACGGATCGGCGCCCTCACCGCGAACTCCAACGCGGGCCAGCGCCTCGGCACCGTGCAGCCGCACCTGCTGCCCCTGGCCGGGCGCGTGCTGGAGCCCACCTCGGCCGAGGTCCTCGCCGGGCACGACGTCGTCTTCCTCGCCCTGCCGCACGGTCAGTCCGCGGCACTGGCCCGCGAATTGGCCCCGGACGTCCTCGTCGTCGACTGCGGTGCGGACTTCCGGTTGAAGGACGCGGGGGAGTGGGAGCGGTTCTACGGTTCGGCGCATGCGGGCACGTGGCCGTACGGGCTGCCGGAGCTGCCCGGAGGCCGGGAGGCGCTGAAGGGCGTACGGCGCGTGGCCGTGCCCGGGTGCTATCCGACCGCCGTCTCGCTGGCGCTGTTCCCGGCCTACGGGGCGGGGATCGCAGAGCCGGAGGCGGTCATCGTGGCGGCGTCGGGGACGTCGGGTGCGGGCAAGGCGGCCAAGCCGCACCTGCTCGGCTCCGAGGTCATGGGCTCCATGAGCCCGTACGGCGTGGGCGGCTCCCACCGGCACACGCCCGAGATCGTCCAGAACCTCTCCGCCGCGGCGGGGGAGCCCGTCACGGTCTCCTTCACGCCCACCCTGGCACCGATGTCCCGGGGCATCCTCGCCACCTGCAGCGCCAAGGCCCGCCCCGGCGTGACGGCCGGCAGCCTGCGCGCCGCGTACGAGAAGGCGTTCGCGGACGAGCCGTTCGTCCACCTGCTGCCCGAGGGGCAGTGGCCCGCCACCGCCGCCGTCCACGGCTCCAACACCGTGCTGGTGCAGGTGGCGCTGGACGAGGCGGCCGGGCGGATCGTCGTGGTGAGCGCGATCGACAACCTGACCAAGGGCACCGCCGGTGGCGCGGTGCAGAGCATGAACATCGCCCTCGGCCTCCCCGAGGAGCTGGGCCTGCCGGCCACGGGAGTGGCGCCATGAGCGTCCGCAGGGTCATAGCGACCCTTCTGGCGCGGCTGGTGCCGTGCGACACGGCCAAGAACACGACGAGCAACCGGGCGAACGAGGAGATGCAGTGAGCGTCACGGCAGCGAAGGGATTCACGGCGGCGGGCATCGCCGCCGGGATCAAGGAGAGCGGCAGTCCCGACCTGGCCCTCGTGGTCAACCAGGGCCCCCGCCTGGCCGCCGCGGGCGTCTTCACCTCGAACCGGGTGAAGGCGGCGCCGGTGCTGTGGTCGCAGCAGGTCCTCAAGGGCGGACAGGTCTCGGCCGTGGTCCTCAACTCCGGCGGCGCCAACGCCTGCACCGGGCCGGGGGGCTTCCAGGACACCCACGCCACCGCCGAGAAGGCCGCCGAGGTGCTGGGGCAGAGCGCCGGCGAGGTCGCCGTGGCGTCCACCGGCCTCATCGGCGTACGGCTGCCGATGGACAAACTGCTGCCCGGCATCGAGAAGGCCGCCGCGGGGCTCTCCGCCCACGGTGGTGAGAAGGCCGCCATCGCCATCAAGACCACGGACACCGTGCACAAGACGGCCGTGGTCCAGGGCGAGGGCTGGACCGTGGGCGGCATGGCCAAGGGTGCGGGCATGCTCGCCCCGGGCCTGGCGACCATGCTGGTGGTCCTGACCACCGATGCTGACGTCGACGCCGCCGGTCTCGACGCCGCTCTGCGCGCCGCGACCCGGAAGACCTTCGACCGGGTCGACTCCGACGGGTGCATGTCCACCAACGACACGGTGCTGCTGCTCGCCTCGGGCGCCGCCGAAGTGACCCCCGCCCAGGACGTGTTCGCCGAGGCCGTCCGGGCCGTCTGCGACGACCTGGCCCGTCAGCTGATCGGTGACGCCGAGGGCGCCAGCAAGGACATCCGCATCGAGGTGATCAATGCTGCCACCGAGGACGACGCGGTCGAGGTCGGGCGCTCCATCGCCCGGAACAACCTCCTCAAGTGCGCCCTCCACGGCGAGGACCCCAACTGGGGCCGGGTGCTCTCGGCGATCGGTACGACGTCCGCCGCCTTCGACCCGGACAAGCTCAACGTGGCCATCAACGACGTCTGGGTCTGCCGGAACGGCTCCGTCGGCGACGACCGCGACCTCGTCGACATGCGCTACCGGGAGGTGCGCATCACCGCGGACCTGGCCGAGGGCGGCGAGTCCGCCGTCATCTGGGCCAACGACCTCACCGCCGACTACGTCCACGAGAACAGCGCGTACTCCTCATGACGACCACCGACAGCGCGGGCACGGCCCGCAAGCACACCGCCCTCCCCAAGGCGCGCATCCTCGTCGAGGCGCTGCCCTGGCTGACGCGGCATCACGGCAAGACCGTCGTCATCAAGTTCGGCGGCAACGCCATGGTCGACGAGGAGCTGAAGGCCGCCTTCGCCCAGGACGTCGTCTTCCTCCACCACGCCGGGCTGCGCCCGGTCGTCGTGCACGGCGGCGGCCCGCAGATCAGTGCGCAGCTCGACCGGCTGGGCCTGGAGTCGGAGTTCAAGGCCGGACTGCGGGTGACCACCCCGGAGGCCATGGACGTCGTCCGCATGGTGCTCGCCGGGCAGGTGCAGCGCGAACTCGTCGGCCTGCTCAACGAGCACGGCCCGCTCGCCGTGGGCCTCACGGGCGAGGACGCCCACACGATGACGGCCACCAAGCACTACGCCGACATCGACGGCGAACGCGTCGACATCGGCCGCGTCGGCGAGATCACCGCCATCGACACCGGCGCCGTGCAGGCCCTGCTCGACAACGGGCGCATCCCCGTCGTCTCCTCCATCGCCCGCAGCGCCGACGACGGCCACGTCTACAACGTCAACGCCGACACCGCGGCGGCCGCGCTCGCCGCGGCCCTCGGCGCGGAGACGCTGATGGTCCTCACCGACGTCGAGGGCCTCTACGAGGACTGGCCGCACAGCGACGAGGTCATCAGCCGGCTCACGGCGAGCGAGCTGGAGGCCCTGCTGCCCGACCTGGCCAGCGGGATGGTCCCCAAGATGGAGGGGTGCCTGCACGCCGTGCGCAACGGCGTCACCACGGCCCGCGTCATAGACGGCCGGGTCCAGCACTCGATCCTGCTGGAGATCTTCACGGACGAGGGCATCGGCACGATGGTCGTGCCCGACGAGGCGACGAGCGAGCCGGAGGGGAAGCAGCAGTGAGCAACGCCGGACTCACCCAGCGCTGGCAGGGCGCGCTGATGGACAACTACGGCACCCCGCGAATCCCCCTCGTGCGCGGGGAGGGGAGCACGGTCTGGGACGCCGACGGCAAGCCGTACCTCGACCTCGTCGGCGGGATCGCCGTCAACGCCCTCGGCCACGCCCACCCGGCGGTCGTCCGGGCGGTGTCGGACCAGATCGCCACGCTCGGCCACGTCTCCAACCTCTTCACCGCCGAGCCGACGGTCGCCCTGGCCGAGCGGCTGCTCGCCCTCGCGGGCCGGCCGGGCCGCGTGTACTTCGCCAACTCGGGCGCGGAGGCGGTCGAGGCCGCGTTCAAGATCGGGCGCCGGACGGGCCGGACGCACATGGTCGCCGCCACCGGCGGCTTCCACGGCCGCACGATGGGAGCCCTGGCGCTCACCGGCCAGCCCGCCAAGCAGGACCCGTTCCTTCCGCTGCCCGCGGGCGTCACCCACGTCCCGTACGGCGACGCCGAAGCGCTGCGGGCCGCCGTGACCACCGACACCGCGCTCGTGGTGCTGGAGCCGGTCCAGGGCGAGGCCGGCGTCGTCGTGCCGCCCCCCGGCTACCTGGCCGCCGCCCGGGAGATCACCCGCGCCACCGGCACCCTCCTCGTCCTGGACGAGATTCAGACAGGTATCGGCCGCACCGGCCACTGGTTCGAGCACCGGGCGCAGGGCGTCGAGCCCGACATTGTCACGCTCGCCAAGGGCCTCGGCGGCGGCCTGCCGATCGGGGCGGTGCTCGCCTTCGGCGCGGCCGCCGATCTGCTGACGCCCGGTCAGCACGGCTCCACGTTCGGCGGGAACCCCGTCGCGTGCGCCGCCGCACTGGCGGTCCTCGACACGCTGGAGGGCGAAGGAATCCTCGCCCGCGTGGCGCTGACGGGGGAGCGGCTGCGTGACGGGATCGCTGCGCTCGGCCACCCGCTGGTCGACCGCGTCCGTGGCGCGGGCCTGCTGCTGGGTATTGTCCTTTCCGAGCCCCTTGCACCGAAGGTGCAGCAGGCAGCACAGGACGCCGGCCTCCTGGTGAACGCGGTCGCACCCGACGTGGTGCGGCTGGCCCCGCCGCTGATCATCACCGAAGATGAGGTGGAAACGTTCCTCCAGGCGCTGCCGGGTGTCCTGGACGCCGCTGCTGCCGCCGTCGGCCCGGGGGCGTGAGCGGCCGGAGCGGCCGACGAGGCGGACGGGGCCGGCGGGGCGACACGGCCCCTCCGGACCCTCGGGGAACGACGAAGCGGAGACTGACGAGACGATGACCCAGGCGCAGGAGCCGGAGCCGTTCCACGGCGGACAGGCCGTACCGCAGACCCGTACCGCCCGCCACCGCCGGATCGTGGACATCCTCGGCCGGCAGGCGGTCCGGTCGCAGAGCCAGCTCGCCAAGCTGCTCGCCGACGACGGCCTGTCCGTCACCCAGGCGACGCTCTCCCGCGACCTCGACGAACTGGGCGCGGTCAAGATCCGCAACACCGGTGGCGAGCTGATCTACGCGGTCCCGTCGGAGGGCGGCGACCGCACCCCCCGGGCCCCGCTCGGCGAATCCGCGACCGAGGCCCGCATGGGCCGCCTCGCGGGCGAACTGCTGATCTCGGCGGAGGCCTCCGCCAACCTGGTCGTCCTGCGCACGCCGCCGGGCGCCGCGCAGTTCTTCGCCTCCGCGATCGACCAGGCGGGGGTGCACGAGATCATCGGCACCATCGCCGGGGACGACACGGTGATGCTCATCAGCCGCGACCCCAAGGGCGGCCAGGCCCTCGCGGACCACCTGCTCAGACTGGCCCAGAAGGAGCGCTGAGGGCGGCGGCGCGGCCCGGGGGGTCCCGGCCGCGTCCCGCACCCGGACCGAACGTGCCGATGGCGTCCCGCACTTGCGGGGCGCCATCGGTCGTGCGGGCCGCACTCCCCCGCTCCGCCCCGTGCCCCTCCCGCCCGGGAAATCATGCCGGGAGCGGGCTCCCGCGGCGCCGGAGTGGGCAGGATGACGAAGGGCTCAGGACGTCGGCGCCGTAAACACCGGCCCAACAGCAGTCATTGGGCAAGGGAGGACACATGCTCGCGATCCGCGCGGCGAAGCTCTTCGACGGGATAGGACCGGGGCTCGTCGAACGGCCCGTGGTGCTGGCCGAGGGCGGGCGGGTCGTCGCCGTGCACCCCGGCGGGAGCGTGCCCGCGGGCGCCGAACTGCTGGACCTGGGGGACGTGACGCTGCTCCCCGGCTTCGTGGACACCCACGTCCACCTCGCCTTCGACGCGAGCGACGACGCCGTGGGACGCCTGCGGCGCGCGGACGACGAGGAACTGCTCGACCGGATGCGGGAGGCGGGCCGGGCGGCGCTCGCCGCGGGCGTGACGACCGTACGGGACCTGGGGGACCGCGGGTATCTCGCGCTGCGGGTGCGGGAGGAGACCGCCAAGGACCCCACGGCCGGCCCCACCGTGCTCGCCTCCGGGCCGCCGATCACCACCGCGCGCGGCCACTGCTGGTTCCTCGGCGGCCGGGCCGAGGGCGTCGACGCGATCCGGGCGGCCGTGCGCGAGCGCGCCGAGCGGGGCGTCGACGTGGTGAAGGTGATGGTGACCGGCGGCGACCTGACCCCCGGCTCGGACCCGTTCCACGTGCAGTACAGCCACGCGGAGCTGCTCGCCGCCGTGCGCGAGGCCCACCGGCACGGGCTGCCGGTCACTGCGCACGCCCACTCGGCGGCAGGCATCGCCGGCGCAGTGGCCGCCGGGTTCGACATGGTCGAGCACTGCTTCTTCGTCACGGAGATCACCGACGAGAGCGACGAGACCGACACCGGCGTGGACTACGACCGGCGCATCCTCGACGACATGGTCCGCCTCGGCGTGGTCGCCTCCCTCACCCTGGGAGCCCTGCCCGGCGGCCCGCCGCCCCCGCCCCGGATCGCCCGCCGCCTCCCGGGGCTGGTCGCCGGGATGGCCGCGATGCGGGAGGCCGGCGTGGGCGTGGTCTGCGGCAGCGACTCGGGCATCTTCCCGGTCAAGGCCCACGGCAGCCACCCGTACAGCGTCGTCGCCATGGCGGACATGGGCTTCGGCCCGCTGGAGGCGCTGCGCGCCGCGACCTCGGCCGCGGCCCGCGCGTGCGGCGTCGCCTGCCGCAAGGGGTGCATCGCGCCCGGCTTCGACGCGGACATCGTGGCGGTGGCGGGGGACCCCCTCGCCGACATCACGGCCGTCCACGCCGTGACGGCGGTCCTGCGGGAGGGCCGGCGGGTCGGCCCGGAGAAGCCGCTCTAGGGGCCCGGAAAACGGAGAAGGCCGCTTCCTCTTACGAGGAAACGGCCTCCGACCTGCGATGTTCGCTGGTCGGGACGGCGGGATTTGAACCCACGACCCCTTGACCCCCAGTCAAGTGCGCTACCAAGCTGCGCCACGTCCCGGTGCCCGTCCCTCCCGGGTTTCTTCCCGGTCGGGCGTGCAGAAAGAAAGTATCCTGTTTGGCTGCGTGATCCAAATTCGGGGTCCGCGACTCCGTCTGCGTGACGACCCGACCACGTACCGCCACCCGCGTCGCCCGTTGACGAAACATACGGTGCAGTGCATACTTATGCCCATCAGCGTATGCATCGTAAGGAGAAACCCGTGACCGAGCGCGTCGTACTCGCCTACTCCGGCGGCCTGGACACCTCCGTCGCCATCGGCTGGATCGCCGAGGAGACGGGCGCCGAGGTCATCGCCGTTGCCGTGGACGTCGGCCAGGGCGGCGAGGACCTGGACGTCATCCGCAAGCGCGCGCTCGCCTGCGGTGCGGTGGAGGCGGAGGTCGCCGACGCCAAGGACGAGTTCGCCGAGGAGTACTGCCTCCCGGCGATCAAGGCCAACGCCCTCTACATGGACCGGTACCCGCTGGTCTCCGCCCTCTCCCGGCCCACGATCGTCAAGCACCTCGTCGCCGCCGCGAAGAAGCACGGCGCGACCACCGTCGCCCACGGCTGCACCGGCAAGGGCAACGACCAGGTGCGGTTCGAGGCCGGCATCTCCTCCCTCGCCCCCGAGCTCAAGTGCATCGCCCCCGTCCGGGACTACGCCATGACGCGGGACAAGGCCATCGCCTTCTGCGAGGCCAAGGGCCTGCCGATCGCCACCACCAAGAAGTCCCCGTACTCCATCGACCAGAACGTCTTCGGCCGGGCCGTCGAGACGGGCTTCCTCGAGGACATCTGGAACGCCCCGATCGAGGACGTCTACGACTACACCGCCAACCCGGCCACCCCCCGGGAGGCCGACGAGGTGATCATCACCTTCGAGCAGGGCGTCCCGGTCGCGATCGACGGCAAGCCCGTCTCCGTGCTGCAGGCCATCCAGCAGCTCAACGAGCGGGCCGGCGCCCAGGGCGTCGGCCGGCTGGACATGGTCGAGGACCGGCTGGTCGGCATCAAGTCCCGGGAGATCTACGAGGCGCCCGGCGCGATCGCGCTGATCACCGCCCACCAGGAGCTGGAGGCCGTCACGGTCGAGCGCGAGCTCGCCCGGTACAAGCGGCAGGTCGAGCAGCGGTGGACCGAGCTCGTCTACGACGGCCTGTGGTTCTCCCCGCTCAAGCGGGCCCTGGACGGCTTCATCGCCGAGGCCAACGAGCACGTCTCCGGCGACATCCGGATGACGCTGCACGGCGGCCGGGCCGTGGTCACGGGCCGGAAGTCCGAGAAGTCGCTCTACGACTTCAACCTCGCCACGTACGACACGGGCGACACGTTCGACCAGTCCATGTCGAAGGGCTTCATCGAGATCTTCGGTCTGTCCTCGAAGATCGCCGCGAAGCGCGACCTGGCCTGACCGACCGGCTGCCGGCCGCCCCCCCACCACCCACGAGGAGCACGCAAGTGAGCAACGGCACCACCGACGACGTCCGGCTCTGGGGCGGCCGCTTCGCCGACGGCCCGGCCGAAGCGCTGGCCAAGCTGTCCGCCTCGGTCCACTTCGACTGGCGGCTCGCCCCCTACGACATCGCCGGTTCCCGCGCCCACGCGCGCGTGCTCCACAAGGCCGGGCTGCTCACGGACGACGAGCTCGGGCGGATGATCGAAGGCCTGGGGCTGCTGGAGGCCGACGTCGCCGCGGGCACCTTCACCGGCACCATCGCCGACGAGGACGTGCACACCGCGCTGGAGCGGGGCCTGCTGGAGCGGCTCGGCCCGGACCTCGGCGGCAAGCTGCGCGCCGGGCGGTCCCGCAACGACCAGGTCGCCACGCTCTTCCGGATGTACCTGCGCGACCACGCCCGGATCATCGGAGGGCTCGTCACCGATCTGCAGGAGGCGCTCGTGGGCCTCGCCGAGGCCCACGCCGACGTCGCCATGCCGGGGCGGACGCACCTGCAGCACGCCCAGCCCGTCCTGTTCGCCCACCACGTGCTCGCGCACGTCCAGTCGCTCTCGCGGGACGCCGAGCGGCTGCGGCAGTGGGACGAGCGCACGGCGGTCTCGCCCTACGGGTCGGGGGCCCTCGCCGGGTCCTCCCTCGGGCTCGACCCGGAGGCGGTCGCGGCCGACCTGGGCTTCGAGCGCGGCTCGTCGGGCAACTCCATCGACGGCACGGCCTCGCGCGACTTCGTCGCCGAGTTCGCCTTCATCACGGCGATGATCGGCATCGACCTGTCGCGGATCGCCGAGGAGGTCATCATCTGGAACACGAAGGAGTTCTCCTTCGTGACCCTCCACGACGCCTTCTCCACCGGCTCGTCGATCATGCCGCAGAAGAAGAACCCGGACATCGCCGAGCTCGCGCGCGGCAAGTCCGGGCGGCTCATCGGCAACCTCACCGGCCTGCTCGCCACCCTCAAGGCCCTGCCACTCGCCTACAACCGGGACCTGCAGGAGGACAAGGAGCCCGTCTTCGACTCCTGCGACCAGCTGGAGGTCCTCCTGCCGGCCTTCACCGGGATGATGGCCACCCTCACGGTCAACCGCGCCCGGATGGAGGAGCTGGCCCCCGCCGGATTCTCCCTGGCCACCGACATCGCCGAGTGGCTCGTCAAGCAGGGCGTGCCGTTCCGCGTGGCGCACGAGGTGGCGGGGGAGTGTGTCAAGGAGTGCGAGGCGCGCGGCATCGAGCTCGACGGCCTGACCGACGAGCAGTTCGCCGCCATCTCGCCGCACCTGACGCCCGAGGTCCGGTCGGTCCTGAGCGTGCCCGGTGCGCTCGCCTCGCGCAGCGGGCGGGGCGGCACCGCGCCGTCCGCGGTCGCGGTCCAGCTCGGCGAGGTCAAGGCGGACCTGGCGGTCCAGCGGGAGTGGGCGGACGCCAAGCGCGACTGAGACGGCCACGCCTTTCCTGAGACGGCCACGCCTTCTCTGAGACGATGACCACCCGGATGAGACATTCACGTCTCATCCGGGTTATCGTCGTCTCATGAGTGTTGACCGGGACCATGTGCTGAAGGAGGCCGCCGCCCTGCTCACCCGCAGGGCGACCGCCTCCATGGACGAGATCGCCAAGGCCGCCGGGATCGGTCGCGCCACCCTCCACCGCCACTTCGCGGGGCGCGACGCGCTCGTCCGCGCCCTGGAGGACCTGGGCATCCAGCAGTTCGGGCAGGCCCTCGACGCCGCCCGGATCGAGGAGGGCGACGCGGCCGGCGCCGTGCGCCGCCTGATCGACGAGGCCGAGCCCGTCGCCGGCATGCTCGCCTTCCTCTTCACCGAGAACCAGCTCTACGAGAACGGCACCAACGAGGGCTGGAACCGCCTCGACGCCCGCGTCCAGGAGCTCTTCCGCCGCGGCCAGGAGGAGGGCGCCTTCCGGCTCGACCTCACGCCCGCCTGGCTCACCGAGGCCCTCTACGGCCTGATCGGCACCGGCGCCTGGGCCGTCCAGGACCGGCGCGTGGCCGCCAAGGACATGCCCCGGATGGTCGCCGAGCTGCTGCTCGGCGGCGCCGGGCGAAGGACGGACGCCGAGCGGAGGATGAAACGGTGACCGGAACCGCCGGCGGCCCGCAGACCCTCGCGGCCCCCGCCGAGACTCCCCGCCCCGGGCGCTGGCTCGCCCTCGCCGTCCTCGCCTTGGCCGTGCTCCTCGTCGCCGTCGACGCCACCGTCCTCGGCCTGGCCACGCCCTTCCTCAGCGAGGACCTGCAGCCGTCGGGCACCCAGCTGCTGTGGATCGGCGACGTCTACTCGTTCGTCATCGCCGGACTCCTGGTCTCCATGGGCAGCCTCGGCGACCGCATCGGCCGCAAGAAGCTCCTGCTGTGCGGCGCGGTGGCCTTCGGCGCGGTGTCGGTGCTGAACGCCTACGCCTCCACGCCCGAGATGATGATCGCCGCCCGGGCCCTGCTGGGCGTCGCGGGCGCGACGCTGATGCCGTCCACGCTGGCGCTCATCCGCAACATCTTCCACGACCCCAAGGAGCGCAGCCTGGCCATCGGCATCTGGGGTGCCATGGCCTCCGCGGGGGCCGCCGTCGGGCCCGTGGTGGGCGGCTTCCTGCTGGGGCACTTCTGGTGGGGCTCGGTCTTCCTGATCAACCTGCCGGTGATGGCCGTGCTGGTGCTCGTCGGCGCCAAGCTGCTGCCCGAGTCGCGCGACCCCTCGCCCGGCCCGTGGGACCTGCTCAGCGTGGCGCTGTCGATGACCGGCGTCATCGCCGTCGTCTACGCGATCAAGGAGGGCGCCACGCACGGCCTCGGCTGGGGCGTGGCCGCGACGGCGGCCGTGGGCGTGACGGCGCTGGTGTGGTTCGTCCGCCGGCAGCTCACGCTGCCCTCGCCGCTGCTGAACATGCGGCTGTTCCACCACAGGGGCTTCTCGGGCGCGGTGCTGGCCGACCTGCTGACCGTCCTCGGCCTGTCCGGCATGGTCTTCTTCCTGTCGCAGTTCCTCCAGCTCGTCCAGGGGCGCAGCCCGCTGGAGGCGGGCCTGGCCGAGCTGCCGGCGGCGATCGGCGCGGTCACCGCGGGGCTGCTCGCGGGACGGGCCGCCCGGCGGTTCTCGGTGCGGTCGGTGGTGACCGGCGGGCTCGCGGCGATCGGCGTGGCCCTCGCGGCGCTCGTCTGGCTGGAGACCGACACGTCCTACCCGGTGCTCGGCGCGGCCCTGCTGATGGTGGGGGTGGGCGCGGGATTCTCCTTCACCGTCACGGCCGACGTGATCCTCTCCAGCGTGCCCAAGGAGCAGGCGGGTGCCGCCTCGGCGGTCTCGGAGACGGCCTACGAGCTCGGCGCCGCGCTCGGCATCGCGCTGCTCGGCTCGATCGTCACCGGCGTCTACCGGGACTTCACCGTCCCGGCGGGCGTGCCGGAGGCGACCGCCGCGCAGGCCCACGAGTCCCTCGGCGGCGCCGTGGAAGCGACCTCCGCCCTGCCGGCCGACCAGGCCACGGGCCTGCTCACCTCCGCGCAGGACGCCTTCGTCGACGGGCTGCAGATCGCCTCGGGGGTCGGTGCGGTGGTGCTGCTGGCCACGGCCGCGGCCGCGTGGTTCCTGCTGCGCGGGCAGAAGCTGGAGGAGGGGTACGGCGGCTGAACCGTCGCGCGGGTACGGCAAACGGAACCGCGTTCACCGGTTTGAGCCGGGTACGGCTCACATGAGCAAAGCGCACGACGGGCCGGGGCGGCAAGCCCCGGCCCGTGTGACATATGCCGGAAACAATTCCCCTTGACGCGATGCTTACGCGCGGGCAACGATCACGACCACTGGTCGACATTGTCGAACACGGTTCGGTTCCGACGGTGGTCCCCCGCCGTCCCGTTGCCAAAGGAAACCCTCCTCATGCGTCTCCGCAGAACGGTCAGGCTGCTGCTCGCCGCCGCGGCCACCGCGGCCCTGGGCCTCACGGGCCTGGCCGCGTCCCCGGCCTCCGCCTCCGTCCTCGACATCCCGCCGCGCGGTGCCAACGACTGGTCCTGCAAGCCGGATTCGGCCCACCCCGAGCCCGTCGTGCTCGTCAACGGCACCTTCAAGCTCATGGGCGAGAACTGGGCAGCGCTCTCCCCGAAGCTGAAGGAGGCGGGCTACTGCGTCTTCGCCTTCAACTACGGCAACATGGAGACCGCCCCGATCCCGCAGGCGGCCGAGGAGCTGCGCGACTTCGTGGAGGCCGTGCGCGGCGCCACGGGCGCGAAGAAGGTCGACCTCGTCGGCCACAGCCAGGGCGGCATGATGCCGCGCTACTACGTGAAGTTCCTGGGCGGCGCGGACAAGGTCGACGACCTCGTCGGCATCGTCCCGTCCAACCACGGCACGAAGAACCCCCTGGCCATCCCGGCCGGCTGGACGTTCTGCCCGTCCTGCGCCGACCAGCGCTGGGGCTCGCCCTTCATGCAGAAGCTCAACGAGGGCGAGGAGGCGCCGGCCGGTCCCGACTACACCGTCATCACCACGCGCTACGACGAGGTCGTCATCCCCTACACCAGCGCACTGCTCAACGGCCCGGCCGAGCGCGTCACCAACGTGGTGCTGCAGGACAAGTGCAAGCTCGACTTCTTCATGCACGACCAGGCCACCAAGGACCCGGTCGTCGCCCAGTGGGTGCTCAACGCGCTGGGGC
This sequence comes from Streptomyces roseifaciens, assembly GCF_001445655.1. Taxonomy (NCBI): domain Bacteria; kingdom Bacillati; phylum Actinomycetota; class Actinomycetes; order Kitasatosporales; family Streptomycetaceae; genus Streptomyces; species Streptomyces roseifaciens. Next base: position 1,395,832 of record NZ_LNBE01000004.1, read on the forward strand.
GCAAGGGTCCGGCCGACCCGTCCTTCCACCCCCAGTGCATCGGCCTGGGCTAGCCACCATCAGGTGACGTGGCGTCAGGCGGCCTTCGAAGCCCTGGCCTTGGTCGCGTAGACGTCCACGTACTCCTGGCCCGAAAGGCTCATGACCTCGCTCATCACCTCGTCGGTGACGGCGCGCAAAATGTAGCGGTCGCGGTCCATGCCCTCGTAGCGGGAGAAGTCCAGCGGCTCGCCGAAGCGCACCGTCACCGGGGCGAGGTGCAGCATGCCCTTGCCGCCCGGCTGGACCTTGTCCATGCCGATCATCGCGAACGGCACCACCGGCGCGCCCGTCATCAGCGCGAGGCGGGCGATGCCGGTGCGGCCGCGGTAGAGGCGGCCGTCGGGGGAGCGGGTGCCCTCGGGGTAGATGCCGAAGACCTTGCCCTCGTCGAGGATGCGGCGGCCGGTCATCAGCGCCGCGACGCCGCCGCGGCCGCCGTCGCGGTCCACCGGGATCATGCCGGAGCTGCGGAAGAACCAGGCCATGAGCCGGCCCTTGATCCCCTTGCCCGTGACGTACTCGTCCTTGCCGATGAAGAAGACCTGCCGCTTGACCACCAGCGCGAGGAACAGCGAGTCGACGAACGTCACGTGGCTGCCCGCCAGGATGACCGGCCCGCTGCCGGGGATGTTCTCCGTGCCCTCCACCTTGGGGCGGTACAGGACGCGCATGAGCAATCCGAGGAACGCCTTGAGCAAGATGCGGGACAACGGAGGCCCTCCGGTCGTGATGGTCGGTGCGGCGCATGCCTGCGCAGGGGAGTGACCATACTCGCCGGTATGGGCCTTGCGCACCCCGGGTAGGGGGATGCGATACGGAGTGTTGACAGGAGTTTGCACGCCGTTTGACCTTCGTCTTCACAGACGGAAGTCGTACGTGTTTACGATCGGCGCGTCCGACGGGTGCCGGAACGGTGCCGGGACGCGCAAGCAAGGAGCGTTCATGGATCAGGAGCAGCGGCCGGGCAGGCGCACCCTTCTGGGGGCCGCGGCGGCCCTCGGCGCGGGAGCGGTCGTCCTCGGCGGCGGAGCGGGCACGGCCTCGGCCGCGCAGCGCGGGCAGGCCGCGGAGCGCGCCCACGGCGGCGGCACCGGCGGTTCGTACAAGGACCTGCCCAAGCCGACCGTCATCGGCCACCGCGGCGGCAGCGGCTACCGCCCCGAGCACACCCTCGGCTCCTACCAGTTCGCCCTCGACAACGGCGCGGACGTCATCGAGCAGGACCTCGTCCCCACCAAGGACGGGCACCTCGTGTGCCGCCACGAGAACGACATCACCGGCACCACCGACGTCGCCTCCCGCCCGGAGTTCGCCTCCCGAAAGACGACGAAGACCGTCGACGGCGAGGCCCACACCGGCTGGTTCACCGAGGACTTCACGCTCGCCGAGCTGAAGACGCTGCGCGCCAAGGAGCGCATCCCCGGCACCCGCCAGCACAACACCCTCTACGACGGCGTCTGGCAGGTGCCCACCTTCGAAGAGGTCCTGAAGTGGGCCGACGAGCAGGGCCGCAAGCGCGGCCGGCGCATCTGGCTGCACATCGAGACCAAGCACCCCACCTATTTCCGCAAGGCCGGCCTCGGCCTGGAGGAGCGGCTCGCCAAGCTGCTGCGCCGCTACAACCGCTCGGGCCGCAACGCCCACACCTTCCTGCAGTCCTTCGAGCCGAGCAGCCTCCAGCGGCTGAACCGCCTGGGCGTCGACTGCCCCAAGGTGCTCCTGCTGGACGACCTCACGACGCAGCCGTGGGACTTCGTCGAGGCCAAGGACCCGCGCACGGTCGCCGACCTGATCACGCCCAAGGGCCTGAAGTGGGTCTCCGGCTTCGCCCAGGGCATCGGCCCGTGGCTGAACCTGGTCATCCCGCGGGACAAGAACGACAAGCTGACCAAGCCCACCGCGCTGGTGCGCGACGCGCACGCCGCCGGGCTGATCCTGCACCCGTACACCATGCGCAACGAGAACAGCTTCCTGCCGGCGGACTTCCGGCGGGGCACCGACCCCAACGGGTACGGTGACGCGCTCGCGGCGTTCAAGACGTACTTCGCGACCGGGATCGACGGCATCTTCTCGGACAACTGCGACACCGCGGCGATCGCGCGGGACGCGTTTCTGAAGGGGTAACCCGCAAGGGTGATCGTCCGGAGGCCCGGAACCGCCGGAGCCGGGTCTCACGTCACGCCTCGCATGACGCAGAGCGATCTCCTGACCCGGCTGAGCCCCCTGCTCAAAGCGGAGTGCGCCGCCGAGGCGGCCGCGGTCGCCGGGACCGACGCCGCCGACCTCGAACAGGGCGTCTGGGTGCGGCTGCTCAGTGACAGCCGCACCATCGTCTCGGCGGCCCGGCTGCGGGCGACCGTCCGGGCCGAGGCCCGCGCCGCGCGCCGCCGCGCCCGGCGCGAGGTGCTCTACGACCCCACCCACTCCGAGCCGCCGGGCGGCCACGACGCGGGCGTCGAACAGCAGGTGCTCGCCGCCGAGGAGGGCCGGGCGCTGCGCGCCGCGGTGCGCCGGCTGCCCGGCCGGTGCCCCCGGCTGCTGGCCGCCCTCCTCTCCCGGAAGGACCCGACCTACCGAGAAATCGCAGGCGAGTTGGGAATGTCACAAGGATCTTTGGGGCCGGTACGTTCCCGTTGCCTGGGATGCTTGCGCAGAATGCTGACGGCGGAGGTTGCCGCTCCTGAACCCTGGGGAAAGGAGCGATAGACAACCGGCGCCACGGAGGCGGCGTGCACCCACGACGGCTCCTGTCAGGGCGGACCGAACCGAAAAGGGGAGGCGTGGGCACATGGGCATGAGCGTGACCATCTCTGCGGCGACCGATCTCGACGCCGAACAGATCCTGAAACTCCAGTACCTCTGCTATCAGGGCGAGGCCGAGCTCTACGGCGACTACTCCATCGCACCGCTCACCCAGACCCTCGCCGAGCTGCGCGCCGAACTGGGCGCCGGCTGCGTCCTGGTGGCCCGGCTCGGCGACGAGGTCGTGGGCTCGGTGCGCGGCACGGCCGGCCCCGGGGGCACGGCGGTGATCTCCGGGATGATCGTCCACCCCCGGATGCAGCGGCACGGCCTGGGCGGGCGGCTGCTCGCCGCGGTCGAGGCCCGGCTGGCGGCGGAGGGGGCCACCTGCTACCGCCTGGCCACCGGCCACCGCAACGAGGGGAACCTGCGGCTGTACCGCAAGTGGGGATACGTACAGGTGGCCAGCGAGCAGGTCACGCGCAAGCTCACGCTGGTGACGATGGAGAAGGAACGCCGGGAGCAGGACGCGGAGTCCGCGCGGGGCGCCGCCGGGGCGGCGCTCGCGACGTCGAGCCGCTAGCCGGCCTGTGGCTGTGCCGCCCGGCGCAGCCACACCATCGCGGTGACGGGCAGGATCACCGGGATGAAGAGGTAGCCCATGCCGTAGTCCGACCAGACCGTGGCGTCGGGGAAGGCGGACGGCTCGGCGAGCGTCCACGTCCCGACGACGAGGACGCCGGCCAGCTCGGCGGCGCAGCACACGAGCGCCGCCCGGCGGGCCGCGGGGCCGCCGCGGACCAGGGAGTACGTGATGAAGGCGTACACCACGGCGGCGATCGCCGACAGGACGTAGGCCAGTGGGGCGCGGCCGAAGTCCAGGATCATCTGGACGATCGAGCGGGAGGCCGCGGCGACGGTGAAGACGCCGTAGAGCCACACCAGCAGCCGGCCCGGCCCCTCGCCGAGGTTGAAGCCCGGCTTGGCGGGGGTGGTCGGTTCGGTCACGGTCAGCCTCCCCAGATGTCGTAGAGCCGCACTTCGAGCACGGCCAGGATCACGGCGCCCGCCGCCACGGTGGCCGAACCCCAGCGGGTGCGCTCCGCGAGCGACATGAAGCCCGCGGCGGGCACGGCCGCCGCCGAGCCGATCAGGTAGGCCAGGAAGATGGCGGTGCCCTGCTCGGGCTCGTCGCCTCCGGCCAGCCGCACGACGCCGACCACGAGCTGGGCGACCGCCAGGACGGTCACCACGGCCATGCCGATGAAGTGCCAGTCCTTGGTGGACTGGTCGCGGGAGAAGGCGATGCCGCACCAGGCGGCCAGCGCGAGGGCGGTCAGTCCGACCGCGAGCGTCAGCGCGCCGATCACCGTGGCCACCGGGCTGCGGGCGCGTGCGGAGGGGGCTGGACAAGCATGGGACGACTTTAATGGCCTGCCCGGAATGCGCCGCGCCCGGCCCCGCACCGGGCCCCGTCGGCCCGTGGCCTTGACCACAGGGCGCATCCGCGCGCCCCGGCCGAGGGGCGCGGTGGCAGGGTCGCCGGCCCGCGTCCGTGCAGGTCAAGGGGCGATCGCCGATGGCTTGAAGATCGCTTACGGGGAGCGGGGCGTGTCCACGAACCGGCCATGTGCGTCCGCTATTCGGACAGCCTTGGCCGACTCGCACATCCGTCTGTTTTACTTTCCCGCATGACCACGACGAGCAGCCGCACCTGTGCGACCGAGGCGATGACGACGCCCGGCGCTGCTCGTTGCATGTGTCGAATGTGTGACCGCTGAGGGCCCCCGTTCCGTGCCTCGCGCCCCGAAGCGAGACCCGTAGAGCCCGCGTCCCGCGTCCCACCCGGACCGGACCGGAAAAGCTCCGCCCCGCGTCACCAGGACTCCCCGAAGCCGCGACCCTCGTTCGCGCCCGCCGGGGCACCTAGGCCGCGCTCCGCAATGAATGCCCGTGCCCGGCGCCCTCACCGCCGCGCACTCGACAGTGACGGAAACCCCTGTGATCACCACTACGGGCCTGACAAAGGTCTACCGCTCACGCGGCCGCGAGGTCACCGCCCTCGACGGCGTCGACCTCCACGTGCGGGAGGGCGAGGTGTACGGCGTCGTCGGTCAGAGCGGCGCCGGCAAGTCGACCCTCATCCGCTGCGTCAACCTCCTGGAGCGCCCCAGCTCCGGCACGGTCACCGTCGCGGGCCAGGACCTCACCGCCCTCGCCGGGCGCGGCAACCGCGCCGGAGCCGAGCTGCGCAAGGCACGCAGCCGCATCGGCATGGTCTTCCAGCACTTCAACCTGCTGTCCTCGCGGACCGTGCAGTCCAACATCGAGCTGCCGCTGGAGATCCTCGGCGTCTCCGGCAAGGAGCGCGAGCGCAAGGCCCTCGAACTCCTCGACCTCGTCGGCCTCGCCGACAAGGCCAAGGCCTACCCCGGCCAGCTCTCCGGCGGCCAGAAGCAGCGCGTCGGCATCGCCCGCGCCCTGGCCGGCGACCCCAAGGTGCTGCTCTCCGACGAGTCGACCTCCGCGCTCGACCCGGAGACCACCCGCTCCATCCTGCAGCTGCTGCGCGACCTCAACCAGCAGCTCGGCCTGACCGTCCTCCTCATCACCCACGAGATGGAGGTCGTCAAGACGATCTGCGACTCCGCGGCCCTGATGAAGGGCGGGCGCGTGGTGGAGTCCGGCACCGTCTCCGAGCTCCTCGCCACGCCCGGCTCGGAGCTCGCGGCCGAGCTCTTCCCGGTCGGCGGCGAGCCCTCCGGCCCGGACCGCACCGTCGTGGACGTCACCTTCCACGGCGACGCCGCGACCCAGCCGGTCATCTCCCAGCTCTCCCGTACGTACAACATCGACATCTCGATCCTGGGCGCCGCGATGGACACCGTCTGCGGCAAGCAGGTCGGCCGGATGCGCATCGAGCTGCCCGGCCGCTTCGAGGAGAACGTCGTACCGATCGGCTTCCTGCGCGAGCAGGGCCTTCAGGTGGACGTCGCAGACGTGCGGAACGCCCACGACGCAGCCCCGGCCGACGCGCTCCTGAAGGATGGTGCCAAGTGACCTGGACCGAGATGCAGCCCCTGCTGCAGAACGCCTGTCTGGACACCCTCTTCATGGTGTGGTGGTCCACCGTCTACACCATCCTCGGCGGCCTGCCGCTGGGCATCCTGCTGGTCCTCACCGACCGCGGCGGCCTCCTGCAGAACGTCGTGGTCAACAAGGTCGTCGGGGTGGTCGTCAACCTCGGCCGCTCGCTGCCCTTCATCGTCCTCATGGTGTGGCTGATCCCCTTCAGCCGCTTCGTGGTCGGCACCTCCATCGGGCCCAGCGCGGCCGTGGTGGCCCTGGCCATCGGCGCGATCCCGTTCTTCGCCCGGCTGGTGGAGACCGCGCTCCGCGAGGTCGACCACGGCCTCGTCGAAGCCGTCCAGTCCATGGGCGGCGGCACCTGGACCGTGATCTTCAAGGTGCTGCTCCCGCAGGCCCTGCCCTCGGTCATCGCGGGCCTGACCACGACCGTCATCGCCCTCATCGGCTACTCCGCGATGGCCGGCGCGGTCGGCGGCGGCGGCCTCGGAAACCTGGCCATCGTCTACGGCTACCAGCGCTCCGAGACCGGCCTGATGAACATCACCATCGTGCTGCTCATCGTCATCGTCACCATCGTCCAGCTCGCCGGAGACCTCGCCGTACGGGCCCTCGCCCGGCGCGGCGGGCGGCAGGCCGCCCCCGTGGGCCTGCGCCGCCTGTGGGCCCCCGCCCGCGTGGCGCCCAAGCCCGTGGCGACCGTCCCGGCTCAGGCCGAGGCGCCGGAGGCATCCAAGGCCTCCTGACCGAAAAGACTTCCTGATCGGAGCTGATCAGGCCTGGCACGAGGGGCATTTCGCCCCTCACCGCAGATCCACGAGCCCGGACCCTTTGCCGGGCGGCAACACCTCGTGAACCCAGGAAATCCAGAAAGAGGGGCACTCTTCGTGCGTACCACCGTCAAGCTCACCGCCGCCGTCGCGGCAGCCGCCGCACTCACCCTCGGCCTGAGCGCGTGCAGCGCTCCGTCCGACACCTCCTCGTCCGGCAGCTCGAAGAAGGGCAAGGACGCCGACCCGGCCGCCAAGCTCGTCGTCGCCGCCAGCCCGACCCCGCACGGCGACATCCTCAACTTCGTCCGCGACAACCTCGCGGAGAAGGCCGGCCTGAAGCTGGAGGTGAAGGAGTTCAACGACTACGTGCTCCCGAACACCGCCACGCAGAACGGCGAGGTCGACGCCAACTTCTTCCAGCACAAGCCGTACCTCGACGACTTCAACAAGAAGCAGAAGACCGACATCGTCCCGGTCGTCAACGTCGAGCTCGAGCCGCTCGGCCTGTACTCCGAAAAGGTAAAGAAGGCCGGCGACCTCGGCAGCGGCGCGACCATCGCCGTGCCCAACGACGCCACCAACGAGGGCCGCGCCCTGAAGCTGCTGGCCGACAACGGCGTCATCGTCCTGAAGGACGGCGTCGGCTCCGGGGCCAAGCTCTCGGACATCAAGGACGACAAGGGCATCAAGTTCACCGAGCTCGAGGCCGCCCAGATCCCCTCCCGCCTCGCCGACGTCGACGCCGCCGTCATCAACGGCAACTTCGCCATCGGCCACAAGCTCAACCCGGCCAAGGACGCCATCGCCCTGGAGAAGGCCGACGGCAACCCCTACGCCAACTTCCTCGCCGTGAAGAAGGGCAACGAGTCCGACCCGCGCGTCCAGAAGCTCGCCAAGCTCCTCAACTCCGACGAGGTGAAGAAGTTCATCGAGCAGAAGTTCAGCAACGGTGCCGTCCTCCCCGCCTTCGGCGCCGTGAAGGGCTGACCCCGCCCGTCGCTTCCGTAACCACAGCCGCCCCTGTGGCCCCAGGCCCCGCGCACCCGTCGGCGTGCGCGGGGCCGACGCGCTTGGCGCACGCACGCATCGATGCTGCATGCTGGTGCACTCAAGCCCGGAGCGCCCCGTCCCGAGCCCACTTCCCCGGCGTTGGAGCAGCACATGACATCCACCTTCCCGGACATCTCCATCAGTACGGACCGGCTGGTGCTGCGCCCGTTCGAAGCCGAGGACGTGCCCGCGCTCGCGGAGATGATGGGCGACGAACTCGTCACCGCCTGGACCTCGGTGCCCCACCCCTACACCACCGCCCACGCCCGTGACTGGGCCCTGCGCGAGGCGCCGGCCGAGCGCACCGAAGGGCGCGGAATCGTCTTTGCGGTCACCGAGTTCCTCACCCACCGCCTCGTCGGCTGCGTCCACCTCCACCACACCGACTGGCGGGCCCTCTCCGCCGAGGTCGGCTACGTCGTCGCCCCCTGGGCCCGCGGCGAGGGCTACGCCTGCGAATCCGTGCTCGCCGTCGCCGAGTGGCTCTTCCGCGACCAGAAGTTCGAGCGCCTGGAGCTGCGCACCGCCGCCGACAACACGGCCTCCCAGCAGGTCGCCCAGAAGATCGGCTGCATCAGCGAGGGCGTGCTGCGCAACGCCTGGATAGGACGCGGCCGCACCGAGGACGGCGGCTGGACCGAGCTCCGCACCGACCTCATCATCTGGAGCCTCCTCCCCGAGGACCTCGACGAAATGCGCGAGCAGCCCGCGGGGGATCCCGGCTACGCTGCGGCCTTCCACGACTGGTCCTGACGCCTGCCGGTCCCGGAGCGGCTCCGGCCGCGGGCCGGGCGGTCCGGTCACCGCATCCGGACCAGGGAAGGTCCGGACCAATAGGGGGTACGCTCACCCTGCCCCGCCCCCTGCCCCCCACTTTCCGCCGACAGACCCGCCCCGCAGACGCGCCGACAAGCCCAGGAGAATGACGACGATGGCCGACCGGGTCACGGTGATCGGGTGGGACGGCTCACCACTCACGGACGCGGCCCGCTCCGCCCTCGCCGCCGCCACCCTCGTGGCCGGCGCCGCCCACCACCTGGACCTGCCCGAAGTCCCGCCCGCCGCCGAGCGCATCCGCCTCGGCAGCGTCGACCTCGCCGCCCGCCGCATCGCCGGCCACCGCGGCTCCGCCGTCGTCCTCGCCGACGGCGACCCCGGATTCTTCGGCGTCGTCCGCACCCTGCGCGCCCCCCAGCACGGCCTCGAGGTCGAGGTCGTGCCCGCCGTCTCCTCCGTCGCCACCGCCTTCGCCCGCGCCGGCATGCCCTGGGACGACGCCCAGATCGTCGTCGCCCACAGCCGCGACCTGCGCCGCGCCGTCAACGTCTGCCGCGCCCACACCAAGGTCGCCGTCCTCACCTCGCCCGGCGCCGGCCCCGCCGAACTCGCCCTCCTCCTCGGCGACGTCCACCGCACCTTCGTCATCTGCGAGGAGCTCGGCACCGAGCGCGAACAGGTCACCGTCCTCACCTCCGACAAGGCCCCCGACCACTACTGGCGCGACCCCAACGTCGTCATCGTCATCGGCGGCGCCGGAGCCACGCCCGCCACCGTCCCCGGCTGGGGAGCGACCCGGCCACGCGCCGGCGGCGGCTGGATCGCGGGCCGCGACCCCGGCTACCCCCCGGCCGTCCGCGGCTGGGCCCTGCCCGCCGACGCCTACGGAAGCGACCTCGGCGAGGGCGAGGCCACCGAACTGCGCGCCGCCCAACTCGCCCGCCTCGGCCCCCGCGTCGGCGACCTCGTCTGGGACATTGGCTCCGGCAGCGGCGCCGCCGCCGTCGAGGCCGCCCGCTTCGGCGCCGCCGTCATCGCCGTCGACCGCGACGCCGACGCCTGCGCCCGCACCACCGCCGTCGCCCGCCGCTACGGCGTCCAGCTCCAGGTCGTCCACGGCGCTGCCCCCCAGGTCCTGGAGGACCTCCCCGAACCCGACGTCGTCCGCGTCGGCGGCGGAGGCGCCCCCGTCGTCGCCGCCTGCGCCGCCCGCCGCCCCGAGCGCATCGTCGCCCACGCCGCCACCCGCGACGAGGCCGAGGCCGTCGGCCGCGCCCTCGCCGAGGGCGGCTACGCCGTCGAATGCACCCTGCTCCAGGCCGTGGAGCTCGACCCCGCCGCCTGGGCCGAGCGCGAACGGTCCGTCGCCTTCCTGCTGAGCGGACGCCGTACCCACCTGTGACCCCGCCCCGCCGGGCGGAGGGTAGGCTGGCGGATCGTTGTACCGCCCCTCGGTGTCCGACACCACAGTCGTCAATGTCCCGAACGCACCCTCCTTTTGGCGGGGGCACGGCAAGGTAGGGGCGGGCGACGTACAACGTGCCGCGAGGCACGGACGCTCGTTCTTGACTATGGGCGTGAGCGGTTGGAAGGAGCACTACCGATGGGCGAGGGGTACGCATGACCGACACCGGCCAGTTCCCGGGCGAGGGACAGCCGGAGAACGCAGGCGCGCTGCCCGGCCATCCGTTCCCCGCGGACGCCGTAGCCCCTGCCGACCCCGGAGCCCCGGCCCCTCCGGCCCCTCCGGCTACGTTTGCCTTCCTCGACCACGGGGACGGCACGGAGCCGGACGGTGCCGACGAGGACGACCTCCTGCTGATGCCGGGCGCCCAGGGCGCCTGGAGCGAGCAGTCGGCCGTCCAGGGCGGTACGCACGAGAGCGGCGGCCGCGACACCGGCTCCGTCGACTACGGCGACGTCCGCATCCCCCCGGCCACCGCCGCGGGCCAGCCGCCCGCCGCCCCCGTGGCACCGCGCCGCCCCCTGCACATGGGCCCGCCCGTCCCGGACCCCACCAGCGGAGTCGTCCGCTCCCTGGCCGACCGCGGCCCCGCCGCGCCGGCCCCCGCCCCGGTCCGCCCGCCGGCGGCGCCCGCACCGGGCCCCGAATACCTCGACGGCACCACCGACGAGACGGGCACTCAGCAGACCCCGCGCCTCGGCGAGGTGCCGCAGCAGCAGCCGGGCACGTGGGACGCCCAGCCGCAGCCGCCCGCCGCGGCCTTCGTACCGCCCCAGGCGGCCGGTCCGGCCGCTCCTGCCGTTGACGTGCCGTCAGCCGCCCCGGCCGCCCCGGAACAGCCTGCCGGGCACCCCGTCGCCGCCGAGCCGGCCGCCGGTGCGGCGCCCTCGACCGGCCTCCTCGCCATCGACGCCGTGGTCGCCGCGGCCACCGGGCAGGTCCACGTACCGCCGGGCGCCGTGGCCGAACCGGCCCCCCAGGCCGTCGCCGTGACGGACGCCGCCCCGGCGCAGGAGCCTGCCGCCGGGGACGAGCCGGTGGCTGCGCCCGCCGACGCTCCGCAGGCCGAAGCGGCTGCGGCCCCCGACGTCGCGGCCGAGCCCGGCGAGCCGGCTGCTGCCGTGACGGATGTGCAGGCGGCTCCCGCCGTCGGAGCCGAACCCGCGCTCGCCTCCGTGCCGGGTCCGCACCCGGTCGCGGAGGCCGCCCTGCTCGCAGAGGCCGCCCCGGCCGACCAGGCCGTGGTGGCGCCCGAGCCTGCGGCGGCCGCCGAGCCGGTCGTGGCCGAGCCGGTCGCGGCCGAGGTTCCCGCCGCCGATGCCGGGCAGCCCGAGCAGGTCACCGAAACCGTTGCGACCGCCGGTGCCCCGGCCGGTGCGGCCGAGCCGGAGCAGACCGCCGTTCAGGCCGACCAGGGTCGGATTCCGGCCGAGGTCCCGCCGGCACCGGCCGCCGAGGCCGCCGCTCCCGCCGACGTTCCGCAGGCCCCGGCCGACCAGGCTGCGGCCCTCGCTGACGCCCCGTCGGCAGAGGCCGCCGCGGCGGTCGCTCCCGTCGACGAGCTCCTGGCACAGACCGCCCCGGCCGAGGCGGCCGCTGACGGCCTGCCGGAGCAGCTCGCAGCTTCCGAGACGCCGGACGGGGCGGCCCAGCCCGCGCCGGAGACGGCTGCCGTTGCCGATCCCGCGGTGGACGCGCAGGCCGCAGTCCCGGCCGAGGCCGTGCAGGCTGCCGGTGCCGCCGTACCGGTGGCGGATGCCTCCGCCACCGCTCCGCAGGCAGAGCAGGTTGCCGAAGCCGCGGCTCCCGCCGTTGCCGACCTTGCGGTGGACGCGCAGGCCGCCGTCCCGCTCGCCGCCGAGGGCGAGACGGAGGCGCAGGTCACGGCCGCGCAGCCCGAGCAGGCGGCCGGCTCGGTGGCCGTGGTGGATCCTTCCGCCGCTGCCGCTGCCGCTGCCGCTGCCGAGTCCGTTCCGGACGTGCAGGCTGCTGTCCCGCACGACGCACAGAGCGCCGACGCTGTCGTTCCGGCCGCTGCCGAGGCTGTGGTGGACGCGCAGGCGGGTATTCCGCAGCCCGAGCAGACCGCCGTTCCCGAGTCCGCTGAGGGCGCTTCCGCCGTCGCTCCGCAGGCCGACCAGGCTGCCGACTCCGCTGCCGAGCCCGTAGCGGATGCGGATGCCCAGGCCGTTCCGCAGGCCGTTCCGGCTGCCGAGCCCGCCGTGGAGGCTGCCGCCCCCGCGCCGGAGGCCGAGCAGGCCGCACAGGCCGCGCCGGTCGACGCTTCCACTGCCGCCGTGGCCGAGGCCGGGACGGAGCCGGGCGCCGCCCCGGCCGCGCAGCCGGTCGATGCTCCGCAGCCGGAGCAGGCCGCCGTCCCCGGCGCGCCCGCTGCCGAGCCTGCCGCTCCCGTCACCGAACCGTCCGCGGCAGTCGAGGCTCCTGCTGCCGCTCCGCAGCCCGAGCAGGCCGCCACCGTTGCCACGGCCGAGGCGGGGACCGAGTCCGGTCCGGCGCCGGTCGCGCAGCCGGTCGACGTCCCGCAGCCGGAGCAGGCCGCCGCGCCCGGCACGCCTGCTGCCGAGCCTGCCGCTCCCGCCGTCGAACCGTCCGCTCCGGCCGTGCCGGTCGACGCTCCCGCCGCTGCCCCGCAGCCCGAGCAGGCTGCCACGGTTGCCGAGGCCGAGGTGGGTGCCGAGCCCGGTCCTGCCCCGGCCGCCACCGCTGCCCCGGCCGAGGCCGGGACCGAATCCGGCCCCGCGCCGGCCGCGCGGCCGCTCGACGCCCCGCAGCCCGAGCAGGCCGCCGTCCCCGGCGCGCCCGCTGCCGAGCCCGCCGTTCCCACCGGCGAACCGTCCGCCCCGTCCGACCCGCACGCCGTCGCCGGCGTACCGCAGACCGAGCAGGCCACCATCTCCGAACCGCAGGCACCCGCGACCGAGGACGCAGCGCAGACTCCGGCGCCGGAGCAGTCCGCAGCCGATCTGCCCGAGCCGGCCGCCGAGGACGACGCCCGGCCGGCCGCCCCCGCGGGCCCCCAGGTCATCACCCCGGCCACCGCGACCGAGGCCCCTGCCGACGTCCCCGCCGACGTCCGCATCCCGGCCCCCGAGCAGGCCCCCGCCGAGCCGGCCGGGGCCCCGGAGCCGGTCGTCCCCGCGGCCCGCGCAGCCGGACCCGCCCCGGCGGAGGAGGAGAGCCCCCCCGCCGCGGAGGCCGAAGCCCCGGCCGAGCCCCGGCCCGAGGTGCCCGCCGCCGTCGGGTACGGCGACGCCGAGCGCGAGGCCGTGCACCGCGTGATGCGCGAGCGGCGCGACATCCGCAACGGATTCCGCACCGACCCCATCCCGCACGAGGTGCTGCTGCGCGTCCTGGAGGCCGCGCACACCGCCCCCAGCGTCGGCCACTCCCAGCCCTGGGACTTCGTCGTCATCCGTTCCGCGGAGACCCGGCAGGCCATGCACGAACTGGCCCAGCGCCAGCGCGACGCCTACGCCAAGTCGCTGCCGAAGGGCCGGGCCAAGCAGTTCAAGGAACTGAAGATCGAGGCGATCCTCGAGACGCCCGTCAACATCGTCGTCACCGCCGACCCCACCCGCGGCGGCCGCCACACCCTGGGCCGCCACACCCAGCCGCAGATGGCCCCGTACTCCTCCGCGCTGGCCGTCGAGAACCTCTGGCTCGCCGCCCGCGCCGAGGGCCTCGGCGTCGGCTGGGTCAGCTTCTTCGACGAGCGCGAGATGGTCCGCACCCTGGGCCTGCCCGAGCACCTGGAGGTCGTCGCGTACCTGTGCGTCGGGTATGTCGACGAGTTCCCGGACGAGCCCGAGCTGATGCAGGCCGGCTGGTCCAAGCGCAGGCCGCTGTCGTGGGTGGTGCACGAGGAGGAGTACGGCCGCCGCGCCCTGCCCGGCGAGGAGCCGCACGACCTGCTCGCCGAGACCCTGCGCGGCATCCGCCCGCTGGACGCCAAGGCGCTCGGCGAGGCGTGGGAGCGGCAGAAGCGCATGACCAAGCCGTCCGGCGCGCTCGGCATGCTGGAGATCATCTCCGCGCAGCTGTGCGGCCTGTCGCGCAAGTGCCCGCCGCCGATCCCCGAGCCCGCCGCCGTCGCGATCTTCGCCGGTGACCACGGGGTGCACGCCCAGGGCGTCACGGCGTGGCCGCAGGAGGTCACCTCCCAGATGGTGGCCAACTTCCTGGGCGGCGGCGCCGTGTGCAACGCGTTCGCCAACCAGGTCGGCGCCGAGGTCTGCGTCGTGGACGTCGGCGTCGCGGGGGAGCTGCCCAGCACCCCCGGCCTCCTGCCGCGCAAGGTCCGCCCCGGCACCGCCGACATCACCACCGGCCCCGCCATGACCCGCGAGGAGGCGATGCACGCCCTCGAGGTGGGCATCGAGACCGCCCGCGACCTGGTCGCGGCAGGCAACAAGGCGCTCCTCACCGGCGAGATGGGCATCGCCAACACCACGGTGTCGGCCGCCCTCATCTCCGTCTACACCGAGTCCGACCCGGCCGAGATCACCGGCCGCGGCACCGGCATCAACGACGAGATGCACGCCCGCAAGGTCGACGTGGTCCGGCGCGCCCTCGAGCTGCACCAGCCGGACCCGAAGGACCCCATCGGCGTCCTCGCCGCGATCGGCGGCCTGGAGCACGCGGCCCTCGTCGGCCTGATCCTCGGCGGCGCGTCCCTGCGCACGCCGGTGATCCTGGACGGCGTGAGCGCCGGGGCCGCGGCCCTCGTGGCCCGCGCCATCGCCCCCGAGGCGCTCGCGGCCTGCATCGCCGGTCACCGCAGCGCGGAGCCGGGGCACGTCGCGGCGCTGACGAAGCTCGGCCTGCGGCCCCTGGTGGACCTCGACCTCCGGCTGGGCGAGGGCACGGGCGCCCTGCTGGCCCTGCCGATCGTGCAGAGCGCTGCCCGCGCCATGCACGAGGTGGCCACGTTCGACGCGGCGGGCGTCACCGAAAAGGGCTGACGTTCCGGCAGGGAAGCCCCACGTGCCTCCGGCACGTGGGGCTTTGCCCACCCACCCGTCACGGATGGCGGGTGACCGGCCCGCTTCCGCCCCCTGTCGCACCGTAGGGTGTCCCCACCAGCGCATTCGCCCGCCCACGAGGAGACCCGCACGCCCATGGCCGAGCACAACGAAGCCGTCGCCTACCCCGTCGGACTGCGCCTCTCCGGCCGCCGCGTCGTCGTCCTGGGCGGCGGGCAGGTCGCCCAGCGCCGGCTGCCCGCCCTGCTCGCCGCCGGCGCGGACGTCCTCCTCGTCTCCCCCTCCGCCACCCCCTCCGTCGAAGCGATGGCCGACACCGGCGAACTGCGCTGGGAGCGCCGCCGCTACCGGGACGGCGATCTCGACGGTGCCTGGTACGCCCTGATCTCCACCGACGACCCGGAGGCCAACCGGGCCGCCTCCGCCGAGGCCGAGGCCCGCCGCGTGTGGGCCGTGCGCAGCGACGACGCGGACGCCGCCTCCGCCTGGACGCCCGCCACCGGCCGCAGCGAGGGCGTCACCGTCGCCGTGCTCACCGGCCGCGACCCCCGCCGCTCCGCCGCCGTCCGCGACGCGATCATCGAGGGCCTGCGCGACGGCACCCTGACCGCCCCGCACTTCCGCACCCACACCACGGGCCCGGGCGACGGCCACGGCACCGCCACCGGCCCCGGCCACGTCGCCCTCGTCGGCGGCGGCCCCGGCGACCCCGACCTCATCACCGTGCGCGGCCGCCGCCTCCTCGCCCAGGCCGACGTCGTCATCGCCGACCGCCTCGGCCCGCGCGACCTCCTCGACGAGCTCCCCCCGCACGTCGAGGTCATCGACGCCGCGAAGATCCCGTACGGCCGCTTCATGGCCCAGGAGGCCATCAACAACGCCCTGATCGAGCACGCCAGGGCCGGCAAGTCGGTCGTGCGCCTCAAGGGTGGCGACCCCTTCGTCTTCGGCCGCGGCATGGAAGAGGCCCAGGCGCTCGCCGAGCACGGCATCCCGTGCACCGTCGTCCCCGGCATCTCCAGCACCATCAGCGTCCCCGGCGCCGCCGGCATCCCCGTCACCCACCGCGGCGTCGCGCACGAGTTCACGGTCGTCAGCGGCCACGTCGCCCCCGACGACCCGCGGTCCCTCGTCGACTGGGAGGCCGTCGCCAGGCTCCGCGGCACCCTCGTCCTGCTGATGTCCGTCGAGAACATCGGGGCCATCGCCGAGGTCCTCGTCCGGCACGGCCGCCCCGCCGCCACGCCCGTCGCCGTCGTGCAGGAGGGCACCACCTCCGCCCAGCGGCGCGTCGACGCGACGCTGGCCACCGTCGGCGAGCGCGTCGCGGCGGAGGGCATACGGCCCCCCGCGGTCATCGTCATCGGCGACGTGGTGACGATCGGCACCGGAACCGGCCGCTAGAGCCCACCGCACCGCCCCGCGACCGAGCACCCCGCACCGAGGACCGAGAACATGGCCGACATCATCACCATCGACGACCCCGACGACCCGCGCCTGCACGACTACACGGGCCTGACCGACGTCGAGCTGCGCCGCCGCCGCGAGCCCGCCGAAGGGCTCTTCATCGCCGAGGGCGAGAAGGTCATCCGGCGCGCCCGCCACGCCGGGTACGAGATGCGCTCGATGCTGCTGTCGGCCAAGTGGGTCGACGTCATGCGCGACGTCATCGACGAGGCGCCGGCCCCCGTCTACGCCGTGAGCCCCGACCTCGCCGAGCGGGTGACGGGCTATCACGTCCACCGCGGGGCCCTCGCCTCCATGCAGCGCAAGCCCCTGCCGTCGGCCGCGGAGCTGCTGGGGAGCACGCGCCGCGTCGCCGTCATGGAGGCGGTCAACGACCACACGAACATCGGGGCCATCTTCCGCAGCGCGGCGGCCCTCGGCATGGACGCGGTCCTGCTCTCCCCGGACTGCGCCGACCCGCTCTACCGGCGTTCGGTGAAGGTCTCCATGGGCGCCGTCTTCTCCGTGCCCTACGCGCGCCTGGAGACCTGGCCGCGCGACCTGGAGACCGTGCGCGAGGCGGGCTTCCGGATCCTGGCCCTCACCCCGGACGAGAAGGCCACGTCCATCGACGCGGCGGCCCCGCACCGGCTGGAGCGGGTCGCCCTCATGCTGGGCGCCGAGGGCGAGGGCCTGTCCACGCGCGCGTTGATGGCGGCGGACGAGTGGGTGCGCATCCCCATGGCCCACGGCATCGACTCGCTCAACGTGGGCGCGGCGGCGGCCGTGTCGTTCTACGCGGTGACGGCGGGCCGCCCGCAGGACTGAGGGCCCGTCCGGCGGATCGGGCAGTACGCGCCCGCGCGGCTGCCCGTGGATTCCGCCGGACCCTCGACGTCGACGTCGTGGCGTCGCACTGCACCGTCACGGCGGGCAAGTGACGCGGCAGGCAAGCGATGCGGCGGCCCCGGCGAGGAGCGGAGCCCTGATCGCGGTCAGTGCCCGCCCGGTGCCCCGAAGAAGCCCTGCTGCCCCTGCTGTCCCTGTTGCCCTTGCTGTCCCGGCTGGTCGCTCCGCGAGACCGAAGGCACCCGCTGCAGCCCGTCCGTGTTCCGCTCAGGACCCTGGCAGCCCTGCGCGACGGCGATGCCCAGCGCGACCAGCAGCGTCACCACCACGAAGACGGTCAGCCGCTGCCGCAGCAGCCGCGGGTCCCGCGCCGGCCGCCGGGCGCCGGCGCCCGTACGGGCGCCGGCGCCCGTACCGCGCCCGCACGTCCCGCAGGGCAGGCCCGAATCCGGCCGCCGGCCGGCCGCGCGGCCGGCCGGCGGCCGGATTCGGGCCTGCCCTGCGGGACGTGCGGGCGCGGTGCGGGCGCCTTGACCGTGGGCCGCTCCGTGCGCTGCTCCGCATAGTCCGCGGCCCGGCGGCCCGACGGCCGGTCGGGGTCGCGCCGCGCCAGGGGGTGTCGGCCCTCGGAGAGGCCCTGCGCCTCGCGGGCCGCGATCTCCTTCAGCCGCAGCGACAGCTGCAGCGTGCTCGGCCGCTCCTCGGGATCCTTGGCCAGGCATGCGTGGATCAGCGGTGCCAGGGCGTCCGGTACGGCCATGAGCTGCGGTTCCTCGTGGACGACCCGGTAGAGCATGACCTCCGAACTGCCCTGGCCGAAGGGCGAGTCCGCAGTGGAGGCGTAGGCGAGGGTCGCGCCGAGGGCGAAGACGTCCGTGGCGGGGGTGACGGCGGCGCCGCGCACCTGTTCGGGGGCGAGGAAGCCGGGCGAGCCCACGGCCGTGCCCACGTGGGTCAGGGTGCTCGCGCCGGTCGCCCACGCGATGCCGAAGTCGATGATGCGGGGGCCCTTGGGGGACAGCAGGATGTTCGAGGGCTTGAGGTCCCGGTGGACCACGCCCGCGTCGTGCACGGCGAGCAGGCCCTCGGCCAACGCCGCCCCGATGGAGGCGGTCTGAGCCGCCGACAGCGGCCCCTCCTCGTTCACCTTGTCGTGCAGGGAGGGCCCCGGCACGTACTGCGTTGCGAACCACGGGCGGTCCGCGTCCAGGTCGGCGGCCACCAGCCGCGCCGTACAGCCGCCGCGGATGCGCCGGGCCGCCTGCACCTCGCGCGCGAACCGCGAGCGGAACTCCTGGTCCTCGGCCAGGTCCGGCCGGATCACCTTCAGCGCCACGCGCTGCCCGCGCCGGTCGGAGCCGAGGTACACCACGCCCATGCCGCCCGCGCCGAGCCGGCGGTGAAGCCGGAACGAGCCGACGACACGCGGGTCCTCGCGCCGGAGCCGCATCATCGCCATCTTCATCCCCGCTGCCCGGTCCGTCTGACGTGGCACAGCTTACGGATTGACGGGCGGGCGCGCTGATAGGCCGCGCATGCGTCGGCGAGTGGATTGCCCGCACCCGGCGCGGGCGGCGGGCCGCGGGCCCGGGGCGGCGGTCGCGCACCCCCGGCGCGGGGGAGCGGCGCCAAGGGGCCGTCGCCGAGGGGGGATTGGGGCCGTGCCCGGCCCGGAGCCCCTCGTTCCTGCCGAGGTGGGAGGGGCGGCTGGGGCGCGTGCGGCGGGCAGGGGAGGGGCCGCCGGGACCGTGAAGATCGTTAAGGCCGGAGGCGGGCCGGAAGTGACCGAAGTCACCCCGGCGCGGGCGGTTCCCGGCCGCCTCCGGGTGCCCCCTCCGGGAAGACCCCAAGGGATGGGGACGCCCGTGTCCAACCAGGGGAGTAGCCGCCCGGCGTCCGCTCATCCTCCCGGATGCCCGCCAATCGATACGAGGGCATGACGCCCGGCCGGGCCCGCGCCCCTAGTGTTGAGGTCGAGCGGCGGGTGGCAGCACTCGTCCCCCGAGGTCAGACGCCCGCCGCTCGTGCGACTTCACACGGCAGGGGACGGGCCCACACACCAGGAGCGGAACCATGGCGGACACGGCGGGACGTACGGTCATCCGGTCGCGCGGTCACCGGGCCGCCGACCTGGTCGCGGGCCTCTTCGCCCCCAGGCCCTCCGGCACCCGGCACCCGGCGGTCGCCGTGGCCATGGTGGTGCCCCTGGCGGCGTTCCTCGCCGTCCTCTTCGGCGGCTGGGACGCCGTCGTCACACAAGCGTCGTCCGTCGCCGGAATGCTGGGGCGCTGAGCGCCCCGGGCCCGGGAGAGCGGCCCGGGCCGGGGACAAGCCGGCGGATCAACCCCGTGGGGACGGGGGTACGGCGGACGGCACGAAGGGCCGGGCACCTGGGGAGGCGCCCGGCCCTTCGTATTGCCACCTGCTCGTCACCGGCCTTGCCGTCCGTTGTCCTGCCGCCGTGCCACCTTGCCGCCTTGCCGCCTGCAGAAACGGCCGGAGGCCGGAGCCCTTGAGCCCCGGCCTCCGGCCGATCGGTGTGCGCGATACTGGGATTGAACCAGTGACCTCTTCCGTGTCAGGGAAGCGCTCTCCCGCTGAGCTAATCGTCCTTGGAGGTGGAGACGGGATTTGAACCCGTGTAGACGGCTTTGCAGGCCGTTGCCTCGCCTCTCGGCCACTCCACCAGGAGTGCGGGGGTTCGGGAAGATCCCCCAACTCGAGCGGACGACGAGACTCGAACTCGCGACATCCACCTTGGCAAGGTGGTGCTCTACCAACTGAGCTACGTCCGCAGTGTCTGTCCGGTCCGCTTCCGCGTCCCGGCGACGTGTTGAACTCTAGCGGATTCCAGCGCCAGCTCAAATTCCGTTTCCGCAGCGTGCTGCCCTGATTGTTCGCCCGGGCCGCTCCGGACGGCCCCGCCATAGACTCGATGACGTGCACAGCTTCCCCCCGAGCCTCCCTCCGATGGCCCGCTTCGGCGGCCTCCTCGCCACCGATCTGCGCGATGTCACCCGCGACCCGGCAGCCCTGGAGTCCACGGGCTGGTGGGCGGTGGCCGCGGACTTCGAGGGGCGGCTGACCTGCGCGCGCTTCGGCGACGTGCGCCCCGCCCCGCCCCGTCCCGCGGCCTCCGTCCAGTGGCGCGGCCCGGCCGCCGAGGACTGGACCAGCTCCCTGGACCGGGCCGCCTACACCGCGGGCGTCCGCCGCATCCGCGAGCACATCGCGGCCGGCGAGGTCTACCAGGCGAACCTCTGCCGCGTCCTCAGCGCGCCCCTGCCCGACCCCGCCGCGGCCGACGTCGACGCCCTCACCGCCCTCCTCGCGCGCGACAACCCCGCGCCCTACGCGGGCTGCATCCGTCTGCCCGCCCACGGCGTCGAGGTCGCCACCGCCTCTCCCGAGCTCTATCTGCGCCGCACCGGCCGCACCGTCGAGTCCGGCCCGATCAAGGGCACCGGCCGCACCGCCGCCGACCTGCTGGAGAAGGACCACGCCGAGAACGTGATGATCGTGGACCTCGTCCGCAACGACCTCGGACGCGTCTGCGCCACCGGCTCCGTGACCGTCCCCGCGCTCTGCGCGGTCGAGCCCCACCCCGGGCTGGTCCACCTCGTCTCCACCGTGCGCGGCAGGATCGCCGACGGCGCCGGGTGGGCCGACCTGTTCTCGGCCACCTTCCCGCCCGGCTCGGTCACCGGCGCCCCCAAGGAGAGCGCCCTGCAGATCATCCGGGCCCTGGAGACGGCCCCCCGCGGCCCCTACTGCGGCGGCATCGGCTGGGTCGACGCCGACCGCGGCACCGGCCAGCTCGCCGTCGGCATCCGCACCTTCTGGATCGACCGCACCGCGGCCCCCGGCCCCGTCCTCCGCTTCGGCACCGGCGCCGGCATCACCTGGGGCTCCGACCCCGAGCGCGAGTGGGCCGAGACGGAGCTCAAGGCTTCGCGGCTGCTCGCGATAGCGTCGGGCACCGGCACCCATCAGCCGCTCGGAGGGACGATACGGTGACGATCTGGCTCAACGGTTCGCTGCAGGACGCCGACGGCGCGCGCGTCTCGGTCCTCGACCACGGTCTGACCGTCGGCGACGGCGTCTTCGAGACGCTCAAGGCCGTCCAGGGCCGCCCCTTCGCCCTCACCCGCCACCTCGCCAGGCTGACCGCCTCCGCCCGCGCCCTGGGCCTGCCCGAGCCCGACCTCGACGAGATCCGGCGCGCCTGCGCGGCCGTCCTCGACGCCAACCCCATGCCGCTCGGGCGGCTGCGCATCACCTACACCGGCGGCCTCGCCCCCCTCGGCTCCGAGCGCGGCGAGGCCCGCCCCACCCTCGTCGTCGCCGTCGCCGGGACGCCCCGGAGCCCCGACACCACCGCCGTGGTGACCGTGCCCTGGACCCGCAACGAACGCGGCGCCCTCGCCGGCATCAAGTCCACCTCCTACGGCGAGAACGTCGTCGCCCTCGCCCGCGCCAAGGAGCACGGCGCCGGCGAGGCGCTGCTCGCCAACACCGCCGGGGCGCTGTGCGAGGGCACCGCCTCCAACGTCTTCGTCGTCCTCGACGGCGAGCTGCACACCCCGCCCCTCGCCTCCGGGTGCCTCGCCGGCATCACCCGCGCCCTCGTCCTGGAGTGGACCGGGGCCAAGGAGACCGACCTGCCCTACGACGTCCTGGAGCGCGCCGAGGAGATCTTCCTGACCTCCACCCTCCGCGACGTCCAGGCCGTGCGCGCCGTCGACGGCCGGGAACTGCCCGCCGCCCCCGGCCCGGTGACCGCCAAGGCCGCCCGGACCTTCGACGAGCAGGCGGCGGCGGACCTCGACCCGTAAGGGCTGCGCGGGCGCACACCGCTCCCCGCAAACCCCGTGACGCGCGGCCGCCGGACCGGTACAACACCAAGGTGACCACCACCCTGCGGCCCACCGCACCCGAGCAGCGCGGCCCCGGCGGCGCCCGGTCCCGCTCGTACGAGGTCTGCGTCAACAGCAGGCCCGTGGGCGCCGTCGACCTCGCCACCGACCACCGCTTCGGCCCGGCCGCCGGCCGCATCGTCCGGCTCTCCATCGACGAGCGCGACCGGCACCGCGGCCGGGGCACCGTCGCCGCGCTCGCCGCGGAGGAGGTGCTGCGCGGCTGGGGCTGCACCCGCATCGAGCTGTCCGTCGACGCCGGCGCCGAGGTCGGTCTCGGGCTCGCCGGCGCCCTCGGCTACGTCGAACGCAGCCGCAGCATGGTCAAAACGCTGACCGCCGCCCCCCGGCTGCCCCTGGGCAGCGAAGGACGGCGGATGACCGACGCCGAGTACGCCGGCTGGCGGGAGGAGTCCCGCGCCGGCTACGTGCAGGACTGGACCGACCGCGGCGTCCCGGCCGAGCAGGCCCGCGCCAAGGCCGACGCGGAAGACCGCGCGCTGCTGCCCGACGGAGCCGCCACCGCCGGCACCATGCTGCGCGTCCTCACCCACGAGGGCACCCGCGTCGGCACCCTCTGGGCGGCCCTGCGCGACGAGGGCCCGGACGCGCCGGACGCCTACGTCTTCGACATCGAGGTCGTGCCCGCGCACCGGGGCCGCGGCCACGGCAGGTCCCTGATGCTGCTGGCGGAGGCCGAGGTTCTCGCGCACGGTGCGCGGACCCTCGGCCTCAACGTCTTCGCCGGCAACACCCCGGCGCTGCGGCTGTACGAGTCGCTGGGCTACCTGCCCACCGCGTACCACCTGTACAAGCCGCTGCTCTAGCGGCGGCCTCCCTGCGTCCTGCTACGACCCGCTACGAACCGCTGCGCTCCGCCAGCAGCCGGTCGGCGATCTCCTCGATGCGCTCCCGCAGCCCGTCCTGGTTCTTGCTGCCGTCCAGCAGCTCGCCGCCGATGACGTACGTGGGGGTGCCGGTCACGCCGATGGCCTTGCCCTCGGCCTGGTCCGCGTCGACGATCAGCATGTGCCGGCCGTCCACCAGGGCGGTGTCCACCTCCTCGGCGTCCAGCCCGAGCCCGCCGGCCACCTCGGCCAGCAGCTTCTCGCCGCGCTCGGCCAGCTCCTCGGCCCGCGCGAGCACGGCCTCGGCGTACGGCCAGCCCTGCCCCTGCTCGGCCGCCTCCTCGGCCGCCTGCGCGGCGGCGTAGGAGTGCTTGTGCTTCTCCAGGGGGAAGTGCCGCAGCCGCACGTCCAGCCGGTCGCCGTAGCGTGCGCGCAGCGCCCGCAGGTCGTCCAGGGCGGTACGGCAGTCGGTGCACTGCAGCTCGCACCACACGTCGAGGACGACGGGGGCGGTGTTGGTCTCGCTCATGCGGCCAGTCTTCCAGGCGGCGGGGGCGGCGGCCCTCCGGGTCTCCCCGGGCCTCCCGGCCTTCCCGGGCCTCCCGGCCTTCCCGGGTCTCCTGCGGTCTCCCCGGGCCGTCAGGGATGACCCCGAGATCTCCCTGAGCCCGCCGTCCGGCCATGGCCCGGCCGGCGGCGGGGGGTGCACGATGGAAGGGCGAGCCCGCAAGTGCGAAGTCCAGGAGGAGCCCGATGCTGATCTCGACCATCTGTGCCGCGGTGTCCGCGGCGGGCCTCGGCATCGCCGCGCTGACGGCCTACCGCCGGCGCTTCCTCGCGGCGACGCGGATCGCGGCCTTCTCCCTCGTCCCCATCGGGCTGGTCCTGACCGGGATCGTGAAGTGGCTCACCGACATCGTCTTCAAGCCGAGCGTCTGGGCCGGCTTCGGCGTCCTCGCGCTCTCGGCCCTGCTGTTCGTGGTGAGCAGGGCGGCCGAGCGCCGCGGCGCCGGGGGCGGCCGCAAGGAGCGCAAGGCCGCGGCGGCCGCCGCACAGCGCGATGCCATGGCCCCTGCCGCCTCCGCTCCGTCACTGGGCCCGGGCCGTGCCGCGGACCGTCCGCAGGGCCGGGCGAAGAAATCGGGCGACGGCGAGGACTTCTCGGATATCGAGGCGATTCTCAAGAAGCACGGAATATGACGGACCATCCGATCAGTACACCGGGGCGCCGCCGGAGGCGTGGCCGGCGACTGTTTTCCGGGTAATTCACCGGGTGCGTATTCGCCCGCCCGTATTTTCTCCGTGCATCCGGTGGGGGAGCGGGATTCCGCCCAGGTTCCACCCTGATTCCGAGCCGGTTCTGCCCGGAATCAGACCGATGCGCCGGAGTCCGCGGACTCGGCGCCACGGCGCCGCGCCCGGTAGGCCGCGACGTGCAGCCGGTTGCCGCACGTGCGCCCGTCGCAGTAGCGCCGCGAGCGATTGCGGGACAGGTCCACGAAGGCGTGCCCGCAGTCCGGCGCGTTGCACCGCCGCAGCCGGTCGCGCTCGCCGGCGACCAGCAGGAACGCCAGCGCCATGGCGCCGTCCGCGGCGAGGTTCTCGGCCACCGCCGCGCCGGGCGCGAAGTAGTGCACGTGCCAGTCGTAGCCGTCGTGCTCGCTCAGCTGCGGGGTGGTGCCGGCCTCGGCCACCAGCTCGTTGATCAGCCGGGCCGCCTCCCCCGTGCTCGCGGCGTCGAAGATCCGTCCGAACCGCTCGCGTATCGACCGCACCGCCGCCACGTCGCGCTCCCGCAGGGCCTCGACCGTGATGATGCCGTGCCGCTCCGTGAAGGCGCGCAGCTCCGCCAGGTCCTGCGGGCCCGAGTTGAGGAGGTCGACGACGGAGTCGAGCGCAGCCTTGGTGTCGTGGTTGATCTGCACGTTCGTACGCTCCCTGGCCGGACGGAGGCGGCAAGTGTTCGACCGCGGCCCACGACCTTACTGGCTGGGCGGCATCTGCGCGGCCCCCTCGTCGCGACGGCGCCGTCCCCCGCGGAACGCTCCGCGGACGACGGCGCCGTGCCGTGCCCTGTGTGCGAGATGTGGCGCGCAGCCTCCCCGAGTGGGCTGGCGCGCTCCGGGTCAGCCCCGGCCCGGCCTCAGCTCTCCGCCAGGATGTGGGAGAGCTCGGTGTCCAGGTCGAAGTGACGGTGCTCGGTGCCCGGCGGCACCGCGGCGTCCGTCCGCTTGAGGAAGGACTCCAGGGCCCGCGCAGGGGCCTCCAGCAGCGCCTCGCCCTCGGGAGAGCTCAACGCGATGCACACGACGCCCTGACCGTGGCTGCGGGACGGCCAGACGCGGACGTCGCCGGTGCCGGTGGGTCGGTGCAGGCCTTCGGCGAGCAGGTCGCGGGCGAAGACCCATTCGACCGTCTCTTCGGCTCCGGTGTGGAAGGTGGCGTGCACGGCATACGGATCGGCCGTGTCGTACCGCAGGCCTGCAGGGACAGGCAGTGAGGATTCGCTCGACACGACGAGGCGCAAGTGCAGCTCGCAGCTGACCGTGGTGTTCATAAGCGCCAGGGCCTTTCGCTCAGTGTGCGCTCGGGGATTCGCACGTCGGCGAAATCGACATGCCACCTACGGTGCCGTTGTAAACCCCTCTGACCGTTTTGAGGCTGTTCGGATACCTCGGACGGCCCAGTCGCCCGACGGGGAATACGGCCATTCCGGTGAGTTCAGGATCGGTCCGGTAGGTTGGGGCTCATGAATGCGGAGAGTGACCGGCGGCAGGACGCCGCGGCGGGGGACGGGGCGAAGGACGGGGGCTCGGGCGAGCCCGCCCTCGGATCGCGCGCGCCCCACTTCATCAAGCGCTCGCGGCCCCTGCACGTGAGCTGGCAGGTGGGCGTCTTCATCGTCGGCCTCGCCGTCGTCGTCGCGGGCATCGTCATGCTGCCCCTGCCCGGCCCGGGCTGGCTCGTGATCTTCGGCGGCATGGCCATCTGGGCGACGGAGTTCGTCTGGGCCCAGCTCGTGCTGCGCTGGACCAAGCGGAAGGTCACCGAGGCGGCCCAGCGCGCCCTCGACCCCCGGGTCCGGCGGCGGAACATCATCCTCACCGTGACGGGCCTGGTGATCGCCGGCGCCCTCGTCGGGATCTACCTCTGGAAGTTCGGCATGGTCATGCCGTGGAAGGTGGGCGGCTGACCGGCCCGCCGCCGGTTCAAAGCACCGTCTGACATGCGGTAATGTTTGCGGTGCGCCCGGGCGATTAGCTCAGCGGGAGAGCGCTTCGTTCACACCGAAGAGGTCACTGGTTCGATCCCAGTATCGCCCACACGACAGGACCGAGGGTCCGCAAGGTTCACCCCTTGCGGACCCTCGGTCTTTGGGTGTCCGCTGGCCCCATGCCCTTCCTGGCCGCGGCCCTGGCCCCCTCCCACCGCTACCGCTTCCACGGCGCGTGGGCCCTGGCCGCCCCGCCCGACGCCGTCTACGCCCGCCTCGAAGCCGTGGACGGCTATCCCGCCTGGTGGCCGCAGGTCCGCGAGGTGAACCGGGCCGACGCCGCCACCGGCACCGCCCGCGTGCGCTCCTTCCTCCCCTACGACCTGACCGTGGCCGTCCGCGCCCGCCGCCACGACCCCGTCGCCCGCGTCCTGGAGATCGCCATGACCGGCGACATCGAGGGCTGGGCCCGCTGGACCGTCCTCCCGTGCGGCCCCGCCGGCTGCACCGCCCGCTTCGAGCAGGACGTGGAGGCCCGCAAGCCCCTGCTCAGGCGGCTCGCCCTGCCCGCCAGGCCCCTCTTCGTGGCCAACCACGCGTGGATGATGCGCGCCGGCCGGCGCGGCCTGCGGGCCCTGCTGGCCGGCGGTGCCCGGGGGATTTGATGGAGAGCCGCCGCGACCTGTATTGTTCAGTGCGTTGCCGGGGGAAACCCCGCACGAATCCCGGGCGATTAGCTCAGCGGGAGAGCGCTTCGTTCACACCGAAGAGGTCACTGGTTCGATCCCAGTATCGCCCACACGCAGGCAAGGCCGGTCCGTCAAGAGACGGACCGGCCTTGTGCGTTGCCCGCCCGCATGCCCGTATTCCGTACGCTCGTGCACCCGGCTCTCGTGGCGCCCGGGGCGGCGCTCATGCCGCGGCCGGCATCGACGGCCGCAGCGGCCAGGCCGGATCGCATGCCTCCTCCGTCCCGTTCCGCGCGAACCACGCCTGCAGGCCGCGCGCCTGCGCCGCGTGCCACACCGCCTGCCGGGCGTGCAGCTCCGCCGGGCTCAGCCGCTCCAGCCGCGCCGCGAACCGGCGGCCCACCGCCCGCACCACCTGCAGCGCCGCGAGCGCGTCCGACGCCGCGTCGTGCGCGCCCGTCAGCTCCACCCCGTACTGCGCGCACAGATCCGTCAGCGTCCGGCGCCCCTTGCGGTAGCGGTCCAGGTGCTTGTCCAGCACCCACGGATCCATCACGCACAGCGGGGACGCCCCCAGGTAGTCCGCCAGCGACGAGGCGCGGTGGCGCCGCAACTCGCGGTCCAGCAGCGTCAGGTCGAACGGGGCGTTCATCACCACCAGCGGCGTCCCGCGCGCCGACTGCACCGCCAGCGCCCGCGCCACCTCCTCCACCACCGGCGCCGGCCACCGGCCGTTCCGCTGCAGATAGGCGTCCGTCAGCCCGTGTATCGCAGTGGCCCCTTCCGGCACCGGGACCCCCGGGTCGACCAGCCAGCGCGTCACGACCGGAGCGGCCTCGGCCGCGGACTGCACCACGAGGGCCGCCGACACGATCCGGTCGTGCTCGACATCCACTCCTGTGGTCTCGGTGTCGAACGCGGCGAGTGGTCCCTCGAACCAGCACATGTTCACAACTCCTCGCACTTGCCCGGCGAATGGCGTGTTTCACCCTCCCCGCCAGGTGATACCCGGTCCTGGAGCCGTGCGAACCGCCGTTGTTTGCACGGGAGTTGCAAAGGAAACAACACAGTTGTACGGATCGAACGCCCGAAGACACCCGGAAGGATTCGGACATGGCGTTCCCGCGGCCCGAACCGGGCGGGCTGCTGTCGGAGTTCTCCGAGCCCGCCGCACCCGCCCTCGTACGCGGCTCGCTCGCCACCACCGCCTGCATGGAGACGCTCCAGATCGGCTATCTGCACGCCGTCGCCGCGGCCGCGGGCTGCTCACTGGCCCAGCCCTTTCCCGACCACGGCATCGACTGGCACATCAGCCACACCGCCCCCGGCCACGCCGTCGACGACGAGGTCACCATCAAGGTGCAGCTCAAGTGCACCTACCAGCTCGGCCCCCGCCCGGCCGTGCAGCCGCCGCCCCGGGCCCCCGCCACACCGCCCCCGGCCCTCCCCGCCGTCCCGGCCGGCCCGGCGCCCACCTTCGCCTTCACCCTCGACAACGACCACCTGGCCAAGCTCGCCCGCACCCCCGTCGCCGTCCACAAGATCCTCGTCGTGATGATCGTGCCGAGATCGCGCGACGACTGGCTGCGCGCCGGCCACGACAGCCTCCACCTGAGGCACTGCTGCTACTGGACCAACCTCGCCGGCCACCCCGTGACCGGCAGACGCCGGACCACCGTGCGGATCCCGGCCACACGCGTCTTCGACGACCGCGCACTCTGCGAGATCATGACGCGGGTCGGGGCGGGAGGGAGACCCTGATGCACCGGCCGACCGAGCCCTCACGCCACCCCCGGCACACCCCGCCCGGCGGCCCCCCTCCCGGAACCGCCGACCCCGCCGTCCTCGCGGCCCTCCTCGCCCGCCACGGCTGGCGCCGCCGCGGCGCGGCAGCAGGCACGTACAGCCGCTGGACGCCCCCCGACGCCGCCGACGCCCGCGGGCGCACCAGCCTGCTCGTCCCCGACAGCCGCGCCTACCCCGACAGCGCCGACCTCGTCGCCGAGGCGCTCGCCGCGCTGCAGCACAGCCCCGCCCCCTCCGCACGTGACGTCCTCATCGCCCTGCACACCCCCGTCGACGAGATCCAATGGCAGCGGGACACCCCCGAACCCGAGGCGCCCGCAGCCGCCTGGGCCGCCCAGGAACAGCTGCGCGCCGGCGCCCGCGCCCTGCTCCTCGCCGCCGCCCTGACCGCGCGCGGCACGGCCGGCTACCACGGCGCCCGCCACCGCCGGCACGCCGAGACCGCGCTCGGCCGCCTGCTGACCGGCACCGCCGCGGGCGGCCGGGAGCTGACCACCTTCCTGCCCGTCGGCACGGGCGCGGCTCCCGGCCCCGACGGCAGGCCGGTCACCACCGCACTCCTCCGCGCCCTCTACGCCGCCCGCGACGCCACCGACCGCCAGCGGGCCACCGGCGCGCCCGACGCCTTCGGGCCGGCCGTCGAGGCGGGCGTCTGCCAGGAGCTGACCGAAGCGATCGGCGAGCTCGTCCGCGGCTCCGAGGGCATCCGCATCACCCTGCACTGGGCCCCCGCGGCGGGCCCGCCCGACGGCTTCGCCGCCCGCCCCGAGCCGGTCGCGTTCACCCCCGGCGACCTCCCCGTGCTCCGCGAGGCCGGGGCCCGCTACATCCGGGACGAGCCGCCCGTCACCGTGCAGCTCACCGGAGTGGTCGTCCGCATGCGCCGCGAGGACCGGGGCGGGCCCGGAACCGTACGGCTGAGGATCCTCGCCGGCGTGGACGTGCCCCAGGTCCGCGCCACCCTCGACGAGGACGACTACCGGATCGCCGGCCACGCCCACCTCCTCGGCATGCCCGTCCGCATGAGCGGCCGCCTGGAGAGCAGCGGCGGCTTCCGGCGCCTGGCCGACGCCCGCGACGTCATGCCCGTACGGGTCGACGACGGCGAGCGGGACCGCCTGCTGAAGTCGCTGCACGAGAACATCGACTTCTTCGAGGAGGCGTGCGGCGGCGAATGAAACCGCGCCCTCCCCGGTCGCCCGGGAAACCGTTTCGCGACCAGGCTGCCGGTCTCGGTACGATTCAGGCGCGCAGTGACCGCTGTGCACCCCATACGTCAGGAGAGACCGGTGTCAGACGTCCGTGTGATCATCCAACGCGATTCCGAGCGGGAAGAGCGCGTGGTGACGACGGGCACTACGGCTGCCGACCTCTTCGCCGGTGAGCGCACCGTCGTCGCCGCGCGCGTCGCGGGCGAGCTCAAGGACCTCGCGTACGTCGTCGCCGACGGCGAGGAGATCGAGGCCGTCGAGGTCTCCTCCAAGGACGGCCTCGACATCCTGCGCCACTCGACCGCGCACGTCATGGCCCAGGCCGTGCAGGAGCTCTTCCCCGAGGCCAAGCTGGGCATCGGCCCGCCGGTCAAGGACGGCTTCTACTACGACTTCGACGTCGAGAAGCCCTTCACCCCCGATGACCTCAAGGCCATCGAGAAGAAGATGCAGGAGATCCAGAAGCGTGGCCAGCGCTTCTCGCGCCGCGTGGTCACCGACGAGGAGGCCCGCGACGAGCTCGCGGCCGAGCCGTACAAGCTGGAGCTGATCGGCCTCAAGGGCTCCGCCTCGCACGACGACGGCGCGGACGTCGAGGTCGGCGCCGGCGAGCTGACGATCTACGACAACCTGGACCCGAAGACCGGCGACCTGTGCTGGAAGGACCTCTGCCGCGGTCCGCACCTGCCCACCACCCGTGTCATCCCGGCGTTCAAGCTGATGCGCAACGCCGCCGCGTACTGGCGCGGCAGCGAGAAGAACCCGATGCTCCAGCGCATCTACGGCACCGCGTGGCCGTCGAAGGACGAGCTGAAGGCGCACCTGGACTTCCTGGCCGAGGCCGAGAAGCGCGACCACCGCCGCCTCGGCTCGGAGCTGGACCTCTTCTCCATCCCGGAGCAGATCGGCTCGGGCCTGGCCGTCTTCCACCCCAAGGGCGGCATCATCCGCCGGGTCATGGAGGACTACTCCCGCAAGCGGCACGAGGAAGAGGGGTACGAGTTCGTCTACACCCCCCACGCCACCAAGGGGAAGCTCTTCGAGACCTCGGGCCACCTGGACTGGTACGCCGACGGCATGTACCCGCCCATGCAGCTCGACGAGGGCGTGGACTACTACCTCAAGCCCATGAACTGCCCGATGCACAACCTGATCTTCGACGCCCGGGGACGCTCGTACCGCGAGCTGCCGCTGCGGCTGTTCGAGTTCGGGACCGTGTACCGGTACGAGAAGTCGGGCGTCGTGCACGGCCTCACCCGCGCCCGCGGCTTCACGCAGGACGACGCGCACATCTACTGCACCCGCGAGCAGATGGGCGAGGAGCTGGACCGGACCCTCACCTTCGTCCTGGACCTGCTGCGCGACTACGGCCTGAACGACTTCTACCTGGAGCTGTCCACCAAGGACCCGGAGAAGTTCGTCGGCTCGGACGAGGCCTGGGAGGAGGCCACCGAGACGCTGCGCAAGGTGGCCGAGAAGCAGGGCCTGGAGCTCGTCGCCGACCCGGGCGGCGCGGCGTTCTACGGCCCGAAGATCTCCGTCCAGGCCAAGGACGCGATCGGCCGCACCTGGCAGATGTCGACCATCCAGCTCGACTTCAACCTGCCGGAGCGCTTCGACCTGCAGTACACCTCGGCGGACGGCTCGCGCCAGCAGCCGGTCATGATCCACCGCGCGCTGTTCGGCTCGATCGAGCGCTTCTTCGCGGTGCTCCTGGAGCACTACGCGGGTGCCTTCCCGGCGTGGCTGGCCCCGGTGCAGGCGGTCGGCATCCCGATCGGCGACGCCCACGTCGAGTACCTGCAGGAGTTCGCGGCCGACGCGAAGAAGAAGGGCCTGCGGGTCGAGGTGGACGCCTCCTCGGACCGTATGCAGAAGAAGATCAGGAACCACCAGAAGCTCAAGGTTCCGTTCATGATCATCGTCGGTGACGAGGACATGGCGGCCGGCACGGTGTCCTTCCGCTACCGCGACGGTTCGCAGAAGAACGGCATCCCGCGCGCCGAGGCGCTGGCCGAGATCCTCAAGGTCGTCGAGGACCGCGTCCAGGTCTGACCCGGGAATCAGGGACGAACGGGCCCCGGAGCGTCGACGGCGCTCCGGGGCCCATATGCTGCACAGCATGACGAGTGAGCCGGAGCAGCAGATCGGAGTCGGGGCGCCGGACGCGTTCCAGCGACTGTGGACGCCCCACCGGATGGCGTACATCCAAGGCGAGAACAAGCCGACCGGGCCGGGGTCCGGTGACGGGTGCCCGTTCTGCTCGATCCCGGAGAAGAGCGACGAGGACGGGCTGGTCATCGCCCGGGGTGAGCGCGTCTACGCCGTGCTGAACCTGTACCCGTACAACGGCGGCCACCTCATGGTCGTGCCCTTCCGGCACGTCGCCGACTACACCGAGCTCGACGTCGCCGAGACGGCCGAGCTCGCGGACTTCACCAAGCGGGCCATGACCGCGCTGCGCACCGCCTCCGGCGCGCACGGGTTCAACATCGGCATGAACCAGGGCGACACCGCCGGCGCCGGCATCGCCGCCCACCTGCACCAGCACGTGGTCCCCCGCTGGGGCGGCGACACGAATTTCATGCCGGTGATCGGCCACACCAAGGTGCTGCCCCAACTGCTGGCGGACACCCGCAAGATGCTCGCGGACGCCTGGCCGGACGCCTGAGGACACGCGTCAGAGAAAAACGGGCAAATGTCCCAAAGTCTTAATTAAAAGAAGTTCTAATGGGGCGGTGACCTTCCTTCACCGCCGCACCGTGCTGCGCGCGGCCGCCGGCGGTGCCCTCGCCGGGGCCGCCGGCGCGGGCTGCGGCCGGTCGGACGGTGAGGCAGGGGCCCGGGCGGCGGATCCTTCCGGACGGGCCGGCGCGTCGGCCGAGCGGTCCGCGGGGCCCGGCGCGTCCACCAAGCCCGGTGCGTCCACCAAGCCGGGCGCGTCCCGTAAGCCGGGCGCTTCGAAGAACCCCGCGGCGTCCGGGGCGCCGTCGGTGTCGAAGCCCCCCGCCCTCACCCTGGCCCCGCTCCCGCCGGGGCTCCCCGCCCAGATCGAGCACGGCCCCCGTACCGGCAAGGACGTGGCGCTGACCTTCCACGGCCAAGGCGATCCGAAGCCCATCACCGGGCTGCTGGGGGAGGCCGAGCGGGCCGGGGCGCGGGTGACCGTGCTCGCCGTGGGCACCTGGCTGGACGCCTATCCGCAGCTCGCACGGCGGATCCTCGACGGCGGCCACGAGCTGGGCAATCACACGATGCACCACCTCGACATCTGTATGATGCCCGCGGCCGCGGCCTCGGCGGAGATCACCGAGTGCGCGGAGCGGCTGCGGCGGCTGACGGGCGGGATCGGCCGCTGGTTCCGGCCCTCGCGGGCGCGGCTCGCCACCGAGCAGGTGGCCCGGCTGGCCCGCCAGGCCGGTTATCCGCACGTTCTCTCCTACGACGTGGACTCCCTGGACTTCACCGATCCCGGGCCGGAGGCGGTCCGGCGCACCGTGCTGAAGGCGGTGCGGCCCGGGTCGGTGGTGAGCCTGCACTTCGGGCACGCGGGCACCGTGGCCGCGCTGCCCGCGATCCTCGACGGCCTGCACCGCCGCGGTCTGCGCGCGGTGACGACAACGGAGCTGCTGACCTGATGAACCAGTTCTCCTCGTTCCCGAGCTCTCTGCGCCGGCCGCGTCTGCGCGGGGTGCACCGTGCCGTGCTGTTCGCCGCCGCCTGTGCCCTGCTGGCCTCCGGCTGCGGAGGGGACTCCGGTACGGAGGCCGCCGACCGCGCTCCGCACAAGGAGGGGCAGCAGCAGGAGCGGCGGGGCGCCGCGCCGGCCGCGGGGCTGCCCGGCATGCCGCCGCTGCTGGATCCGAACGACCTGTACGCGGCGGACCGGCCCAATCAGCTGTCGCCGGTGGTGAAGGACTTCCCGTCGCGGGTGTACGTGCCCAATACGGAGTCGAACACGGTGAGCGTGATCGATCCGAAGACGTACAAGGTGATCGAGACGATCCCGGTGGGGAACCAGCCGCAGCACGTGGTGCCGTCGTGGGACATGAAGACGCTGTGGGTGAACAACGACCGCGGTCACACGCTGACGGCGATCGACCCGGCCACGGGGAAGAAGGGGCGGACGGTCGACGTCCACGATCCGTACAACCTCTATTTCACACCGGACGGCAAGTACGCGGTGGTGATGGCGTCGATGGACCGGGAGCTGGTGTTCCGGGACGCCCAGACCATGAAGCGGAAGAAGACGGAGCCGGTGTCGTGCAAGGGGGTGAACCACGCGGACTTCTCGCCGGACGGGAGGTACTTCATCGTCTCGTGCGAGTTCTCGGGCGAGCTGCTGAAGGTCGACACGGCGAAGATGAAGGTGATCGGTCAGCAGAAGCTGCCGTTCGAGGGCGCGATGCCGCAGGACGTGAAGATCGCCTCCGACGGCAAGACCTGGTACGTCGCCGACATGATGGCGGACGGGGTGTGGGTGCTGGACGGTGACAAGTTCACCGAGCCGTGGCTGATGCCGACGGGCAAGGGCGCGCACGGGCTGTACGTGAGCCGGGACTCGAAGTCGATGTACATCTCCAACCGGGGCGAGGGCTCGGTCTCGGTGCTGGACCTGCCGAGCCGCAAGCTGGTGAAGAAGTGGGAGCTGCCGGAGGGCGGGAGCCCGGACATGGGCGGGGTGTCGGCGGACGGCAATGTGCTGTGGCTGTCGGGGCGTTACGACTCGGAGGTGTACGCCATCGACACCCGGGACGGGCACCAGATCGCCAAGATCCCGGTCGGGGCGGGGCCGCACGGCCTCGCGGTCTATCCGCAGCCGGGCCGGTACTCGCTGGGCCACACCGGAATCTTCCGGTGAGACCCGGCGAGTGACGGCGGGTCAGGCGCGGCGGGCGGACGCCGGTCAGGCGTTGTAGACGTCCGCTGCGCCCGGCTTGGCGTCCTGGACGGCGCCGCTGAGGGACATGGCGCGGCTGTTGAAGCGGTCGGTGTTCACGCCGTGCTCCTTGAGGACGCGCAGGGCGGCCTCGTGCACCACGCGCAGGACGGGGGTGGTGGCGCGCAGGGCGTCGTCGGCCATGAAGCGGTGCCGCCAGGGCTTCTCGGCCCAGGCGTGCCGCAGGCCGAAGGGCTCGGGCAGGACGAGCTTGCCGCCCCAGTACTCCAGGAGCGGGGGATACCAGGTGAGGGGGGCGCGGGCGGCGAGGCGGACGACCTCGCGGGGCGGGACGACGGAGAGGGTCCTGGTCCGGTTCTCCCAGAACTTGATGGTCTTGGGGGTGGTCTTGGTGCGGGCGGCGGGCTTGCCCATGAAGACGCCGCTGACGGGGCCGAGGGCGTGCCCGGTGACCTCGATGCGCAGGGTCTTGTGGAGGACGGTGACGGTGATCAGGAGGGTGATGACGAGCTGGCCGTCCCAGAGGACGAACTGGACGCCGAGGTAGTGCCGGCTGCCGGCGCCGAACTGCTGCTCGTTGCAGATCTTCTGGAGCTCGGCGCCCCTTATCTGGAAGCCGTCGGTGCCTTCGGGGCGGGAGACGGCGCCGGCGCCCTCGCCGACGTCCGAGACGACCCAGTGCTCGACGGAGGGGGCGGGGAAGCCGCCGGTGTGCAGGGGGCTGCGCTCCAGGAGGTGGAGCTGGTCGTGGATGGCGCGGACGACGTCCCAGCTGCGGAAGGGGTTGATCTCCTTGCCGGGGTCGAGCGGGACGAGCTCCTCGGCGAGGTGCCAGCTGCCCCAGCGGGTGCCCATGCCGAGGATGCCCTTGGTGCCGGCGTAGAAGGCGACGTTGCTCTGCTGCTCGGCGGCGAGGCGCTCCAGGGACTGGCGGAGTCGCTCGGCGGCGGTCTCGCCGGGGTTCTTGGGGACGGCTTCGGGGATCTTGGCGCCGATGCCGCCGCCGGAGAGCAGGCCCGTCCAGCGCTCGCGGAGGTCCTTGGCGGTGCGCTCGCAGACGGTCCTGGCCCAGAAGCCGCCGACGAGCGGGGCGATGAGCATGGCGCGCAGGTAGAAGGCCCAGAAGCCGTGGAAGGGCAGCTTCACCAGGAGGATGGCGGCGAGGATGCCGAGGGCCACGAGGAGGGCCGTGCCGAGGGCGCCGGCGCGCTTGTTCTGGGCGCCGGCGATGGTGCGGCGGAGCTGGAAGACGCCCAGCCAGAGCAGGACGCCGGGCAGGAAGAGCAGCCCGCAGACGGCCATGATCAGGGTGAGTTTGGTGTCGCGCTGCTTGCGGATGCGGTTGGCCGCGAGGCAGTGCTCGACGACGGGCTGCGGGTCGAGGCCGAAGGACTGGATGAGGGGCTTGCGGCCGCCGCCGAGCACGCGCAGCTGGACGGCGCGGGCGAAGGCCTCGCCCAGGTTGGGCTCGAAGAGCGATATGCGGGGCGCCTTGACCTCGGACTTGGCCCAGTCGGAGTTGGCCTTGAGGAGCTGGTCGACCGGTCCGTCGCGGTAGGCGGCGGAGGCGAGCGCCTGCGTCGCCGCGGTCTGTCCCGAGGAGCCCGAGAGCGGGATCTGCGCCCCGGGGCTGAAGTCGAACGGGTCCCCTGCTGCCACTGCTGCCCCCAATGCCGCGCATGTCCGGTCCTGCGGCCTTCGACGGATGCCGACGACCGCCCGCGTCATACGTGTTGGTCCGCGGACCCAGCGTATCGGCGCGGGGTGCCGGCTGTCGCAGAGATCGTGAAGGCCGCCCGCCCCGGATGGTGCGAGGCGGGCGGATTGCGCCCGTTACCCTCCGGATCCGGCCGATTCCCGCAGCCGCTCGGCGATCTGAGGGGGCATCGGTTCGTGGCGGGCGTAGGAGCGGGTGAACCGGCCGGTGCCGTGCGACAGGGAGCGCAGGTCGACGGCGTAGCGGCCGATCTCGATCTCGGGCACCTCGGCGCGCACCAGGGTGCGGCCCGCGCCGGACTGCTCGGTTCCGATGACGCGGCCGCGCCGCCCGGACAGGTCGCTCATCACGGGGCCGACGTAGTCGTCGGAGACCAGGACCTCGATCTCGGCGACGGGCTCCAGGAGGTGGATCCTGGCCTCGGCCGCGGCTTCGCGCAGGGCGAGGGCGCCCGCGGTCTGGAAGGCGGCGTCGGAGGAGTCCACCGAGTGCGCCTTGCCGTCGAGGAGGGTGACCCGGATGTCGACCAGGGGGTGGCCGGCGGCGACGCCGCGGGCGGCCTGGGCGCGGACGCCCTTCTCCACGGAGGGGATGAACTGACGGGGGACGGCGCCGCCGACGACCTTGTCGACGAATTCGATGCCGGAGCCGCCGGGCAGCGGTTCGACCTCGATCTCGCAGATGGCGTACTGGCCGTGGCCGCCGGACTGCTTGACGTGCCGGCCGCGGCCGGCCGCCTTGGTGCCGAAGGTCTCGCGGAGCGACACCTTGTGGGGCACGACGTCGACCTGGACGCCGTAGCGCGAGCGCAGCCGTTCCAGGGCGACGTCGCGGTGGGCTTCGCCCAGGCACCAGAGGACCACCTGGTGGGTGTGCGGGTTCTGCTCCAGGCGCATGGTGGGGTCCTCGGCGACGAGCCGGGACAGGCCCTGGGAGAGCTTGTCCTCGTCGGGCTTGCTGTGCGCCTGGATCGCCACGGGCAGGAGCGGGTCGGGCATCTGCCAGGGCTCCATGAGGAGGGGGTCGCCCTTGGCGGAGAGCGTATCGCCGGTCTCGGCGCGGCTGAGCTTGGCGACGCAGGCGATGTCCCCGGCGATGGCCTGGGGGAGGGGCCGCTGCTGTTTGCCGAAGGGCGAGGAGAGGGCGCCGATGCGCTCGTCGACGTCGTGGCTCTCGTGGCCGCGGTCCTCCAGGCCGTGGCCGGAGACGTGAACGGTCTCGTCGGGGCGCAGGGTGCCGGAGAAGATGCGGACGAGGGAGATCCTGCCGACGTAGGGGTCGGAGGAGGTCTTGATCACCTCGGCGGCGAGCGGGCCCGCGGGGTCGCAGGTCACGGGCGCGTGGGGGCGGCCGTCGGGGGTGGTGACGGCCGGGACCTCGCGTTCGAGGGGGGTGGGGAAGCCGCCGGTGATCAGCTCCAGGAGCTCGATCGTGCCCAGGCCCTGTTTGGCGCCCTCGGGGGCGGGGGCCGCGGCGAGGACGGGGTGGAAGCTGCCGCGCGCCACGGCGCGCTCCAGGTCCTCGACGAGGGTCTTGACGTCGATCTCCTCGCCGCCGAGGTAGCGGTCCATGAGGGTCTCGTCCTCGCTCTCGGCGATGATGCCCTCGATGAGCCGGTTGCGCGCCTCCTCGATGAGGGGCTGGTGCTCGGGGCCGGGTGCGGCCTCGGCCCGCTCGCCGGAGGAGTAGTCGAAGACGCGCTGGGAGAGCAGGCCGATGAGGCCGGCGACGGGGCGGTGCCCGTCGGCGCCCTCCGGCCCGTGCAGCGGCAGGTAGAGCGGCAGCACGCCGTCGGGGGAGTCCCCGCCGAAGGCCGCGCGGCAGGTCTCCGTCATCTCCTCGAAGTCGGAGCGGGCCGACTCCAGATGGGTGATGACGATGGCGCGGGGCATGCCGACGGCCGCGCACTCCTCCCAGACCATGCGGGTGGCACCGTTGATGTTCTCGGCGCCCTCGGCGGCCGAGACGACGAAAAGGGCCGCGTCCGCTGCGCGCAGACCGGCCCTGAGCTCCCCGACGAAATCGGCGTAGCCGGGGGTGTCCAGCAGATTGATCTTGATGCCGGCCCATTCGACGGGGGCCAGCGAGAGCTGGACCGAGCGCTGCTGGCGGTGCTCGATCTCGTCGTAGTCCGACAGCGCGCCGCCGTCCTCGACGCGGCCGGCCCGGTTGACCGCGCCCGTCGCCAGCGCGAGGGCCTCCACCAGCGTCGTCTTTCCCGAGCCGCTGTGGCCGACCAGCACCACGTTGCGTACGTGGCTCGGCCGGTCGGCCGATACTGCTCTGCCCGCGGCCCCTGGGTACGTGCCCGTCTTCTCGCCCATGTGTCCCGCCTCCCGGTCGACACCTGCGGTACACCGAGCTTTCCACTGCGGTAACGCTGCGTCCATACGTCGCACACGGAGGCGCACCCGCACGCCCTGCACGGGGGCCGCCGGGGGCGGTGGGAGCACCGGTGTTCCCGCTGCGAGCGGTGCGTGCGCGGCTGTCCGGGGGTGCCTGGCTACGATGGGCCAGCCGGTGGCCTCCTGACCACGCGGCCCGATACGACACCCCTCCGGGAAGGCCATGCTGAACAAGTACGCGCGTGCGTTCTTCACGCGTGTTCTCACGCCGTTCGCCGCCCTGCTCATCCGCCTCGGCGTCAGCCCCGACGCGGTGACCCTCATCGGTACCGGTGGTGTGGTGGCGGGCGCACTGGTCTTCTACCCCCAGGGGGAGTTCTTCTGGGGCACGGTCGTCATCACCCTGTTCGTCTTCTCGGACCTGGTGGACGGCAACATGGCCCGCCAGCTGGGCCGCTCCAGCCGCTGGGGCGCCTTCCTGGACTCCACGCTCGACCGGGTCGCCGATTCGGCGATCTTCGGCGGCCTCGCCCTGTGGTACGCGGGCGGCGGTGACGACACCATCCTGTGCGCGGTGTCGATCTTCTGCCTCGCCAGCGGCCAGGTCGTCTCGTACACCAAGGCGCGCGGCGAGAGCATCGGCCTGCCGGTGAACGTGAACGGCCTGGTCGAACGGGCCGAGCGGCTGGTCATCTCGCTGGTGGCGTGCGGCTTCGCGGGCCTGCACAAGTTCGGCGTGCCGGGCATCCAGTACCTGCTGCCGGTGGCGCTGTGGATCGTGGCCGTGGGCAGCCTGGTCACCCTGATCCAGCGGGTGGTGACGGTGCGCCGCGAATCCGCCGAGGCGGAGGCCGCGGCCGCTGCCGAGGCCTCCCCGGCGCAGGGCGGTGGCAACGGGTGAAGGAGCGGCTGACCGACGCGCTGTACGGGCTCGGCTGGGCCACGGTCAAGAAGCTGCCGGAGCCGGTGGCCGTCCGGCTGGGGCAGCAGATCGCCGATGCGGCGTGGCGGCGGCGCGGCAAGAGCGTGCTGCGGCTGGAGGCCAATCTGGCGCGCGTGCTGCCGGATGCGTCCCCGGAGCGCCTGGCGCGGCTGTCGCGGGCGGGCATGCGCTCGTACATGCGCTACTGGATGGAGTCCTTCCGGCTGCCGGCGTGGAGCGCGGAGCGCATCCGCACGGCTTTCGCCCCGGAGGGCCTGCACCACCTGGAGGAGGGCCTGGCGAGCGGGCGCGGCGTGGTGATCGCGCTGCCCCACATGGGCAACTACGACCTCGCCGGGGCATGGGTGACCACCCGCCTGGGGGTGCCCTTCACGACCGTGGCCGAGCGGCTGAAGCCCGAGACGCTCTACGACCGCTTCGTCGCCTACCGCGAGGGGCTGGGCATGGAGGTGCTGCCCCACGCGGGCGGCAGCGCCTTCGGCACGCTGGCGCGCCGCCTGCGCGCCGGGGGCCTGGTCTGCCTGGTGGCCGACCGTGACCTGTCCTCCTCGGGGATAGAGGTGACGTTCTTCGGCGAGGCCGCGAAGATGCCCGCCGGCCCCGCCATGCTGGCCGTGCAGACCG
Organism: Streptomyces roseifaciens; assembly: GCF_001445655.1. Classification (NCBI taxonomy): domain Bacteria; kingdom Bacillati; phylum Actinomycetota; class Actinomycetes; order Kitasatosporales; family Streptomycetaceae; genus Streptomyces; species Streptomyces roseifaciens. The sequence goes on from NZ_LNBE01000004.1 coordinate 1,436,279, forward strand.
GGGCCCTGCTGATGCCCGTGACGCTCTGGTACGACCGCTCGCCGGTGATGCAGGGGCGGGTGCACGCCCCGATCGAGGTGCCCGGGGAGGGCACGCGCGCCGAGAAGGCCGCGGTGATGACGCAGCGCATCGCCGACGCCTTCGCCTCCGGCATCGCCGAGCACCCGCAGGACTGGCACATGCTCCAGCGGCTGTGGCTCGCCGACCTCGACCCGCGCCCGGACCGGCCCTCCGGGGGAGCGGACGGAGCGGCGGACGGGCCGGCGCAGGAGACGCAGGGCGCGCAGGGCACACCGGACCGGGGTGCCGGCCGGGCCGAGAGCGACCGGAGGGCCGAGGCATGAGGATCGGGATCGTCTGTCCCTACTCGTGGGACGTGCCCGGCGGCGTGCAGTTCCACATCCGCGACCTGGCCGAGCACCTGATCCGGCTGGGCCACGAGGTGTCGGTGCTGGCCCCTGCGGACGACGAGACGCCGCTGCCTCCCTTCGTGGTCTCGGCGGGACGGGCCGTCCCGGTCCCGTACAACGGCTCCGTGGCGCGGCTGAACTTCGGCTTCCTGTCGGCCGCACGGGTGCGGCGCTGGCTGCACGACGGCGACTTCGACGTCATCCACATCCACGAGCCCACCTCCCCATCGCTGGGTCTGCTGACCTGCTGGGCCGCGCAGGGCCCGATCGTGGCGACCTTCCACACCTCCAATCCGCGCTCCCGGGCGATGATCGCCGCCTACCCGATCCTCCAGCCCGCCCTGGAGAAGATCAGCGCGCGCATCGCGGTCAGCGAATACGCCCGCAGGACGCTGGTCGAGCACCTCGGCGGCGACGCCGTGGTCATCCCCAACGGGGTCGACGTGGACTTCTTCGCCCGCGCCGAGCCCAAGGAGGAGTGGCAGGGCGGGACGATCGGCTTCATCGGCCGCATCGACGAGCCGCGCAAGGGCCTGCCGGTGCTGATGCGCGCCCTGCCGAAGATCTTCGCCGAGTGCCCCGGCGCCCGGCTGCTGGTCGCCGGCCGGGGCGACGAGGAGGAGGCCGTGGCGGGCCTGCCCCGGGAGATGCGCCAGCGCGTCGAGTTCCTCGGGATGGTCAGCGACGAGGACAAGGCGCGGCTGCTGCGCAGCGTCGACGTCTACGTGGCCCCCAATACGGGCGGGGAGTCCTTCGGCATCATCCTGGTCGAGGCGATGTCGGCGGGCGCTCCCGTCCTCGCCAGCGACCTGGACGCCTTCGCCCAGGTGCTCGACCAGGGCTCGGCCGGGGAGCTGTTCGCCAACGAGGACGCCGATGCGCTCGCCGCCGCGGCCGTACGGCTGCTGGGCGACCAGGACCTGCGGACCGGCCTGAGCGAGCGCGGCAGGGCGCACGTGCGCCGCTTCGACTGGTCCCGCGTGGGCGCCGACATCCTGGCCGTCTACGAGACGGTCACCGCAGGCGCGGCCTCCGTCGCCGCCGACGAGCGCACGAGCCTGCGCGCCCGCTTCGGCCTGGCCCGCGACTAGCGCCTTCCGGCGGATCACGGCCTGTGCACGGGTGCCGGTGCTCCCGGATTCCGCCGGACTCGCGCCGCCGTGGCGATGCGCCGTTGCGGCGGCAGGTGTTGTGCCGACCGTGGACCGGTCCGGGCCGGCAGCGACCGGCTCCGGGACGGAGCTCCGGGTGACGGTGCGGCAGCCCCCGCGAGCGCCCCGCCCGTGGTGGGTCCCGCTGCGCGAAGCGGCCCGACCGGCGAGCGGTAACGTGGCCCGGCGTGACCACACTGATCTGGATCGTCGCCGCCCTGGTCGTCATCGGCGTCTATCTGAGCTGGACCGCGGGCCGGCTGGACCGCCTGCACAGCCGCATCGACGCCGCGCGCGCCGCGCTGGACGCCCAGCTGCTGCGCCGCGCCTCGGTCGCCCAGGAGCTGGGCACGGCCGGAGTCCTCGACCCGGCCGCCTCGATCGTGCTCTACCAGGCCGCGCACGCCGCACGCCAGGCCGAGGAGGAGCAGCGCGAGGTCGCCGAGAGCGAGCTGAGCCAGGCCCTGCGGGCGGTCTTCGCGGAGGTGCCGCAGGTCGATGCCGTCCGGGAGGCCCCCGGCGGCGAGGAGTCCCTGACCGAGCTGTCCGAGGCGGTCCGGCGGGTGCCGATGGCCCGCCGCTTCCACAACGACGCGGTCCGCGCCGCCCGTGCCGTGCGCAAGCACCGCGTGGTGCGCTGGTTCCGGCTCGCGGGCCACGCGCCCTTCCCGATGGCCTTCGAGATGGACGACGAACCGCCCGCCGTCCTGGAGGCGCGGACGAGCCACTGACCGCCGGGCAGGCCCCCCCGGGCAGGGTCTCCGCAAGGCCCACCGGACCTCTCCGGACACCCCGGACAAGCCACCGGCCTCGGATTGGCTCTTTTTCCGGGGAAAGCGGGATCGGTTGTATGAGGGGCGCAGCATCACCGCCCTTGATAGTGAGGTCACAACGTGTCCAGCACGGTCCCCAGCACGTCCACCACCCCTGAGACCGGTACCGCCCGCGTCAAGCGCGGCATGGCCGAGCAGCTCAAGGGCGGCGTGATCATGGACGTCGTCAACGCCGAGCAGGCGAAGATCGCCGAGGACGCGGGCGCGGTCGCGGTCATGGCCCTCGAGCGGGTGCCGGCCGACATCCGCAAGGACGGCGGCGTGGCCCGGATGTCCGACCCCAACATGATCGAGGAGATCATCGGGGCCGTCTCCATCCCCGTCATGGCCAAGTCCCGCATCGGCCACTTCGTCGAGGCCCAGGTCCTGCAGTCGCTCGGCGTCGACTACATCGACGAGTCCGAGGTCCTCACCCCGGCCGACGAGATCAACCACTCCGACAAGTGGGCCTTCACCACCCCCTTCGTCTGCGGTGCCACCAACCTGGGCGAGGCCCTGCGCCGCATCGCCGAGGGCGCGGCCATGATCCGCTCCAAGGGCGAGGCCGGCACCGGCAACGTCGTGGAGGCCGTGCGCCACCTGCGCCAGATCAAGAACGAGATCGCCAAGCTGCGCGGCTTCGACAACAACGAGCTGTTCGCCGCCGCCAAGGACCTGCGCGCCCCGTACGAGCTCGTCAAGGAGGTCGCCGAGCTCGGCAAGCTGCCGGTCGTCCTCTTCTCCGCCGGTGGCGTGGCCACCCCGGCCGACGCCGCGCTGATGCGCCAGCTCGGCGCCGAGGGCGTCTTCGTCGGCTCCGGCATCTTCAAGTCCGGCGACCCGGCCAAGCGCGCCGCCGCCATCGTGAAGGCCACCACCTTCTACGACGACCCGAAGGTCATCGCGGACGCCTCCCGCAACCTCGGCGAGGCCATGGTCGGCATCAACTGCGACACCCTGCCCGAGGCCGAGCGCTACGCCAACCGCGGCTGGTAACACACCGCTTCCCCGGCTGGGCGGCCCGCGCACACAGCGGGCCGCCCAGCCGTCGTCCAGACCCGAGACGGAGAAACCCCGTGTCCACCCCCACCATCGGCGTCCTCGCCCTGCAGGGCGACGTCCGCGAGCACCTCGTCGCCCTCGCCGCCTCCGACGCGCTCGCCCGCCCGGTCCGCCGCCCCGAGGAGCTCGCCGAGGTCGACGGCCTGGTGATACCCGGTGGCGAGTCCACCACCATGTCCAAGCTCGCCGTCGTCTTCGGCATGCTGGAGCCGCTGCGCGAGCGCGTGCGGGCCGGGATGCCCGTCTACGGCACCTGCGCCGGCATGATCATGCTGGCCGACAAGCTGCTGGACGGACGTGAGGACCAGGAGACGCTCGGCGGCATAGACATGATCGTCCGCCGCAACGCCTTCGGCCGGCAGAACGAGTCCTTCGAGGCGGCCGTCGACATGGCGGGCATCGAAGGCGGCCCCGTCGAGGGCGTCTTCATCCGCGCCCCCTGGGTCGAGTCCGTCGGCGCCACGGCCGAGATCGTCGCCACCCACGACGGCCACACCGTCGCGGTCCGCCAGGGCAACGTGCTGGCGACGTCCTTCCACCCGGAGCTCACCGGCGACCACCGGGTCCACGCCCACTTCGTGGACATGGTGCGCGCAGCCCAGTAGCCCGGCCCCGGTAGGATCTCAGTCGTTCGTTCTCAGAATTTGGTTACGCGAAGGAGACAGGCGGATGTCCGGCCACTCTAAATGGGCTACGACGAAGCACAAGAAGGCCGTGATCGACGCCAAGCGCGGCAAGCTCTTCGCGAAGCTCATCAAGAACATCGAGGTCGCGGCTCGCATGGGCGGCGTCGACATCGAGGGCAACCCGACGCTCTACGACGCCATCCAGAAGGCGAAGAAGCAGTCCGTCCCGAACAAGAACATCGACTCCGCGGTCAAGCGCGGCGGCGGTCTTGAGGCGGGCGGCGCCGACTACGAGACGATCATGTACGAGGGTTACGGCCCGAACGGCGTTGCGGTCCTCATCGAGTGCCTCACCGACAACCGCAACCGCGCCGCCTCCGACGTGCGCGTCGCCATGACCCGCAACGGCGGCTCCATGGCCGACCCGGGCTCGGTGTCCTACCTGTTCAACCGCAAGGGCGTCGTGATCGTCCCCAAGGGCGAGCTCAGCGAGGACGACGTGCTCGGCGCCGTCCTGGACGCCGGTGCCGAGGAGGTCAACGACCTCGGCGAGTCCTTCGAGGTCCTCAGCGAGGCCACCGACCTCGTCGCGGTCCGCACCGCCCTCCAGAAGGAAGGCATCGACTACGACTCGGCCGAGGCCAACTTCGTCCCCACCATGCAGGTGGAGCTCGACGAAGAGGGCGCGCGCAAGATCTTCAAGCTGATCGACGCGCTCGAGGACAGCGACGACGTCCAGAACGTCTTCGCCAACTTCGACGTCTCGGACGAGGTCATGGCGAAGGTCGACGCGTAAGGCTTCCGACTGCGGTCGGCCGACGGGCCGGCGGGACACTCGTCCCGCCGGCCCGTCGGCATGATCGGCCGTTGTCAGTGGCAGCCGATAGCCTGCCGGGGCAGGTGAGCCAAGGAGGGGCGATGCGGGTACTGGGCGTGGACCCGGGGCTGACGCGCTGCGGCGTCGGCGTGGTGGAGGGCACGGCGGGCCGCCCGCTGCGCATGGTCGGCGTGGGCGTCGTCCGCACCCCCGCCGAGGCCGACACCGCCGACCGCCTGGTCCTCATAGAGCGCGGCATCGAGCAGTGGCTCGACGAGCACCGGCCCGAATTCGTCGCCGTGGAGCGCGTCTTCAGCCAGCACAACGTCAGCACGGTCATGGGCACCGCCCAGGCCAGCGCCGTCGCCATGCTGTGCGCAGCCCGCCGCGGCCTGCCCGTCGCCCTGCACACCCCCAGCGAGGTCAAGGCCGCCGTCACCGGCTCCGGCCGGGCGGACAAGGCCCAGGTCGGCGCCATGGTCACCCGCCTCCTGCGGCTCGACGCACCGCCGAAGCCGGCCGATGCCGCCGACGCCCTGGCCCTGGCCATCTGCCACATCTGGCGCGCCCCGGCCGCCGGCCGCCTGCAGCAGCTCGCCGCGGCCCAGCGCCGCACCACCGCACCCGTCCGCCTCCCGAAGGGCACCCGATGATCGCCTTCGTCTCCGGCCCCGTCGCCGCCCTCGCCCCCGACACCGCGGTCGTCGAGGTCGGCGGCATCGGCATGGCCGTCCAGTGCACGCCCAACACCCTCTCGGGCCTCCGCATCGGCCAGCAGGCCCGCCTCGCCACCTCCCTCGTCGTCCGCGAGGACTCCCTGACCCTCTACGGCTTCGCCGACGACGACGAGCGCCAGACCTTCGAGCTGCTGCAGACCGCCAGCGGCGTCGGGCCCCGCCTCGCCCAGGCCATGCTCGCCGTGCACAGCCCCGACGCCCTGCGGCGCGCCTTCGCCTCCGGTGACGAGAAGGCCCTGACCGCCGTGCCCGGCATCGGCAAGAAGGGCGCGCAGAAGCTGCTGCTGGAGCTGAAGGACCGGCTCGGCAAGCCCGTCGGCTCGGCCGCCCCGGCCGCCGCCCCCGCCGCCGCGGGCTGGCGCGATCAGCTCCAGGCCGCGCTCGTCGGCCTGGGCTACGCCACCCGCGAGGCGGACGAAGCGGTGGAGGCGGTGGCCCCCCGGGCGGAGGCCGTCCTCGCCGACGGCGGTCAGCCGCAGGTCGGCCAGCTGCTGCGGGCCGCGCTGCAGACGCTGAACCGGGCGCGATGAGCAGGATCCGGTGCGGCCCGGAGGGTGGTTCGTGCCCACCCTCCCTCCCCATAGCCTGAACGGCACGGGGGCACCCCCATCGCCGTGCGGAACGCCTGCCCACAGACCGACAAGCATTCAACCGTGAGGTTCAACCCGTGAACTGGGACGACGAATCCGCATACGCGGAGCCCCCCGCAGGCGACCGCCTCGTCGCCACCGGCGCCGACGGCGAGGACCGGGCCGTCGAGGCCGCGCTGCGCCCCAAGGACCTCGGCGAGTTCGTCGGCCAGGAGCGCGTGCGCGAGCAGCTCGACCTCGTCCTCAAGGCCGCCCGGGCCCGCGGCGCCACCGCCGACCACGTGCTGCTCTCCGGAGCCCCCGGCCTCGGCAAGACCACCCTCTCGATGATCATCGCGGCCGAGATGGGCGCCCCCATCCGCATCACCTCCGGCCCCGCCATCCAGCACGCGGGCGACCTCGCCGCGATCCTCTCCTCCCTCACCGAAGGAGAGGTCCTCTTCCTCGACGAGATCCACCGCATGTCGCGGCCCGCCGAGGAGATGCTCTACATGGCCATGGAGGACTTCCGCGTCGACGTGATCGTCGGCAAGGGCCCCGGCGCCACCGCCATCCCCCTGGAGCTGCCGCCGTTCACCCTCGTCGGCGCCACCACCCGGGCCGGCCTGCTCCCGCCCCCGCTGCGCGACCGCTTCGGCTTCACCGGGCACATGGAGTTCTACGCCCCCGCCGAGCTGCAGCGCGTGGTGCACCGCTCGGCCCGGCTGCTGGACGTGGAGATAGAGGACCGGGGCGCCGCCGAGATCGCCGGCCGCTCCCGCGGCACCCCCCGCATCGCCAACCGCCTGCTGCGCCGCGTCCGCGACTACGCCCAGGTCAAGGCCGACGGGGTGATCACCCGCGAGATCGCCGCCCAGGCCCTCGACGTCTACGAGGTCGACGCCCGCGGCCTCGACCGGCTGGACCGCGCCGTCCTGACCGCCCTCCTCAAGCTCTTCGGCGGCGGACCGGTGGGCCTGTCCACCCTGGCCGTGGCCGTCGGCGAGGAGCGCGAGACGGTCGAGGAGGTCGCCGAGCCGTTCCTCGTCCGCGAGGGGCTGCTGGCCCGCACGCCCAGGGGCCGCATCGCCACCCCGGCCGCGTGGGAGCACCTCGGCCTCGTCGACGACGCCGGAACGGCGGGCCGGGCGGGCACCCCTCCCCAGCAGGGCCTCTTCGGAGGGTGACGGCGCGGGGGCTGGTCGGGTCAGGAACCACGGTGCCATGCTGGGCGTTGTTCCATAGGCGCGGACTCGCTTAGACTCCGCCGATGCCGTCCGTACCGGCGCGGCATACCACCCCCGTAGAAGGCCGCACCCCCGCGGTCGTGTGAAGGAAACCCCGTCCCGTGAATATCGTGACTCTCCTGCCGTTCATCGTGCTCATCGGGGCCATGTTCCTGATGACGCGATCGGCCAAGAACAAGCAGCGCCAGGCGGCGCAGATGCGCGACCAGATGCACCCGGGCACCGGCGTGCGGACGATCGGCGGCATGTACGCCACCGTCAAGGAGGTCAGCGACGACACGGTCCTCCTCGAGGTGGCCCCGGGCGTCCACGCGATCTACGCGAAGAACGCCATCGGCGCCGTCCTGGAGGACGCCGAGTACAACCGCATCGTTCACGGGATCGAGCCGCACGAGTCCGAGACCCCTGTCGTCCCGGACGACGCCTCGTCGCTGACCGAGTCCGAGGCCCCGGCCGACAAGAAGATCGACCTGGGCAAGGGCGAGGCCGCCGAGGGCGAGAAGGCCGCCGAGCCGGAGTCCAAGGACGCCGAGAAGGCCGCCGAGGACACCAAGGACGCCAAGCGGGACGGCAAGCAGGACGGCGACGCCGACGCGAAGTAGCCCTTCGAGGAACCGCGGAGCACTGCTGGGGCAGTGCGCCGCGGTTCCCTGACGGTCTAGGCTCCGGCGGGGGGCAGGTCCCCACAACATTCGTGGCCGCCCGGCGAACGCACGGAACCGGGCGGTTGGACAGGGAGAAACGACAAGGTGGCAGCACCGAAGAAGGGCCGCAGGTCCCCGGGCGGCCAGGGCAGGCCGGGCCGGGTCCTGGCCCTGATCCTGATCGCCATGGTGGCGCTCACCGGGGGGATGTTCGCCTCAGGGCGCACCACGCCGCGGCTGGGCATCGACCTCGCGGGCGGCACCAGCTTCACGCTGGAGGCCAAGAACGAGCCCGGCAAGCCCAATGCGATCAACCCGACCAATATGAACACCGCGGTCGGCATCATCGAGCGGCGTGTCAACGGTCTGGGCGTCACCGAGGCCGAGGTCCAGACGCAGGGCGACAACCACATCATCGTGAACATCCCCAAGGGGACGAACGCGAAGCAGGCCCGCCAGCAGGTCGGAACCACCGCCAAGCTCGGCTTCCGCCCCGTGCTGTCCGTGGCCCCCGGTGCCAAGAACGAGCCCACTCCCGACGCCTCGTCCCCCGGCAAGGACAAGGACGCCAAGGACAAGGACGGCAAGACCAAGCCGTCCGGCTCGCCTTCCGCCTCCGCCTCCTCCTCGGCCTCGGGCGCCCCCTCCGCGAGCGCGAGCCCGCGCCAGCAGGGCCGCCCGGTCACCGACGCCGTCAAGGCCGACGCCACCCCGTCCGCCTCGGCCGTCGCCAAGGACGACAAGGCGAAGGACGAGAAGAAGGACGACGCCAAGAAGGACGAGGGCAAGAAGGACGACAAGTCCAAGGAGCCCACGCCCTCCCCGGCCGACGTCGCCGCGCTGCAGAAGAAGCTCGACGCCCTGGACTGCACCACCCCCGAGGGCCGCGCCAAGGCGAGCGAGGCCGCGGCGGGCGCCAAGACGACCGACGTCATCGTGGCCTGCAAGAAGGACGGCTCGGCCAAGGAGATCCTCGGCCCGGTGTCCGTCGAGGGCACCGGCGTCACCGGCGCCGACGCCGTCTTCGACAGCCAGCAGGGCCGCGGCTGGCTCGTCCAGCTGAAGTTCGACTCCAGCGGCTCCAAGAAGTTCGCGGACGTCACCGGCCAGCTCGCCGGCAAGCAGCCCCCGCAGAACCAGTTCGCGATCGTCCTCGACGGCGAGGTCGTCTCCGACCCGTCCGTCTCGACCTCGATCACGGGCGGCCAGGCGGAGATCTCCGGCGGCTTCACCCAGGCCAGCGCCCAGGACCTCGCCAACGTGCTGTCCTACGGCGCCCTGCCGCTGTCCTTCGACGTCGTCACCGAGCAGACGGTCACCGCCGCGCTCGGCGGTGAGCAGCTGCGCGCCGGTCTGCTCGCCGGCGCCATCGGCCTCGGCCTGGTGATCATCTACCTGGTCGCGTACTACCGCGGTCTCGCGCTCGTCGCCCTCGCCAGCCTCCTGGCCTCGGCGATCCTCACGTACACGATCATGGTGCTGCTCGGCCAGGCCATCGGCTTCGCGCTGAACCTGCCGGCCGTCTGCGGTGCGATCGTCGCGATCGGCATCACCGCCGACTCCTTCATCGTCTACTTCGAGCGCATCCGCGACGAGATCCGCGACGGACGCACCCTGCGCCCGGCCGTCGAGCGCGGCTGGCCGCGCGCCCGGCGCACGATCCTGGTCTCCGACTTCGTGTCCTTCCTGGCCGCCGCGGTGCTCTTCATCGTCACCGTCGGCAAGGTGCAGGGCTTCGCGTTCACGCTCGGTCTGACCACGCTCCTCGACGTCGTCGTGGTCTTCTTCTTCACCAAGCCGCTGATGACGCTCCTCGCCCGGCGCAAGTTCTTCGCCAGCGGCCATCCGTGGTCCGGGCTCGACCCCAAGCGGCTCGGCGTCAAGCCGCCGCTGCGGGCCTCCCGCCGCCCCTCCGCCCCCGTCGACCCCAAGGAGGCGTGAGATGTCCAAGCTCGGCAATCTCGGCGCCCGGCTCTACCGCGGCGAGGTCGGCTACGACTTCGTGGGCAAGCGGAAGATCTGGTACGGCATCTCGATCCTCATCACCATCACGGCCATCGTCGGCCTGGCGGTGCGCGGCCTGAACATGGGCATTGAGTTCTCCGGCGGCGCGGTCTTCACCACGCCCAGCACCTCGGTCTCGGCCGAAGCGGCCCGGGAGACCGCGGAGCAGACCTCCGGTCACACCGCGATCGTCCAGAAGCTCGGCAACGGCCCGCTGCGCGTCCAGGTCAGCGACCTCACCACCGAGCAGTCGCGCGCCACCCAGGAGGCCCTGGCCAAGCAGCTGGGCGTCTCCACGGACAAGGTCAACACCGACATCGTGGGCCCGAGCTGGGGTGACGAGATCGCCAAGAAGGCCTGGTACGGCCTGGGGATCTTCATGATCCTTGTGGTGATCTACCTGGCGATCGCCTTCGAGTGGCGCATGGCCATCGCCGCCCTGATCGCCCTGATCCACGACCTCACCATCACCGTCGGTGTCTACGCACTGGTCGGCTTCGAGGTCACCCCGGGCACCGTGATCGGTCTGCTCACCATCCTCGGTTACTCCCTCTACGACACCGTCGTCGTCTTCGACGGTCTGAAGGAGGGCGCGAAGGACATCACGAAGCAGACCCGCTTCACCTACAGCGAGATCGCCAACCGCAGCCTCAACGGCACCCTGGTGCGTTCGATCAACACCACGGTGGTCGCGCTGCTGCCGGTCGCCGGCCTCCTGTTCATCGGCGGCGGCTTCCTCGGCGCGGGCATGCTCAACGACATCTCGCTCGCCCTGTTCGTCGGCCTCGCGGCCGGTGCCTACTCGTCGATCTTCATCGCCACGCCGCTGGTCGCGGACCTCAAGGAGCGCGACCCGCAGATGAAGGCCCTGGCCAAGCGGGTGCGCGCCAAGCGTGCCGCCCAGGCCGCCAAGGGCGAGTCGGGCGAGGAGCCGCGCGACGAGGTCCCCGGCGACGAGGAAGAGGAGACCGAGGACCCCGCCGGTGTCGTCGGTCCCCGCCAGTCCGCCGCCCGCGCCCGCGGCACCCGCGGCGGCCGCCCCCAGGGGAAGCGCCGATGAGCACCACGGGCGTCGGCACGGCCGACGAGAAGCTGCGTGACCTGCTGCTGACGCACATCCACGACGTGGCCGACTATCCGAAGCCGGGCGTGATGTTCAAGGACATCACCCCCCTGCTCGCCGATGCCACGGCGTTCGCCGCCCTGACCGACGAGCTCGCCGCGCTGTGCAAGCGCCACGGCGCCACCAAGGTCGTCGGCCTGGAGGCGCGGGGCTTCATCCTCGGTGCCCCGGCCGCCGTCCGCGCGGGGCTCGGCTTCGTGCCCGTGCGCAAGGCCGGCAAGCTCCCCGGAGCCACGCTGGCCCAGGCCTACGAGCTGGAGTACGGCACGGCGGAGATCGAGATGCACGCCGACGCCGTCGGCCCCGGCGACCGCGTCCTCGTCATCGACGACGTGCTGGCCACCGGCGGCACCGCCGAGGCCTCGCTCCGGCTGATCCGCCGGGCCGGCGCCGAGGTCGCCGGTGTCGTCGTGCTCATGGAGCTCGGCTTCCTGCCGGGCCGCGAGCGGCTCGCGGACGCCCTCGGCGACGCCCCGCTGGAGGCGCTGATCACGGTCTGACGCGCCTCTGACCTGCCCTGCAGGGCAGGACCGGCACGCACTGCGCAACGCGGGGCGGGCCCCGGGGAAGACCCCGGGGCCCGCCCCGCGTTCTTCTGAGCACAGCCGGGTGCGCGGCAGCCCCGCCGTCCGGGTCGATACCATGGTTGTCCGGACCTGATCGGGGGGCCGGACCCCGCATGAGGAGTGCTCTTGCCAGACGAGGCCCAGCCGCTCACCGCCGCACAACCGGACAAGCCGTCTCCCGAGGCCGCGGCGGCCGCGGGCACGCCCAAGGGCCGCCCGCAGAGCGCGCCTGAGTCCACGCCCCGGCCGCCGGCCGGCCCCGGCGCGGGCAGCGGACCGAAGAGCCAGGTCCCGGCCGTCGCGGGTACGTCACCCGTCCGGCCCACGCCGCCGCCCAGCGCCCCGCGCCCCGGCTCCTCCAGCCGCGTCCGGGCCCGCCTCGCCCGTCTCGGCGTCCAGCGCTCCAGCCCGTACAACCCGGTCCTCGAGCCGCTCCTGCGCATCGTGCGCGGCAACGACCCGAAGGCCGACGCGACGACCCTGCGCCAGATCGAGCGCGCCTACCAGGTCGCCGAGCGTTGGCACCGCGGCCAGAAGCGCAAGAGCGGCGATCCCTATATCACCCACCCCCTCGCGGTGACCACGATCCTCGCCGAGCTCGGCATGGATCCGGCCACGCTGATGGCCGGGCTGCTGCACGACACCGTCGAGGACACCGAGTACGGCCTGGACGACCTGCGCCGCGACTTCGGCGACCAGGTCGCCCTGCTGGTGGACGGCGTCACCAAGCTCGACCGCGTGCAGTTCGGCGAGGCCGCGCAGGCCGAGACCGTCCGCAAGATGGTCGTCGCCATGGCCAAGGACCCGCGCGTCCTGGTCATCAAGCTCGCCGACCGCCTGCACAACATGCGCACCATGCGCTACCTCAAGCGGGAGAAGCAGGAGAAGAAGGCCCGCGAGACCCTCGAGATCTACGCCCCGCTGGCGCACCGGCTGGGCATGAACACCATCAAGTGGGAGCTGGAGGACCTCGCCTTCGCGATCCTCTACCCCAAGATGTACGACGAGATCGTCCGTCTCGTCGCCGAGCGGGCCCCCAAGCGCGACGAGTACCTGGCCATCGTCACCGACGAGGTCCAGGCCGACCTGCGCGCCGCCCGCATCAAGGCCACCGTCACCGGCCGGCCGAAGCACTACTACAGCGTCTACCAGAAGATGATCGTGCGGGGCCGCGACTTCGCCGAGATCTACGACCTGGTGGGCATCCGCGTCCTCGTCGACACCGTCCGCGACTGCTACGCGGCGCTCGGCACCGTCCATGCCCGGTGGAACCCGGTGCCCGGGCGGTTCAAGGACTACATCGCGATGCCCAAGTTCAACATGTACCAGTCGTTGCACACGACGGTCATAGGGCCCAGCGGCAAGCCCGTCGAGCTGCAGATCCGCACCTTCGACATGCACCGCCGCGCCGAGTACGGCATCGCCGCGCACTGGAAGTACAAGCAGGAGGCCGTCGCCGGAGCCTCCAAGGTGCGCACCGACGTGCCCAAGAACGCCGGCAAGAACCAGGACACCGTCAATGACATGGCCTGGCTGCGGCAGCTGCTGGACTGGCAGAAGGAGACCGAGGACCCGGGCGAGTTCCTGGAGTCCCTGCGCTTCGACCTCTCCCGCAACGAGGTCTTCGTCTTCACGCCCAAGGGCGATGTCATAGCGCTCCCGGCCGGTGCCACCCCGGTCGACTTCGCCTACGCCGTCCACACCGAGGTCGGCCACCGCACGATAGGAGCCCGGGTCAACGGGCGGCTCGTGCCGCTGGAGTCCACCCTCGACAACGGCGATCTGGTCGAGGTCTTCACCTCCAAGGCGCCCGGCGCCGGTCCCTCCCGCGACTGGCTGGGCTTCGTCAAGTCCCCCCGCGCGCGCAACAAGATCCGTGCCTGGTTCTCCAAGGAGCGCCGCGACGAGGCCATCGAGCAGGGCAAGGACGCCATCGCGCGCGCCATGCGCAAGCAGAACCTGCCGATCCAGCGGATCCTCACCGGCGACTCCCTGGTCACCCTCGCGCACGAGATGCGCTACCCCGACATCTCCTCCCTCTACGCCGCCATCGGCGAGGGCCACGTCGCGGCGCAGGGCGTCGTGCAGAAGCTGGTCCAGGCCCTCGGCGGCGAGGACGCCGCCACCGAGGACATCGAGGAGACCACCCCGATCCGCGGCCGCTCCAAGCGGCGCTCCAGCGCGGACCCCGGCGTGATCGTCAAGGGTGTCGAGGACGTCTGGGTGAAGCTCGCCCGGTGCTGTACGCCGGTGCCCGGCGACCCCATCATCGGCTTCGTCACCCGCGGCAACGGCATCTCGGTGCACCGCGCCGACTGCGTCAACGTCGAGTCGCTCTCGCAGCAGCCCGAACGGATCATCGACGTCGAGTGGGCGCCCACCCAGTCCTCGGTCTTCCTGGTCGCGATCCAGGTCGAGGCGCTGGACCGCTCCCGGCTGCTGTCGGACGTCACGCGCGTCCTGTCCGACCAGCACGTCAACATCCTGTCCGCGGCCGTGCAGACGTCCCGGGACCGGGTGGCCACGTCCCGCTTCACCTTCGAGATGGGCGACCCCAAGCACCTCGGTCACGTCCTGAAGGCCGTACGGGGTGTCGAGGGCGTGTACGACGTCTACCGCGTGACTTCGGCCCGACGGCCGTAAGCGCACATGAGTAAGGGGCTCCGGCAATAGCCGGAGCCCCTTACTCATGTGGCTGTTCAGCCGCCGAACTCCTCCAGCCCCTTCAGGGCCTGGTCCAGCAGGGCCTTACGCCCCTCCAGCTCCTTGGTGAGCTTGTCGGCCTTGGCGTCGTTGCCCGCGGCACGCGCCTTGTCGACCTGCTCCTGCAGCTTGTCGACGGCCGCCTGCAGCTGGCCGGTGAGACCGGCCGCGCGGGCCCGCGCCTCGGGGTTCGTGCGCCGCCACTCGGCCTCCTCGGCCTCCTGGATGGCGCGCTCCACCGCGTGCATCCGGCCCTCGATCTTCGGGCGGGCGTCCCGGGGGACGTGGCCGATGGCCTCCCAGCGCTCGTTGATCGTGCGGAACGCGGCGCGGGCCGCCTTCAGGTCGGTGACGGGCAGCAGCTTCTCGGCCTCGACCGCGAGCTCCTCCTTGTGCGTCAGGTTGACCTGCTGCTCGGCGTCGCGCTCGGCGAACACCTCGCTGCGGGCCTGGAAGAAGACGTCCTGCGCGCCGCGGAAACGGCTCCACAGGTCGTCCTCCGCCTCGCGCTGCGCACGGCCGACGGCCTTCCACTCCGCCATCAGGTCGCGGTAACGCGCGGCCGTCGGGCCCCAGTCGGCGGAGCCGGAGAGCGCCTCGGCCTCGGCGACCAGCTTCTCCTTGGCCTTGCGGGCCTCCTCGCGCTGGGCGTCGAGGGAGGCGAAGTGCGCCTTGCGCCGCTTGGAGAACGCCGAGCGGGCGTGCGAGAAGCGGTGCCACAGCTCGTCGTCGGCCTTGCGGTCCAGGCGGGGAAGGCCCTTCCAGGTGTCGACCAGGGCGCGCAGCCGCTCGCCGGCCGACCGCCACTGCTCGCTCGCGGCCAGCTCCTCGGCCTCGGCGACCAGCGCCTCCTTGGCCGTACGGGCCTCGTCGGCCTGCTTGGCCTTGGCGGCCTTGCGCTCCTCGCGGCGCGCCTCGACCGTCTCGACGAGTTTGTCGAGACGGACGCGCAGCGCGGCGAGGTCACCGACGGCGTGGTGCTCGTCGACCTGCGTGCGCAGGTGGTCGATCGCGGTCGTCGCGTCCTTGGCCGACAGGTCGGTGGTCTTGACCCGCTTCTCGAGGAGGCCGATCTCGACGACCAGGCCCTCGTACTTGCGCTCGAAGTAAGCAAGGGCCTCCTCGGGAGACCCGGCCTGCCACGATCCGACGACCTGCTCCCCGTCGGCAGTACGCACGTACACGGTCCCCGTCTCGTCGACGCGGCCCCATGGGTCGCTGCTCACAGCGCCTCCTCCACATGATGCCGAGGCCGGCGTGCGGCCCTCGCGCATCGTCCACAGTTGTTCCGGGCAGGGCCGCGCCCTGGCCGGTCCGACGGCTTGATCATTTGGGTGCGGGTAGCCGCCGGATCAGGCACCCTACACAACGCCAACATAGGCGACCGGCGCCCTGGCTGTCCGTATCCCGCGCGACCGAAATTTCGCTCTGCGGGCAACAACCGGGCACCGGAGGCCTGATCGGGGCGCCGGGCCGGGGTCAGGACTTGGCGACCGTCGCCTTGTCGATGACCACCGTCGCGTTCGGGGCGCCGTCACCGGCGCCCCGCGACTCGCCCGCACCGGCGATCTTCTTGAGCGTCTTCATGCCCTCGGCGCCGATCGTGCCGAAGGGCGTGTACGTCGGGGGCAGCGGGCTGTCCTGGTAGACGAGGAAGAACTGGCTTCCGCCGGTGTGCGGCTGGCCGGTGTTGGCCATCGCCACCGTGCCGGCGGGGTAGACGTTCCCCTTGAGCCTGGAGTCCTTGAGGTTCTCGTCGGGCAGGGTGTAGCCCGGGCCGCCCGAGCCGAGGCCCTTCGGGTCGCCGCACTGCAGGACGTAGATGCCGCTGGTGGTCAGGCGGTGGCACTTGGTGTGGTCGAAGTAGCCCTCGCCGGCCAGGAAGTTGAAGGAGTTGACCGTGTGCGGGGCGTTCGCCGCGTCGAGCTTGACGTCGATCGTGCCGCAGGTCGTCTTCAAGTCCATCGCGTACGCCGCGGACTTGTCGATGCCCATCTCCGGCTCCGACTTCCACGTCTTCGTGGCGGGGGAGCCGGGGGCGGCCTTGGCGCACGGGTCGGGCCCCTTGGACGGCTTCTGGGAAGTCTCGGGGGCGGCGTCGGCGCTGTCCTTCTTGTCGTCACCGGACAGCGCGCCCGTGGCGTAGGCGCCCGCGCCCGCGGCCAGCACCACCGCGAGGCCGGCGGCGATCACCGCGTTCCGGCGGCGGCCCTTGCGCCGGGCCTCCTCGCGACGCTGCTGCTGCCGCTCGAACTTCTCCCGGGCGAGCTGCCGCCGCCGCTGCTCGTTACTGACCACCGGGTCTACTCCTCATACCGATTTGTCCATGTCATGAGCCCTGTGTTGCTGGTGTGCCCGTACCGTATACGGGTTCGCGGCCGCGGGAGTGCCGCCGGTAGGCTCTTGTTCGCAGCCGGTGATCCCCCTGGGGCGCCCCGGCCGCACCGCTGATGAAATTCTGCTGGTCGATCATTAAGGACGAATGTGCTGATTGCCGGGTTCCCCGCCGGGGCCTGGGGGACCAATTGCTATCTGGTCGCCCCCGCCGCCGGCGAGGAGTGCGTGATCATCGACCCGGGCCACCAGGCGGCCCCCGGGGTCGAGGAGGCGCTCAGGAAGCATCGGCTCAAGCCCGTCGCCGTCGTCCTCACCCACGGCCACATCGACCATGTCGCCTCGGTCGTCCCCGTGTGCGGCGCCCACGACGTCCCGGCCTGGATCCACCCCGCCGACCGCTACATGATGAGCGACCCGGAGAAGGCCCTCGGCCGCTCCATCGGGCAGCAGCTCATGGGCGAGCTGACGGTCGGGGAGCCCGACGACGTCAAGGAGCTGACCGACGGCTCGCGCCTCGACCTCGCGGGGCTGGAGTTCACCGTCGCGCACGCGCCCGGCCATACCAAGGGGTCGGTGACCTTCCGGCTGCCCGAGACCTCCGACGTCCCGTCGGTGTTCTTCTCGGGCGACCTGCTGTTCGCCGGCTCCATCGGACGCACCGACCTGCCGGGCGGTGATCACGCCGAGATGCTCCGGTCGCTGGCACGCGTGTGCCTGCCCCTGGACGACTCGACCGTGGTCCTCTCCGGCCACGGCCCCCAGACCAGCATCGGCCGCGAGCGCGCCACCAACCCGTACCTGCGGGAAGTGGCGGACACGCAGCGCGGCTCCGGAGGCGGCCCTACCGCCGCTCCGCGAAGAGGAATGTGACGATTTTCCCGTGAGTACGTTCAAGGCCCCCAAGGGCACCTACGACCTCAAGCCCCCCACCTCCGCCGTCTACCTCGCGGTCCGCGAGGCCATCGCCGCCCCGCTCAAGCGGGCCGGCTACGGCTACGTCGAGACCCCCGGCTTCGAGCAGGTAGAGCTGTTCTCCCGCGGCGTCGGCGAGTCGACCGACATCGTGACCAAGGAGATGTACACCCTCACCACGCGCGGCGGCGACCAGCTCGCCCTGCGCCCCGAGGGCACCGCCTCCGTGCTGCGCGCGGCACTGGAGGGCAACCTCCACAAGGACGGCAACCTGCCCGTCAAGCTCTGGTACTCCGGCTCGTACTACCGCTACGAGCGCCCGCAGAAGGGCCGCTACCGCCACTTCTCGCAGGTCGGCGCGGAGGCCATCGGCGCCGAGGACCCGGCGCTGGACGCCGAGCTGATCATCCTGGCCGTCGACGCGTACAAGTCGCTCGGCCTGCAGAACTTCCGCCTCCTGCTGAACTCGCTCGGCGACAAGGAGTGCCGCCCCGTCTACCGCGCCGCCCTGCAGGACTTCCTGCGCGGCCTGGAGCTGGACGAGGACACCCGCCGCCGCATCGAGATCAACCCGCTGCGCGTCCTGGACGACAAGCGCGAGGACGTCCAGAAGCAGCTCGTCGGCGCCCCGCTCTTCCGCGACCACCTGTGCGAGGCCTGCAAGGCCTACCACGACCAGGTGCGCGAGCTGCTGACCGCCGCGGGCGTCGGCTTCGAGGACGACCCCAAGCTCGTCCGCGGCCTCGACTACTACACCCGCACCACCTTCGAGTTCGTCCACGACGGCCTCGGCTCGCAGTCCGCGGTGGGCGGCGGCGGCCGTTACGACGGCCTGTCCGAGATGATCGGCGGCCCCGCGCTGCCGTCCGTCGGCTGGGCGCTCGGCGTGGACCGCACGGTCCTCGCCCTGGAGGCCGAGGGCATCGCGCTCGACCTGCCCTCGCCGACCGACGTCTACGCGGTCCCGCTGGGCGAGGAGGCCCGCAAGGTCCTCTTCGGCGTGGTCACCGAGCTGCGCCGCAACGGCGTCGCCACCGACTTCGCGTTCGGCGGCAAGGGCCTGAAGAACGCGATGAAGTCGGCCAATCGCTCCGGTGCCCGCTTCGCGGTCATCGCGGGCGAGCGCGACCTGGCCGAGGGCAACGTGCAGCTCAAGGACCTGGAGAGCGGCGAGCAGAAGGCCGTCGCCCTCACCGACGTCGTGGGTGAAGTCCTGGCCAAGCAGGGCTGATTGCATGTCCTCTGGTGCAGAATGGGCGCCAGGGACCGACTGATGGGATCAACGGCGCTATGACCACTTCGGCACTCGACCGCTCCGACACCGACGGCGAGGAGCGGGACGGCCCCGCGACGGGCGCCGCCGGCGGCAGCCGCGCGTTCGCGCTGCTGCTCGTCATCACGGGTGCGCTGGGGCTGCTCGCCGCCTGGGTCATCACGATCGACAAGAACAAGATCCTCGAGGCCAAGGCGGTCGGGAAGACCTTCACCCCCGGGTGCAGCCTCAACCCGATCGTCTCCTGCGGCAACATCATGGAGAGCGAGCAGGCCCACGCCTTCGGGTTCCCCAACCCGATGCTGGGGCTCGTCTGCTACGGCGCGATCATCGCGATCGGCCTGGCGGTGCTCTCGGGCGCCCGCCTGCCCCGCTGGTACTGGCTCGGTATGCAGGCCGGCACGCTCTTCGGCGTCGGCTTCTGCACCTGGCTGCAGTACCAGTCGCTGTACGTCATCGGGTCGCTGTGCCTGTGGTGCTGCCTGGCCTGGGTCGCCACGATCTTCATGTTCTGGTACGTGACCGTGCAGAACATCCGGCACGGCTTCATCCCGCTGCCGGACGGCCCGCGCCGCGCGGTCCTGGAGTTCCACTGGGTGGTCCCGGTGCTGTGGGTCGGCATCATCGGCATGCTGGTCCTCACCCGGTGGTGGGACTTCTGGACGGGCGGCACCGCCTGACCGCCCCGCACCTGGCTTGATCAAGGCCGCCGGACCCCTGGTCCGGCGGCCTTGTCAGTGCCGTGACATAGGGTTTCGGACGTGGAGCCAGACCTGTTCACCGCAGCCGCAGAGGACCGCCAGGAGAAAGACCCGGCGAGCAGTCCCCTGGCCGTGCGCATGCGCCCCCGCACGCTCGACGAGGTCGTGGGGCAGGGGCACCTGCTCAAGCCCGGCAGCCCCCTGCGGAGGCTGGTGGGGGAGGGCAGCGGCGGCCCCGCCGGCCCGTCCTCGGTGATCCTCTGGGGCCCGCCCGGCATCGGCAAGACGACCCTCGCGTACGTCGTCAGCCAGGCCACCAACAAGCGCTTCGTGGAGCTCTCCGCGATCACCGCCGGCGTCAAGGAGGTGCGGGCCGTCATCGACGGCGCGCGCCGCGCCTCCGGCGGCTACGGCAAGGAGACGGTCCTCTTCCTCGACGAGATCCACCGCTTCAGCAAGGCCCAGCAGGACTCCCTGCTGCCCGCCGTGGAGAACCGCTGGGTCACGCTCATCGCGGCCACCACGGAGAACCCCTACTTCTCGATCATCTCGCCGCTGCTGTCCCGCTCCCTCCTGCTGACCCTGCAGGCCCTCACCGACGACGACCTGCGGGGGCTGCTGCACCGTGCCCTCACCGACGAGCGCGGGCTCGGCGGCGCGGTGACCCTGCCGGAGGACGCCGAGGCGCATCTGCTGCGGATCGCGGGCGGCGACGCCCGCCGCGCCCTCACCGCCCTGGAGGCCGGCGCCGGCTCGGCCATCGCCAAGGGCGACGCCGAGATCACCCTGGAGACGCTGGAGGACTCGGTCGACCGGGCGGCGGTGAAGTACGACCGGGACGGCGACCAGCACTACGACGTCGCGAGCGCCCTGATCAAGTCGATCCGCGGCTCGGACGTCGACGCCACGCTGCACTATCTGGCCCGCATGATCGAAGCGGGCGAGGACCCGAGGTTCATCGCGCGCCGGCTGATGATCTCCGCGAGCGAGGACATCGGCCTGGCCGACCCGACGGCCCTGCAGACGGCGGTCGCAGGTGCGCAGGCCGTTGCGCTGATCGGCTTCCCCGAGGCGAGGATCACCCTGAGCCAGGTCGCCATCGCGCTGGCCCTGGCTCCGAAGTCCAATGCCGCGTACCTCGCCATCGACGCCGCCCTCGCGGACGTCCGGGCGGGCCTCGCTGGGCCGGTGCCGCCGCATCTGCGGGACGGGCACTACAAAGGTGCGGAGAAGCTGGGGCATGCGCAGGGGTACCTGTATCCGCACGATCTGCCCGGCGGCATCGCGGCCCAGCAGTACGCGCCTGACACGGTCCGCGACCGACGCTATTACGCGCCGACGCGGTACGGGGCGGAGGCCCGCTACGCGGATGTGGTGGAACGGGTGCGGTCCCGCTTGCGCGGGGAGCAGGAGGGCTGATCAGGGTTCGGCACCGCCGATCACCTCCGGTGGGGGTCGCGCGCCGTCGCGGCGGGATGAGAGCTGCGGGCAGCTCCCCGGTGTTTCTCCCGCCGCAACGGCGAGACGTCGAACGTGGGTGTCCGGCGGTGCCGAACCCGCTCAGCCGACCGCCGTCAATCCGAGGCCGCCTCGAACAGCGTGTGCATCGCCCGGCGCAAGCCGCCCACGTCGCGGACCGGCTCCGGGAACTCGAAGCGCGCGTCGAAGGACCGGTCCGCCGGCGCCCCGCTGCCCGCACGGGTGAACCGGACGCGCAGCCCGAAGCGGTCCAGCGCCAGCGGCACCGCCTGGTCGCCCGCGCGGCGCACGTCCTCGGCCCGCTCGCCGAGGAGCGTGTAGAGCGCGCGCACCTGGTCGCCGTGGCCGGAATGCAGGTGTTGCAGCAGCTCGGCCTCGTGGCAGACGAGCGGGTCGGGGTGGGCCCGGGCGAATTCCTCCGGCTCCACGTCCTCCGCGCCCCACAGGTCGTCCACGCTCGCCTCGCCGACCTCCAGCCGCACCATCATGCGGCCGGGCTCGGTCACGCCGGGGACGCAGGTGACCCAGCCGGAGACCCAGGCGCGGCCGCGGATGCGGTTGGGGACGGAGACCGGGGCCACGTCGGTGAGCTCCAGGACGGCGGCCAGCTCGTCGTCCTGGGCGTGGGTCGCGGCGCGCACGGCCGGGCTGTCGGAGGGGAAGACCAGGAAGATCTCGCCGTCGGGACCGACGCTGCGCGCCTCGGGCATCAGCTGGTCGGGGCGGGTGACGGCGGCCCCGGGAATCAGCAGCACCGCGGAGCATGTACTCTGTACGAGAGTTCGTGTGCGCTCGGCTGCTGACGGCATCCGCGCGATTTCAAGTCCGCTGGGACGCGGCTGACCACGATCTGATCGGACCTCCGTCACGTCGGCGCCATCAAGAGCGTCCGTCTTCTGCGTGCTGTCCGTGATGTGACTGGTGTTCCCCGGGCGAGACATGCGATCTCCTTGAGTAAGGTAAGCCTAACCTAACCTATTTCGGAGGTCTGGAGAACGTGCCTAACCAGTCGCGTCCCAAGGTCAAGAAGTCTCGTGCGCTCGGCATTGCGCTGACCCCGAAGGCCGTCAAGTACTTCGAGGCCCGCCCCTACCCGCCGGGTGAGCACGGCCGTGGCCGCAAGCAGAACAGCGACTACAAGGTCCGTCTGCTCGAGAAGCAGCGTCTGCGCGCCCAGTACGACATCAGCGAGCGCCAGATGGTCCGCGCCTACGACCGCGCCCGCAAGGCCGAGGGCAAGACCGGCGAGGCCCTGGTGGTCGAGCTCGAGCGCCGCCTCGACGCCCTCGTCCTGCGTTCGGGCATCGCCCGCACCATCTACCAGGCCCGTCAGATGGTCGTCCACGGCCACATCGAGGTCAACGGTGGCAAGGTCGACAAGCCGTCCTTCCGCGTCGCCCCGAACGACGTCGTGATGGTCCGCGAGCGCAGCCGCAGCAAGCCGCTGTTCGAGACCGCCCGCGCCGGTGGCTTCGCCGCCGAGGGTGAGACCCCGCGCTACCTGCAGGTCAACCTGGGCGCCCTGGCCTTCCGCCTGGACCGCCTGCCCAACCGCAAGGAAGTTCCGGTCATCTGCGACGAGCAGCTCGTCGTCGAGTACTACGCCCGCTAAGACCGGACGCAAGGACTCTCCTTCCGCCCAGCCCGTCGTTCCGCAGGCCCTCGTGGCCGCGGGCCGGCGGGCTGCCGCGTTTCCGGCCCCCGGGGGCTCGCGCATCCGGTGCCGTACGGACCGGTAATGCGGTACGGGCGCGGAGGCCCGGCGCGATAAGGTCGGTATCCGAGCAGCAAAAGACAACAGCTAGGGAGCGGTGCAGCGTGTCCGGTGGAGAGGTGGCCGGGATCCTCGTGGCCGTCTTCTGGGCCATTCTGGTGTCCTTCATCGCCTTGGTGCTGGTACGGCTCGCGCAGACGCTCAAGGCGGCCACCAGACTGGTCGCCGACGTCACGGAGCAGGCCGTGCCGCTCCTCGCGGACGCCTCGGCGACGGTCCGCTCCGCGCACACCCAGCTCGCCCGCGTCGACTCGATCGCCGCGGACGTCCAGGAGGTCACGGCGAACGCCTCGGCGCTCTCCTCGACCGTCTCCTCCGCCTTCGGCGGCCCGCTGGTCAAGGTCGCCGCCTTCGGCTACGGCGTGCGGCGGGCGATGGGCCGCAAGGCCGCTCCCGAGCCGGAGCGCTCCGTCTTCGTCGGCAAGGCCGGCGGCCGCCCCCTGCCGTCCGCACGTGCCGGCCGCCGCACCCGTGGGAAGGGTTGACCCAGGAATGTTCCGCCGCACCTTCTGGTTCACGACCGGTGTAGCAGCCGGTGTCTGGGCCACCACCAAGGTCAACCGGAAGCTCGCCAAGCTCACCCCGGAGAGCCTGGCCCTGCAGGCCGCGGACCGCGCGGTCATCGCCGGGCGCAAGGTCAAGCTCTTCGCGCTGGACGTCCGCGACGGCATGGCGCACCGGGAAGCGGCGCTCAAGGACGCGCTGGGCCTCACGGCCGCGCCGCCCGCCCCCGAGCACCGCGCGCTCCCCGGTCAGCGTCACCTCGTGGCGATCGACCCGCAGCACACCAACCACTCGTACACCCGGAAAGAGGACCACTGATGGAGTCGGCTGAAATCCGCAGGCGCTGGCTGCGCTTCTTCGAGGAGCGTGGGCACACCGTCGTGCCGTCGGCGTCGCTCATCGCGGACGACCCGACCCTGCTCCTGGTCCCCGCGGGCATGGTGCCCTTCAAGCCGTACTTCCTCGGCGAGGTCAAGCCGCCCTTCACGCGCGCCACCAGCGTGCAGAAGTGCGTCCGCACGCCGGACATCGAAGAGGTCGGCAAGACCACCCGCCACGGCACGTTCTTCCAGATGTGCGGCAACTTCTCCTTCGGCGACTACTTCAAGGAAGGCGCCATCAAGCTCGCCTGGGAGCTGCTCACGGCTCCCGTGGCGGACGGCGGCTTCGGCCTGGAGCCGGAGAAGCTCTGGATCACCGTCTACCTCGAGGACGACGAGGCCGAGCGCATCTGGCGCGACGTCGTCGGCGTGCCCGCCGAGCGGATCCAGCGCCTGGGCAAGAAGGACAACTACTGGTCCATGGGCGTGCCCGGCCCGTGCGGCCCGTGCTCCGAGATCAACTACGACCGGGGCCCGGAGTTCGGCGCCGAGGGCGGCCCGGCCGTCAACGACGAGCGTTACGTGGAGATCTGGAACCTGGTCTTCATGCAGTACGAGCGCGGTGCCGGCGACGGCAAGGAGGACTTCCCGATCCTCGGGGAGCTGCCGTCGAAGAACATCGACACCGGTCTCGGCCTCGAGCGCCTCGCCATGATCCTGCAGGGCGTGCAGAACATGTACGAGACCGACACCCTGCGCGTCGTCATGGACAAGGCCACCGAGCTGACGGGCGTCCGCTACGGCGCCGCCCGGGACACCGACGTCTCGCTGCGCGTGGTCGCCGACCACATGCGCACCTCCACCATGCTCATCGGCGACGGCGTCACCCCCGGCAACGAGGGCCGCGGCTACGTCCTGCGCCGCATCATGCGCCGCGCCATCCGCAACATGCGCCTGATGGGTGCCACCGGTCCCGTCGTGGCCGAGCTCCTCGACGTCGTCGTCAAGACGATGGGGCAGCAGTACCCGGAGCTGGAGACCGACCGCAAGCGCATCGAGACCGTCGCCCTCGCCGAGGAGGCCGCCTTCCTCAAGACGCTGAAGGCCGGCACCAACATCCTCGACACCGCCGTGACGGAGACCAAGGCCGGCGGCGGCAAGGTCCTGGCCGGCGACAAGGCGTTCCTGCTCCACGACACCTGGGGCTTCCCGATCGACCTCACCCTGGAGATGGCCGCCGAGCAGGGCCTCTCCGTGGACGAGGAGGGCTTCCGCCGCCTGATGAAGGAGCAGCGGGAGCGCGCCAAGGCCGACGCCAAGGCCAAGAAGACCGGTCACGCCGACCTGTCCGCCTACCGCGAGGTCGCCGACACCGCGGGCGAGACCGAGTTCACCGGCTACACCCGCAACGAGAACGAGTCCACGATCGTCGGTCTCCTCGTCGACGGCCTGCCCTCGCCGGCCGCCACCGAGGGCGACGACGTCGAGGTCATCCTGGACCGCACCCCCTTCTACGCCGAGGGCGGCGGCCAGCTGGCCGACACCGGTCGCATCAAGCTCGACACCGGTGCGGTGATCGAGATCCGCGACGTGCAGAAGCCCGTGCCGGGCGTGCACGTCCACAAGGGCGTCGTCCAGGTCGGCGAGGTCACCGTCGGTGCCTCCGCCTACGCCGCGATCGACGTCACGCGCCGCCGGGCCATCGCCCGCGCCCACTCGGCCACCCACCTCACCCACCAGGCCCTGCGCGACGCGCTCGGCCCGACGGCCGCCCAGGCCGGCTCGGAGAACTCGCCGGGCCGCTTCCGCTTCGACTTCGGCTCGCCGGCCGCCGTGCCCGGCACCGTGCTGACCGACGTCGAGCAGCGCATCAACGAGGTCCTCTCCCGGGAGCTCGACGTGCAGGCCGAGGTGATGAGCCTGGACGAGGCCAAGAAGGCCGGCGCCATCGCCGAGTTCGGCGAGAAGTACGGCGAGCGCGTGCGCGTCGTGACCATCGGCGACTTCTCCAAGGAGCTGTGCGGCGGCACCCACGTGGGCAACACCGCCCAGCTGGGTCTGGTGAAGCTGCTGGGCGAGTCGTCCATCGGCTCCGGCGTGCGCCGTGTCGAGGCCCTCGTCGGCGTCGACGCCTACAACTTCCTGGCCAAGGAGCACACGGTCGTCGCCCAGCTCCAGGAGCTCGTCAAGGGCCGCCCGGAGGAGCTGCCGGAGAAGATCTCCGGGATGCTCGCCAAGCTCAAGGACGCCGAGAAGGAGATCGAGCGCTTCCGCGCCGAGAAGGTCCTGCAGGCCGCCGCGGGCCTGGCCGAGGGCGCCAAGGACGTGCACGGCACCGCCCTGGTCACCGGTCGCGTCCCGGACGGCACCGGCGCCGACGACCTGCGCAAGCTCGTCCTCGACGTGCGCAGCCGCATCAACGGCGGCCGCCCGGCCGTGGTCGCGCTGTTCACCGTCGCCAACGGCCGTCCGCTGACGGTCATCGCCACCAACGAGGCCGCCCGCGAGCGCGGTCTCAAGGCCGGCGACCTGGTCCGCACGGCCGCCAAGACCCTCGGCGGCGGCGGTGGCGGCAAGCCCGACGTCGCCCAGGGCGGCGGCCAGAACCCCGAGGCCGTCGACGAGGCCATGGCCGCCGTCGAGCGCCTCGTGGCCGAGGCGGCCTGATCCCCGTGCGCCGAGGAAGACGCATCTCCGTCGACGTCGGGGACGCCCGGATCGGGGTCGCCTCGTGCGACCCCGACGGGATCCTCGCCACGCCGGTGGAGACCGTGCCGGGGCGTGACATCCCCAAGGCCCACAAGCGGCTCGTGGAGATCGTCACGGAGTACGAGCCGATCGAGGTCGTCGTCGGCCTGCCCCGTTCCCTCAAAGGAGGGGAGGGGCCGGCCGCGGCCAAGGTGCGCACCTTCGCCAAGGAGATGGCGCGCCGCGTGGCGCCCGTGCCGGTGCGCCTCGTCGACGAGCGGATGACGACGGTCACGGCCACGCAGGGCCTGCGCGCTTCGGGCGTCAGCTCGAAGAAGGGCCGGTCCGTGGTCGATCAGGCGGCCGCGGTCGTCATCCTGCAGAACGCGCTGGAGACCGAGAAGGTCTCCGGCAGGCCCCCGGGCGAGACCGTCGAAGTGGTCATCTGATCGCAGTACGGTAACGTTCCGCGCTGAACATGGCAGCCGCCCGGCTGACGTCTCCGACGACGGCCGGGCGACTGGGAACCGCGCTCCTCGGAGCGCCCACCTGCTGCCGCTGCGCGGCTCTAGGGGATCGATGACTGAGTACGGCCGGGGCTCCGGCTCCCAACCGTGGCATCCTGACGACCCGCTGTACGGGGACCAGGGCTACAGCGGACAGCAGCAGCATCCGCAGCAGTCGCAGCAGCCCCAGTACGGTCACGGCCAGCAGCAGTACGGCTGGGACCCCTCGCAGGGCGGGCAGCAGCAGGGCGGTCAGCAGCAGTACGGGCAGCAGGGCGGCGGCACGTACGGCGGCGGCCAGGGCGACTACTACGGTGCGCCCGACGGCTATCAGCAGCAGCCCCAGCAGCCTCAGCATCCGCAGCACCAGCAGCCGCACGGCCAGCAGGGGCATCAGCAGCCTCAGCCGCCCCAGCAGCAGGCCCACCAGGCACAGCAGCCGCAGCACCAGGGTTACCAGCCGCAGCAGGAGTGGTCCGAGCCCGACGAGGAGAAGATCTCCCTCTTCGACGACCTGCCGCCCGCCACGGGCCGCCCCGGCGAGCGGGACGGCGAGCCCGCGGCCGAGGACGAGGACGAGGACGACGAGCCCCGCGAGGAGCGCTCCCGCGGCCGCGCCGGCCGTGGCAAGGGCAAGAAGCCCAAGAAGAACAAGCGCCGCAGCGGCACCGCCTGCCTCGTGGTCGCCGTGGTCCTGCTCGGCGCCGTGGGCGGTGGCGGCTACCTCGCCTACGACTACTGGCAGACGCACTTCGGCGCCGCGCCCGACTACGAGGGCCAGGGCAGCGGCGAGGTGCGGGTCGAGATCCCCAAGGGGGCCAGCCTCACCGTGATGGGCCAGGCCCTGGAGAAGGCCGGGGTCGTCAAGAGCGTCGGCGCCTTCACCAACGCCGCGGCCAAGAAGTCCATCCAGCCGGGCACCTACACCCTGCGCAAGGAGATGTCGGGCGCCGCGGCCGTCGAGATGATGACCAACGCGGCCAACTTCCTGACCATCGCCGAGGGCCGTCGGGCCGTCCAGGTCTACGCGGCCATCGACGAGAAGCTCGGCCTCCCCGCGGGCACCACCAAGGACGTCGCGACGAAGCAGGCGAAGAGCCTCGGGCTCCCGGAGTGGGCGAACACCGACCCGAAGATCAAGGACCCGCTGGAGGGCTTCCTCTTCCCCTCGCAGTACAGCGCCGGCAAGGGCACCAAGCCGGAGACCATCCTCAAGCAGATGGTCGCCCGGGCGAACGAGAACTACGCCAAGCAGGACCTGGAGGGCAAGGCCCGCGAGCTGGGCCTGAAGTCCCCGCTGCAGCTGATCACCGTGGCCAGCCTGGTCAACGCCGAGGGCATGACGCACGACGACTTCCGCAAGATGGCGCGGGTCATCTACAACCGTCTGAAGCCCACCAACACCGAGACGAACGGCAAGCTGGAGTTCGACTCGACGTACAACTACGTCAAGAACCAGAGCAAGCTGGACCTCAGCCCCAAGCAGCTCCGGGCCCTCGACAACCCGTACAACACCTACTTCTACAAGGGCCTGCCCCCCGGCCCCATCGGCAACCCCGGCGAACAGGCCCTCAAGGCGGCCATGGACCCGGAGCAGGGGGACTGGTACTACTTCGTCTCCATCAACGAGAAGACGACGTTCACCAAGAACCTGCAGGAGCACCAGAAGCTCGTGGACGAGTTCAACAAGAGCAGGAAGCCGCAATGAGCCGGCCGGAGGAGCGCCGCCGCGCGGCCGTACTCGGCTCCCCGATCGCCCACTCCCTCTCCCCGGTCCTGCACCGCGCCGCGTACGCGGAGCTGGGCCTGGGGGAGTGGACCTACGACCGCTTCGAGGTGGACGAGGCCGCGCTGCCGGCGTTCCTCGACGGGCTGGACGGCAGCTGGGCGGGGCTGTCCCTGACCATGCCGCTCAAGCGGGCGGTGATCCCGCTGCTCGACGAGGTCAGCGGGACGGCCGCCTCCGTCGAGGCGGTCAACACGGTCGTGTTCACCGAGGACGGCCGCCGTCTCGGTGACAACACCGACATCCCCGGCATCGCCGCGGCCCTGCGCGAGCGCGGCGTGACCGAGACCGGCTCGGCCGCCGTGCTGGGCGCCGGTGCCACCGCTTCCTCGGCCCTCGCCGCCCTCGCCGGGATCTGCACCGGCGAGGTCACCGTCTACGTCCGCAGCGAGGCCCGCGCCGCGGAGATGCGCGAGTGGGGCGAGCGGCTCGGCGTGGCCGTCCGCACCGCGGACTGGTCGCGCGCCGCCGAGGCCCTCGCCGCCCCGCTGGTCATCGCCACGACGCCGGCCGGGGCCGCCGACGCCCTCGCCGGTGCCGTCCCGGAGCGTCCCGGCGCCCTCTTCGACGTGCTCTACGAGCCCTGGCCCACCCCGCTGGCCGCGGCCTGGTCCGCGCGCGGCGGCGCGGTCCTCGGCGGCCTGGACCTGCTGGTTCACCAGGCCGTGCTCCAGGTCGAGCGGATAACCGGCTGCCCGCGGGCCCCGCTGGCCGCCATGCGCGCCGCCGGCGAGGCCGCCCTGGCCGCCCGCGGCTGACGCAATCCGGCCATCTCCTGACCAGGACCTGACTCAGTCCTTTCCACAACGCGGACCGGAGGGCGGTCCGGCCCCCGCGGCATGGGAGGATCAGGAGTGGCGGGCCGGGGCCGCGCACCCGGACGCCGCAAGATCCGAGGCGCGCGAGCAAGAGGAGTCCCGTTGAGCAGGTTGCGCTGGCTGACTGCCGGTGAGTCGCATGGTCCGGCACTCGTGGCGACGCTGGAGGGCCTGCCCGCCGGTGTCCCGATCACCACGGACATGGTGGCGGACCACCTGGCCCGCCGTCGGCTCGGCTACGGCCGCGGCGCGCGCATGAAGTTCGAGCGGGACGAGGTCACCTTCCTCGGCGGCGTGCGCCACGGTCTGACGATGGGCTCCCCGGTCGCGGTCATGGTGGGCAACACCGAGTGGCCGAAGTGGGAGAAGGTCATGGCGGCCGATCCGGTGGACCCGGAGGAGCTGGCGTCGATGGCCCGCAACGCCCCGCTGACCCGCCCCCGCCCCGGCCACGCCGACCTGGCGGGCATGCAGAAGTACGGGATCGACGAGGCGCGTCCGATCCTGGAGCGCGCCTCCGCGCGCGAGACCGCCGCCCGCGTCGCGCTCGGCGCCGTCGCCCGCTCCTACCTGAAGGAGACGGCGGGCATCGAGATCGTCTCGCACGTCATCGAGCTGGCGGCGGCCAAGGCCCCGCTCGGCGTCTACCCCACGCCCTCGGACGTCGAGAAGCTCGACGCCGACCCGGTCCGCTGCCTGGACGAGGCGGCGAGCAAGGCGATGGTCGCCGAGATCGACCAGGCCCACAAGGACGGCGACACGCTCGGCGGCGTCGTCGAGGTCCTGGCCTACGGCGTTCCCGTCGGCCTGGGCTCGCACGTGCACTGGGACCGCCGCCTGGACGCCCGCCTGGCCGCCGCCCTGATGGGCATTCAGGCGATCAAGGGCGTCGAGGTCGGCGACGGCTTCGAGCTGGCCCGGGTGCCGGGCTCGCAGGCCCACGACGAGATCGTCTCCACCGAGGACGGCATCCGCCGCACCTCCGGCCGCTCCGGCGGCACCGAGGGCGGTCTGTCCACGGGCGAGCTGCTGCGCGTCCGCGCGGCGATGAAGCCGATCGCCACCGTGCCGCGCGCCCTGCGCACGGTCGACGTGACCACCGGCGAGGCCGCCCAGGCCCACCACCAGCGCTCCGACGTCTGCGCGGTCCCGGCCGCCGGCATCGTCGCCGAGGCGATGGTCGCCCTCGTCCTGGCCGACGCCGTGGCGGAGAAGTTCGGCGGCGACAACGTCGCGGAGACCCGCCGCAACGTCCAGGGCTACCTCGAGAACCTGGCCATCAAGTGACCACGCCCGTCGTCGTGCTGGTGGGCCCGCCGGGAGCCGGCAAGTCCACCATCGGTGCCCTGCTCGCGCAGCGGCTGGGCACCGGCTACCGCGACACCGACGCCGACATCGAGAAGACCGCGGGCAAGCCCATTCCGGAGATCTTCATCGACGAGGGCGAGCCGCACTTCCGCGAGCTGGAGCGGCAGGCCGTGCGCGCCGCCGTCGCCGGGCACGCGGGCGTGCTCTCCCTCGGCGGCGGCGCGATCATGGACGACGGCACCCGCGGCCTCCTCGCGGGGCTGCCGGTGGTCTTCCTCGACGTCGAGCTGGCCGACGCCGTACGGCGCGTCGGCCTCGACGCCCCGCGCCCGCTGCTCGCGGTCAACCCGCGGCAGCGCTGGCGCGAGCTGATGGAGGCCCGCCGCCCCCTCTACACGGAGGTCGCCCGGGCCACCGTCGCCACCGGCGGCCGCACGCCGGACGAGGTCGCCGACGCGGTGCTGGCGGCCCTGGACCTGGCGCCGGCTCCGCGGGACCGAACACAGGACACCACGCAGTGAGGAACGCATGACCGACGCCCCCACCCGCATCCAGGTCGCCGGCAGCGCGGGCACCGACCCGTACGAGGTCCTGGTCGGGCGACAGCTGCTGGGCGAGCTGCCCGGCCTCATCGGCACCAAGGCCAAGCGGGTCGCCGTGCTCCACCCCGAGGCCCTCGCCGAGACGGGCGAGGCCATCCGCCAGGACCTGGCCGCGCAGGGCTACGAGGCCATCGCGATCCAGCTGCCCAACGCGGAGGAGTCCAAGACCGTCGAGGTCGCGGCCTACTGCTGGAAGGCGCTGGGCCAGACCAACTTCACCCGCACCGACGTCATCGTCGGCGTGGGCGGCGGCGCCACCACGGACCTCGCCGGCTTCGTCGCCGCCACCTGGCTGCGCGGCGTGCGCTGGATCGCCGTGCCCACCACCGTGCTGGCCATGGTCGACGCCGCCGTCGGCGGCAAGACCGGCATCAACACCGCCGAGGGCAAGAACCTCGTCGGCGCCTTCCACCCGCCGGCCGGTGTCCTGTGCGACCTGGCCGCGCTGGATTCGCTGCCGGTGAACGACTACGTCAGCGGCCTCGCCGAGATCATCAAGGCCGGCTTCATCGCCGACCCGGTCATCCTCGACCTGATCGAGGCGGACCCGGAGGCCGCCCGGACCCCCTCCGGGCCGCACACCGCCGAGCTGATCGAGCGCTCGATCCGGGTCAAGGCGGAGGTCGTCTCCGGCGACCTCAAGGAGTCCGGCCGGCGCGAGATCCTCAACTACGGCCACACCCTCGCCCACGCCATCGAGAAGAACGAGCGCTACAACTGGCGCCACGGCGCGGCCGTCGCCGTGGGCATGGTCTTCGCCGCCGAGCTCGGCCGCATCGCCGGCCGCCTCGACGACGCGACGGCCGACCGCCACAAGGCGATCCTCACGTCTGTGGGCCTTCCGGTCACCTACCGCGGCGACCAGTGGCCCAAGCTGGTGGAGACCATGAAGGTCGACAAGAAGTCCCGCGGCGACCTGCTGCGCTTCATCGTCCTGGACGGCCTCGCCAAGCCCACGGTCCTGGAGGGCCCCGACCCGGCGATGCTGCTGGCCGCACACGCGGAGATCGCCGCGTGAGCGGGGCACGAGAGGGAGCCGCGCGCCGGGTCCTCGTGCTGAACGGCCCCAATCTCGGCCGCCTCGGCTCCCGCGAGCCCGACGTCTACGGCTCGACGTCCTACAAGGGCCTGGTCGAGGAGTGCACCCGGCTCGGCGGCGAGCTCGGCTTCGCAGTCGAGGTGCGCGAGACCAACGACGAGGGCGAGCTGGTCCGCTGGCTGCACGAGGCCGCCGACGGGTCGGTCCCCGTCGTGATCAACCCCGGTGCGTTCACGCACTATTCGTACGCCATGCGCGACGCGGCGGCCCAGCGCACCGCGCCGCTCATCGAGGTGCACATCTCCAACCCGTACGCCCGCGAGGAGTTCCGTCACACCTCCGTGATCGCGGCCGTCGCCAGCGGCACGGTCGCGGGCTTCGGCATCGGCTCCTACCGGCTCGCGCTGCGGGCCCTGGCCGAGGAACTCCCGGCCGCGGCCGGCTGACGCCCCGGCCGGCTTCCGGCTCAGTTCCCGGTTGATTCCGCCCACTTCGGGCACTTCCCGCCTTCCCCGGCCGTTCACCCCAGGACGGCCGGGGCAAGGGGGGCGGGCCCGGTACTCTCCGGTACTCTCCCCTCCTGGCCGGCCTCGCGGCCCTTCACCACGCGCCAGTCGCCCGCACGAGACGGAGTGCCACCGGATGCAGCACGCAGTGGGAGCGCCGCTGCCACCGCCCCCTGGGCAGGGGCCGGACAGCCGGCTCGGCGGCCACCCGACGATGGGGTCCCATCCCGTACCGCCGGTCCCCGCCGCCCCGCCCGCCGCGGGGCCACCGCCCGCCTGGCCCGCCTCGCCGCCCCCGCAGGCGCCGCCACAGCCGCCGCCCGCCGATGCCACGGGCCACCTCATGCTTCCGCAGGGCGCCCCCGTGCCCGCCGCGCAGCCCGTCGATCCCGCCCACGCCGCCGTCGCCGTGCTCCTCATCGGCCCGGCCGGCGCCGGTAAGACCACCGTGGCCCGGTACTGGGCGGACACCCGCCGCGTGCCCACCGCCCACATCAGCCTCGACGACGTCCGCGAGTGGGTGCGCTCCGGCTTCGCCGACCCGCAGTCCGGCTGGAACGACCACTCCGAGGCGCAGTACCGCCTCGCTCGCCGCACCTGCGGCTTCGCCGCGCGCAACTTCCTCGCCAACGGCATCTCCTGCATCCTCGACGACGCCGTCTTCCCCGACCGGCCCGCCGTCGGCCTGGGCGGCTGGAAGCGCCACGTGGGCCCCGGCCTGCTGCCCGTCGTCCTGCTCCCGGGCCTGGAGGTCGTCCTGGAGCGCAACGCCGAGCGCACGGGCAACCGCCGCCTCGGCGACGAGGAGGTCGCCCGCATCCACGGCCGGATGGCCGGCTGGTACGGCTCGGGCCTGCCCATCATCGACAACTCCCAGCAGGACGTCACCACCACCGCCCGCCTCCTCGACGAGGTCGTCGCCCGCTCGCTGGCCAGTCCGGCCGGCTGCTGACGGGCCCGGCGCCCGGTTCCGCGGGCGCGGGCGCCGCTGCCCGGTCGGACGCGCTGGGACGGCCGCCCGCGGAGCCCGGCCGTACGCTCGGAGACATGTCCGAGGTGTACGCGGCACGCCGCGCCCGGCTGCGCGAGCGCTGTCACGCGGCCGGGAGCGAGGCCGCCCTGGTCTCCGGGAACGCCAACGTCCGCTATCTGGCCGGCACCGCCCCGGCCGGGGCGGCGCTGCTCGTGTGCCCCGGCCAGGACGTCCTCCTGTGCCCCTGCGACCCCTGCGGCACCCCCACCGTCACCCGCCCTGCGGAGGACCTGCGCGTCGTCGTGCTGGACGGGGCCGACGGCGACCCGGCCGTCGCCGGCGCCGAGCGGGCCGTGGCCGCCGGGGCCGGCTCGCTGGCCGTGGAGGAGCACCACCTGACGGTCTCCCGCCACCGCGCCCTGCAGTCCGTCGCGCCCCGGCTGCGCCTGACGGACCTGGGCCCCGCCGTGGAGCAGCAGCGGCTCGTCAAGGACGACGAGGAGATCTCCTCCCTGCGCATCGCCGCGGAGATCGCCGACCAGGCCCTGGGGGAGCTCCTGGAGTCGATCCTGGTCGGGCGCACCGAGCGGCACCTCGCGCTGGAGCTGGAGCGGCGGCTGGTCGACCACGGCGCCACGGGCCCGGCCTTCCCCACCTCCGTCGGCACCGGGCCGAACTCGGGGCTGGCCGGGCACCTGCCGAGCGACCGCCGCGTGGAGGAGGGCGACTTCCTGAGCGTGTGCGTCGGCGCGGACTACCGCGGCTACCGCAGCGAGATCGGGCGGACCTTCGTGATCGGCACCAGTCCGGCGGACTGGCAGATCGAGCTCTACGACCAGGTGTTCGCCGCCCAGCGGGCCGGCCGGGAGGCGCTCGCGCCGGGCACGCCCTGCCGGGATGTGGACCGCGCCGCACGGGTGGTGCTGGAGGCCGCGGGCCACGGTGATCGCGTCGGACCGCGGATCGGACACGGCGTGGGGCTCGAAAACGACGAGGACCCTCGGCTGACACCTTCGGCAATGGGTAAACTGGACGCTTGCGTGCCGGTCACCGTAGATCCCGGGGTACACCTCCCGGGCCGCGGCGGCGTCCGGATCGATGACACGCTCGTCGTCCGCCCCGAGGCGGACGGCGGACCCGAGCTACTCACCATCACGACCAAAGAGCTGCTCGCGCTCTAGCCGGGCGCACCGCACTTTCTGGTTCCACCAGTCCAGGAGATACCGCAACCGTGGCATCCACGAACGACCTCAAGAACGGCATGGTGCTCAAGCTCGACGGGGGCCAGCTCTGGTCCGTCGTCGAGTTCCAGCACGTCAAGCCCGGCAAGGGCCCCGCCTTCGTCCGTACGAAGCTGAAGAACGTGCTCTCCGGCAAGGTCGTCGACAAGACCTTCAACGCCGGCGTGAAGGTCGAGACGGCCACCGTCGACCGCCGCGACATGCAGTTCTCGTACATGGACGGCGAGTACTTCGTGTTCATGGACATGAAGGACTACGACCAGCTGATGATCGACCGGAAGGCCGTCGGCGACGCCGCGAACTTCCTGATCGAGGGCTTCGAGGCCACCGTCGCCACGCACGAGGGCGAGGTGCTCTACGTCGAGCTGCCGGCCGCCGTCGAGCTGGTCATCGAGCACACCGACCCGGGCGTCCAGGGCGACCGCTCCACCGGTGGCACCAAGCCCGCCAAGCTGGAGACGGGCTACGAGATCCAGGTCCCGCTCTTCGTCACCACCGGCGAGAAGATCAAGGTCGACACGCGCACCGGCGATTACCTCGGCCGGGTGAACAGCTAACCGTGGCTGCCCGCAGCAAGGCCCGTAAGCGCGCCTTCCAGATCCTCTTCGAGGCCGACCAGCGCGGCATCACCGTGCAGAACGTCCTCGCGGACTGGATCCGGCACTCGCGGTCCGACGACCGTCAGCCGCCGGTCACCGAGTACACGATGCAGCTGGTCGAGGGGTACGCCGAGCACGTCGCCCGGATCGACGAGCTGATCGCGACCTACGCGGTCGACTGGGACCTGGACCGCATGCCGGTCGCGGACCGGAACATCGTGCGGCTCGGTGCCTACGAGCTGATCTGGGAGGACGGCACCCCGGACGCGGTGGCGATCGACGAGGCGGTGCAGCTCGCCAAGGAGTTCTCCACCGACGAGTCGCCGTCCTTCGTCAACGGTCTGCTCGCCCGCTTCAAGGAGCTCAAGCCGGGTCTCCGGCGCGACGAGAAGTAAGCGGTCCGGCTCCTGCGAGCCGGGCCCGCCGCCCAAAAGACGAACCGCCTGGGGCGGGAAACCGGAGGTTTCCCGCCCCAGGCGGTTTTGTCGTGGTCGGTTGTTATGACCGGACCGGCCGTCAGGCGTCCTCGTGCTGGACCGCGCGGCGCGCATCCGCATCGAGCACGCCCCAGCTGATCAGCTGCTCGGTGAGCACCGAGGGCGACTGGTCGTAGATGACGGCGAGGGTCCGCAGGTCGTCCTGGCGGATCGAGAGGACCTTGCCGTTGTAGTCGCCGCGCTGGCTCTGGATGGTCGCCGCGTAACGCTGGAGCGGGCCCGCCTTCTCGGCCGGCACGTGGGCCAGGCGCTCAAGGTCCAGGACCAGCTTCGGCGGCGGCTCGGCAGCGCCACCGGGCGTGGTGCCGGGCAGCAGTTCCTGCACGGGAACCCCGTAGAAGTCGGCCAGCTCGGCCAGGCGCTGCACGGTCACGGCACGGTCGCCGCGCTCGTACGAACCCACTACGACGGCCTTCCAGCGGCCCTGGGACTTCTCCTCCACGCCGTGAAGGGAGAGGCCCTGCTGGGTGCGGATGGCGCGGAGCTTGGCCCCGAGCTGTTTGGCGTATTCGCTGGACATAAAGCTCCCCGGACGCTATATCGACGTGCGA
The DNA here is from genome assembly GCF_001445655.1 of Streptomyces roseifaciens. Classification (NCBI taxonomy): domain Bacteria; kingdom Bacillati; phylum Actinomycetota; class Actinomycetes; order Kitasatosporales; family Streptomycetaceae; genus Streptomyces; species Streptomyces roseifaciens. Next base: position 1,473,164 of record NZ_LNBE01000004.1, read on the forward strand.
CGGCGTCTTCTGCGACTGCCGCGTGTCTGGTAACTCACTGTGAGGTTACGCAGCGTAATCTGACTTCGTCAAGCCGAATGGTCCACACCGTCCTCCAGTAGGGGTGACGGGGAGCATCCGATGGCGGGCCTGGTACGGTGAGGGAGTAATTCCGACGTCCTTTAATGTCCGTCCCGTGAGGCGGAGAAGGAGGTCCGTTTCGTATGGACGCCATTCCCGAGGCGAGCCCCATGGGCTCCGCCCCCCGTCCCGTGCTCGAAGCACCGGACATCGCACGGGTCCTGACCCGTATCGCCCACGAGATCGTCGAGCGCGCCAAGGGCGCTGACGACGTGGTGCTCCTCGGCATTCCGACGCGCGGCGTCTTCCTCGCCCGCCGGCTGGCCGCCAAGCTCGAAGAGATCACCGGCAGCGCGACCCGCGTCGGCTCCCTCGACATCACCATGTACCGCGACGACCTGCGGCTGCGCCCGGCGCGCGCCCTGGCGCGCACCGAGATCCCCGGCGAGGGCATCGACGGCCGCCTGGTGGTCCTCGTGGACGACGTGCTCTTCTCCGGCCGTACGATCCGCGCCGCGCTGGACGCCCTGAACGACATCGGGCGCCCGCGCGCCGTCCAGCTCGCGGTCCTCGTCGACCGCGGCCACCGCGAACTTCCCATCCGTGCCGACTACGTCGGCAAGAACCTCCCGACGTCGCTGCGGGAGACGGTCAAGGTCCAGCTCACCGAGGAGGACGGGCGCGACAGCGTCCTGCTCGGCGTGCGCGCGGCCACCCCTGCCGACGCGCAGTAGCGAGCTCCCCTCCCGGACCAGGCCGCTGCGAGGCCGTGACTCGTCCTCGCACGCCCGTCCGCGTACCCGCACACCTCCTACACACGGAGCATCCGGATGAAGCGCCACCTCATCTCGGCCGCCGACCTCACCCGCGACGACGCCGTCCTGATCCTCGACACCGCCGAGGAGATGGCCCGGGTCGCCGACCGGCCGATCAAGAAACTGCCCACCCTGCGCGGCCGCACCGTCGTCAACCTCTTCTTCGAGGACTCGACGCGCACCCGCATCTCCTTCGAGGCCGCCGCCAAGCGGCTCTCCGCCGACGTCATCAACTTCTCCGCCAAGGGCTCCTCGGTCTCCAAGGGCGAGTCCCTCAAGGACACCGCCCTGACCCTGGAGGCGATGGGCGCCGACGCCGTCGTCATCCGCCACCACGCCTCCGGCGCCCCCTACCGGCTGGCGAACTCGGGCTGGATCGACGGTGCCGTCGTCAACGCCGGCGACGGCACCCACGAGCACCCCACCCAGGCCCTGCTGGACGCCTTCACCGTGCGCCGCCGCCTGGTCGGCCGGGACGCGGGGATCGGGCAGGACCTCGCCGGGCGCCGGATCACGATCGTCGGCGACGTGCTGCACAGCCGCGTCGCCCGCTCCAACGTCCACCTGCTGACCACCCTCGGCGCCGAGGTCACCCTCGTCGCGCCGCCCACGCTGGTGCCGGTCGGCGTCGAGAGCTGGCCCTGCGAGGTCTCCTACGACCTCGACGCCGTGCTGCCGAAGTCCGACGCCGTGATGATGCTGCGCGTCCAGCGCGAGCGGATGAACGCCGCCTTCTTCCCGACCGAGCGCGAGTACGCCCGCCGCTACGGCCTGGACGGCGACCGCATGGCGAAGATGCCCGAGCACGCCGTCGTGATGCACCCCGGCCCGATGAACCGCGGCATGGAGATCACCGCCGAGGTCGCCGACTCCGACCGCTGCACCGCCGTCGAGCAGGTCGCCAACGGCGTCAGCACCCGGATGGCCGTCCTCTACCTGCTGCTCGGCGGCTCCGAGCCCGCCGTCACCACCACCGCCCGCACCGAGGAGAACAAGTAATGACCAAGATCCTGATCCGCGGTGCGAAGGTCCTCGGCGGTGAGTCCCAGGACGTCCTGATCGACGGCGAGACCATCGCCGAGGTGGGCACCGGCCTGAGCGCCGAGGGCGCCCAGGTGATCGAGGCCGACGGCAAGATCCTGCTGCCCGGCCTGGTCGACCTCCACACCCACCTGCGCGAGCCCGGCCGCGAGGACTCCGAGACGGTCCTGACCGGCACCCGGGCCGCGGCGAGCGGTGGCTACACGGCCGTCTTCGCCATGGCCAACACCTTCCCCGTCGCCGACACCGCCGGCGTCGTCGAGCAGGTCTGGCGCCTGGGCAAGGAGTCCGGCTACTGCGACGTGCAGCCCATCGGCGCCGTCACCGTCGGCCTGGAGGGCAAGCAGCTCTCCGAGCTGGGCGCCATGCACGACTCGGCCGCCGGCGTCACCGTCTTCTCCGACGACGGCAAGTGCGTCGACGACGCCGTGATCATGCGCCGTGCGCTGGAGTACGTGAAGGCCTTCGGCGGCGTCATCGCCCAGCACGCGCAGGAGCCCCGCCTCACCGAGGGCGCCCAGATGAACGAGGGCGTCGTCTCCGCCGAGCTCGGCCTGGGCGGCTGGCCGGCCGTCGCCGAGGAGTCGGTCATCGCCCGTGACGTCCTCCTCGCCGAGCACGTCGGCTCCCGGGTGCACATCTGCCACCTGTCCACGGCCGGCTCGGTCGAGATCGTCCGCTGGGCCAAGTCGCGCGGCATCGACGTCACGGCCGAGGTCACCCCGCACCACCTGCTCCTCACCGACGAGCTGGTGCGGTCGTACAACCCGGTCTACAAGGTGAACCCGCCGCTGCGCACCGAGCGCGACGTTATGGCGCTGCGCGAGGCCCTGGCCGACGGCACGATCGACATCGTCGCCACCGACCACGCCCCGCACCCGCACGAGGACAAGGACTGCGAGTGGGCCGCGGCCGCCATGGGCATGGTGGGCCTGGAGACCGCGCTGTCCGTCGTCCAGCACACGATGGTCGAGACCGGGATGCTGGACTGGGCCGGCGTCGCCGAGCGCATGTCCTTCAAGCCCGCCCGCATCGGCAGCCTCGCCGGGCACGGCCGCCCGATCGCCGCCGGTGAGCCCGCCAACCTCACCCTGGTCGATTCCGCTTACCGTGGTGTCGTGGACCCCGCGGGCTTCGCCTCCCGCAGCCGCAACACCCCCTACGAGGGCCGCGAGCTGCCGGGTCGCGTCACCCACACCTTCCTGCGGGGCCGGGCAACGGTCGTGGACGGGAATCTGGCGTGACACCTTTGATCAATCTGGCGGCGGACGAGCAGAAGTCGCAGGCGGTCACCGACTGGGCCGCACGCATCGGCTGGGTCGTGGGACTGCTGCTCTTCATCGCGCTCGTCTACTGGCTGATGCGCGAGGGCTGGAAGTGGCGCGGCGCGCTCCAGGGCGACCTGCCCGAGCTGCCCGCCGTCCCCGCCGACGCGGGTGAGCCCACGCTCACCATGGAGGGCCGCTACCACGGCTCCACCACGGCCGGCCAGTGGCTCGACCGCATCGTCGCGCACGGCCTCGGCACCCGCAGCCGGGCCGTGCTCACCCTGACGGAGCAGGGCGTCACCGCGGTGCGCCCCGGCGCCCAGGACTTCTTCATCCCCGCGGACCGGGTGCGCGGCGCCCGGCTCGACAAGGGCATCGCCGGCAAGGTCCTCACCGAGGGCGGCCTGCTGGTGATCACCTGGGTGCACGGGGACCGGGAGATCGATTCCGGTTTCCGCTCCGACCAGGCGGCCGAGCACGCCGCGTGGGTCGAGGCCCTCACCCACCTGCACCACATGAACAGCGACACGGAAGGCGCACGATGACGACCTCCACTAGGGGGACCGCCAAGGTTCCCGCCGTACTCGTCCTGGAGGACGGCCGGATCTTCCGCGGCCGGGCCTACGGGGCCGTGGGGGAGACCTTCGGCGAGGCCGTGTTCTCCACCGGCATGACCGGTTACCAGGAGACCCTGACCGACCCCTCGTACCACCGCCAGGTGGTCGTGATGACGGCCCCGCACGTCGGCAACACCGGCGTCAACGACGAGGACCCCGAGTCGGCGCGCATCTGGGTCGCCGGCTACGTGGTGCGCGACCCCGCCCGCGTCCCGTCGAACTGGCGCTCGCGCCGCTCCCTGGACGAGGAGCTGGCCAAGCAGGGCGTCGTCGGCATCTGCGGCATCGACACCCGCGCCCTCACCCGCCACCTGCGCGAGCGCGGCGCCATGCGCGTCGGCATCTTCTCCGGGCACTCCCTGCCCGACGAGGGCACGATGCTCGCCGAGGTGCGCCAGGCCCCCGAGATGCAGGGTGCCGACCTCTCCGCCGAGGTCGCCACCAAGGAGACCTACGTGGTCCCCGCGATCGGTGAGAAGAAGTTCACCGTCGCCGCGGTCGACCTGGGCATCAAGGGCATGACCCCGCACCGGATGGCCGAGCGCGGCATCGAGGTGCACGTGCTGCCTGCCACGGCCACCGCCGAGGACGTCTACGCCGTGAACCCCGACGGCGTGTTCTTCTCCAACGGCCCGGGCGACCCGGCCACCGCCGACCACCCCGTCGCCGTCATGCGCGAGGTCCTCTCCCGCAGGACGCCGCTGTTCGGCATCTGCTTCGGCAACCAGATCCTCGGCCGCGCGCTCGGCTTCGGCACGTACAAGCTGAAGTACGGCCACCGCGGCATCAACCAGCCCGTGCAGGACCGTACGACCGGCAAGGTCGAGGTCACCGCGCACAACCACGGCTTCGCCGTCGACGCCCCGCTCGACCGGGCGACCGACACGCCGTACGGCCGGGTGGAGGTCTCCCACGTGTGTCTGAACGACAACGTGGTGGAAGGCCTCCAGCTGCTCGACCAGCCGGCATTCAGCGTCCAGTACCACCCCGAGGCAGCTGCAGGACCGCACGACGCCGCGTACCTGTTCGACCGCTTCGTCTCCCTGATGGAGGGCCAGCGTGCCTAAGCGCACCGACATCCAGTCCGTTCTGGTCATCGGCTCCGGCCCGATCGTCATCGGCCAGGCCGCGGAGTTCGACTACTCCGGCACCCAGGCCTGCCGCGTGCTGAAGTCCGAGGGCCTGCGGGTCGTCCTCGTCAACTCCAACCCGGCCACGATCATGACCGACCCGGAGATCGCCGACGCCACCTACGTCGAGCCGATCACCCCCGAGTTCGTCGAGAAGATCATCGCCAAGGAGCGCCCCGACGCCCTCCTGCCCACCCTCGGCGGCCAGACCGCGCTCAACACCGCGATCTCCATGCACGAGAACGGCGTGCTGCAGAAGTACGGCGTGGAGCTGATCGGCGCCAACGTCGAGGCCATCCACAAGGGCGAGGACCGCGACCTGTTCAAGGGCGTCGTCGAGGCCGTCCACGCCAAGATCGGCCACGGCGAGTCCGCCCGCTCGGTCATCTGCCACACCATGGACGAGGTCATCGCGGGCGTCGAGGAGCTCGGCGGCTACCCCGTCGTCGTCCGCCCCTCCTTCACCATGGGCGGCGCCGGCTCCGGCTTCGCGCACGACGAGGACGAGCTGCGCCGCATCGCCGGCCAGGGCCTCACGCTCTCCCCGACCACCGAGGTGCTCCTGGAGGAGTCCATCCTCGGCTGGAAGGAGTACGAGCTGGAGCTGATGCGCGACCGGAACGACAACGTCGTGGTCGTCTGCTCCATCGAGAACTTCGACCCGATGGGCGTGCACACCGGCGACTCCATCACCGTCGCCCCGGCGATGACGCTGACCGACCGCGAGTACCAGATCCTGCGGGACGTCGGCATCGCGATCATCCGCGAGGTCGGCGTCGACACCGGCGGCTGCAACATCCAGTTCGCCGTCAACCCCGACGACGGCCGGGTCATCGTCATCGAGATGAACCCGCGCGTCTCGCGCTCCTCCGCGCTCGCCTCCAAGGCCACCGGCTTCCCGATCGCGAAGATCGCCGCCCGGCTCGCCGTCGGCTACACGCTGGACGAGATCCCCAACGACATCACCGAGAAGACCCCGGCGTCCTTCGAGCCCACGCTCGACTACGTCGTGGTCAAGGCGCCCCGCTTCGCGTTCGAGAAGTTCCCGGCCGCCGACGCCACCCTCACCACCACCATGAAGTCGGTGGGCGAGGCCATGGCCATCGGCCGCAACTTCACCGAGGCGCTGCAGAAGGCCCTGCGCTCGCTGGAGAAGAAGGGCTCGCAGTTCGACTTCGTCTCGGCGCCCGGTGCCGCCGGAGGTGAAAGCGCAGCGGAGCTGCTGGCCAAGGCCGTCGTCCCCACGGACGGCCGCATCAACACGGTCATGGCGGCCATCCGCGCCGGGGCCACCCCCGAGGAGGTCTTCGACGCCACGAAGATCGACCCGTGGTTCGTCGACCAGCTCTTCCTGATCAAGGAGATCGCGGACGAGCTGGCCGCCGCCGAGAAGCTGGAGCCCGAGCTGCTGGCCGAGGCCAAGCGGCACGGCTTCTCCGACGCCCAGATCGGCGCGATCCGCGGCCTGCGCGAGGACGTCGTCCGCGAGGTCCGCCACGCCCTCGGCGTCCGCCCGGTCTACAAGACGGTCGACACCTGCGCCGCCGAGTTCGCGGCGAAGACCCCGTACTTCTACTCCTCCTACGACGAGGAGTCCGAGGTCGCGCCCCGCGAGAAGCCCGCGGTGATCATCCTGGGCTCGGGCCCGAACCGCATCGGCCAGGGCATCGAGTTCGACTACTCCTGCGTCCACGCCTCCTTCGCGCTCAGCGACGCCGGCTACGAGACCGTGATGGTCAACTGCAACCCCGAGACCGTCTCCACCGACTACGACACCTCCGACCGGCTCTACTTCGAGCCGCTCACCCTGGAGGACGTCCTGGAGATCGTCCATGCCGAGCAGGAGGCCGGCCCCGTCGCGGGCGTCGTCGTCCAGCTCGGCGGCCAGACCCCGCTGGGCCTGGCGCAGGCGCTCAAGGACAACGGCGTGCCGATCGTCGGCACCTCGCCCGAGGCCATCGACCTCGCCGAGGAGCGCGGCGCCTTCGGCCGCGTGCTGACCGAGGCCGGCCTGCCCGCCCCCAAGTACGGCACCGCCTTCTCCTTCGACGAGGCCAAGGGCATCGCCGCCGAGATCGGCTACCCGGTCATGGTCCGCCCGTCCTACGTGCTCGGCGGCCGCGGCATGGAGATCGTCTACGACGAGCCCTCCCTCGGCGAGTACCTGGAGCGCCACGCGGGCCTGATCTCCGAGCACCCGGTCCTCATCGACCGCTTCCTCGACGACGCCATCGAGATCGACGTCGACGCGCTCTACGACGGCCACGAGCTCTACCTCGGCGGCGTCATGGAGCACATCGAGGAGGCCGGCATCCACTCCGGCGACTCCGCCTGCGCCCTGCCCCCGATCACCCTCGGCGGCTACGACATCAAGCGCCTGCGGGCCTCCACCGAGGCCATCGCCAAGGGCGTCGGCGTGCGCGGCCTGATCAACATCCAGTTCGCCATGGCCGGGGACATCCTCTACGTCCTGGAGGCCAACCCGCGCGCCTCCCGCACGGTCCCCTTCACCTCGAAGGCGACCGCCGTGCCGCTGGCCAAGGCCGCCGCCCGCATCTCGCTGGGCGCGACCGTCGCCGAGCTGCGCGCCGAGGGCATGCTGCCCAAGGAGGGCGACGGCGGCACGCTGCCGCTGGACGCGCCGATCTCCGTCAAGGAGGCCGTGATGCCGTGGTCGCGCTTCCGCGACGCCTCCGGCCGCGGCGTGGACACCGTCCTCGGCCCGGAGATGCGCTCGACGGGCGAGGTCATGGGCATCGACACCGTCTTCGGCACCGCCTACGCCAAGTCGCAGGCCGGGGCCTACGGCGCGCTGCCCACCAAGGGACGCGCGTTCGTGTCGGTCGCCAACCGGGACAAGCGCTCGATGATCTTCCCGGCCCGTGAGCTGGTCGCCCACGGCTTCGAGCTGCTGGCCACCTCCGGCACCGCCGAGGTCCTCAAGCGCAACGGCATCAACGCCACCGTCGTGCGCAAGCAGAGCGAGGGCGAGGGCCCGAACGGCGAGAAGACGATCGTCCAGCTCATCCACGACGGTGAGGTCGACCTGATCGTCAACACCCCGTACGGCACCGGCGGCCGCCTCGACGGCTACGAGATCCGCACCGCCGCGGTCGCCCGCGCGGTCCCGTGCCTGACCACGGTCCAGGCCCTCGCGGCCGCCGTCCAGGGCATCGAGGCGCTCACCCGCGGCGATGTGGGCGTGCGCTCCCTGCAGGAGCACGCGGAGCACCTGACCGCCGCCCGCGCCTGACCCCGTGCCGCCCACCCGCCCCTTGCCCGGGGCGGGTGGGCGGTCCCTTGGCACCTCCCTCTCGCCCGTCCCGCTCGCGGAAGGCCCGGCACCACCATGTACTCCCTCTTCTTCCGACTGATCTTCCAGCGGATGGACCCCGAGAAGGCCCACCACCTCGCCTTCGCCTGGATCCGCGCCGCGGCCCGCGTGCCGGTCCTGCGCACCTTCGTCGCGGCCGTCCTCGCCCCCCGCCACAAGGAGCTGCGCACCGAGGCGCTCGGCCTGCGCATGCACGGCCCCTTCGGGCTCGCCGCCGGCTTCGACAAGAACGCCTCCGCCATCGACGGCATGAGCATGCTCGGCTTCGACCACATCGAGGTCGGCACCGTCACCGCCCAGCCGCAGCCCGGCAACCCCAAGAAGCGTCTCTTCCGCCTCGTGGCGGACCGCGCGCTCGTCAACCGCATGGGCTTCAACAACGACGGCTCGGCGGCCGTGGCGGAGCGCCTGGCGGCCCGCAAGGCAGTCTTCCGGACCACGGTGGGCGTCAACATCGGCAAGACGAAGATCGTGCCGGAGGCCGAGGCCGTCGCCGACTACGTCACCTCCACCGAGCGCCTGGCCGCCCACGCGGACTACCTCGTCGTCAACGTCTCCTCGCCCAACACGCCCGGGCTGCGCAACCTGCAGGCCACCGAGGCGCTGCGGCCGCTGCTGACCGCCGTGCGCGAGGCCGCCGACCGCACGGTCACCTCGCGCCGCGTCCCGCTGCTGGTGAAGATCGCCCCCGACCTGGCCGACGAGGACGTCGACGCCGTCGCCGACCTGGCCGTCGAGCTGGGCCTGGACGGCATCATCGCCACCAACACCACGATCGCCCGCGACGGCCTGGGCCTGCGGACGCCGAAGCGCACCGTCGAGGCCATCGGGGCCGGCGGCCTGTCCGGCGCCCCCCTCAAGGCCCGCTCGCTGGAGGTCCTGAGCCGCCTGTACGCCCGCGTGGGCGACCGGATCACCCTGGTGGGCGTCGGGGGCATCGAGACCGCCGACGACGTCTGGGAGCGCATCCTGGCGGGCGCCACGCTCGTCCAGGGCTACAGCGCCTTCATCTACGAGGGCCCGTTCTGGTGCCGCAAGATCCACCAGGGCCTGGCCGAGAAGCTCGCGGCCGGCCCGTACGCCACCCTCGCCGAGGCGGTCGGCGCCGAGACCCGGAAGAAGGCAGCCGCATGACCCTCGAACCCTTCGGCGCGCGCCTGCGCCGCGCCATGGACGAGCGCGGCCCGCTCTGCGTCGGCATCGACCCGCACGCCTCCCTGCTCGCCGACTGGGGCCTGAGCGACGACATCGACGGCCTGGAGCGCTTCACCCGCACCGTGGTGGAAGCGCTCGCCGACCGCGTCGCCGTGCTCAAGCCGCAGTCCGCCTTCTTCGAGCGCTTCGGCTCGCGCGGCATCGCCGTCCTGGAGCAGGCCGTCGCCGACTCCCGCGAGGCCGGCGCGCTGGTCCTGATGGACGCCAAGCGCGGCGACATCGGCTCCACCATGGCCGCCTACGCCGCCACCTACCTAGACCCCGCCTCGCCGCTCTTCTCCGACGCCGTGACGGTCAGCCCCTACCTCGGCTACGGCTCGCTGCGGCCCGCGCTGGACCTGGCGCGCGAGACCGGCACCGGCGTGTTCGTCCTGGCCCTCACCTCGAACCCGGAGGGCGCCGAGGTGCAGCACGCCGTACGGGCGGACGGGGCGAGCGTGGCCGCGACCATGCTGGACCACCTGCGGGCGGAGAACGCGGACGCCGCGCCCATGGGCTCGTACGGCGCGGTCGTCGGGGCCACCCTGGGCGGCTCGCTCGGCGCGGCGCGCGCGGAGCTGGACATCAACGGCCCGCTGCTGGCCCCCGGCATCGGCGCCCAGGGGGCGACCGCGGCCGACCTGCCCAAGGTCTTCGGCGCGGCCGTGCGCGACGTGGTGCCGAACGTCAGCCGGGGCGTGCTCCGGCACGGACCGGACGCGGCGGCGCTGCGGGCGAGCGCCGAGCGGTTCGCGGCCGAGGTCCGGGAGGCCGTGAGCGCCGCGGATCCGGCGGCCGGCTAGCCGCCGGGGGTCCGCCGCGCGAGGGGCCTGCCACAGAAGCGTCAAAATTGTTGGTCCATATGTCCGGAAAAGTCCTGGTCGAGCGAGTCTGACCAGGACTTTTCGCTTGTTCTCGCTGACTGGAGCGGAATCGGCCGCTAGTCTCCGACGAGAGCGAACGTGCAAGCGCGTTGCTCGTTGCTCCGCAGGTGTGGGCCGACTAGGTTCCTCACCGGTCCGTTATCCGACAGTTCGATATCCGAGGTGACGTAGGCGTGGCTCTTCCGCCCCTTACCCCTGAACAGCGCGCTGCCGCGCTCGAAAAGGCCGCCGCGGCTCGCCGGGAGCGCGCCGAGGTCAAGAATCGGCTCAAGCACTCCGGTGCCTCGCTGCACGATGTCATCGCGCAGGGCCAGACGAACGAAGTGATCGGCAAGATGAAGGTCAGCGCACTCCTGGAGAGCCTGCCGGGCGTGGGCAAGGTCCGCGCCAAGCAGATCATGGAGCGGCTCGGGATCTCCGAGAGCCGTCGTGTGCGCGGGCTCGGCTCGAACCAGATCGCATCGCTGGAGCGTGAGTTCGGCGGCAAGGCCGCCTGACGTTCCCAGGCACTCCCGCGAACCGGGATAATCGCTGCATGAGTACTGCAGTCTCCCGGGGGACGTCCCCCGTATCCCCGGCCAGACAACCGCGGCTGACCGTGCTCTCCGGCCCATCCGGGGTCGGTAAGAGCACGGTCGTCGCCCATATGCGCAAGGCGCACCCCGAGGTGTGGCTCTCGGTCTCGGCCACCACCCGCAAGCCGCGCCCCGGCGAGCAGGACGGTGTCCAGTACTTCTTCGTCGACGACGAGGAGTTCGACAAGCTCATCGCCAACGGTGAGCTGCTGGAGTGGGCCGAGTTCGCCGGCAACCGCTACGGCACGCCGCGCCAGGCGGTCCTCGACCGCCTGGAGGCCGGCGAGCCGGTGCTGCTGGAGATCGACCTGCAGGGCGCCCGGCAGGTCCGCGAGACCATGCCGGAGGCCCGGCTCGTCTTCCTGGCGCCTCCGAGCTGGGACGAGCTGGTCCGCCGGCTCACCGGCCGGGGCACCGAGTCGCCCGAGGTGATCGAGCGCCGCCTCGCCGCGGCCAAGGTCGAGCTCGCCGCCGAGTCGGAGTTCGACGTCACGCTTGTCAACACCTCCGTCGAGGACGTTGCACGTGAACTGCTAGCCTTGCTCCGTTGACCATCTTTCTTCACCCCCCTTCGGAAGGCAGAGAGTGTCCTCTTCCATCACCGCGCCCGAGGGCATCATCAACCCGCCGATTGATGAGCTGCTCGAGGCAACCGACTCGAAGTACAGCCTGGTGATCTACGCCGCCAAGCGCGCCCGTCAGATCAACGCGTACTACTCGCAGCTCGGCGAGGGCCTGCTCGAGTACGTCGGCCCGCTGGTGGACACCCACGTCCACGAGAAGCCGCTCTCCATCGCGCTCCGCGAGATCAACGCGGGCCTGCTGACCTCCGAGGCCATCGAGGCCCCGGCGCAGTAAGCACGGCACATTCGTCACCAGGGGTCCGGCAGGAGACACCTCCCAGCGTCTAGCTGGGGGAACGTCTGCCGGACCTTTGGTGTGTCATGGGAGCTGTACTCAACCGATGGATGGGGAGACGATGGACAAGCCCAAGGTCGTCCTGGGGGTCAGCGGCGGGATCGCCGCCTACAAGGCGTGCGAGCTGCTGCGCCGGCTCACCGAGTCCGGCCACGACGTCCGCGTGGTGCCCACGGCCTCGGCCCTGCACTTCGTCGGCGAGGCGACCTGGTCGGCCCTGTCCGGCCACCCCGCGGGCACCGAGGTGTGGGAGAGCGTCCACGAGGTGCCCCACGTGCGCATCGGCCAGGAGGCCCGCCTCGTCGTCGTCGCGCCCGCCACCGCCGACATGCTGGCCAAGGCCGCCCACGGCCTCGCCGACGACCTGCTGACCAATACGCTGCTCACCGCCCGCTGCCCGGTCGTCTTCGCGCCCGCCATGCACACCGAGATGTGGGAGAACCCGGCCACCCAGGAGAACGTGGCGACGCTGCGCCGCCGCGGCGCGATCGTCATCGAGCCCGCCGTCGGCCGTCTCACCGGCGTCGACACCGGCAAGGGCCGTCTCCCCGACCCCGAGGAGATCTTCGAGGTCTGCCGCCGGGTGCTGGCCCGCGGGGCCGGCGGCCCGGTGGCCGACCTCGCCGGCCGGCACGTGGTCATCAGCGCCGGAGGCACCCGCGAGCCGCTCGACCCTGTGCGCTTCCTCGGCAACCGCTCCTCCGGCAAGCAGGGCTACGCCCTGGCCCGCACCGCCGTCGCGCGCGGCGCCCGGGTCACGCTCGTCGCCGCCAACAGCGAGCTGGCCGATCCGGCCGGTGCCGACGTCATACACGTGGGCACCGCCGTGCAGCTGCGGGAGGCCGTGCTGAAGGCCGCCACGGACGCCGACGCCGTCGTCATGGCCGCCGCCGTGGCCGATTTCCGCCCCGCGCGCTACGCCGAGGGCAAAATCAAGAAGAAGGACGGCGAGGAGCCGGCGCCCGTCGAGCTCGTCCGCAACCCCGATGTCCTCGCCGAGCTCTCCGGGGACCGGCCGCGCCCCGGGCAGGTCGTCGTGGGCTTCGCCGCGGAGACCGACGACGTCCTCGCCAACGGCCGCGCCAAGCTCGCCCGCAAGGGCTGTGACCTGCTGGTTGTCAATGAGGTGGGGGAGCGGAAGACCTTCGGTTCGGAAGCGAACGAAGCCGTCGTCCTGGCCCCTGACGGCTCCGAGACGCCTGTTCCCTACGGTCCCAAGGACGACCTCGCGGACACCGTCTGGGACCTGGTCGTGCAGCGCTTCGCGTGAGCGTTTTGTGCGCCGGAGCACACGGGTGTCGCAGGTCACCCGGGCGGTGATACGAGACAGGATGCCCCAACCACGAGAACGCCGGATAAACTGACCGAGGACCCCGCGTCGAGCGCAGCTCTCGGCCGGGGCTGTCAATGATCAGCCAGCAGCCGCTGCAACCCCAGGGAGCGATGTGTCCCGCCGCCTGTTCACCTCGGAGTCCGTGACCGAGGGTCACCCCGACAAGATCGCTGACCAGATCAGCGACACCATTCTCGACGCCCTGCTCAAGGAGGACCCGACCTCCCGCGTGGCCGTCGAGACCCTGATCACCACCGGCCTGGTGCACGTGGCCGGCGAGGTGACGACGAAGGCCTACGCGCCGATCGCCTCGCTCGTGCGCAACAAGATCCTCGAGATCGGCTACGACTCCTCCAAGAAGGGCTTCGACGGCGCCTCCTGCGGCGTCTCGGTGTCGATCGGCGCGCAGTCGCCGGACATCGCCCAGGGTGTCGACACGGCCTACGAGTCGCGGGTGGAGGGTGACGAGGACGAGCTCGACCGGCAGGGCGCGGGCGACCAGGGTCTGATGTTCGGCTACGCGTGCGACGAGACGCCCGAGCTGATGCCGCTGCCGATCCACCTGGCGCACCGGCTCTCGCGCCGTCTGTCGGAGGTCCGCAAGAACGGGACCATCCCGTACCTGCGCCCCGACGGCAAGACCCAGGTCACCATCGAGTACGACGGCAACAAGGCCGTCCGCCTCGACACCGTGGTCGTCTCCTCCCAGCACGCGTCGGACATCGACCTGGACTCGCTCCTGGCACCCGACATCCGCGAGTTCGTGGTCGAGCACGTCCTCAAGGAGCTCGTCGAGGACGGCATCAAGCTCGACACCGACGGCTACCGCCTCCTGGTCAACCCCACCGGTCGCTTCGAGATCGGCGGCCCGATGGGTGACGCGGGTCTGACCGGCCGGAAGATCATCATCGACACGTACGGCGGCATGGCCCGCCACGGTGGCGGCGCCTTCTCGGGCAAGGACCCGTCCAAGGTCGACCGCTCGGCGGCGTACGCGATGCGCTGGGTCGCCAAGAACGTCGTGGCGGCCGGTCTGGCGTCGCGCTGCGAGGTGCAGGTGGCGTACGCGATCGGCAAGGCCGAGCCCGTCGGCCTGTTCGTCGAGACCTTCGGCACGAACACCGTCGACACGGAAAAGATCGAGACCGCGATCGCCGAGGTCTTCGACCTCCGCCCCGCCGCGATCATCCGCGACCTCGACCTCCTCCGCCCGATCTACGCACAGACCGCCGCCTACGGCCACTTCGGCCGTGAGCTGCCGGACTTCACCTGGGAACGCACCGACCGCGTCACCGCCCTGAAGAAGGCCGCAGGGGCGTGATCAACCGAGCCGCAGGCAAGGAGAGAGCTCCCGTGCGCATCGCAGTCACCGGTTCGATCGCCACCGACCACCTGATGGTCTTCCCCGGACGCTTCGCCGACCAGCTCATCACCGAGCAGCTCGACAAGGTGTCCCTGTCCTTCCTCGTCGACCACCTCGAAGTCCGCAGGGGCGGTGTGGCGGCCAACATCTCCTTCGGCCTGGGCCGCCTCGGCCTGCGGCCCGTCCTCGTCGGCGCGGCCGGCGTCGACTTCGCCGAGTACGAGGCCTGGTTGCGCGCCGGCGGCGTGGACACCGGGTCCGTCCGGGTCAGCGAGACCCTCCACACGGCTCGCTTCGTCTGCACCACGGACGCCGACCAGAACCAGATCGCCACCTTCTACGCCGGCGCCATGGCCGAGGCCCGCGAGATCGACCTGGCCGGGGTGGCCCGGCGCGCCGGCCGGCTCGACCTCGCCCTCGTCGGCGCGGACGACCCGGCCGCCATGCTCCGGCACACGGCCGCCGCCGACCGCCTGGGCGTCGCGGTCGCGGCCGACCCGTCCCAGCAGCTGGCCCGGCTCGACGCGGACCAGACCCGCTCCCTCGTGGACGGCGCCCGCTTCCTGTTCACCAACGAGTACGAGGCCGCGCTGCTCAAGGAGCGGACAGGCTGGACCGCGCAGGAGGTGCTGGGCCGCGTCGGCATGTGGATCACCACGCTCGGGGCCGACGGCGCGGTCCTCGCCCGGGCCGGCGAGGACCCCGTGCCCGTTCCCGCGGTCCCGGCGGGCGAGATCGCCGACCCGACGGGCGCGGGGGACGCGTTCCGCTCCGGGTTCCTCGCCGGAACCGCCTGGGGCTGGACGGCCGAACGGGCCGCCCAGCTCGGCTGCACCCTGGCCACCACCGTCCTGGAGTCCACCGGCACCCAGGAGTACAAGCTCGTGCCCGCGGAGCTCGTGGGCCGCGCCGCCGACGCCTACGGGCCGGCCGCGGCCGCCGACCTGGAGCTGCGGCTGACGGGGGTGTGAGAAAGGCTCTCCGGCCCGCGCGACGTGCGCGGGCCGGAGAGCCTTTTCCGTGTGAGGGCCCGCCCGGCCGCCGGGCAACCGTCCGGCCGCCGGGCAGCCCTCCGGCGGGCTCAGGCCGCCTCGGCCCGGTCCCGCTCCGCACCGTCCGCGAAGAACGCCGCCGCCTCGTCGAGCGCGTCCTGGTCGTCGTTCACCTGGCCCGGCCGCGTGCCGCTGCCGAGCAGGACGCCGCCGAAGTCCATGCCCATGAACTCGGCGGTGAGCCGCAGCGAGCCGACGAGCGGCTCGGCGACCCTGCGGTCCCGGGTGGCGTGCACGGCGACGCCGTACAGCCTCCGGCCGCCCATGCCGGCGCGGAAGTCGGCGCCGGGCACGCGCAGCCACCCGGACCAGTGGTCCAGGTAGAGCTTGGCGGGCGTCGCCAGGCTGTACCAGTAGACGGGGGAGACGATGACGAGGTCCGTGGCGGACAGGGTCGCGTCCAGCAGCATCCGGGCGTTCCCGGTCGGCTGCGGGTACCCCCCGTCGCCCTCGTGGCGCAGGTCCTCGAAGGGGTCGAGCGGGTGATCGGTGAGCCGTATCCACTGCTGCTCGACCGAGGCGGGCAGCGCCTCGGCCGCCTTCCTCGCCAGTTGCTCGGAGTTGCCGGACACCCCGGGCGTCCTCGAACTGGCCAGCAGGAAGAGGAATTTACGTGACAACGGGCACCTCTCTCAGAAGGAGGGA
The DNA here is from genome assembly GCF_001445655.1 of Streptomyces roseifaciens. Lineage (NCBI taxonomy): Bacteria > Bacillati > Actinomycetota > Actinomycetes > Kitasatosporales > Streptomycetaceae > Streptomyces > Streptomyces roseifaciens. Next base: position 1,489,393 of record NZ_LNBE01000004.1, read on the forward strand.
CGGCCCGCCGGTCCGGCGGTGCCGGCCGGAACAGGCGACGGCGGCGACGGCGGAGTCCGGCGTCGGCACGTCGTGCACCGAGAAAGTACCCGACAACCCCTGCACCGCAGTGGTGCGCTCGGCGCCGGAGAGCCTGGCCAGCGCCTTCCGCCGGACCCGCTCCCGGGCCGACGCCGCGGACGCGGGGCCCTCGACCCGCTCAAGCGCCAGACAGAGCCGGATCCCGGCGGAGAGCCCGAGCACCCAGGCGTCCGCGGACCAGACGAGGTCCAGGACCAGGGGCGTCCCGCACGGCCCCGCGCCGGCCGCCGGCGCGTCCCCCTGCAGGCCCCGCCCCGCGGACATCCACATCCCGGCGGACATGTCGATCGTCTCCGGTGCGGCCCCCACCAGGTCGGCCAGTACGCGCCGCGCACCGGCCCGGGCCGCCGCGAAGCCGCGGCGCTCCGCCGGGCGCGTGATGCGTGCGCACCGGATCTTCTCCTCGCGCGACAGCAGCGCGATGTCACCGATCGCGTCCGCGTGGCGCCCGCCCGGGCGGCCCGCGTCGCAGAACCACACGTGCACTTCGTCCCTCGCGGGGAGTGTGCGACTCACAGTGCCTCCTCCCGCCCCGTCCGGCGAAGCCGAGAAGCGGAGCCGGTTACTCAAAGAGCAGAGACGGTTACCTGCCGACGAATCCCATTCCTTTTCGGAAAGGCCACCGGTAGGGTCTGTGAAGGCCGAAAGAACGGTCGACGGGGGAGGGACGTCAGATCAGATGACCGGGACAGCCCTGCGGATTTCCATGAATGGAATGTTTCCGCAGTACGAAGCCGCCCCGAACACCGGGCCTACCAGGGCTGACTCTGCCAGATGATGTCGTCGGTGCCGTCCTGGCCTGCCATGGAGCCTCCCCCGAGCCCCCCGGCAATGCCGACCGCGGCCATGAATGCAGAAATAGCAAAATTAAACTTCACGCCGGATCCCCCCGGTTATGCAGTGGCGTTCCGGATGCCACTTCCCGTTACCCCCACGGTGCCCCGGAAACCGGACCGGGCGCCATAAGCGCCCTATGGCGAGAAGTCGTCAGCGAGTTCTCTTCACCCTCCACCGAGCCGACGATTGAGAAGAAAATGGACAAAATCGCTACAGAGGCGCCCCTCTCGCCTCTCGGTGACCTCCATGTACTGCTCTACCGCATGGCCCTCGAGCACGGCCGCCTCCGGCCGCGGGACGCTGCGCTCCACCTGGACGTGCCCGGAGCCGAGATCTGTGCCGCGGTGGACGAACTCTCCCGGCTGCACCTGCTCCACCCCGCCGAGGACGGCCCGGACGCGGCCCGGCCCGCAGGGTCGGCGGCCTGCGACAGCGACACCGCGTACGCCCCCCGCAGCCCCGACGTCGCCGTCACCCACGTCACCGGTCCGATCGAGTCGCAGATCCAGCAACTCCACCGCGAGTCCGAGCGGATGAGCAGTCACGTGATGGCGATGAAGCCGGTCTTCGAGGAGTCCTGGCACGGCCACTTCACCCGGACCCCCATCGAGTACCTGACCACCCTCGACGCCGTCCGCGCCGCCCTCGCGCGCCTGTCCGCCGCCGCCCGCGTCGAAGTCGCCGCCGCCCACCCCGACCTGCCCGCCCCCGCGACCCTGGAGGAGGGCCTGCAGCGCACCACCGAGGCGATCGGCCGCGGCGTGCTCCTGCGGACCGTCTACCCCCACTCGGTGCTCTCCCACGCCTACATGCGCCAGCATCTGAGCCGGATGGTGGCGCTCGGCGCCCGGGTCCGCACCACGGCCCACATGCCCGACCGGGTCCTCTTCTTCGACGCCACCACCGCCGTCCTCGCCGACCACAGCAGCTCATCCGAGGACGGCAAGGGCGCGCTCGCCGTCCGGGACCCCTCGCTCGTGCGCTTCCTCTACCGCTCCTGGGAGAGCGTCTGGGAGTCCGCGCGGCCGTTCACCGGGGAGGCCGACGACGGCTCCGCCAAGGACGAACTGCGCAGCTCCGTCCTCGAACTCCTGGAGTCCGGGATGAAGGACGAGATGGCGGCCCGCAGGCTCGCGATGTCCGTCACCACCTACCGGCGGCACGTCACCGAGCTGCTCACCGAGCTCGGCGCACAGAGCCGTTTCCAGGCGGGAAGCTACGCCCGCCGCGCCGGCCTACTGAACGGCTGACGTGTGGCACATGCCCGCGGCACTGCCCGGCGCCACCCATGAAAAAATCCCCTCCGCCCCGCGTTTCCGCAGGTCAGAGGGGATTGTTTGTGGAGCCTAGGGGAGTCGAACCCCTGACATCTGCCATGCAAAGACAGCGCTCTACCAACTGAGCTAAGGCCCCGTCGCCGACCAGACTACCCGGTGCCCGCGCTCTTTTCCGACCGGGTATCGCCGGGGCCCAGCACTCTCCGTAGGATGCACCGCAAGATTCGCTGCAGCGAAGCGAAGGGGAGAGCGAGATGGACGCAGCACAGCAGGAAGCCACCGCGCGCGCACGGGAGCTGCAGCGGAGCTGGTACGGAGAGCCTCTGGGGGCGCTCTTCCGCCGTCTCATCGACGACCTCGGCCTCAATCAGGCCCGCCTCGCCTCCGTGCTCGGCCTGTCGGCGCCGATGCTCTCGCAGCTGATGAGCGGCCAGCGCGCGAAGATCGGCAACCCCGCGGTGGTCCAGCGGGTCCAGGCCCTGCAGGAGCTCTCCAGCCAGGTCGCGGACGGCACCGTGAGCGCCGCGGAGGCCGCGGACCGGATGGAGGAGGTCAAGAAGAGCTCGGGCGGCTCCGTCCTCAACTCCACGCAGACGACGGCCAGCAGCGGTGCGCCGACCGTCCGCCGGGTGGTCCGCGAGATCCAGTCGCTGCTGCGCTCCGTGGCCGGCGCGGGCGACATCATCGAGGCCGCGCAGAGCCTCGCCCCCACCCACCCCGAACTGGCCGAATTCCTGCGGGTGTACGGCGCGGGGCGGACCGCCGAGGCGGTCGCGCACTACGAGGCCCACCAGAGCTGACCGCGCGCACGCGATGGGTGAGCTCTTCGCCGGGCGGTACGAGCTGGTGGACCCGATCGGCCGGGGCGGGGTGGGGGCCGTCTGGCGGGCCTGGGACCGGCGCCGCCGCCGCTACGTGGCGGCCAAGGTCCTCCAGCAGAGCGACGCCCACACCCTGCTGAGGTTCGTCCGCGAGCAGGGGTTACGGATCGACCACCCCCACGTGGTCGCACCGATGAGCTGGGCGGCCGACGACGACAAGGTGCTGTTCACCATGGACGTGGTGAGCGGCGGCTCCCTCGCCCATCTCATCGGCGACTACGGGCCCTTGCCGCCGCACTACGCGTGCGTCCTGCTGGACCAGCTGCTCTCCGGCCTCGCCGCGGTGCACGCGGAGGGCGTGGTGCACCGGGACATCAAGCCCGCCAACGTCCTCCTGGAGGCCACCGGCACCGGCCGGCCCCACGTGCGGCTCTCCGACTTCGGCATCGCCATGCGCAAGGGCGAACCGCGCCTCACCGACGCCAACTACGTGATGGGCACCCCCGGTTATTTCGCCCCGGAGCAAATGCTGGGCGAAGAGCCCGATTTCCCGGCCGACCTCTATGCCGTCGGCCTGACGGCGCTGTACCTCCTCACGGGCCGCAAGCCCGACGCCGAGGCGCTCATGGAGCGCTTCGCAGAGCACGGCACGCCCTGCGCCCCGGAAGAGGTCCCCGAGCCCCTCTGGCAGGTCATTGCGGGCCTCCTGCAGCCCGAGCCGGGGCTGCGCTTCCGTACGGCCACAGGGGCGCGCAAGGCGCTCGCCGCGGCCGTGGAGATGATGGACGGCCCCGCCGCGGCCGAGGAGCCCATCGAGGTCTTCGACCAGCTCGGCCCGCTGCCCGCGGGGTTCGGCCCGGAGGGCCCGGCGCACGCGCCCGCCCCGGTGGCCCCGCCCCTGCCGGCCTACCCGCCCCCTGCGCCGTTCCAGCTGCCGCAGCTGCCGGCGCAGCTCCCTCCGGCTCAGCTTGCGCCGGCGCAGCTCCCGCCACCGGCCACGCGCGCGTACACGGCGGTGCGGCCCGTACGGCACCGGATCCGGCAGCCCGGACCGCCCGCGAAGGTGGCCGTGCCGGTGCTGATCGTGGCGCTGATCTGCCTGGGGATCGGCATCTGGGCCCTCAGCGCCGCCTAGATTGCTTTCGCAACCCAATTATTTGCACTCGAAAAGTTGAGGCGTGGCCGAAAACAACAGGGCCCCGGCCGTGTCGGCCGGGGCCCTGCTCAGGACTCGTTTTGTCTCACACACCCGAACCTGCGGGCACGGAGTCGGTCGCCTCCGTCCACAGGTCCTGCTCGGCGCGATCCGCCTGGATCTGGCGGTACACGAGGAGCCCGCCGATGGCGGCCAGTGCGACCAGGAGGAGCTTCTTCACCGCGCGACCTCGTCTTTCCTTGACGTAAGGGGACCTCTGGTGGCCGATGATACACACCGGCCGATACCGATCGGTGACCTGTGCGGCGTCCCGTCCGCGATCCGGCCGCGGGCCCAACTGCCCGTCCTGCGAAAACAGATCGGCCCGGGCGGAGAAATCTCCGACCGGGCCGATCGTGCGGTGGGGCTAACAGGACTTGAACCTGTGGCCTCTTCCTTATCAGGGAAGCGCTCTAACCGTCTGAGCTATAGCCCCGCGCGACACCGAAAGATTAGCGCACTCGGGGCCCAGTCCCAAAATCCTGTCGGACCGGGCCCCGGCCGGCGCTATTCGTCCTCGGCCAGCGTGAGCTCCACACCGCCCACGAAACCCGCCGAGAGGTTGTAGATGAAGGACCCCAGCGTGGCCAGCGCGGTGGCCAGGACCACGTTGATCACGGCGATGACCGACGTGAAGAGCAGGGTGTGCGGCAGCGACAGGAACGACTGCAGGTCGAAGCCGCCGCCGTCACTGGAGCTCGTGGCGTCGCTGATGGTGCCGCCGACGGTCGAGAAGACGCCCATGGCGTCCATGACCGTCCACAGCACCGCCGACGCCACGATCGTGCACACGCCCAGCGCGATCGACAGCAGGAAGCTGACCTTCATCACCGACCACGGATCGGCCTTGGCCACCCGCAGCCGTGCCGTACGCGTACGCGGCTCCGGACGGCCCGCGGGACGCGGAGCGGCGCCTGCCGCACCACCGGTGCGTGCGGCGCCCTGCGGGGCCGCGGGACGCGGGACGGAGCCCGCCGCCCCACCGGGCTTCCCGGCCCCCTGCGGGGCCGCCTGGGGCGCCTGGGAGCCCTTGGCGGGGGCGCCCTTCTTCAGGGCGCCCGCAGGGGCCTTGGAACCGTCCTGGCCGGGGATCCGGGGCGGAGCCTTGACGGCGTTCCGCGGGTCGGCCGAAGCGGCCTTCGCCGAACCCTTCGCCACGGGCTTGCCCCCGTTGTCCCCGGCCTTCGCGCTCTCAGCCTCGTCTGCCACGGATGCAGCCTTCCCGGCCTCGGCGGCCTTCACGTCTGCGGACTGCGCAGCCTTGGAGCTCGCGGCCTTACCGGCCTTCGCCGCCTTCGCGGCCTTCGCCGCCTCGGCAGGCTTCCCGGCGTCGCCGGATCCGGCGGCCTCCCCGTCCGGCTCGGCGCCGACGGAACCGGCCGGCGGCTCGTACGCCTTCGGCGGGTGGTACGGCTCCGGCTTGCGGGTGTCCGTCAACGTCCCCCCTCGGGAGTCGGCGTCCGCGCCGGAGCCACGGGCGCCGGCCTCATCGGTAGCAGGTGCGGCGGTAGTGCTGCGCTCGGCACCTGCACCGCTTGCCGCGGCGCCCGTGGCTCGACTCACGACTTACTCCTCGATGTTCCCTGCCGGGGCGGATGCGCCCTCGGCACCCTCAGCTCCGTCGCCCTCGACTGCATCGGCCAGCTCATCGACCTCTTCAGCCTCGCGACCGGCTTCGGCGTTCCGTGCGATGCCCACAACGGCATCGCGCTTGCCCAAGTTGATCAGCTGGACGCCCATGGTGTCACGGCCCGTCTCCCTGACCTCGCTGACCCGTGTACGGATCACGCCGCCGCCGAGCGTAATGGCAAGGATCTCGTCGGTCTCCTCGACCACCAGCGCACCGACCAGCGAGCCACGATCCTCCACGATCTTGGCCGCCTTGATACCGAGGCCGCCGCGGCCCTGGACGCGGTACTCGTCCACGTTCGACCGCTTCGCGTAGCCGCCGTCGGTGGCGGTGAAGACGAACGTCCCCGGGCGCACGACGCTCATGGAGAGCAGCTCGTCGCCTTCGCGGAAGCTCATGCCCTTGACGCCGGAGGTGGCCCGGCCCATCGGACGGAGCGCTTCATCCGTAGCGGTGAAGCGGATCGACTGGGCCTTCTTGCTGATCAGCAGCAGGTCGTCCGCGGCGGAGACCAGCTCGGCACCGATCAGCTCGTCCTCGGCGCCGCTGTCCGTCTCGCGCAGGTTGATGGCGATGACGCCGCCGGACCGCGGGGAGTCGTAGTCCTTGAGCGGGGTCTTCTTCACCAGGCCCGACTTGGTGGCGAGCACCAGGTACGGCGCGACGTCGTAGTCACGGACGGCGAGGATCTGGGCGATCTTCTCGTCCGGCTGGAAGGCCAGCAGGTTGGCCACGTGCTGGCCGCGGGCGTCACGGCCGGCGTCCGGCAGCTCGTAGGCCTTGGCGCGGTAGACCCGGCCCTTGTTCGTGAAGAACAGCAGCCAGTGGTGGGTGGTGGAGACGAAGAAGTGGTCGACGATGTCGTCTTCCTTGAGCTTCGTGCCCCGCACGCCCTTGCCGCCGCGCTTCTGCGAGCGGTAGTCGTCGGTCTTGGTGCGCTTCACGTAGCCGCCACGGCTGATCGTGACGACGATGTCCTCCTCGGCGATCAGGTCCTCGATGGACATGTCACCGTCGAAGGGCACCAGCGCCGAGCGCCGGTCCTCACCGAACTTCTCGACGATCGCCGTGAGTTCCTCGCTGATGATCTGGCGCTGACGCTCGGGCGAGGCGAGGATCGCGTTGTACTCGGTGATCTTCGCCTGGAGCTCGTCGTGCTCCGCCACGATCTTCTGGCGCTCCAGGGCGGCCAGCCGGCGCAGCTGCATCTCCAGGATCGCGTTGGCCTGGATCTCGTCGATCTCCAGCAGGCCCATCAGGCCCTCGCGGGCGATGTCGACGGTCTGGCTGCGCCGGATGAGCGCGATGACCTCGTCGATGGCGTCCAGGGCCTTGAGCAGACCGCGCAGGATGTGGGCGCGCTCCTCGGCCTTGCGCAGCCGGAAGCGGGTGCGCCGGACGATGACCTCGACCTGGTGCGTCACCCAGTTGCGGATGAACGCGTCCAGGGAGAGGGTGCGCGGCACGCCGTCCACCAGCGCCAGCATGTTGGCGCCGAAGTTCGTCTGCAGGTCGGTGTGCTTGTAGAGGTTGTTCAGCACGACCTTGGCGACCGCGTCCCGCTTGAGGACGATCACCAGGCGCTGGCCCGTGCGGGAGGAGGTCTCGTCGCGGACGTCGGCGATGCCGCCGATCCGGCCGTCCTTCACCAGGTCGGCGATCTTCTGCGCGAGGTTGTCCGGGTTGACCTGGTAGGGCAGCTCGGTGACCACCAGGCACTGGCGGCCCTGGATCTCCTCGACCTCGACCACCGCGCGCATCGTGATCGAGCCACGGCCGGTGCGGTAGGCCTCCTCGATGCCCTTGCGGCCCACCACGAGGGCGCCGGTCGGGAAGTCGGGGCCCTTGATGCGCTCGACGAGCGCGTCCAGCAGCTCCTCGGTCGAGGCCTCCGGGTTGGCCAGGTACCACTGGGCACCCTCGGCCACCTCGCGCAGGTTGTGCGGCGGGATGTTGGTGGCCATGCCGACCGCGATGCCGGCGGAACCGTTCACCAGCAGGTTGGGGATGCGCGACGGCAGGACCGTCGGCTCCTGGTTGCGGCCGTCGTAGTTGTCCTGGAAGTCGACGGTCTCCTCGTCGATGTCCCGGACCATCTCCATGGCCAGCGGCGCCATCTTGCACTCGGTGTACCGCATGGCGGCGGCCGGGTCGTTGCCCGGGGAGCCGAAGTTGCCGTTGGAGTCCACCAGCGGCATCCGCATGGCCCAGGGCTGGGCGAGGCGGACGAGCGCGTCGTAGATGGAGGTGTCGCCGTGCGGGTGGTACGAACCCATGACGTCACCGACGACGCGGGCGCACTTGTAGAAGCCCTTCTCGGGCCGGTAGCCGCCGTCGTACATCGCGTAGAGCACGCGGCGGTGCACCGGCTTGAGGCCGTCGCGCACGTCGGGCAGCGCACGCGAGACGATGACGCTCATCGCGTAGTCGAGGTAGGAGCGCTGCATCTCCGTCTCGAGCCCGACGGGCTCGACGCGCATGCCCACGCCCTCCAGCGGGGCGGGCGCGCCCTCGGGGGTCACCTCGGGCACGGGAGCGGTGGGGGTCTCAGGGGTCTCGTCGGCCATTGCTGTTCAAAGTCCTTTCGCGCTGCGGCTGTCTCGGGTTGGGCCGACAGGCTCAGATGTCGAGGAAGCGGACGTCCTTGGCGTTGCGCTGGATGAACGAGCGCCGGGCCTCGACGTCCTCGCCCATGAGCACCGAGAACAGGTCGTCCGCCTGCGCGGCGTCGTCCAGGGTGACCTGGCCGAGGACGCGGTGGTCGACGTCCATGGTGGTCACGCGGAGCTCCTCGGCGTTCATCTCGCCGAGACCCTTGAAGCGCTGGACCGAGTCGTCCTTGATCCGCTTGCCGTTCTCACGGCCGAGCTGGATCAGGGCGTCGCGCTCACGGTCGGAGTAGGCGTACTCGAAGTCGTCCCGGCCCCACTTGATCTTGTAGAGCGGGGGACGGGAGAGGTAGACGTGCCCGGCCTCGACCAGCGGACGCATAAAGCGGAAGAGGAAGGTGAGCAGCAGGGTGTTGATGTGCTGACCGTCGACGTCGGCGTCCGCCATCAGGATGATCTTGTGGTAGCGGAGCTTCGCGATGTCGAAGTCCTCGTGCACACCGGTGCCGAAGGCGGAGATCAGCGCCTGGATCTCCTGGTTCTGCAGGATCTTGTCGATCCGCGCCTTCTCCACGTTGAGGATCTTGCCGCGGATCGGGAGGATCGCCTGGTACTGCGGGTTCCGGCCGGACTTGGCCGAGCCGCCGGCGGAGTCACCCTCGACGATGAAGATCTCGCACTTGGTCGGGTCGTTCGACTGGCAGTCGGACAGCTTGCCCGGCAGCGACGCCGTCTCCAGCAGGCCCTTGCGACGGGTGAGGTCGCGCGCCTTGCGGGCCGCCACGCGGGCGGTGGCCGCCTGGATGGACTTGCGGATGATGTCCGCGGCCTCGTTCGGATTGCGGTCCAGCCAGTCCGTCAGCTGCTCGTGGACGACCTTCTGCACGAAGGTCTTGGCCTCGGTGTTGCCCAGCTTGGTCTTGGTCTGGCCCTCGAACTGCGGCTCGCCCAGCTTGACGGAGATGATCGCCGTCAGACCCTCGCGGATGTCGTCGCCCGTGAGGTTGTCGTCCTTCTCGCGGAGCAGCTTCTTGTCGCGCGCGTAGCGGTTGATCAGACCGGTGAGCGCCGCGCGGAAGCCCTCCTCGTGCGTACCGCCCTCATGGGTGTGGATGGTGTTGGCGAAGCTGTAGACACCCTCGGTGTACTGGGAGTTCCACTGCATCGCGACCTCGAGGGAGAGCATCCGCTCCTTGTCCTCGGCCTCGAAGTCGATCACCGACGGGTGAATGACCTCGCCCTTGCGCGAGTTGAGGTAGCGGACGAAGTCGGAGATGCCGCCCTCGTAGTGGTAGCGGACGTTGAGGGGCTTGCCCTCCTCGTCCACGTGGGCCGGGCGCTCGTCCGTCAGCGAGATGGTGAGGCCCTTGTTGAGGAACGCCATCTCCTGGAAGCGCCGCGAGAGCGTCTCGAAGGAGTACTCGGTGGTCTCGAAGATGTCGCCGTCGGCCCAGAAGGTGACCGAGGTGCCGTGCTCGTCGGTCGCCTCGTTCTGCTGCAGCGGGGCGGTCGGGACGCCGAGCTTGTAGTCCTGGGTCCAGCGGAAGCCGTCGGTCTTCACCTCGACCGCGACGCGCGTCGACAGCGCGTTGACGACCGAGACGCCGACACCGTGCAGACCACCGGAGACCGCGTAGCCGCCGCCGCCGAACTTGCCGCCCGCGTGCAGGACGGTCAGGACGACCTCGACGGCGGGCTTGCCCTCGGAGGGCACGATGCCGACCGGGATGCCACGGCCGTTGTCCACGACGCGCACGCCGCCGTCGGAAAGGATCGTCACGTCGATGGTGTCCGCGTGGCCCGCGAGGGCCTCGTCGACGGAGTTGTCCACGACCTCGTACACGAGGTGGTGCAGGCCGCGCTCACCGGTCGAGCCGATGTACATGCCGGGCCGCTTGCGGACGGCGTCCAGACCCTCCAGGACGGTGATCGCGCTGGCGTCGTAGGACGCGGGTGCACCCCCCGCGGGTGCGGTCTCGGCCGCGCCGTCCGTGGAAGGGGTGGTGTTCTCGTTGGGGTTGCCGGAATCGGCCACGAAGCGCCCTTTCTGGCACAGCACAGGCCATCCCCGACTGCGGCGGGGAGACCCCACCCGAGGCAGGCAGGAGCGGCTGCGTCGTTCTGCGTTGGTCGACGAGTCCCGCGAGCCGGCGGGATTGGCACCAGTCTACCGGTAGCGCTGACATGAATGGGGGTTTGGCGGTGCCTGAGCCTGCACGTGCCGCCCTGAACCGGCATCAGCCGACTCCCTATATGTGGACCCGGGCTCCAAGAGGCTCACAGCGGCACTCAGCGCTTCGGGCTGTCAACCGCCCGCTACCGTGAGCGGGGTCTCAGCGCCGGCCCCGGCGCACCCCCCGTCGCACCGCATCACCCCAGGCCACGCAGATCACCCGGTACTCGGTTCCCACGGGAGCACCACAGACCGTCATCCGTCCCCGGAGTCACCGCCCGGGCCGGGCACGCGCGGGGCGTCCGGGCACGAACGCCCGGCACCCGGCGTCAGCCGTACGTGTCGCCCGGACCCGTGCTGCCGGGAGCGCGCAGCGAACCGTAGCGGCGGCTCGGGCCGCCCGGGCCCAGCACCTTGATCGTCCGCACGGTGCCGTGGCCGAGGTCGTCGTTGAGCCGGGCCACCAGCTGGGGGGCCAGCAGGCGCAGCTGCGTCGCCCACGCCGTCGAGTCGCACTGCACCGTCAGGACGTGGGAGTCCTCGTCGAAGTTCTGCGGCATGCAGTGCAGGGCCAGCGCATCGCCCACGATCTGCGGCCAGCGGCCCATCACCCCGCCCACCGCCGCGGGCTTCTCCCAGCCCCGCTCGGTGATCAGCCTGTTGATGGCGGCGCCCAGCGGCAGCGGGTCGCGGCCGTCGGCGCGCGCGCCGGAGCGCAGTACCCCGCCGCGGCGGACGTGCTTCTTCTGCTGGGCCGCGGCACCCCGCGCCTTCGCCTGCTCCTTGGCGGCGCGCAGCGCGACCCGCGCCAGGTCCACGCCGGACGGCTCGGGCGGCTTCGGCTGCTCGGAGGGCGTACTCATACGCGCTCGACCCTGCCTTCCGAGACCGCGTACCGGGCCCCGGTGAGGACCTCCGGAACGTCGTCGTCCACCGCGGCGGTCACCAGGACCTGCTCGCCGTGGGCCACCAGCTCCGCCAGCCGCTCGCGGCGCCGGGCGTCCAGCTCCGCGAAGACGTCGTCCAGGACGAGCACCGGCTCGTTGCCCTCGGAGCGCAGCAGCTCGTACGAGGCCAGGCGCAGCGCCAGCGCGTACGACCAGGACTCGCCGTGGCTCGCGTACCCCTTGGCGGGCAGCCGGCCGAGCTTGAGGAGGAGGTCGTCCCGGTGCGGGCCGACCAGCGTCACGCCGCGCTCGATCTCCTGCTTGCGGGCTTCGGCGAGCGCCGCCAGCAGCGCCTCGTAGAGCTCCTCGCGGCTGCGCGCGCCCTCGATCGCGGCCGGCCCGCGGTACTCGAAGGACACCGGGCCGCCGCCGGGGGCCAGCTGCTCGTAGGCCTTGTCGGCCAGCGGCCGCAGCTCGTCGATCAGGTCGAGGCGCCGGGCCAGCAGCTCGGCGCCGGCGCGGGCCAGGTGCTGGTCCCAGATGTCGAGCGTGGACAGGTCGAGGCCGCGGCCGCCGTGGCGGCGGGCCATCGCCGCGCTCTTGAGGAGGGTGTTGCGCTGCTTGAGGACCCGCTCGTAGTCGGAGCGGACGCCCGCCATGCGCGGGGAGCGCGCGGTGATCAGCTCGTCCAGGAAGCGGCGGCGCTCGCCGGGGTCCCCCTTGATCAGGGCCAGGTCCTCCGGGGCGAACAGCACCGTCCGCACGATGCCGAGCACGTCACGCGGCCTGACCTGGGAGGACCGGTTGATCCGGGCGCGGTTGGCCTTGCCGGGGTTGAGCTCCAGCTCTATCAGCTGCTGCCGCTCGCCCTGGACGACGGCGGCGCGCACGACGGCGCGGTCGGCGCCCATCCGGACCAGGGGGGCGTCCGAGGAGACCCGGTGGCTGCCGAGGGTGGCCAGATAGCCGATCGCCTCGACGAGATTGGTCTTGCCCTGGCCGTTGGGTCCCACGAACGCCGTGACGCCCGGGTCGAGCGGGACCTCGACCCGGGCGTACGAGCGGAAGTCGGCCAGCGACAGATGCGAGACATGCATGGTGCGCCGACCTCTTCCGCTGTGTACTGCTCGTCCTGCTGGTGATGCTGTTACTGCTGTGGTGCTCGGTACTGCTTGTCCCGGCTACTTGCTCTCGACCGCGTGGCCACCGAACTGGTTGCGCAGCGCGGCGATCATCTTCATCTGCGGGGAGTCGTCCTGGCGGGACGCGAAGCGGGCGAAAAGCGACGCGGTGATCGCGGGCAGCGGCACGGCGTTGTCGATCGCGGCCTCGACCGTCCAGCGGCCCTCGCCGGAGTCGGCGGCGAAGCCGCGCAGCTTGTCGAGGTGCTCGTCCTGGTCGAGGGCGTTGACCGCCAGGTCCAGCAGCCAGGAACGGATGACCGTGCCCTCCTGCCAGCTGCGGAAGACCTCGCGCACGTCGGTGACGGAGTCGACCTTCTCCAGCAGCTCCCAGCCCTCGGCGTAGGCCTGCATCATGGCGTACTCGATGCCGTTGTGGACCATCTTCGCGAAGTGGCCGGCGCCGACCTTGCCCGCGTGCACGGAGCCGAAGTCGCCCTCGGGCTTGAGCGCGTCGAAGACCGGCTGGACGCGGGCGACGTTCGCCGCGTCGCCGCCGTACATCAGGGCGTAGCCGTTCTCCAGGCCCCAGACGCCGCCGGAGACGCCGCAGTCGACGAAGCCGATGCCCTTGGCGCCCAGCTCCTCGGCGTGCTTCTCGTCGTCCGTCCAGCGGGAGTTGCCGCCGTCGACGACGACGTCGCCCGGGGAGAGCAGCTCGCCGAGCTCGTCGATGGTGGCCTGCGTCGGCCCGCCGGCCGGGACCATGACCCATACGACGCGCGGCCCCTGGAGGGAGTCCACCAGCTCCTTGAGGCTGCTGACATCCGCGAGGTCCGGGTTGCGGTCGTATCCGATGACGGTGTGGCCTGCGCGGCGGATGCGCTCGCGCATGTTGCCGCCCATCTTGCCGAGACCGACGAGACCGAGCTCCATGGGTGATCCTCTATGCCTTGAGTGGGTTCGTACCTGGGTCCGAGCCTACGCCGGGGAGGCGCTGCACACCTGTGGGGCGGGGGCGCTCAAAGGGTGAGTGCCCCCGCCGGGGCCGGTCCCGTCGGAGGGCGTCAGCCCGAGAGCCGCACCGGCATGATCAGGTACTTGTACGCGTCGTCCGCCTCGGCGTCGAGCGCGGGCTTGCCGCTCAGCAGCGCCGGCTTCGTCGACGTCGTGAAGGACAGCTGGGCGACCGGGGAGTCGATCGCCGACAGACCCTCCAGCAGGAAGCCGGGGTTGAACGCGATCGAGATGTCGTCACCGTCGAGCGCGGCGTCGACCCGCTCCACAGCCTGTGCATCGTCGCTGGAGCCGGCCTCCAGGATCAGCACGCCCTGCTCGAAGCTCAGCCGCACCGGGGTGTTGCGCTCGGCGACCAGCGCGACGCGCTTGACGGCCTCGACGAACGGGGCGGTCTCGATCACGGCGACGGAGTTGAACTCGGTCGGGAAGAGCGTGCGGTACTTCGGCAGGTCGCCCTCGAGCAGGCGCGTGGTGGTGCGGCGGCCGGCGCCCTCGAAGCCGATCAGGCCCTCGCCCTTGCCGGAGCCGGCCAGGGCGATCGAGACGGAGTCGCCGCCGCTGAGGGACTTGGCGGTGTCCAGCAGGGTCTTGGCGGGCACCAGGGCGACGGCGGAGATGTCCGGCGTCTCGGGCTTCCACATGAACTCGCGGACCGCGAAGCGGTAGCGGTCGGTGGAGGCCAGGGTGACGGTGTCGCCCTCGATCTCGACGCGGACACCGGTGAGCACCGGCAGGGTGTCGTCACGGCCGGCGGCGATGGCGACCTGGGCGGCAGCGGCGGCGAAGACCTCGGCCGGGACGGTGCCCGTGGCCGTGGGCATCTGGGGCAGGGCCGGGTACTCCTCCACAGGCAGGGTGTGGAGTGTGAATCGCGAGGAGCCGCAGACCACGGTGACGCGCACGCCGTCGGTGGAGATTTCCACAGGCCTGTTGGGAAGCGCGCGGCAGATGTCGGCGAGGAGGCGGCCGGAGACGAGGACGGTGCCGTCCTCCTCCACATCGGCGTCGACCGAGACGCGGGCCGAGACCTCGTAGTCGAAGCCGGAGAGGCTGAGGGAGCCCTCCTCGGCCTTCAGGAGAAGGCCCGCGAGGACGGGCACCGGCGGACGGGCCGGGAGGCTGCGGGCCGCCCAGGCCACTGCCTCCGCGAGTACATCGCGCTCCACCCGGATCTTCACCGGAAACCGCCTCCTGCTTGTTGCTGGCTCGCCCTGCTGGCGTCTTCGTCGGCTGCTTGCCGGAGACCAGTCTGACGCACACCGCTGACAGCTGGTGCGTCTCGGGGTCAAGTCGGGTCGGAGGGCGTGGCGCGGTCCGCAGCCGAGTTGTGCACAGGACCCACTTCGAAACGAGTTCCCCGCTTGATCTCTGTGGTCGTAGTAGTAGGGCCTGTGGAAACGGTGGACAACCGTCTTTGCCCAGGTCAACGCCAGTTTTTTGTCCACCGGGCCTGTGGGTGGGGGCGGTGGATAAGCGGGGTGTTCTGTGGACCGCGGAAAGTTCTGCACAACCGGTGCACAGGCAGGGCGCACTTCTCCCCAGGCCTGTCCCCAGGTTTACCCAGGTTCCCCACAGCCCAATCCGGCACCTTGGTGTGACGCCTTTCACTCGGTGCGGTGACCTCGGGCGTTTCGTTGCCGAACAGTGGACAGGGGTGTGGAAAGGCTGTGTACAACATCCACTCGCCTGTGGGTCGCCGGTGGACAACCGTCATGCCGCCTTGTGGGTGAATCCGTCGTCCACAGGCTGTGGAATCCCGTCGGCCACAAATCCACACGCCGCTGACCTCGCCTGATGGGCTATCAACAGCCTCCTCTGTGGACAGCATCTGGACAACTTCGCAGTCCCCAGCGTGTGGACAGCCGGTCGGCAAGGAATCTGTGGAGAACCCCGGGTACGGCGCGCGTAATCGAACAGAGCCGTCCACGGCTGTGGACGCCCGGCGCCTCCCGGACGCTCCCAAGAGGCTCCCAAGAGGCCCCCGGGACGCCCCCGGGACCGCGAAAAGGGCGCTCCGGGAAGCGTCCCGAAGCGCCCTCAGGCGGTTCTCGCGGCTCTCGTCAGCCGTTCTTGATGCGGTTCGTCAGCTCGGTCACCTGGTTGTAGATGGAGCGCCGCTCGGCCATCAGCGCACGGATCTTGCGGTCCGCGTGCATCACCGTCGTGTGGTCGCGGCCGCCGAACTGTGCACCGATCTTCGGCAGCGACAGGTCCGTGAGCTCGCGGCAGAGGTACATCGCGATCTGGCGCGCCGTCACCAGCACGCGGCTGCGCGAGGCCCCGCACAGGTCCTCGACGGTGTGCCCGAAGTAGTCCGCCGTGGCCGCCATGATGGCCGGCGCCGTGATCTCCGGCGAGGCGTCCTCGCCGCCCGGGATCAGGTCCTTGAGGACGATCTCGGTCAGGCCCAGGTCGACCGGCTGGCGGTTCAGGCTCGCGAAGGCCGTCACCCGGATCAGCGCGCCCTCCAGCTCGCGGATGTTGCGCGAGATGCGGGAGGCGATGAACTCCAGGACCTCCGGCGGGGCGTTGAGCTGCTCCTGCACCGCCTTCTTGCGCAGGATCGCGATCCGGGTCTCCAGCTCCGGCGGCTGGACGTCCGTGATCAGGCCCCACTCGAAGCGGTTGCGCAGCCGGTCCTCCAGGGTCACCAGCTGCTTGGGCGGCCGGTCCGAGGAGAGCACGATCTGCTTGTTGGCGTTGTGGAGCGTGTTGAAGGTGTGGAAGAACTCCTCCTGCGTCGACTCCTTGCTCGCCAGGAACTGGATGTCGTCGACCAGCAGGATGTCCATGTCGCGGTAGCGCTTGCGGAACGCGTCCGCCTTGCCGTCGCGGATGGAGTTGATGAACTCGTTGGTGAACTCCTCGGAGCTCACGTAGCGCACGCGCGTGCCCGGGTAGAGGCTGCGCGCGTAGTGCCCGATGGCGTGCAGCAGGTGGGTCTTCCCCAGGCCCGACTCGCCGTAGATGAAGAGGGGGTTGTACGCCTTCGCCGGCGCCTCGGCCACCGCGACCGCGGCGGCGTGCGCGAAGCGGTTGGACGCCCCGATGACGAAGGTGTCGAAGAGGTACTTGGGGTTCAGCCGGGCGGTCGGCTCGCCGGGGCCGGGCGCCGGCGCGGGCTTGGCCGCGAGCGGGCCGGGGGCGCCGCCGGATACGGGCCGCTCGCCGCGCTCGCCGCCGCGCGGGTGGCTCTCGGGCAGATCGCGGCGCTGCTGCTCGTACGGCATGCGCTCGGGCGGCTGCGACCGGTAGTCGGACCCCTGGTCGTACGCGCCCTGCTGGTCGTACGAGCCGGGCTGGTCGTACGGCTGCTGCTCGTAGGAGCCGGCGGAGTGCTGCGAGGCGTACGGATCGCGTTCGCCCTCGGCGAAGCCGCCGAGGCGCTGCTGCTGCCAGCTGTAGTCGTTCCTGTCGCCTCGGTCACGGTCGCCGCGCTCCCCGCGGTCGCCCGGAGGCGCCACCGGGGGCCCGGAGGGGGCCGAGTGGCGCGGCCAGGCGCCGGGCTCGGGGCGCTGCTGCTGGTAGTCCGGGTAGGCGGGGCGCACGGACGGCAGGTCGTCGGAGGGCGCCTGGCGGCCGTAGCTCTCGCGGCCTTCGTAGGCGCCGCCGTCGTAGCCCTCGTAGCCGTCACGGCTCTCGTAGGCGTCGCGGCCCTGGCCGCCGCCGCGGCCCGCGGGCTCCTCGTAGCGGGGCGGCTGCGGGGCCTGGGGGCGCTCGGCCGGAGGCTCGCCCGCGGAGTCGTCGACGGTGATCGCGATCCGGATGGGGCGGCCGCACTCGCGGCTGAGCGTCTCGCTGACGATCGGGGCCAGCCGGCCCTCCAGCACGCCCTTGGCGAATTCGTTGGGCACGGCCAGCAGGGCGGTGTCCGCGACGAGGGCCAGCGGCTGGCACCGCTTGATCCAGTGCTCGTCCTTGGACTCGACGCCCTGGCCGCGCTTGTCCCGGCCCTCTCCCAGGAGCTGGTCGAGCACGCGCGGCCACACTGCGGCAAGATCGGCAGGCAGGTCAGCCACAGGGCACGCTCTCTCAGTCACTGGGGGCGCCCCGCGAGTCCCACGAATGTGTGGTTCTCGGGACGGGCGGGAAGGATTCGGAGTTCAGCCACGGTAGTCAGGCCGCGGTGCGTGGTTCAAGTCGTTGTCCACAGGGTGTGTACAAATGTGCCATGGGGCGGGGCGTGTCGTCCCACCGGCCCGCGGCGGGCTACGGTGTATCCCTGGTGCGCTGCCGGTTTGACCGAATGGCGTAGCCGCGCGTACCGTGACCAGGTCGAGTTGTCGATGGCTGCTGCCGCCTGCCTCCGATGGGCAAAGGTCGTGTCGAGTATCTGATGCGGTCATGAAGCGGTGCACTCGGGCGTTGCGAGCTTCTCGTGGGCGCACGGTGACAGCCAGGCGATGTCCCGCCACCACCGATTCATTTCTGGAGCCCCCGAGTGAGCAAGCGCACCTTCCAGCCGAACAACCGCCGCCGCGCGAAGACCCACGGCTTCCGCCTGCGCATGCGCACCCGTGCCGGCCGCGCGATTCTCGCGTCCCGCCGTGGCAAGGGTCGCGCCCGTCTGTCGGCCTGAGCAGCCTGACCAATAGGTCCATGCCGTGCTGCCTACCGACAATCGGCTGAGGCGGCGCGAGGACTTTGCGACCGCGGTGCGCCGAGGACGCAGGGCCGGGCGCCCGCTCCTCGTCGTCCACCTCCGTAGCGGTACAACGGACCCGCACACACCTGGGGAGAATGCTCCCCCGGTGCGTGCGGGTTTCGTCGTCAGCAAGGCCGTCGGCGTCGCCGTTGTCCGCAATCTGGTGAAGCGCAGGCTTCGCCACCTGATGCGTGACCGGCTCGATCAGCTGCCCGCCGGTAGCCTGGTGGTGGTACGGGCCCTGCCCGGCTCGGGCGAGGCGGACCACGATGAGCTGGCCCGTGATCTTGACACCGCACTGCAGCGGCTGTTGGGAGGGGCGCCGCGCCGTTCCGATCCCCCCGAGGGCACCCCTCGGGACCTTGGCCGAAGCCAGGGAGGGAGCGCACGGTGAAGTATCCGCTGCTGTGGTTGATCAAGCTCTATCAGTGGACCATCAGCCCACTCCTGGGCCCGGTCTGCAAGTACTACCCGTCGTGCTCGCACTATGGCTACACCGCCATTGACGTGCACGGCGCGGTCAAAGGAACGGCGCTCACGGCCTGGCGCATCCTGCGCTGCAATCCGTGGTCGCTCGGTGGCGTCGACCACGTACCTCCCCGGAAGCGTCCGGTCTGGCACCAGCGGCTGAGGAGCCGACTGGGCGGGAACCCCACCCCGGGGCCTGCCGCACAGCCCGAGACTCAGCCCAACGCCCAAGGAGCCTGATTCGTGGACACGATCCTCGGTCCTCTCTATTACGCAGTTTCCTGGATCATCGTCCAGTTCCACTCGCTGTACAGCCTTGTCTTCGACGAGAACAGCGGCTGGGCGTGGGGTCTGTCCATCGTCTCCCTGGTGGTCCTGATCCGTATCTGCCTGATCCCGCTCTTCGTGAAGCAGATCAAGGCCACGCGGAACATGCAGGCGCTCCAGCCGAAGATGAAGGCGATCCAGGAGCGCTACAAGAGCGACAAGCAGCGCCAGTCCGAAGAGATGATGAAGCTCTACAAGGAGACGGGCACCAACCCTCTCTCGAGCTGCCTTCCGATCCTGGCCCAGTCGCCCTTCTTCATCTCGCTGTACCAGGTCCTGAACCACATCGCGCAGGGCAAGACGGTCGGTGTCATCAACCAGGAGCTGCTGGCCAGCGCCCGTGAGGCACACATCTTCGGTGCCCCGCTCTCGGTGACCTTCCTGTCCTCCGCGGAGAAGGTCGAGTCCTTCGGCGCCACGCTGCTGGACGTCCGCGTCGTCACGGTCGTCATGATCGTCCTGATGTCGCTGTCGCAGTTCTACACGCAGCGCCAGCTGATGACGAAGAACGTCGACCTCTCGGTGAAGACGCCGTTCATGCAGCAGCAGAAGATGCTGATGTACGTCTTCCCGATCATCTTCGCCGTCCTCGGCATCAACTTCCCCGTCGGTGTCCTCGTCTACTGGCTGACCACCAACGTGTGGACCATGGGTCAGCAGATGTTCATCATCCGCCGTAACCCGACTCCGGGCAGCGTCGCCTTCAAGCAGCGCCAGGAGCGCCTGCGGGCCAAGGGCAAGCTCAAGGAGGACCCGGCCGAGGTCGAGGCCAAGAAGGCCGTCGAGGCCGCGCGCGCCAACCGCCAGCAGCCCAAGCGCCAGACCAAGGCCAAGCGCCAGGTCGCCGGGACCACCGCCACGGCGGACTCCACCGAGCAGAAGCCCTCGCTGGAGAAGAAGCAGGGCACGGACACCGAGGAAGCAGCCAAGGACGTCAAGGGCGGAAAGCCCGGGCAGGCCGGCGGCGGATCCAAGTCCGGGCAGCGCAAGAGCGGCCCGCAGCGGCCCAAGCACCCCTCCAAGAAGTAATGAAGGAGTCCACCGTGACGGACACGCAGCGCCAGACCAGCGGTGTCGCCGCCGAGGGCACCGACACCCTGTCCCGCCTGGAGCAGGAGGGCGAGATCGCGGCCGATTACCTCGAGGGTCTGCTGGACATCGCCGACCTCGACGGCGACATCGACATGGATGTCGAGGCCGACCGCGCCGCCGTGTCGATCATCAGCGACTCGACCAGCCGTGACCTGCAGAAGCTGGTCGGCCGCGACGGCGAGGTGCTGGAGGCGCTCCAGGAGCTCACCCGTCTGGCCGTGAACCGGGAGACCGGCGACCGCAGCCGCCTCATGCTGGACATCGCCGGTTTCCGTGCCCGCAGGCGCGAGGAGCTGGCGAAGGTGGGCGCCCAGGCGGCCGCCGAGGCCCGCAGCACCGGTGCCGCGGTCAAGCTGGACCCGATGACGCCCTTCGAGCGCAAGGTCGTCCACGACGCCGTGGCCGCCGCGGGTCTGCGCAGCGAGTCCGAGGGCGAGGAGCCCCAGCGCTTCGTCGTCGTCCTCCCCGCCTGAGCTGCCTGAGCGGTTCCCTCTCGGTTTCTCGATCCCACTTCTAGGTGTGTCCGGCCCCGTCTGCTCGCAGGCGGGGCCGATCCTTGTCAGCCTGATATTCAGACTCTGAATTCTCAGTGATTCTCAGAGAGACGTCGTACGGAAGGACGGTTTCCCGTGGATGAGGCAGCGGAGCTCCCCCCGGCGCCCCCGGAGGCCCGGGAGGTTTTCGGTGACCGCCTGCCGGAGGCCGTTCGGTACGCCGAGGTGCTCGCGGACGCGGGCGTGCGGCGTGGTCTCATCGGTCCCCGAGAGGTTCCGCGGCTGTGGGAGCGGCACCTGCTGAACTGCGCGGTGCTCGCCGAGGCCGTCCCGGACGGGGTCTCCGTGTGCGACGTGGGCTCGGGCGCCGGGCTGCCGGGCATCCCGCTGGCCCTGGTCCGCCCGGACCTCCAGATCACGCTGCTGGAGCCGCTGCTGCGCCGTACGACCTTCCTCCAGGAGGTCGTGGAGCTGCTGGGCCTGGACCACGTCACCGTCGTCCGTGGCCGCGCCGAGGAGATGCTCGGCAAGGTGCAGCCGGTGCACGTCGTCACTGCCCGGGCCGTGGCCCCGCTGGACCGGCTGGCGGGCTGGGGCGTGCCCCTGCTGCGGCCGTACGGCGAGATGCTCGCCCTCAAGGGCGACACCGCGGAGGAGGAGCTCAAGGGCGCCCGTGCGGCGCTCAGCAAGCTCGGCGTCGTGCGGACCTCGGTGCTCCAGGTCGGTCAGGGCGTGGTGGACCCGCCGTCCACCGTGGTCCGGGTCGAGGTGGGGGAGAGCCCGGGCGGTGTGCGCTTCGCCGCCAAGCGGGCCAAGGCGGCGGGGCGGTCGCGCCGCCGGCGCTGAGGCCACGCCACGCCTGCCGGGGTCACCCTTGGGGAGCAGGGCGATGCTCCATACAACCTGCCAAACCTACCTGTAGCGGAGTGTCGTCGCTCCGGCGCGCAGCGTGCGCTGCATCGTGTTTCACGTGAAACGACGCTCCTTGCTGCAGGGAATCATCGGCCGGGGCCGCGCGGCCGCACCGCGTGGCCGGCAGGCGGCTGAACATGCCGGTGTATCCACAGGAACCGTGGATTCATCCACAGGAGAACGGGCCTCGCTGGTTCACAACCCCGAAAGCATGGCAGGCTCTGTCCATTGCGAGCCTGATGTCGAGGAGAGTGAATCCTTGCGGTCCGACGCCAATATCGCGGGGCCGATGGCCGACCCGGTCCCCGGTCCCCGCCCTGCCGAGTCCGAATCCGGGGTGGAACCAGTTTCACGTGCTGCGGACTCCCGGGGGACAACCCCCGAAGCCCCGGCCGACGCCCTCGGCTCGGTTTCACGTGAAACACCCCCTCCCCCGATGCCCAGGCCGGACCAGACCCGGGTCATGGTGGTCGCCAACCAGAAGGGCGGCGTGGGCAAGACCACGACGACCGTGAACCTGGCGGCCTCGCTGGCGCTCCACGGCAACCGTGTGCTGGTCATCGACCTCGACCCCCAGGGCAATGCCTCGACGGCTCTGGGCATCGACCACCACGCCGAGGTGCCGTCGATCTACGACGTCCTGGTGGACAGCAAGAAGCTCGCCGACGTGGTGCAGCCGGTCGTCGACGTGGAGGGGCTCTTCTGCGCGCCCGCCACGATCGACCTGGCGGGCGCCGAGATCGAGCTGGTCTCGCTGGTCGCCCGGGAGAGCCGGCTGGACCGCGCCATCAAGGCCTACGAGCAGCCGCTGGACTACATCCTGATCGACTGCCCGCCTTCGCTCGGCCTGCTGACGGTCAACGCCCTGGTTGCGGGCGCGGAGGTGCTGATCCCCATCCAGTGCGAGTACTACGCCCTGGAGGGTCTCGGCCAGCTGCTGCGCAACGTCGAGCTGGTGCGCGGGCACCTCAACCCCCAGCTCCACGTCTCCACGATCCTGCTGACGATGTACGACGGGCGGACCCGGCTGGCCTCCCAGGTGGCGGAGGAAGTGCGCACCCACTTCGGCCACGAGGTGCTGCGGACCAGTATTCCCCGCTCCGTCCGGATCTCCGAGGCACCCAGCTATGGACAGACGGTTCTGACGTACGACCCGGGCTCCAGCGGAGCGCTCTCCTATCTGGAGGCAGCCCGGGAGATCGCGCTGCGGGGGGTCGGCGTACGTTACGACGGCAGTAGGGCTCACCTGGTGGGCCGCCAACAACAGCAAGACCAGCACAGCATGTCGGAGGGGCTGCAGTGAGCGATCGACGTAGAGGACTGGGCCGTGGGCTCGGTGCCCTGATTCCAGCGGCGCCGAAGGCATCGGAGAGCGCCGGCCCCGCCATGGGGCCCGACGCCACGTCCCCCACCGCGGTACCGGTGCTCACGCCTGAGCGGGGGGTGGCAGCCTCCAAGGTGACCGCGCTGCCGGTGAAGGACTTCACCGTTTCACGTGAAACGGATGCGGAGGCGCTGCGCGCCGAGGCCGTGGCCGAGGCGTCGGCGGAGACGGTGGCCGGGGCGCACTTCGCCGAGCTGCCGCTGGATGCCATCAAGCCCAACCCGAAGCAGCCGCGGGCGTACTTCGACGAGGGGCCTCTCAACGAGCTGATCCACTCCATCCGTGAGGTGGGACTGCTCCAGCCGGTCGTCGTCCGGCGTCTGGGCCCCGAGCGCTATGAGCTCATCATGGGCGAGCGGCGCTGGCGGGCCTGCCGGGAGGCCGGCCTGGAGCGGATCCCCGCCATCGTCCGGGCGACCGAGGACGACAAGCTGCTGCTCGACGCGCTGCTGGAGAACCTCCACCGGGCTCAGCTGAACCCTCTTGAGGAGGCTGCCGCCTACGACCAGCTCCTCCAGGACTTCAATTGCACGCATGACGAGCTGGCCAACCGGATCGGGCGCTCGCGTTCGATGGTGACCAACACGCTGCGGCTGCTGAAGCTGGCGCCGGAGGTGCAGAACAAGGTCGCTTCCGGTGTGCTGATGGCCGGACACGCCCGGGCCCTGGTCGGGGTGACCGACCCCGAGGAGCAGGTGAAGCTCGCCACGCGGATCGTGGCCGAGGGGCTGTCGGTGCGCACGGTCGAAGAGACCGTGAAGACGATGGACCCGGAGAAGCGCCGCTCCTCCAAGCCCAAGGGTCCCCGCGCCGGCGCCCGGGTCTCCCCGGCGCTGACCGACCTGGCCACCCGGCTGTCGGACCGCTTCGATACCCGCGTGAAGGTCGACCTCGGGCAGAAGAAGGGCAAGATCGTCGTCGAGTTCGCCTCGATGGAGGACCTGGAGCGCATCCTGGGCACGCTCGCCCCGGGCGAGGGCCGGGTGATAGAGCAGAAGCTCTCCCACGAGGACGAGGACTGACCGCAGACGAGGTCTGACAGCAGGGGCTGACAGCACGGTCCGGAGAGGGGCCCGAGCAGCACCGCACTCAGGGCGGGTTGTGTTTCACGTGGAACACAACCCGCCCTTTGCCTTGTCCTGCTGTTCGCTCAATCCACGCACGGATACGATGCGTTGGGGTATGGCGCAACCACGTTGACACAGTTCGCGGAGGGGCGGGGCCATGCGATGGGTGAGCCGGACCGGGCTGGTGGCAACAGGCTTCGGCCTGGGAGCAGTCGGCGGATTCGTCGGCAGCCTCCTCCAGGAGCGGAGTGCGCTGAGCGCCGCCCGGAGTATGGCAGCACGCTACGGAAGTGAGGAAATGGCTCCATGGGGCGTCGGCTCGTACCGCTCACGCTGGACAATCTCCCGGACCTCCCCCAGCGCTGTCGCTCCTGCGTCTTCTGGGAACTCGATCCGGTCAGCGGTGAGGCCGCGCTGAAGGCGGGCCGGCCCGAGCTGGAGAAGGAAGCCTGGATCTCCGGGGTCCTCCTGGAGTGGGGATCCTGCGGCCGGGTGGCCTACGTCGACGAGGTCCCGGTGGGCTTCGTGCTCTACGCGCCGCCCGCCTATGTCCCCCGGTCAGCCGCCTTCTCCACCAGCCCGGTCGCTGCGGATGCGGTCCAGCTGATGACGGCATGGCTGACTCCGGGATTCCAGGGCCAGGGACTGGGCCGGATGATGGTGCAGACCGCCGCGAAGGACGTCCTGCGGCGGGGGTTCAAGGCCATCGAGGCCTTCGCCGACGCGCGCTGGAAGGAACCGGCCTGTGTGCTGCCGGCCGATCACCTCCTGGCCGTCGGCTTCAAGACGGTGCGCCCGCATCCCCGCTATCCGCGGCTGCGGCTGGAGCTCAGGACGGCGCTCTCCTGGAAGGAGGACGTCGAGCTCGCGCTGGACCGCCTGCTGGGTGCCGTGCAGAAGGAGCCGGCGCTGCGGCCGCTGTAGCCGTCGCCTGCCTGTGAAACGCCGGGCGGCCGGTGCGTTTCACGTGAAACACACCGGCCGCCCGGAGAGTGATCCTGACGCGCGGACGAAGCCTGCGCGTGGATGACGCTTACGCGTGGATGAAGCTGCTCAGCTCGCGCTCCAGCGCGGCCTTCGGCTTGGCACCGACGATGGTCTGGACGACCTCGCCACCCTGGTAGACGTTCAGGGTCGGGATCGACATCACGCCGTACTTCGCGGCGGTGCCCGGGTTCTCGTCGATGTTGAGCTTGACGATCTCGATCTTCTCGCCGTACTCGGCCGCGATCGCCTCCAGGGAGGGGGCGATCTGGCGGCACGGACCGCACCAAGCGGCCCAGAAGTCCACCAGGACGGGCTTGTCGCTCTTGAGGACGTCCTCGTCGAAGGTCTTGTCGGTCACAGACTTGAGAGCCACGGAGGTCTCCTTATTTCTTTCTGCGTGGGGGCGGGGGGAGGAGGAGGGTGGGTCAGGCGGTCTTCTCGGGCTCGCGCACGTGCTCGCTGTGCGAGAGGGAGGCGAGGAAGCGCTCGGCGTCCAGCGCCGCGGAGCAGCCGGTACCGGCGGCGGTGATGGCCTGGCGGTAGGTGTGGTCCACGACGTCGCCGGCGGCGAAGACACCGGTCAGGTTGGTGCGGGTGGAGGGGGCGTCCACCTTGAGGTAGCCCTCGTCGTCCAGCTCCAGCTGCCCCTTGAAGAGCTCGGTGCGCGGGTCGTGGCCGATCGCGATGAACAGGCCGGTCACCGGCAGCTCGGAGGTCTCGCCGCTCTTGAGGTTGCGCAGGGTCAGACCCGAGAGCTTGTTCTCGCCGTGGATCTCGGCGACCTCGCTGTCCCACACGAAGGAGATCTTCGGGTCGGCGAAGGCGCGCTCCTGCATGGCCTTGCTGGCCCGCAGGGTGTCACGGCGGTGGACGACGGTGACGGACTTGGCGAAGCGCGAGAGGAAGGTGGCCTCCTCCATCGCGGTGTCACCGCCGCCGATGACGGCGATGTCGTGGTCCTTGAAGAAGAAGCCGTCGCAGGTGGCGCACCAGGAGACACCGCGGCCCGAGAGCTCGTCCTCGCGGGGCAGGCCCAGCTTGCGGTGCTGCGAGCCGGTCGTGACGATCACGGCCTTGGCGCGGTGGACGGTGCCGGCGGAGTCCGTGACGGTCTTGATCTCTTCGCTCAGGTCGACCGCGATGATGTCGTCCGGGATCAGCTCGGCGCCGAAGCGCTCGGCCTGCGCCCGCATGTTGTCCATGAGGTCCGGGCCCATGATGCCCTCACGGAAGCCGGGGAAGTTCTCGACATCGGTGGTGTTCATCAGGGCACCACCGGCGGTCACGGCGCCCTCGAAGACCAGCGGCTTCAGCGAGGCGCGGGCGGTGTAGAGCGCGGCCGTGTAGCCCGCGGGCCCGGAGCCGATGATGATCACGTTGCGGACGTCGCTCACGGGAGTCTTCCTTGTCTGCCGACTGCTGTCTCGGTCCTTGAGGGGTTCACCCCACCCAACGGATCCTACGGGGCAGGCATTCCCGCCGGGTGCCTGCTGCGGCCGGGAGAGCTCAGAGGCGTGACAGCGTCTCGGTCAGCAATACCTTGCCCGGTGTCGCGGAGCCCGCGTCGACGCAGGTGGCAGAGACCACATAGGCGTCGACGAGCGCGGTGTCACCCGGGTGCGGCAGGACGACGAGGTAGGCGTCCTCACCCTGAAAGGTGTCCGGCTCGGAGGCCAGGGCCTGCTCCGGGCGCCCGATGCCCTGCCGGACACAGAAGGGCGCCGTGCCGCCCGAGGCGCTCAGCGTCCTGTTGGGCGCGTCCCCGTCGGCCTCGGCGGTCTTCCCCCGGGGCTCGGTGGGGCTGAAGGACAGGGGCTTCAGGAGCTCGTGCACCCGCGCCGAGAGCTCACCGGAGCCGAGCCGGGACGCCGACGCACTGCTCGAGCGGTCCTTGGAGGGCGCCGCCGTGGGAGCATCCGTCCCGCCGGACTGCAGGAAGAGGCCGCCCACGCCGAGCACGGCGGCGACACAGGCACTGCTGAGGAGCACGGTGGGCCAGCGGCGGGCGCGTGAGCGCCGGGGCTTACGGGAAGGCGGTGCAGGCGTACCGGGGCCGGTGGAAGCGCGGGGGCGGCCGGGGGGACGGGCGTGTGTTTCACGTGAAACCGGGACTCGCGTTCCCTGCTCCCTCTTCTCCCCTTGCTCTGTTTCACGTGAAACAGGGGCTGCAGCGCGTGAAACAGGGACACCGAACGGCGGCGTGGTCGAGTCCAGCAGTGCCTCGGCGGCGAGCGCGGCATCGATGCGGCCCGCGATGTCCGACGGCATCCGGGGCGGGCCGGGCAGGGTCCCGAGCGCCCCCCGGATCTCGTCCAGGGAGCTGCGTACGTCCTCGCACAGCTCGCACGCCGCCAGGTGCTCCCGTACGTCCGCGGTGCGTGCCGGTGAGAGCACCCCCTCGGTGAGCGCGGAGATCTCCGCGACCTCCGGGTGCCCATCCGTGCCGGTCATCGAAGTCACGCTCGCCCACCTCCACCCTTCACTGGATCTGCGTCGCTCTGTCCTGCCGGTGGTGGGACGGACGCCCCCTGCGACCGGTTCCTTCCCCCGTCGAGCGCTGGGCTACCCCTGCCACCGGGACGCAGATGGGTGAGGATCGGGAGAAGCCGTGCCCGCCCCCGCGCGCAGCGGCTCTTCACGGTGCCGACGGGAACGTCCAGCACCTCGGCCGCCTCGGCGACGGGGTAGCCCTGCATGTCCACCAGGACGAGGGCCGCGCGCTGGTCGGGAGGGAGCGTGGCCAGAGCCTGCAGCAGCTCCCTGTGCAGATCCCCGCGCTCCGCGGGCGCCGCCGCGGATTCATGGGGCTCGATGAGCTGCTCCAGCCGCTCGGTCTCGGCCAGCGGGGCGGTGCGCCGCGACGCGGCCTTGCGCGCCCGGTCCAGACAGGCGTTGACGGTGATGCGGTGCAGCCAGGTGGTGACGGCGGACTGCCCGCGAAAGGTGTGTGCGGCGCGGTAGGCGGAGACCAGGGCGTCCTGCACGGCGTCCGCGGCCTCTTCCCTGTCGCCGAGGGTGCGCAGGGCGACGGCCCAGAGGCGGTCACGGTGTCTGCGCACGATCTCGCCGAAGGCGTCGGGGTCACCGGCGACGTGCCGGGCGAGGAGATCGGCATCGCTGAGGCCGTCACGCAGGACGTCGTCCACCGTCGAGCCCTCCCCCTGAGGTCCGTTCCGAACGTCAGCCGGTGAACTTCACGTTGGTGATGCCCTGCTTGTATCCGGCACCGGCGTAGGTCTGCTCGTCAGCGCCAGAGTAAGGGGCTGCGGTGATCCAGAGCAGGACGTACCGGGCCTCGGCCGGCTTCTTGAGGGAGAGGCTTATCGAATCGGTCGACGTCTGCTTGGTCGTCAGCTTCTTCATCGACTTCAGCGACTCGGTGCCGGCGAGGGACTTCGCCGCGTAGAGCGACACCTCGGTGTGGTTGCCGCCGTAGAGCAGCTTGATGTCCGCGGAGCTGAGCTGCTGCTTGTTGCCGAGGTCGTAGATGATGCCGACGCCGCCCTTGTAGTGGGTCAGGGAGGGGCCGTCGGTGAAGGTGCGCGAGCGCCAGACGTCCTTGGGGGCGTAGTCCGTGGCGAACGTGTTCTTCACCCGGTCCGGACTCTGCGGGGTCCCGTCCGGGGCGTACTCCTGGGCGTCGACGATCTTCACCGGATCGCCGGTCGGCTTCGAGCCGTCGTCGCCCGTCGACTCGGAGATCTGCGGGCGGTCCTCCTGCCCGTCCTTGAGGAGCGTGTCGGCGAGCTGCCAGCTGGCCAGGCCCAGGGCGGCGATCAGCAGGGCGGCGACGCTCCACTTGAGCGCCCGGCCCGTGCGGCCCTGCAGCGGGGGCGGCGGGGCCACCGGCATGGGGCCCGTGCCGACGCCACCGTGCGGCGGCTGCTGACCGTAGGCGTGCGGGCGGGGGTAGCCGCCCGGCGGCGTGGTGAAGGACGGCTCCGGCGGCCGGATCCGCGGCATGGCGGCGACGGCCTTGGACAGCTCCTCCGGGGTCGTGCACGGCGTCTCCTGCCGTGACGAGGTGGAGCCGTCGTGGACGAGGGCGCGCATGGCGAGCTCGGAGAGGCCGCGGTGGACGCCGGCACGGACCTGGTCGGGGGCGATGAGGCCGACGCCCTTGGGCAGGCCGGGCAGCCCGTGGGCGCTGTCCTCGTAGGGCCAGCGCTGGGTGAGCGCGGCGTACAGGAGCGCGCCGATGGCCTCGGTGTCGGTCTGCTGGGGGTGGTCGGTGGTGATGCCGCGGAGCGCCGCCATGACGGCCAGGCCGCGGATGCGGTACTGCCCGGTGCCGGTGCGCAGGACCGAGCCGGGGTGGAGGCGCAGGTGGGCGAGGCCCTCGCGGTGGGCGGCGGCCATGGCCTGGGACACCTGGCTGACGAGCTGGTAGGCGTCGTGCGGCTCCATGGGACCGGAGGCGAGGACGTTGGTCAGCTCGGTGGCGTCGGGCAGCCACTCGTGGACGACGTAGACGAGGTCGTTCTCCTCGACGGCGTCGAGCACCTGGACGAAGCGGGGGTCGCCGAGCAGGGCGGCGGAGCGGGCGGCGGCGAGGACGGGGCGGGCGCGCGGGTGGTCGGCGGGCAGCAGGTGGACGCCCACGGCGCGGCGGAGCTTCTCGTCCACCGCACGCCAGCTGCTGAATCCCTCCAGACGGGTGACGCACTCCTCCAGGCGGTACCGCCTGGCGAGCTTGTGGCCGCTGTGCAGTTCGGGCGTGGTCTGGGCGTCGCGGGCGGCCTTCTTGCCGTCCGCGCGCCCACTGTCCTTGTGGGTGCCGGCCTTGATCGCGGCCTCCGCCCCGTCGGCCGTGGCCTTGCCCGCCTTGGCGGTCAGCGGCTTGCCGCCGCCGGTGCCTGCCACGTCGACGGCAGCTGTGCTCCGTTCTGCCACCGTCGTTCCTGCCTCCCCATCCGTTGCACGCTGTCCACAGCCAAGACAATTGTGCCCACAGTCCGGCGCTATGCACGACACACGGCGGCGGGCGAAGGTTGTGCTCCCGTCAGCGTCCGAGTCGCCCGCGGACCATACCGACCATGGCCGTCAGCTCCTCGATCCGCATCCGCTTCGCGGCGAGGTAGAAGACGCCGAGCAGGACCAGACCGCCGCCGATCAGGGAGGCGAGCGAACCGAGCACGCTCTGGCCGAGGACCTGCGTGATGCCGTAGGCCGCGGCTCCGCCGACGAGGGCCGCGGGGATGCATGCACCGGCGAGGCGGGCGTACGTCCGGACTACGCGCGAGCCGTCCAGATCCCCGCCGAGGCGGGTACGCAGGCGGCGCCACGCGACACCGACGCCGACGGCGTAGCCGAGACCGTAGGAGAAGGCCATGCCGGCGACGGCCCAGCGGGACGGCAGGACGAGGTAGCTCAGGACGGCGGAGGCCGCGAAGGCCGCGGAGACGATCAGCGTGTTGTAGAAGGGCGTACGGGTGTCCTCGTAGGCGTAGAAGCCACGGAGGATGACGTACTGCGCCGAGTACGGGATCAGGCCGAGACCGAAGGCCATGAGGATGAAGCCGATGTTGGTGGCACCGCCCGTGCCCGAACCGCCCGAGAACATCAGCGTGGACATGGGGACGCCGAGCGCCAGGAAGGCGAAGGCGCAGGGCACGATGGCGACGGCCGAGGTGCGCAGGCCGTGCGAGAGGTCGTCCCGGACGGCGGAGGCGTCGCCGTCGTGGGCGGCGCGGGAGATCCGGGGGAGCACCGCGGTCATCACCGAGACGGTGATGATGGCCTGCGGCATCTGCCAGAGCTGCAGCGCGAAGTTGTACGCCGTGATGCCCGTACCGGTGTGACCGGCCTTCTCCGCCAGTGCGCCGGCCTTGGTGGCGAGCTGCGTCACCACGACCATGCTGAGCTGGTTCGCGAGGACGAAGAAGAAGGTCCACTTGGCGAGGCCCGCGGCCTTCCCGAGGCCCTGCCCGCGCCAGTCGAAGCGGGGACGGATACGGAATCCGGCCTCCCGCAGGTAGGGGAGCATTGCCAGCGCCTGGACGACGAGGCCCAGCAGCGTGCCGATGCCGATCAGCTGCACGCCCTCGGCCGGGATGCCGGCTGCGTCGACCTGGCTGTCCTTGAAGGGACCGAAAGCCCAGATGAAGGAGCCGAAGGTGGCGATGATGATGATGTTGTTGAGGACCGGGGTCCACATCATCGCGCCGAACTTCCCGCGCGCGTTGAGGATCTGGCCCAGCACCACGTGTACGCCCATGAAGAACATCGTGGGCAGGCAGTAGCGGGCGAACGCCACCGCCACTTCCATCCGGTCCGGGTCGGAGGCGATGGTGGGCGACATCGCCTGGATGAAGAGCGGCGCCCCCAGCACACAGACAGTGGTGACACCCGCCAGCAGCACGACGACAAGGGTCAGAAGGCGGTTGGCGTACGCCTCGCCCCCGTCGTCGTCGTTCTTCATCGCGCGCACCAGCTGCGGGATGAAGACGGCGTTCAGCGCACCGCCGCCCACAAGGATGTAGATCATCGTCGGCAGGACGTTGGCGACCTGGTAGTCGTCGTTCAGCGTGCCGACGCCGATCGCCGCCGCCATGACGAGGTTCCGGCCGAAGCCGAGAAGCCGGGAGACCATCGTTCCCGCGGCCATCAGCGCGCTCGACTTCAGCAAGCTCGCGGCCTTGCCGCCCTTGGCCGACGCCGGTGCCGAGGACGCGGCCGGCTCCGGCTCCGCAGTGGGCTCGGCGGCCGGAGCCTTCGGCGGCGGCACGGGGGAGCCGTACTGCCCCGGTGCCGGGATCTGCTGCCCCGGCGGCCGCGGCGGCTCGTAGGGCTGCTGCTGGTCGCGGTAGAGGTGGGCGAAGGCGTCCCGCCGGGGGCCGCCGTCGTCCTGGCGGTCGAAGCCGTCCACCGCGGCGAACTGCTTGGTCGCGTCGTCGTCGCCGTGGGCGGGGAAGCCCGCCGGGCCGGACGGGCCGGACGGAGCCGGGGGCCACGCCCCGGCGCCCGGCTGCTGCGGGTAGGTGTTGCGGTACGTGCCGGGCGGCGCCGGGTGGGCGGAGCGGTCGTACAGCGCCTCGTCCACAGGGTCCTGGGCGGCCGGGTCGTGCCCGGGGTAGGGCTCGGAGGCGTAGGCGTCCCGCAGGTAGGGATCCTGGGCGTACGGGCCCTGGCGGGGCGTGCCGGGGGGAGCCGGGGGCGGCGGGTACTGACCCCGCGGCTCACCACCCGCGCCCTGCCCGCGGTCACCGTCGTACGGCGCGTTCATCGCTACCCCACCTCATCGTCCGCGGCCGGCCGGCCCCACTAAGCGTCAACGTTCCACTTTCTCACCCGAGCCGGATGGCTCCGTGTCATGCGATCCGGTGTCCGGGGCCGGGTCACCCGGCCGCGCGGGCCGGTCGTCCTCCGGGCCTCCGTTGTCCGGCCCCTCGCCGTCCGGCCCGGGCTCCCCGCCCTCGGCCGCACGGGCGGCGGACCGCTTCCGCTTGATGTAGATGCGGAGCCCCGCGAGGACCAGCAGGAGCACGCCACCGGCGATGACGAGGAGAACCATAGGGGTGATGGACGTGACATGCACAGTGAAGACGACCGGGTCGCCGTAGGGCTGGCCCTCGGCCGTGTAGAGCCGGGCCGTCACGCGCACCGGGCCGTTGGCGTTGGCCCGGGTCTCGAACTTCACCGACTGGTTCTGCCCGCCGTTGATCTTCACGGGCTGGGAGCGGTCGACCTGCAGACGGTTGGTCTGGCTGGACTCCAGCACCAGGTGGAGCCCCTCGATCCCCTGCAGCAGGCCGTTGTGGACCGTCATGGGGATCGTCGCGCTGCGCCCGGACAGGGTGACGTCGGACTTCTTGATCAGCTCCACGCGGCGGGTGAGCCCGTACAGATAGGACTGCACCGCCTCGCGGAACTCGGCGGCGCCCTTGCGGTCGCCGCGCCACGAGGTCGACATCTCCCGCATGATCGCGCTGCCGAAGGGCGTCACCACGCGGTCCTGCGAGGTCAGGATCACCTTGAAGCCGTCCAGCGTGGACTGGGTCTTCTGGATCTCCTGGAACGCCTTGGTGGACAGCTCCTGCTCGCGCAGCGACTCGGGGTACGAGCCGGTGCCCGGGACCTGCTGGTTCGCGTCCGGGTCCGGCTTGGCCGCGGCCGCGTCGCCCAGGTTGACGGGCTGCGTCCAGCGGTTGTCCGAGAGGGCCTTGATCGCCGCGGCCATCGCCTGGGCCTGGCTCCCCGTGGGCATGCGCTGCGGCGCCACGACGATGCTGCGCTCGTTGTCCGGCGCCTGCCGGTTCACCAGGAGGCTCTGGGCGACGAACCGCTGCACGGCGAGCGAGTACTCGCCGGCGCGGACGAGGTCGCCCTGGAAGCCGGTGGACATCCGGGCGTCCGCCACGACGGCGGTGTTGCCGCTGCCGATCTGGCGGGCCGCGGTGGGGCTGTAGGACGTCCGGTCGCGGAAGCTGTCGCTGCGCGCGATGACGTTGTGGGCGCCGGCCGAGGTGGCGACGTCGATGATCGAGGAGTCGACGGCGCCGTCGACGGGCCAGGCGAAGTCCGTGCGCGGCTTCACGCCGAGGATGGTGTCCACGGTCGTCGAGGCGAGCTCCGTGGCGGACTGCAGGTGGCTCAGGGAGCCCGGCACGTCCTTGCCGTGGTGGGCCAGCGACGCGAGGTCGGGGTCGCCGAACGGCAGCGCCACCACCTGGTCGCCGGCGACGGCGGTCTGCAGCTGGCTGAGCCACTGCTTGGCGACCGCCTGGCCCCGGCCCGGGACGGTCCTCCCGTCCGGACCGCCCACCCGGTAGCTCTTGGTCATGGCCTCGACCGTGGCGAGCAGATCCGGGTCGATCACCCAGGTGATCGGCAGGTCCTTGCCCAGCGCGACCAGCTGCTGCAGCCGGCCGCCCGGGGCCAGCTCCGCGGCCAGGTCGTCGTTGGGGAAGATCGGCGTCTGCTGCTGGTCGGACTCGGTCCGGGCGGTGAGGTGCGTCGTGGAGATCAGCGGCCACAGGAACGTGAGCTGCGTCTTCTTGCCCTCGATCGCGGAGGGCTGCCAGGTCAGCAGCGTCTGCGTGATCCCCAGCACCCGCTCGAAGCCCTGGTCCGCGGTGCGCCCCGACAGCGAGACGCCGAGCTGGTACACCCCGTCCCGGCTGAGGTCCAGGTCCTTCGCCGGCAGCGAGATGCTGAAGTCGCGGCTGGCCCCCGGAGGGAGCCTGTCGATCTTCTGGGTGTGCTTGGCGATCTCGGAGCCGTCGGTGCCCGACACGGACCGGCTGCCGGTCTCGTCGGCGTCGATCCGGCTGTTGATCTGGCTGCCCACCCGCAGGCCGACGTGCGCGTCGGTGACCGCCGAGCCGCCGGTGTTGGTGACGCTGCCCGAGACCGTGAGCGTGTCGTCCTGCTTCGGCGCGGCGGGGGTCAGCGTGTGGACGGAGACGTCGACCGGGCGGGAGGCCGAGGACTCGGCGCGGGCCGCCGGCGCCGCCGGCAGCTGCACCAGGCCGAGCAGCAGCGCCACGCCCGTCAGGATCGTCGCAAGGTGCCGGGACCACCGGCAGGCAGCAGCGGAGGGGGTCTCCTGGGTCTCTGCCGCCTCGGCCACGCGCTCGCCCGTCCCTCGTCGTCGTCAGTGGTCGTCGGTTGTGCGTCCACGAATGGTAACGAGGCCCGCTGTGACGAAGTGCCGTGGACCGCTCCGCAAGATCGCACGGCCGGCCCGATGTCCCGGCTGCGACCGCTTTGCGTGGGGTGCGCCATGCGTCCGTAACCGGGAGGCCCTGCGGCGCGCGGCCACGTACCCTCTTCTGTTGTGCCGAATGCCAACAATGACAGCCTCACCCAGTCGTCGACCAACGAGCTGAGCCATGTGCAGCGCCGTGCCGTGAGCGAGCTCCTGAGGGTCTCCCCCGTGGCCGACGACCTCGCCCGCCGATTCCAGGAAGCCGGGTTCACGCTTGCTCTGGTCGGCGGATCCGTACGGGACGCGCTGCTCGGCCGGCTCGGCAACGACCTCGACTTCACCACGGACGCCCGCCCGCAGGACGTCCTGAAGATCGTCCGGCCCTGGGCGGACTCCGTCTGGGAGGTCGGCATCGCCTTCGGCACCGTGGGATGCCGCAAAGCCGACTTCGACATTGAAGTCACCACATACCGGTCGGAAGCCTATGACCGGACTTCCCGCAAGCCGGAGGTCTCCTACGGCGACTCGATCGAGCAGGACCTCGTCCGCCGCGACTTCACCGTCAACGCCATGGCCGTCGCGCTGCCGGAGAAGGAGTTCATCGACCCGCACAACGGCCTGGAGGACCTGGCCGCCCGGGTCCTGCGCACCCCCGGCACCCCGGAGGAGTCCTTCTCCGACGACCCGCTGCGCATGATGCGGGCCGCCCGCTTCGCCGCCCAGCTCGACTTCGAGGTCGCCCCCGAGGTCGTCACCGCGATGACGGAGATGTCCGGCCGGCTCGAGATCGTCTCGGCCGAGCGGGTCCGGGACGAGCTCAACAAGCTGATCCTCTCCGACCACCCGCGCAAGGGCCTGAAGCTCCTGGTCGACACCGGGCTCGCCGCGCTCGTCCTGCCCGAGCTGCCCGCCCTGCGCCTGGAGCGCGACGAGCACCACCGTCACAAGGACGTGTACGAGCACACGCTCATCGTCCTGGAGCAGGCCATCGCCCTGGAGGCCCCGCGCGACCAGCCCGGCGGCGGCCCCGACCTGGTGCTGCGCCTCGCGGCCCTGCTGCACGACATCGGCAAGCCGCGGACGCGCCGCTTCGAGAAGGACGGCCGGGTCTCCTTCCACCACCACGAGGTGGTGGGCGCCAAGATGACCAAGTCCCGGATGACCAAGCTCAAGTACTCCAACGAGCTGGTGAAGGACGTCTCCAAGCTCGTGGAGCTGCACCTGCGCTTCCACGGCTACGGCACCGGCGAGTGGACCGACTCCGCCGTCCGCCGGTACGTGCGCGACGCCGGGCCCCTGCTGGAGCGGCTCCACAAGCTGACCCGGTCCGACTGCACCACGCGCAACAAGCGCAAGGCCAACGCGCTCTCGCGGGCGTACGACGGCCTGGAGGATCGCATCGCCAAGTTGCAGGAGCAGGAGGAGCTGGACGCGATCCGGCCGGACCTGGACGGCAACCAGATCATGGAGATCCTGGGTGTGGGCCCGGGCCCGCAGATCGGCAAGGCGTACAAGCACATGCTGGAGCTGCGCCTGGAGAACGGCCCGATGAGCCATGACGAGGCGGTCGCCGCGCTCAAGGAGTGGTGGACGGCGCAGGGCTGACCCCCCGGTTTCACGTGAAACATGAAGCGGGGGCGGTGGGTGATTCACGGTTTCACGTGAAACAGCCCCCGCCCCCGCTTCATGCGTCCTCCCGGCTGCGGAAGCCCGCCAGGGCGACGGCGACGACGGCGTAGAGCGCGGCGATCGCTGACACCAGCAGGGCCGACCGGCCGTCGGGCGGCAGCATCAGGGCCGCCACTGCGGCCGCCCCCACGAAGGCGACGTTGAAGAGGACGTCGTAGAGCGAGAAGACCCGGCCCCGGAAGGCGTCGTCCACCGAGGACTGGACCACGGTGTCCGTGGCGATCTTGGCGCCCTGGGTGGTCAGGCCCAGGACGAAGGCGGCGATCAGCATGGGGACGCGCTCGAAGGGCAGGCCGAGCGCGGGTTCCAGCACCGCCGCGGCCGCGGCGCAGGCCACCATCCAGCCGAGCCTGCCCAGCCGGGAGACCGCCCAGGGGGTGATGACGGCCGCTGCGAAGAACCCCGCTCCCGAGATGGCGACGGCCAGCCCCAGCAGGGCCATCCCCTTGGACTCGCTGCTCGTCCACGCGTAGCGGCAGAGCATCAGCACGGTGACGGTCAGGGCGCCGTAGCAGAAGCGCATCATCGTCATGGCGCCGAGCGCGTAGGCGGCCGTGCGGCGCTCGGCGAGGTGGCGCAGCCCCGCGGCCATTCCCCGCGCGGTACCGGTCAGGGCCGCGCCCAGCCGGCGGGCCACCGGCGTGTCCGGCCCCAGCAGGCCGATGGGCATCCGCAGGGAGCACAGGGCGGCGGACAGGTAGAGCACCGCGCCGAGCAGGACGACCCAGGCGTCGGAGCCCGTCCCCTCGGGAGCGGCCACGCGTACGGCGAAGGCGAGGCCGCCGCCCACGGTGGCCGCCAGGGTCCCTGCGGTCGGGGAGAGGGAGTTGGCCATGACCAGCCGCTCACGGGAGTCGACCACCCGGGGCAGGGAGGCGGAGAGCCCGGCCAGCACGAAGCGGTTGACGGCGGTGACCGAAAGGGCGGAGGCGTAGAAGAGCCAGTCGGGGACGCGCGCGACGATGAGCAGGGCGGTCACGGTGGCCAGGGCGGCGCGCAGCAGGTTGCCGTGGAGCAGCACCTGGCGGCGGCGCCAGCGGTCCAGCAGCACTCCGGCGAAGGGGCCCAGCAGCGAGTACGGCAGCAGGAGCACGGCCATGGCCGAGGCGATGGCCGTGGGGGAGGCCTGCTTCTCCGGGGAGAAGACCACGTAGGCGGCGAGGGCGACCTGGTAGACGCCGTCCGCGGCCTGGGAGAGGAGCCTGACTGCCAGCAGGCGGCGGAAATCGCGAAGGCGGAGCAGGACGCGAAGATCACGCACAACGGGCATGGTCCACAGCCTCACACAACGCCCAGGTCCCCGGGCGGACGACCCGGGGACCTGTGGCGGAGGGAGGCGAAAGAAGCGGAACGCTTAGCGCTCGACCTCGCCCTTGATGAACTTCTCGACGTTCTCGCGGGCCTCGTCGTCGAAGTACTGCACCGGCGGCGACTTCATGAAGTACGAGGAGGCGGAGAGGATCGGGCCGCCGATGCCGCGGTCCTTGGCGATCTTCGCGGCGCGGACGGCGTCGATGATGACACCGGCCGAGTTCGGGGAGTCCCAGACCTCGAGCTTGTACTCCAGGTTCAGCGGGACGTCGCCGAAGGCGCGGCCCTCGAGGCGCACGTACGCCCACTTGCGGTCGTCCAGCCAGGCCACGTAGTCCGAGGGGCCGATGTGGACGTTCTTCTCGCCCATCTCGCGGTCGGGGATCTGCGAGGTGACGGCCTGCGTCTTGGAGATCTTCTTGGACTCGAGGCGCTCGCGCTCGAGCATGTTCTTGAAGTCCATGTTGCCGCCGACGTTCAGCTGCATCGTGCGGTCCAGGATGACGCCCCGGTCCTCGAACAGCTTGGCCATCACGCGGTGCGTGATGGTGGCGC
Source organism: Streptomyces roseifaciens (assembly GCF_001445655.1). Taxonomy (NCBI): domain Bacteria; kingdom Bacillati; phylum Actinomycetota; class Actinomycetes; order Kitasatosporales; family Streptomycetaceae; genus Streptomyces; species Streptomyces roseifaciens. Next base: position 1,527,624 of record NZ_LNBE01000004.1, read on the forward strand.
CGACCTGCGACTTGATGTCGTCACCGACGATCGGGACACCGGCCTCGGTGAACTTGTCCGCCCACTCCTTGGTGCCGGCGATGAAGACCGGGAGGGCGTTGACGAAGGCGACCTTGGCGTCGATGGCGCACTGCGCGTAGAACTTCGCGGCGGCCTCGGAGCCCACGGGGAGGTAGCAGACGAGAACGTCGACCTGCTTGTCCTTGAGGACCTGGACGACGTCGACGGGAGCCTCGGCGGACTCCTCGATGGTCTCGCGGTAGTACTTGCCCAGACCGTCGAGGGTGTGGCCGCGCTGGACGGTGACGCCGCTGTTCGGCACGTCGCAGATCTTGATGGTGTTGTTCTCGCTGGCGCCGATGGCGTCGGCGAGGTCGAGACCGACCTTCTTCGCGTCGACGTCGAAGGCGGCCACGAACTCCACATCACGGACGTGGTAGTCGCCGAACTGCACGTGCATCAGACCCGGCACGCGGCCGTTCGGGTCGGCGTCCTTGTAGTACTCGACGCCCTGCACCAGCGAGGCGGCGCAGTTGCCCACGCCGACGATGGCTACGCGAACCGAACCCATTCCGGTTGCTCCCTGTTAGTACTCGACGAAGCCCTGCAGGAGTGCAGGGCTCACTGGTCCGGACCGGTGCGCTTGTCACGCCCGGCCCGCTCGCTCTCGATCAGCTCGTTCAGCCAGCGGACCTCGCGCTCCACGGACTCCATGCCGTGGCGCTGAAGCTCGAGGGTGTAGTCGTCCAGCCGCTCGCGGGTGCGGGCGAGGGAGGCGCGCATCTTTTCGAGGCGCTCCTCCAGACGGCTGCGGCGGCCTTCCAGCACGCGCATCCGTACGTCCCGCGAGGTCTGCCCGAAGAACGCGAAGCGGGCGGCGAAGTGTTCGTCCTCCCACGCGTCCGGGCCGGTGTGGGCGAGCAGCTCCTCGAAGTGCTCCTTGCCCTCTGCCGTCAGGCGGTAGACAATCTTCGCCCGTCGTCCGGCCAGGGACGCCGCACGGGCGTCCTCCGGAGCGCTCCCGGGCTCCTCGACCAGCCAGCCGTTCGCCACGAGGGCCTTCAGGCAGGGGTAGAGGGTGCCGTAGCTGAACGCACGGAACACCCCGAGCGAGGTGTTCAAGCGTTTCCGCAGCTCGTAGCCGTGCATCGGGGACTCGCGGAGCAGGCCGAGGACGGCGAACTCGAGGATGCCGGAGCGTCTGCTCATGTTTCGCCTCCTTGTCGCACACAGCCTAGTCCTTGTGATCCCTAGTCCCTATTGGTCCCTTATGCCGACTCCGAGCCGACCCTTATGCCGAGCTGATGTATCGACTCGATACATCCAGACGATAGAACGCACCCTTGGATGCGACAAGAGGGGGCACGGTGAACGAGGTCACATCACCGATTCGTGGGACACAAGCGGCCTGATTTGGAGTGAACATCCGCAGTAGGAGCGATTTGGCCGTGCGTAGTCTGTGCGCCATGCAGACCAGCGGGAACCGAGTGACGACGACAGGCGTCCTCGTCCCGTATGCAATGCGCCCGGTTGCCTCAGGCAGCCGTTCAGCGCATCGGGGGGAACGCAAGCCACCTGCCGCTTCCAGGCGATAGCGCCTGCCCGAGGAGTAGTCGTTCGATGAGCGAGCACCGCCGCAAGCCGCCGCCACAGCCTCAGGGTGGCGGACGAGCCGCGGCCAGGCGCGCGGCACAGCAGCCGGGTTCCGGCCGCCGCGCCGCGCCGACCAGCAGTTCCGCCGCGCGATCCGGTCGCGGCGAGACCGACCGGCACGGCAGCCGTGCCGAAGGCCGCCGTGCGACCCAGCGCGGCCCCGCGGCCGGCGGGCGCAGACGCGGCGGGGATCCCGGAGGAGGTTCCGGCGGGCGGCGCCCGGGCAAAAAGCGCTTCATCGACTATCCCCGGGCGGGCAAGGACGGCGCCAAGCGCTGGCTGCCCTCCTGGAAGCTGGTCCTCGGGACGGCTTTCACCTTCATCGGCCTGATCTTCGGCACCGTGGGCATCGCCCTGGCCGTGGTCCAGGTGCCGTCCGCCCAGCGGACCGCCCAGGTGCAGAAGAACGTCTACTACTGGGCCGACGGCAAGCAGATGGTGGTCGCGGGCGGTGGTGCGCTCAACCGCCAGATCGTGCCGATCTCCAAGATCCCCCTGTCGATGCAGAGGGCGGTGATCTCGGCCGAGAACGCCAGCTTCTACAAGGACTGGGGCGTCGACCCGATGGGCATCGCGCGCGCCGTCGTGAAGATGGCGCAGGGCGGGGAGACCCAGAGCGGTTCGACCATCACGCAGCAGTTCGTGAAGAACACGTACCTGAGCCAGGAGCAGACGCTCAAGCGCAAGGCCACCGAGCTGCTGATCTCCATAAAGGTGGGTGCCACCAAGGACAAGGACGAGATCCTCGCGGGGTACCTCAACACCGCCTATTACGGGCGAGGGGCCTACGGGATCCAGGCCGCGGCACGCGCTTACTACGACAAGGACTGCAAGGACCTCACGCCGAGCGAGAGCGCGTTCCTCGCCGCCACGCTCAACGGCCCCAACCTGTACGACCCGTACGGCGGCCAGGGCCCGGCGGCCACCGCGGAGAAGAACACCAAGCGGGCCACCGACCGCTGGAAGTGGACCCTGGACCGCGAGGTCGAGACGGGCAACATGAAGGCGACCGACCGCGACATGTGGGTCGGCAAGGGCTTCCCGACCCCCCAGAAGCCCAAGCCCGCGACGAACCGCGCCGGTCAGATCGGCTACCTCACCGACCTCGCCGACAACTACGTCGTCGCCCACTCCGGCATCAGCAAGACCCAGCTGGACCGCGGCGGCTACCAGATCTACACGACCTTCGACCGGGACAAGGTCGGCGCCCTGGCGAAGTCGGTCGAGGACGTCCGCAAGGCGAACATCAAGCCGGACGTGCGGGAGCGCGACAAGTTCGTGCAGTTCGGCGGGGCCTCCGTCGACCCCAGGACCGGCAAGATCGTCGCCATCTACGGCGGCGAGAACGCGCTGGAGCACTACACCAACAACGCCGACTACACCGGTGTGCAGGTGGGCTCGACCTTCAAGCCCTTCGTGCTCGCCGCGGCCATGTCGCACGGCAAGCGCAACCCGGCCCTGGGCCGGCAGCAGAGCGACAGCCAGCGCACGCTCGTCTCTCCCGACAGCATCTACAACGGCAACAACAAGGTGACGCTGCGGGAGTACAACGGCAAGATCTGGCACGACAACGACGGCAGCGAGTGGCACCAGAAGAACGACGGTGAAGAGGACAAGGGCCTCGTCACCCTGCGCACCGCCATGCAGTACTCGGTGAACACCCCCTTCATCCAGCTCGGCATGGACGTCGGCACGGACCTGGTCAAGGAGGCCGCCCTGCGGGCCGGCCTGGACAAGGACCAGCTCTCCGCCACCACGCCCACCTTCTCGCTCGGCACATCGGCGCCCAGCGCGATCCGGCTGGCCGGTTCCTACGCCACCTTCGCCGCCAGCGGCAAGCAGATCGACCCGTACTCGGTCGAGAAGGTCGAGCGGGACGGCAGGGCGGTCTACGCGCACGAGATGAAGTCGGACACCGCGTTCTCGCCGAACGTGGCGAACAACGTCACCGACGTCCTCAAGACCGTCGTGGAGGAGGGCACGGGCACCTCGGCCAAGCTCGCCGGCGGCCGTCCGGCCGCGGGCAAGACGGGTACGACGGACGAGAACCGCTCCGCCTGGTTCGCGGGCTACACCCCGCAGCTGTCCACGGCGATCGGCATGTACCGGGTCGACCCCAACGCCAAGAAGCAGGAGTTCCTGTCGATGCGCGGCGTGGGCGGCAAGGAGACCATCCACGGTGCGTCGTTCCCGGCGGAGATCTGGGCCGACTACATGAACGCCGCGCTCAAGGGCCAGCCGATCGAGCAGTTCGAGCCGGCGCAGCCGCTCGGCGAGAAGATCTTCGGTGACGGCGCCAGCCCCTCCCCCAGCGCTCCCCCCTCCGCGCCCCCGTCGCCGTCCGCTTCCCCGTCCGGTACGCCGTCGAAGTCCGCCTCGCCGAGCCCGTCGGCGAGCCGTTCCTGCTCGGTGTTCGACTTCCGCTGCAAGCACGGTGGGAGCAACGGCGGGAAGGACGGCGGGAAGGACGGTGGCACCACCGGTGGTCCCGGTGGCGGACCGGCCGGCGGTTCCGGCGGGCCGGGCGAGTCGCCGTCGCCGGACGCCAGCAGGCGCCCCGGAGGCGGCGGCCTCTTCGGTGGCATGAACGGCTGACCGGCCCGGACCCACGAGTCCGGCATCCTGCTCAGAGGGCCGTCCCGCGTTCGCGTGAGACGGCCCTCCGAGTTATCCACAGGGTCCGGCAGTGCACAGGCACGTACGGCAGGATGGCCCCATGAGGAGCGCGCGGGACGACGACCGGCAGGTGCGGCCCACCGATGAGGACGAGGTGGCGGCCGCAGGAAGCGAGCTCATCGGCGGGCCCGCCGGCAAGCGGGCGGTGCCCGGTGGGGGCTGGTGGACGCCGGTCCGTGTGATCGTGCTGGTGGCGATCGGGATGTTCGCCCTCGGCATGGTCCAGAAGCTCCCCTGCTACCAGTACGGGTGGTTCTTCGGCGCCACCACGCAGTACACCCACGCCTGCTATTCCGACATCCCGCACCTCTACAGCGGCCGTGGCTTCGACGCGGGCCTGATCCCGTACTTCGACCGCATCCCCCAGGCCGTCTCCGGCGGCATGGACTATCTGGAATATCCGGTCCTCACCGGCCTGTTCATGCAGATCGCCGCCTGGCTCACCCCCGGCGGCGGCACCATCCAGCACCGCGAGCAGATCAACTGGCTGGTCAACGCCGGCATGCTGATGGCCTGCACCGCCGTGATCGCCCTCTGCTCGGCCCGTACGCACCGGCGCCGGCCCTGGGACGCCCTGCTGATCGCCCTCGCGCCGGCCTTCGCCCTGACGGCCACCGTCAACTGGGACCTGTTCGCCGTCGCCCTCACCGCCGCGGCGATGCTGATGTGGGCCCGCGGCAGGACGGTGCCCGCGGGCGTCCTCATCGGCCTGGCAGCCGCGGCGAAGCTCTATCCGCTGCTGCTCCTCGGCCCGCTCTTCGTGCTGTGCCTGCGGGCCGGGCGCATGAAGGCCTTCGTCGTGACCACCGCGTCCGCCGTGGCCGCCTGGCTGGTGGTGAACCTCCCGGTGATGCTCACGCACGACGCCGCCGGCTTCCACATCCGCGAGGGCTGGGCGAAGTTCTACACCTTCAGCCAGGAGCGCCCGATCGACTTCGGCTCGATCTGGCTGCTGATCTCCCAGCGGACGGGCAATCCCCTGGACGACGCCAATACGTACGTGAGCCTGCTGATGATCCTGGGCTGCCTGGCCCTGGTGGCCCTCGGCCTCTACGCCCCCAGGCGCCCGCGCTTCGCCCAGCTGGCCTTCCTCGTGGTGGCGCTCTTCATCCTCACCAACAAGGTCTATTCACCGCAGTACGTGCTCTGGCTCATCCCGCTCGCCGTGCTGGCGCGCCCCAAGTGGCGCGACTTCCTGATCTGGCAGGCCTGCGAGGTGCTGTACTTCCTCGGCATCTGGTCCTACCTCGCCTACACGGGCAGCGGCGACAAACACCAGGGCCTGCCCACGGAGGGCTATCAACTGGCCATCGCCCTGCACCTGCTGGGCACGCTGTACCTGTGCGCGGTCGTCGTGCGCGACATCCTCATGCCCGAGCGGGACGTCGTCCGCCGGGACGGCTCCGACGACCCCTCCGGCGGCATCCTCGACGGGGCCCCGGACGTCGTCGCGCTGGGCTCCGCGCACACGCCGACGTACGCGGAGCGGTCCGTGGGCGCGAGCGTGCGCTGGGGGACCGGCAGCCGCCCGCCGGCGTAGGGGGGGCGGCCGCCCGGGCCCGTCGACCCGAAGGGAGGGGGTGGGTCAGTGGTCGACGAGACGGTCGAACGTCGTGGTGGTGTGCCGCAGCTTGGCCACCATCTCATCGCCGACCTGGGGGGTCGGCATGTCGTTCGGCACGAAGAGGATCGACACCTGCATGTGCGGGGGCTCCGCGAACCACAGCTGCTTGTCGGCCCAGTAGAAGGGCGACTGGTTGCGGTTCATGGTGGCGAGGCCCGCCCGGGCGACGCCCTTGGCCCGCGGCATCATGCCGTGCAGCGCCTTCGGCGCCTCCAGGCCCACGCCGTGCGAGGTGCCGCCCGCCACGACGACGAGGTGGCCGTCGGCGCCGACCTTCTGCTGGCGGTAGCCGAAGCGGTCGCCCTTGGACACGGGCGTCACGTCCAGGACCGCACCCTTGTAGTGGGTGGCGCCGTGGTCGCCGAGCCACAGCCGGGTGCCGATGCGGGCGCGGAAGCGGGTGTGCGGGTACTGCTGCTGCAGCCGCGCGAGTTCCTCGGACTTCAGGTGGCTGACGAACATGGTGTGCAGCGGCAGGCGTGCGTTGCGCAGCCGCTCCATCCACTCGGAGATCTCCTGGACGGCGTCCGAGCCGTCCGTGCGGTCCAGCGGCAGGTGGATGGCGAAGCCCTCCAGGCGCACGTCCTCTATGGCCGCGTGCAGCTTGGGCAGGTCCTCCTCGCTGATGCCGTGCCGCTTCATGGTGCTCATGACCTCGACGACGACGCGCGCGCCCACCAGGCCGCGCACCCCCTCGACCGAGGAGACGGACCGGATGGCCCGGTCCGGCAGCGGCACGGGCTCCTCGCCCAGCCGGAAGGGGGTGAGCACCAGCAGGTCACCGCTGAAGTAGTCCTTGATCCGGGCCGCTTCGTAGGTGGTGCCCACGGCGAGGACGTCCGAGCCGAAGCGTGCCGCCTCGTCGGCCAGCCGCTCGTTGCCGAAGCCGTATCCATTGCCCTTGCACACCGGGATGATGCCCGGGAACTGCTGGACGATGGTTTGCTGGTGCGCCCGCCAGCGCGCGGTGTCGACGTAGAGCGTGAGCGCCATGGCCCGTCCCGGAACCTTTCCCTGTGCCTGCTGGATGCTGTGCTTGCTGAACGCGCGGGATCGCACGACCCCGGGAGAACGTCAGCGGCGCGACATGTACATGTCGAGGGCCTTGTGGAGCAGCTTGTTGAGCGGGAAGTCCCACTCGCCGAGGTACTCCGCGGCCTGGCCGCCCGTGCCGACCTTGAACTGGATGAGGCCGAAGAGGTGGTCGCTCTCGTCCAGGGAGTCGCCGATGCCGCGCAGGTCGTAGACGGTCGCGCCCAGCGCGTAGGCGTCGCGCAGCATCCGCCACTGCATGGCGTTGGAGGGGCGGACCTCGCGCTTGTGGTTGGCGGAGGCGCCGTACGAGTACCAGACGTGCCCGCCGACGATCAGCATCGTCGCGGCCGCGACGGCCTCGCCCTCGTGCACCGCGAAGTACAGCCGCATGCGGTTGGGGTCCTCGGTGTTGAGGGCCGTCCACATGCGCTGGAAGTAGCTCAGCGGCCGCGGGCGGAACTTGTCGCGCTCCGCGGTGATCTCGTACAGGTGCTGCCAGGTGGGCAGGTCCTCGTAGCCGCCCTGGACCACCTCGACGCCGGCCTTCTCGGCCTTCTTGATGTTGCGGCGCCACAGCTGGTTGAAGTTCTTGTGGACGTCCTCGAGCGAGCGGTTCGCCAGGGGCACCTGGAAGACGTACCGCGGCTGGACGTCACCGAAGCCGGCGCCGCCGTCCTCGCCCTGCTGCCAGCCCATCCGGCGCAGCTGGTCGGCGACCTCGAAGGCGCGCGGCTCGATGAAGGTCGCCTCGACGTCGCGCAGGCGCTTGACGTCCGGGTCGGAGATGCCGGACTTGATCGCGTTGGCGTCCCAGCGCCGGATGACGACCGGCGGGCCCATCTTCACGGAGAAGGCGCCCTGCTGCTTGAGGTGGGCGAGCATGGGCTGCAGCCAGTCGGCGAGGTTCGGCGAGAACCAGTTGATCACCGGGCCCTCGGGCAGATAGGCCAGGTAGCGCTTGATCTTGGGCAGCTGGCGGTAGAGCACCATGCCCGCGCCGACCATCTGCCCGGTCTTGTCGAACCAGCCCAGGCTCTCCGAGCGCCACTCCGCCTTGACATCGGCCCACGCCGGCACCTGCATGTGACTGGCCGCGGGCAGGCTCTGGATATATGCCAGATGCTGCTCTCGGCTGATTGTCCTCAGGGTCAGACTCATGCGGGGCGCTCCTCGGCAGGTGTGTCCCCATGGTCGGGGCTCCGGCTCTCGCGGCGAAGCCTACTGCGACAGGGACGCACACCGTTGGGGCGCCCGTTCGGGTGTACGGCCGGGTGGGCCCCGCGCTATCCGATCACACCCCCGAAGAGACCCCCGTGGGCCATGCCCAGGAAGAAGCCGAAGGCGGACGCTCCCAGTCCGATGATCAGCAGGAAGCGCTCGCCCGTCGTGGCCGAGATGTACTGGCCGTACGCACCGGTGAGGATGCCCACCAGCCCGCTCCACGAGCTGAGCAGGTGCAGGTTGTTGAAGGCCGAGGAAACGAAGGCGAGCACTCCGAGCACCAGCGTCACGGCGACGAAGGTGTTCTCGAGCGGATGCGGCTTTCCGTCGCTGTTGAGCACGGCATTGATCAAAGAACGGGGGCCGCGGGACTGGCGCACTGCCTGTGTCATGGGGCTACCTCCTCCTGAAGGCGACCGGCGCATTGTTGCGCCGGTCACATCCGGTGCGTACAGATTGCGGGTCCGCGCGGCCGGATTTCAACCGGAAGCCGGAGTGCGGGTACTCTGTACGGTCTGCACCGGTGTCTGCCCAGACCAGCTTCGGTCCTCTGGGGCAACCCAGGGACTTTCCGCTGATTGTCAGTGTCGGCCGATACCGTTGTTCACGCATCACGACCCTCCTGCCACGGAACGACCGTGGCCGCTGAGTCCAAAGGAGGTGGGTTCCACATGCGTCACTACGAGGTGATGGTCATCCTCGACCCCGATCTCGAGGAGCGCGCTGTCTCCCCGCTGATCGAGAACTTCCTCTCCGTCGTCCGTGAGGGCAACGGAAAGGTCGAGAAGGTCGACACCTGGGGCCGTCGTCGTCTCTCGTACGAGATCAAGAAGAAGCCCGAGGGCATCTACTCGGTCATCGACCTGCAGGCCACGCCTGCGGTCGTCAAGGAGCTCGACCGCCAGATGAACCTGAACGAGTCGGTCCTCCGGACCAAGGTCCTCCGTCCCGAGACCCACTGAACCCCAGCGGTTCAGAGGTAATCGGGCTGTAGCTCAACGAGTAGCAAGCAGCCAGCAGCACACCCGCCGAGAGGTTCACCCATGGCAGGCGAGACCGTCATCACGGTCGTCGGCAATCTCGTCGACGACCCCGAGCTGCGCTTCACCCCGTCCGGTGCGGCGGTCGCGAAGTTCCGCGTCGCGTCCACTCCCCGCACCTTCGACCGCCAGACCAACGAGTGGAAGGACGGCGAGAGCCTCTTCCTCACGTGCTCGGTGTGGCGTCAGGCGGCGGAGAACGTCGCCGAGTCGCTCCAGCGCGGCATGCGCGTCATCGTGCAGGGCCGTCTGAAGCAGCGGTCCTACGAGGACCGCGAGGGCGTCAAGCGCACGGTCTACGAGCTCGACGTCGAAGAGGTCGGCGCCAGCCTGAAGAACGCCACGGCGAAGGTCACCAAGACCGCGGGTCGCGGTGGCCAGGGTGGCTACGGCGGTGGCCAGCAGCAGGGCGGCTGGAGCGGTGGCTCCGGCGGTCAGCAGCAGGGCGGCGGCGGTGCTCCCGCCGACGACCCCTGGGCCACCAGCGCGCCGTCCGGCGGCCAGCAGGGCGGCGGCGGAGGCGGCTGGGGCGGCGGCCCCGGCAACTCCGGCGGCTACTCGGACGAGCCGCCCTTCTAAGGGCGAGCAGCACACAAACTTCTTGATCACACAGGAGAGAAACGATGGCGAAGCCCCCGCCGCGCAAGCCTAAGAAGAAGGTCTGCGCTTTCTGCAAGGACAAGACCGCTTACGTGGACTACAAGGACACGAACATGCTGCGGAAGTTCATTTCCGACCGCGGCAAGATCCGTGCCCGTCGCGTGACCGGCAACTGCACCCAGCACCAGCGTGACGTCGCCACGGCCGTGAAGAACAGCCGTGAGATGGCGCTGCTGCCCTACACCTCGTCCGCGCGATAAGGGAAGGGTGACCAACTAATGAAGATCATCCTCACCCACGAGGTCTCCGGCCTCGGCACCGCCGGTGACGTCGTCGACGTCAAGGACGGCTACGCCCGCAACTACCTGGTCCCGCGCGGTTTCGCGATCCGCTGGACCAAGGGTGGCGAGCAGGACGTCGCTCAGATCCGCCGCGGTCGCAAGATCCGCGAGATCGCCACGATCGAGCAGGCCAACGAGGTCAAGGGTCAGCTGGAGGGCCTCAAGGTCCGCCTGGCCACCCGCTCCGGCGAGGCCGGCCGTCTGTTCGGCTCCGTGACCCAGGCCGACGTCGCTGCGGCGATCAAGGCTGCCGGTGGTCCGGCCGTCGACAAGCGCCGCGTCGAGGTGGGCTCGCCCATCAAGACCCTGGGCGCCCACCAGGTCTCCGTGCGTCTGCACGCCGACGTCGTTGCCAAGCTCGGCATCGAGGTCGTCGCTGCCTGATCACCCACCGGTGATCGGTAGAGCCTGAAGGAGGGCCGTACCCCTGTGGGGGTGCGGCCCTCCTGCCGTTCGCGGCCTCCAAGCGTTCGCATCGGCCTTCTTCGCATCCTCTTCCGGGGTGCGTGCCTTCATCCGGGGATACGTTTCTTCAGCGGGTCGCCCCGGTGACGATCCAGCGCCCCGACCGCGCCCGCATCCACAGGGTCGCCATCCGGGCCGCCATCATCAGCGTCATCGCCCACCACAGGGCCGTCAGACCGCCTCCGAAGGCAGGGACGAGCAGGGCCGCAGGGGCGAAGACGGCGAGGACCAGCAGCATGGCCCAGGCGAGGTAGGTGCCGTCCCCGGCCCCCATCAGCACCCCGTCCAGGACGAAGACCACGCCTGCGACGGGCTGGGAGAGGGCCACCACCAGCAGGGCCGGCAGCAGCGTGTCCCGTACGGCGCCGTCGGAGGTGAACAGGGGGATGAACAGCGGCCGGGAGGCCACCACCAGCACCCCCAGCACCGCACCCGAGACGACGCCCCACTGCACCATGCGCCGGCAGGCGGCGCGGGCGCCCTCCGCATCGCCCGCGCCCAGATAGCGTCCGATGATCGCCTGTCCGGCGATGGCTATGGCGTCCAGCGCGAAGGCCAGCAGGGTCCACAGCGTGAGCACGATCTGGTGGGCGGCGATCTGGGCGTCGCCGAGCCGGGCCGCCACGGCCGTGGCGATCATGAGGACGGCGCGCAGCGAGAGCGTACGGACCAGGAGCGGCACGCCGGCCTGGGCACAGGCCCGGATGCCCGCCGCGTCGGGCCGAAGGGAGGCGCCGTGGCGCCGGGCGCCCCGGAGGACCACGGCGAGGTACGCGGCGGTCATGGCCCACTGGGCGATGACCGTGCCCCAGGCGGAGCCGGCGATGCCGAGGCCCGCGCCGTAGACGAGCCCGGCGTTCAGGGCGGCGTTGAGGGCGAAGCCCCCGATGGCCACGGCCAGCGGCGTGCGGGTGTCCTGCAGGCCGCGCAGGACGCCGGTGGCGGCGAGGACGATCAGCATGGCGGGGATGCCGAGGGCGCTGATCCGCAGGTACGTCGTGGCGTACGGAGCGGCGGTCGGGGAGGCGCCGAAGAGCTCGACGACCGCGGGGGCGGTGGGCAGGACGGCCGCCACGAGGGCTGCGCCGAGGAGCGCGGCGAGCCATATGCCGTCCATGCCCTGGCGTATCGCGGCCCGCAGGTCGCCCGCGCCCACGCGCCGGGAGACCGCCGCGGTGGTGGCGTAGGCGAGGAAGACGAAGACGCTGACGGCCGTGGTGAGCAGGGCGGCGGCTATGCCGAGCCCCGCGAGCTGCGGGGTGCCGAGGTGGCCGACGATGGCGCTGTCGGCCATGAGGAAGAGGGGCTCCGCGACGAGTGCGCCGAAGGCGGGCACGGCCAGCGCGACGATCTCGCGGTCGTGCCGGCGGGCGGTGGCGGGGGCGCGCTCGGGAGCCTGGGTCATCCCTCCAACCTAATCTTCCACAGGTAATCGGTGCAACTATCATGGGACCCTTACATTGGGCGGCTCGGTCCGATCTTCTCTGCGCCGTTTGTCGTGATCTCCGGCGGACGGGGAAAGTTTTTCTCCTCAACAGCCGGTGGATGGCGAAACCGCAGGTCAGGGGCGTGAGTCCGGGGAGGCTGTGTGTTTGTCCACAGCGGTTTCCCCCGCCTCGTGCACAGGATCCAGGGACTTCTCCACAGGATGGGGCCCGTCATCCACACGGCCTGTGGATAACCAGATTGGCTGACGGTGCCCGCGGGCCTACCGTGGACCGGCGGCCGACGCCTGTTCCGGCCCCGACGGACCTGACGGGACCGCCCTGAACTCGACGCGCCGGAACCGGAGTCGGGCGGGCTGTTTGTCAGAGCCGTGCCGTAAGAAAGAACAGCACGGCAAGGTCCGCTCCGCGGACGGGAGGAGGTGGCGGGATGAGCATCCCCGAGCCCATGGACGACCCCTGGGCGGATGCAGGTCCCGGCGACCGCCTCCCCGTATCCCGTCCCCGCCGCGGCGACGGCCCCTCCCGCGGCGAGCGCCACGACCGCGGCGCGGAGGACGGCTCCTGGTCGCAGGGCGGCGGACAGGGCCAGCAGGGCGCCGCCGCCTTCGAGCGCGTGCCCCCCCAGGACCTGGACGCCGAGCAGTCCGTCCTCGGCGGCATGCTGCTGTCCAAGGACGCCATCGCCGACGTCGTCGAGGTCCTCAAGGGCCACGACTTCTACCGCCCGGCGCACGAGACGATCTACCAGGCCATCCTCGACCTCTACGCCAAGGGCGAGCCGGCCGACCCGATCACCGTCGCCGCCGAGCTCACCAAGCGCGGCGAGATCACCCGCGTCGGCGGCGCGCCCTACCTGCACTCCCTGGTCCAGACGGTCCCCACCGCGGCCAACGCCGAGTACTACGCCGAGATCGTCCACGAGCGCGCCGTGCTGCGCCGTCTCGTCGAGGCCGGCACGCGCATCACCCAGATGGGATACGCCGCAGACGGCGACGTCGACGACATCGTCAACAAGGCCCAGGCCGAGGTCTACGCCGTCACCGAGCAGCGCACCAGCGAGGACTACCTCCCCCTGGGCGACATCATGGAGGGCGCGCTCGACGAGATCGAGGCGATCGGCTCGCGCAGCGGCGAGATGACCGGCGTCCCGACGGGCTTCACCGACCTGGACTCCCTGACGAACGGCCTGCACCCCGGCCAGATGATCGTCATCGCGGCCCGTCCCGCCATGGGTAAGTCCACCCTCGCGCTGGACTTCGCCCGCGCCTGCTCGATCAAGCACAACATGCCGAGCGTGATCTTCTCGCTCGAAATGGGCCGCAACGAGATCGCGATGCGCCTGCTGTCCGCCGAGGCGCGCGTGGCCCTGCACCACATGCGCTCCGGCTCGATGACCGACGAGGACTGGACGCGCCTCGCCCGCCGGATGCCCGACGTCTCCGCCGCCCCGCTCTTCATCGACGACTCCCCGAACCTGTCGATGATGGAGATCCGCGCCAAGTGCCGCCGCCTGAAGCAGCGCAGCGGCATCAAGCTCGTGATCATCGACTATCTGCAGCTGATGCAGGCCGGCGGCGCCAAGCGTGCCGAGAGCCGCCAGCAGGAGGTGTCGGACATGTCCCGAAACCTCAAGCTGCTGGCCAAGGAGCTGGAGCTGCCGGTCATCGCGCTCTCGCAGCTGAACCGTGGCCCCGAGCAGCGCACGGACAAGAAGCCGATGGTCTCCGACCTGCGTGAATCCGGCTCCATCGAGCAGGACGCCGACATGGTCATCCTGCTCCACCGCGAGGACGCCTACGAGAAGGAGTCGCCCCGCGCGGGCGAGGCGGACATCATCGTCGGCAAGCACCGTAACGGCCCGACGGCCACGATCACGGTGGCCTTCCAGGGCCACTACTCCCGCTTCGTGGACATGGCGCAGACCTGACCGGTCCGGGGTGTGCCCTGGCCGGTCGCCGGGTTCCGGTCGGTCAGCCCAGGAGGCCGTCGAGGTCGCGGAGCAGGCGGGCCTTGGAGCGGGCGCCCACGAGGGACGTCACCGGCTCGCCCGCGCGGAAGAGCATCAGGGTCGGCATGGACAGGACCCCGTAGGCGGCCTGCGTCTGCGGATTGGCGTCCACGTCGAGCGCGACGATCTTGAGTCGTCCGGCTTCCTGCTCTGCCAGGTCGGCGAGTACGGGCGCGATCATGCGGCAGGGCGGGCACCAGTCGGCGGTGAACTCGACGAGCACCGGGAGCTGCTCGTCGAGGACTTCGGCGGCGAAGGTGGCGTCGGTGACGCTGGTGACGGCTGTGGCTGCGGCCGTGTCCGCGGCTGTGGAGCTGCTCATGGTGTCTCAGGGTTCCCTTCGAAGGGTGGCGCTTCCGGTGGTGCCGGCGGTGCCGGTGGTGCCGGCGGTTCCGGACAGGTGAACGCGCACAGCGGCGGCGGTCCGCCGGGGACATCGGCCGCGGCCTCCAGTTCGGCGCGCGCGAGCTGGGCGCCCACCCCGGCCCGGATCCGCTGCAGGTGGTCGATGCAGTCGTCCAGCTCCGCGAGCTTGCGGCGGTAGACGTCGAGGGAGGCCGGGCAGGAGTCCCCGGCCGGGTGGCCGGCCCGCAGGCAGTCCACGAACGGACGGGTCTCCTCCAGCCCGAAGCCGAAGTCCTGCAGCGTGCGGATCTGCTGGAGCAGCCGCAGGTCGCCGTCGTCGTAGGTGCGGTAGCCGTTGCCGCTGCGGCGGGCGGGCAGGAGCCCGAGCTCCTCGTAGTGCCGCAGGGTACGAGTGGTGGTGCCCGCCTGCCGGGCCAGTTCCCCGATGCGCATGGCCACGACCGTAAACCTTCACGTGGACGTGAAAGCCAGTGCGGCGAAATGCCGGTGCCAGTGCGTCGCGCCCTGGCTAGGGTGCGGTCATGATCGATGTCTCGTACAACGACGCCGGGCTGCTGCCCGCCACCCGCCGTGCTCTGCTCCACCGCCTCGCCACCGGTCAGTCCGAGGGGCGCGCGCCCTCCATGGTGGGGGCGGTGATGCGGGAGGGGAACCTGGTGTGGAGCTCCGGCCGCGGCGAACTGCCCGCAGGGGCGCGGTCCGAGGACGTCCAGTACCGCATCGGTTCGATCACCAAGACCTTCGTCGCCGTGCTGGTGATGCGGCTGCGCGACGAGGGGCTGCTGAAGCTGGACGACAGGCTCGGCACGTACCTCGACACCCCGGCGGGCGGCGACGCGACCATCGCCCAGCTCCTGTCGCACACCGCGGGGCTCACGGCGGAGGCGCGCGGGCCGTGGTGGGAGCGCACGGACGGCGAGCTGCGCCCCGGGCTCGACGACATCTTCGGCGACCGCCCCCAGCGCCACACCCCCGGGCGGCTGCACCACTACTCCAACCCCGGCTACGCGCTGCTCGGCGCCCTGGTCGAGCGGATCCGCGGGGAGAGCTGGTACGACGTGCTGCGCCGCGAGGTGCTCGCGCCGCTCGGCATGGAGCGCACGACCCTCGCGCCCGCCGCGCCCCACGCGGACGGCTGGGCCGTGCACCCCTGGGCGGACGTCCTCCTCCCGGAGCCCGCGGTGGACACCGGGCGGATGGCACCCGCCGGCCAGCTCTGGTCCACGACCGCCGACCTGTGCCGCTTCGCGGCGTTCCTGACGGACGGGGACGAGCGGGTGCTGTCCGCGGCGACGCTCGCCGAGATGCGGACGCCGGAGGGCGGCTCGCAGGCGCCGGGGCAGTCCGGCTACGGACTCGGCCTGCAGGTGATCCAGCTGGACGGCCGGACGCTCGTGGGCCACATGGGCACCATGCCGGGCTTCGTGGCGATGCTGGTGACGAGCCCGCAGGACGGGATCGCGGGCGTCGTCCTGGCCAACCGCACCTCCTGTTTCGAGGTCTGGGGCGTCGCGGCGGACCTGCTGACGACGGTCGCCGAGCTCGAACCGCGGATTCCCGCGCCCTGGAGCCCGCTCTCCGAGGTGAAGGACGAGCACCTGGAGCTGACGGGCTCCTGGTACTGGGGTGCGGCGCCGTTCACGCTGCGGCTGTGCGCCGGCGGGGCGCTGGAGCTGTCGCCGCTGGGTTCGGGCGGGCGCGCCTCGCACTTCCGCCCGGAGGAGGACGGCACCTGGACGGGGCTCAACGACTACTACGCGGGGGAGACGCTGACCGCGGTCCGGACGGCGGAGGGCGCGGTCAGCCACCTCGACCTCGGCACGTTCGTCTTCACCCGTGAGCCCTACGGGGCGGGGGGCGCGGTGCCGGGAGGCGTGGACGCGGACGGCTGGCGGACGGCTGAAGGCACCCGCACCCGCTGAGGCCCCGGCCACGGCCCCGACCAAGGCCTCCGTCATGAGCACATGAGTAATCGGATTGTCCGTCCGGCCCTGTGGACGACGGTCGGCGCGGGACCGGCTACGGACGTAGGGTCAGGGAGAGATTGGCGGGCGCCGGACACGGCGCGACACCCGGAAGGCACTGGCACCGTGACTGCGAACACCGCACCGGACCTGCTCGACCTCGCGCCGCTGGGCGCCGGTCACTTCGCGCGCATCGAGGACAAGATCGCGGCCCTGATGCGGACGCGCGAGACCGTCGTCACGATGCAGGGCGAGGCGCTGCTGCCGCTGGAGGCCGCGATCCGCTCGGCCGTCCGGCCCGGCAGCACCGCGCTCAACATCATCACCGGCCCGTACGGCGAGACGTTCGGCGGCTGGCTGCGCTCCTGCGGCGCCGAGGTGGTCACCGTCTCCGCGCCGTTCAGCGGCGCGGTCGGGGCCGACCAGGTCGCCGAGGCCCTGCGCGCGAATCCCGCGATCGACTTCGTCAGCCTGGTGCACGCCGAGGCGGCCACGGGCAACACCAACCCCGTGGCCGAGATCGGCGAGGTCGTGCGCGCGCACGGCGCGCTGCTGATGCTGGACGCGGTCGCGTCCGTCGCCGCCGAGCCGCTCCTCACCGACGAGTGGGGCGTCGACCTGTGCGTCATCGGCGGGCAGAAGGCGATGGCCGGTCCGGCCGGCGTCTCCGTGGTCTCGGTCAGCGCCCGTGCCTGGGAGCGCATCGCCGCCAACGAGCAGGCGCCGCGCCGCTCGTACCTCTCCCTGCTGGACTGGAAGGAGCGCTGGATCGACGGCGGTCGCACGGCGCTCCCCCACGCACCCGCCCAGCTGGAGATGCTGGCCCTGGAGCAGGCCGTCGACCGCATCGAGGAGGACGGCCTGGAGGCCGTCATGGCCCGCCACCGCGCCGCTGCCGCCGCCACGCGCGCAGGAGCACGGGCCCTGGGCGGCGGCCTGTCCCCGTACGTCGTGCGCGACGAGGACGCGGCCCCCGTCGCCACCACCCTGCGCGCCCCCGGCGGCAAGGACGCCCGCGACGTGGTGGCGGCCGCCCTGGCCGCCGATGCCTCGGTGCCCGTGCAGGCGGCGGCCGGCCCGCTCGCCAAGGAGATGATCCGCGTCAACCACTACGGCCTCGATGCGGACCGTGAGGTCGTCCTGGCCTCGCTGTCGGCGCTCGGTGAGGGCCTGCGTGCACTGGGCGTGCCGGTTGCGGACGAGGCAGAGGTGCTGGAGGCGGCGGGGAAGGCGTGGGATGCGGTGATCCCCGGCTGACCTCCCTCCGGTCGCATGAGGCCGCCGTCGGTGCTTTCCGCACCGGCGGCGGCTTTTTCCTTTCTCGGTGCCGTGAGCCTGCCTCTGTCCCGGCGCGGTGAGCCTCCCGCAGCGCAGCGAGCCTGCCTCAGCCCGCCCTGCGATCTTTATTGCTTTTGCCCTGGTATGGCGTGTCAGCACCTCGCTCACGCGCCCGGATAAAATCGGAATCCACAACCCGTTTCGATTCTCGGCCCCGGAGGGACGCGCGCATGGCAGAACACAGGAAGCCGTCCGTGCCTGCGCAGGGATCCGCTTCCCTCCGTTCGGACGCCCGCCGCAACCGCGCTCTGGTCCTTCAAGCGGCCCGATCCGCCTTCGAGGAAGCCGGGTTGGGGGTGCCGCTCGGCGAGATCGCGCGCCGTGCCGGCGTCGGCACGGGCACCGTCTACCGTCATTTCCCTTCCAAGACAGCCCTGTTCAGGGCGACTGTCGCGGACCGGGTGGGTCTTTTCACCGACACGGCACGGGAGTTGGCGCATTCGGACGACCCCGGCGGGGTGTTCTACCGCTACCTGTCCGCGGTCATACGGCTGACTGTGCGGAACAAGGGGCTGTGCGACGCGCTGGAGGGGCTGGGGAGTCGTTTCGACCCCTCGCCCGGCGTCGAAACGGACTTCCGGGAGGCGCTCGCCGTCCTGCTGCAGCGCGCCCAACAGGCCGATGCCGTACGGAAGGACGTGACCATCGACGACCTGATGGCCCTGCTCATGGGCTGTCTGTCGATGGAGCAACGGCGCGGCCCGGGGGTCGCGCCGGGGAGGATGACCGCGCTGGCGTGCGACAGCCTCCGCCCGGGGCGCAACGTAACGAAACTCCCGCCCAATCCCCGGGTTTCGCGTAACGAAACCCGGTGCACCGTGTGCGACGGGCCGGTGCCGTCCGCCCGTACGGGCCGGCCCGCCCGTTACTGCGGTGCGGCCTGCCGGCAGAAGGCGCACCGGGAGCGGGCCCGCGCCCGTACGGCCCCCGGCGGTCCGGGGGCGGCAGGCGATTCAGAGGTGGTACTTGAAGCCGAGGTGTGAGGCCTCGAAGCCCAGCCGCTCGTAGAAGCGGTGGGCGTCCACGCGCGTGGCGTCCGAGGTGAGCTGGGCCATCCGGCATCCCGCGCGGCGCGCGGCGTCGAGGGCCCACTCGACGAGCAGGCTGCCCAGACCGCTGCCGCGCGCATCACCGTGCACGCGGACGCCCTCGATGAGCCCGCGTGTCATGCCGGCGCGGGACAGTCCCGGTATGACGGTGAGCTGGAGCGTGCCGACGACGCGGCCGTCGTGCACGGCGACCACCAGCTGCTGATGCGGGTCGGCGTCCACGCGGTCGAAGGCCGTGCGGTACGGGGCGAGGTCGCCGGGGGCCTCGCGCCCCGCCCCGATGGGGTCGTCGGCGAGCAGCGCCACGATGGCGGGCACGTCGCCGGTGGTGGCGGGACGGATCTCGATGTCGCGGAGGTCGATGCCGGTGTTACGGATCTCTACGTCGCTCATGACCCGGACCCTACGGCGGGGGCCGGATTCTGTTGCGCAACAGATCTGTTGTGAGGCTTACGAGGCCGGAGATCTGGGGCGAGGCTTACGGGACCGGAGATCTGGGGCGAGGCTTACGGGACCGAAGATCTGTTGTGAGGCTTACGAGACCGGCGCGAGCGACTCCACGGCCGTGACGAGCGGGGCCAGTTCCTCGCGCTTGGAGGCCTCCCGGAGGGCCTCGCGCAGCGCGGTGTCGTTCGTCGGCCGGGCCTCTCCGAGGAGGGCCAGGCCCGCCTCCGTGACGTCGGTGTAGATGCCGCGACGGTCGGTGAGGCAGAGGTAGCGGGTCAGCAGGCCGCGGTCCTCCAGGCGGTTGACCAGGCGCGTCGTCGCGCTCTGGCTGAGCACGACCGCCTCGGCGACCTCGTTCATGCGCAGGTGGCCGCCCTCGCCGCTGTGCTGCCGGCTGAGCACGTCGAGCACGGAGAACTCGCGCACGCTCAGGCCGTGCGCCGCCTGCAGCGCCCGCTCGATGTGCGCCTCGATCCGGCCGTGCAGGGCGGACAGTGCGCACCAGCCCTGTGCCAGGCCGAGCAGAGCGGGGTCCGGGGTGCGGGACATGAGGCCCTCCTTCTGACCGCACATGCGTGTCGTCACGGACCAGGATATCTCTGCATCGCAATAGCCCGCGCTTGCAAGTATCCGCGTATGCAATTATTGTCTACGCCGGTAAGGGTCGATCGCAATGATGCCCGGCGGGCTCTCCCCGCCCCCGATCTCTCCCCCTCCCTCCCCTCCTTGAAGGACCCTCGTCATGCCCCTCGCACTGCTGGCGCTCGCCATCGGCGCCTTCGGTATCGGCACCACCGAATTCGTCACCTCGGGCCTGCTCCCGGAGGTCGCGGACGAGTTCGGCGTCTCCATCCCGACCGCCGGTTACCTGACCACCGGCTACGCGCTGGGCGTCGTGATCGGCGCCCCGATCCTGGCCGTCCTCGGCAGCCGGGTGCCGCGCAAGAAGATGCTCATGGCCCTGATGGGCCTGTTCGTCGCCGGCAACGTGCTCTCGGCGGTCGCCCCCGCCTTCGGGGTGATGCTGGCCGGACGGATCGTCGCCTCGTTCGCGCACGGCGCGTTCTTCGGCATCGGCGCGATCGTGGCCGCAGGCCTGGTCGCCCCGCAGAAGAAGGCGGCCGCGATCTCGATGATGTTCACTGGGCTGACGGTGGCCAACGTGGTGGGCGTGCCGATGGGCACGATGATCGGCCAGAGCGCCGGCTGGCGCGTCACGTTCTTCCTCATCGCCGGCCTGGGCGTGCTCGCCGTCCTCGGCATCGCCGCGCTCGTACCGCACCAGCCCCGCCCCGAGCAGACCCGGATCAGCGGTGAGCTGGCCGCCTTCCGCAACCCCCAGGTCCTGCTCGCCATGGCGATGACGGTCCTCGGCTTCGGCGGCGTCTTCACCATGACCACCTACTTCACGCCGATGATGACCGACGCCGCGGGCTTCGCCTCCTCGTCCGTCACCTGGCTGCTCGTCCTGTTCGGCCTCGGCATGGTGGCGGGCAACCTCGTCGGTGGCCGGTTCGCCGACCGTGCGCTGATGCCCATGCTGCTCACGGCCCTGGTCGGCCTTGCGATCGCCCTCGCCCTGCTGCCGCTCGCCACGCACGACAAGATCGCCACGGCGGTCGTCGTCCCGCTGATCGGCGCCCTGGGCTTCGCCACCGTCCCGCCGCTGCAGAAGCGCGTCCTCGACCAGACCGCGGACGCACCCACCCTCGCCTCCGCCGTCAACATCGGCGCCTTCAACCTGGGCAACGCGATCGCGGCCTGGCTCGGCGGCCTCGTCATCTCCGCCGGCTTCGGCTACACGGCGCCCAACTGGGTCGGTGCGGCGATGGCCGCCTCCGCCCTCGCCCTGGCCCTCCTCTCGGCAGCACTGGAGCGGCGTACGGGCGCCCGGGGCGCGGCGGGTGCGCCGAGCGCGCGGGGCGGGCGCATCGTGGCGCGGCCGGAGCGCGCCGCGACCGCGACCGGGGAACGCGCCGCCCGGGAAGCGGCGACGACGCGGAACTGAGCAGCGCGGCCACCGCGGTGGTAGGTAGCACGGCCCGCGCCGGTGCAGCGCCATAACGCGCTGCACGCCCGCCCCAGCAGCACCACAAAGCACAGCCGCACAACCACCCCAGCAGCACCTGCACCACCACGACACACGGCACACAGCACCACCACGCATATCCAGGAGTTCCCATGACCGCCCCCATCACCGCCACCACCCCCGTCCTCCCCCTCACCACGGACGACGCCGACGCGCTCCTCGCCGCCGCCCGTCGCGCTGCTGACGAGCAGGGCGTACGAGTCGCTGTCACCGTCCTCGACGCGGGCGGTCACCTGCTGGCCTTCCGCCGGGACGACCGGGCCGTGCTGATCGCGGGGGAGACCAGCACCCGCAAGGCGTTCACGGCGCTGCAGCTGGACGCGCCGACGGCCGACCTGGTCGACGCCGTCCAGCCCGGCGGCCTCTTCCACACCCTGCCGACCGCCCTCGACCGCCCGCTGCTCTTCATCGCCGGCGGTGTCCCGCTCCACCGCGACGGCCGGCTCGTCGGCGCGATCGGCGTGGGCGGCGGGGCGCCGGAGCAGGACCACGGCATCGCGCTGACCGCGATCGAGGCCGTCCTGGGCGGCTGACCCCACAGGCGGGCAGAAGAGGGCCGGCCCGGGCCCGACGCACCGAGGGTGGAGGACGCACACGCGTCCTCCGCCCTCGGTGCTGCCGTTCACCAGAGCCCTCATGAGCCGGGTACCGCGTTCCGGATATCGGATACCGGGGAAGTATTCGTGTGTGCTCGGCGGCCGGCCCGCATACGCTCGGGCATCGTGAGCAGACTGCATTTGTTCGACATGGACGGGACCCTGATGCACGGGTCCGCGGCGGCGATCGAGATATCCCGGCAGCTCGGGGTCGAGCGGGAGATCGCCGAGCTGGAACGGGCCTTCGCGGCCCGCGAACTCGAACCGCCGCGCTTCGCCGAACTCGCCTGCGCGCTGTGGCGGGAACTCACCGAGGAACAGGTCGCCGCGGCTTTCGACGGCGCGCCCTGGCTGGCCGGAATACGTGACGTGTGGGCGGAGATCCGGGCCCGCGGCGAGCGCTGCGCCGTGATCTCGCTGTCCCCGGGATTCTTTGTCGAACGCCTGCTGACCTGGGGCGCCGACGCGGCGCACGGCTCGCGCTGGCCCGCGGTGCCCTTCCGGGACCCGGTGGACCCGGCGGGCATCCTCGACGCCGCGGCGAAGGTGCGGATCGCGGACGAGCTCTGCGCGGAATTCGGCCTGACCCGTGCCGACTGCGTGGCCTACGGGGACTCGATGTCGGATGCGCTGCTCTTCTCCGCGGTTCCGGTCTCCGTGGCGGTGAACGCCGACCACCACGTCCGGGATATCGCCGTGCACTCCTATGCGGGCCGGGACCTCAGGGAGGCGTACGCACTCGTCGGCTCCGGCCGATAGCCCGCAGTCGGTAGTCGGCGATCGATAGTCCGCGATCGATAGTCCGTGGCCGATTCCGTAACAGTGAAGTCCGCATCGACGAAAGGGGGTTGTTCCCATCATGTCGAACGGTAGGGTCAACTCCCGTTCGCGGGACTCGGCTTGTCCCCGGGGTGGGGGAATCGGCTCAGCCTAGCCTCAACCGGGGCCCTGTCACTCGTACTTCCCGCGATTTGCGCGAGGCGGCGCAGAAGATGGCATGCTGCGCAGCCTGGAACAGCGACCCATGAGCAGAGCGGGGAATTGCGAACACTTTCCGGCTAGGACGGAAGTGCGAGGACGGACCGAGAGATGTTCGAGGCGAGACGATGAAGGACGCTCCGACCAGGTCGGCCGACGGTGGCGCGCACGGCAGAGGGAGTGACCGGGGCTGGTTCACCCCGACGCAGCCACCGGACGGAGACAGGGCCCGCGACGGGCACGGCAGGCCACCGGAAGGCGGGACGGAGGCGGAGGCCGCGCGGCCGGCGCCACGGCCGGGCAAGTGGGTGGCGGTGCGGTCGGCGGAGCAGTCGAAGCCCCGGACACAGGCTCAGCCACC
Source organism: Streptomyces roseifaciens (assembly GCF_001445655.1). Lineage (NCBI taxonomy): Bacteria > Bacillati > Actinomycetota > Actinomycetes > Kitasatosporales > Streptomycetaceae > Streptomyces > Streptomyces roseifaciens. The sequence goes on from NZ_LNBE01000004.1 coordinate 1,550,923, forward strand.
ACCCCAGCCGCAACCCCAGCCACAAGCGCGGCCACAACCTCAGCCACAACCCGAGCTACAAACCCGGCCGCAACCCGAGCCGCACGGGTACGAACCACCGCAGGCACACGAACCGCCCCACACGTACGAACCGCCGCGCGGGTACCAAGCGCCTCACGCGTACGGGACGCCCCACGCGTACGAACACCAGCGCCCGGCCGAACCCCCACCCGACAGGGGATTCCGCCCCGCCTGGGAACCCGTTCCCATCCCCGCTGCCGCCCCGGCCCCCGCCGCAGCACCCGCTCCCACCCCCGCGGCCCCCGCCGCCCCCGCGCCCGAAGCGGCGCAATCCCCCGACGCCCTGCTGATCCGCCGCACCATGGCGGAGATCGAGCCCGTGGCCGACAAGGCGACCTCGTACTTCTACGCGCTGCTGTTCATACAGCACCCCGATCTGCGCGCCCTCTTCCCCGCGGCCATGGACACCCAGCGCGACCGTCTCTTCCGGGCGCTGCTGACCGCCGCCCAGCACGCGGACGACTCCGCCACGCTCACCACCTACCTCTCCCGGCTGGGCCGCGGGCACCGGAAGTACGGCACCCTGCCCGAGCACTACCCCGCGGTCGGCGAGTGCCTGATCGCCGCCCTCAGCCGCTATGCGCCGGCCACCTGGAACGGGCACACCGAGGCGGCCTGGGTCCGGGTCTACACGGCGATCTCCCAGATCATGATCGACGCCGCCGCGGAGGACGAACGGCACTCGCCCGCCTGGTGGCAGGCCGAGATCGTCAACCACGAACTGCGCACGCCGGACATCGCCGTCGTGACCGTACGGCCCGACCAGCCCTACCCCTTCGTCGCAGGCCAGTACACCAACCTGGAAACCCCCTGGTGGCCGCGTGTGTGGCGGCCCTACTCCTTCTCCGCCGCGCCCCGCCCGGACGGGCTGCTCTCCTTCCACGTCAAGGCCGTGCCCGCCGGCTGGGTGTCCGGCGCCCTCGTCCACCGCGCCCGCCCGGGTGACGTCCTGCGGCTCGGGCCCCCCACCGGTTCCATGATTGTGGACCACAGCACTGACAACGGCCTGTTGTGCCTGGGCGGCGGTACCGGTATCGCGCCGATCAAGGCGCTGGTCGAGGACGTCGCCGAGCACGGGCGCTGCCGCCCGGTCGAGGTCTTCTACGGCGCGCGCCACGCCGGCGACCTCTACGACATCGACACCATGCTGGAGTTGCAGCGGGCGCACAACTGGCTCTCGGTCCGGCCGGTCGTGTCCGACGGCCCCACCCGCGGACTGAGCGGTCAACTGCCCGCCATCGTGCGCCAGTACGGGCCCTGGCCCGCGTACGACGCCTACCTCTCCGGGCCGCCCGGAATGATCCGCAGCGGTGTGGACACCTTGAAGGGCATCGGCATCCCGTCCCACCGCATACGGCACGACACGATCGACGGCCTCATGGCGGCCGCGCCGGGCTGATCCGAGCCGCACGTCAGGACGGCAGAACGCCACCCCGAGCGGGCGCCCGACGCCTCACCCCAGGTCGTCCGCCAGCAGCGCCCGTACGCCCTCGATGTTCGCGTCGAGGTAGGCGCGCAGCGACGGGGGCACCAGCTCCACCGAGGCGATCCCCTCGCGGGTGAACGGGATCCGCACCACCTCGTACGTCCCGCGCGGCTCGTCCACCTCGGGGCCGTGGCGCTGCGAGAGGTCCATGGACGCGAGCCGGCAGACGAAGAAGTGCTGCACCTTCACGCCGTGGGCGGCGTGGTGGAGCGAGTGGGAGACGGTGTCGACGAAGGCGGGGACGACGTCGACGACCTTGGCGCCGAGCTCCTCGTCGACCTCGCGGTGGAGCGCGGCGACCACGGTGGTGTCCTCCGGCTCCATGCCGCCGCCCGGGGTGATCCAGTACGGCGCTTCGCCGGGCTTGGTGCGCTTGATCAGGACCATCTCGAAGGCGGCGTGGGGGCCGGGGTCGCCCCCGCTGTCGAGCAGGATGGCACGCGCGGTGCGCTTGACCACTGGACGTTCGGTCATAGGGGACATCTGCCGCGCGGGGCGGCCGGTGAAACCCCTGGCGGCAACCCTTTCTCACCAGGAGACGGCGGCTTTCACCAGGAGACGGCGGCGCGCAGGAGCCACTCGTGTGCCCGTGCGAGGTGCGGGTGGGCCAGCGTTCCGGTTCGTACGACGAGGAAGTAGGTGCGCAGCGGGGGGACCGGCGGGTCGAGGAGGGCCACGATCTCCCCGGTGTCGAGGGCGTCCGCGCACAGGTAGCGGGGCAGCACGCCGAGCCCGGCGCCCGCGATGACGCAGGAGAGGACGGCCCGCAGGTCGGGGGCGATGACGCTGCCGGAGGCGACGGGCTCGGTGTCGAAGACGGTGCTCCAGTAGCGCGTGACGAGCGGCAGGGTCTCGTGGACCTCGACCACGGGAGGTGTTCCAGGGCCTGTACGCCCTTGTCGCGCACGACGGCCGGGCCGCCCAGGCGCGCCGCCCAGCGCGGTGCCGCGACGAGCACGTGCTCCTCGTCGCAGAGCGGGGTGGCGGTCAGGAGGCGTCCGCGCGGGCGCGAGGTGGTGATGGCGAGGTCGTGGTGGCCGGCGGCGAGGCTCTCGAAGAGGTCGTCCGCGGCTCCGTGGGCGGCGCGCACGGCCAGGCCCCGGGCGATGAGGGGAGCCAGGGCGGGGAGCGCGCGCAGGTCGGTGAACTCCGGGGGACCGGCGAGATGGAGGGTCCGGTTCCGCGATCCCTCCTCGTCCATGCCCGCTTCGGTGATCTCCAGCAGGGCGTCGACGTGCGGCGCGATCTTGTGGGCGAGTTCCTCGCCGGTGGTGGTGGGGCGCACCCCGCGGGCCAGGCGCAGGAAGAGGGGGCGGCCCAACTGCGTCTCCAGCGTGCGGATCTGGCTGGTGACGGCGGGCTGCGAGAGGCCGAGCAGCGCCGCAGCCCGGGTGAAGGACCCGGCCCGGTGCACCGTGACGAACGTGCGCAACAGGGCCAGATCCATGCTGTCTCCCTGACTCGGTGCTCCCGGTCGTAAGGGAACTATAAATAAGTCGATAGGGCTGTGTCGCCGGTGTGATTGGACACTGACGCAGAGTCAACTAGCCTGGACCGGGTGGTCATTCGTGCGTGGTTCGCGCGTCCGGCCACGACGGCTCGAGTCAAGAGGGGGGAGACTCGAGCCGTCCTTACGGGCGGGCGGGGCCGTCGTACGGGCGGGCCGCCGCGTCCAGCGCCGCGAGGACGTCCGCGACGAGATCCTCGGTGTCCTCGACGCCCACCGAGAAGCGGATGAATCCCTCCGGCACGGCGTCGCCTCCCCACCGCCCGCGCCGCTCGGCCGTGGACCGCACGCCGCCGAAGCTGGTCGCCTCGTCGACGATGCTCAGTGCGGCCAGGAAGCGCTCGGCATGCGCCCGGTCCGGCAGCACGAAGGAGACCACGCACCCGAAGCGCCCGCCGCGCATCTGCTGCAGTGCCAGGCCGTGGGCGGGGTCGGAGGGCAGCCCGGGGTGGCGCAGCCCGGTCACTTCGGGCCGGTCGCGCAGGGCCTCGGCGAGCGCGAGCGCGCCGGCCGCCTGCCGGTCCACGCGCAGCTGCAGCGTCGCCAGGGAGCGGTGGGCCAGCCAGGCCTCCATGGGGCCCGGGATCGCGCCGGCGACCTTGCGCCAGTCGCGCACGGCCGCGGTGAGCCGCGGGTCGCGTGCGGCCACGTAGCCCAGGAGGAGATCGCCGTGGCCGGTGAGGGCCTTGGTTCCGCTGGCCACGGAGAAGTCGGCGCCCAGTTCCAGAGGGCGCTGGCCGAGCGGGGTGGCGAGGGTGTTGTCGACCGCGACGAGCGCGCCGCGGCGGTGGGCGGCGTCGGCGAGGCGGCGGATGTCGCACATGTCGAGGCCGGGGTTGGAGGGTGATTCGATCCACAGCAGCCGGGCGCCCCCCAGCGCCGCGAGCTGGGCGTCCCCGGCGGTCGGAGCGGTGCGCACGGCGATGCCGAACGCCTCCAGGCGCTCGCGCAGCGCGGGCAGCAGCTGATAGCCGTCCGAGGGCAGTACCGCCGTGTCGCCGGGGCGCAACTGCGAGAGGAACACTGCGGAGATCGCGGCCATCCCGGAGGGGAAGGCGACGGCCTCCGCCGCCGGGCCGGGGTCGGCCGGGGACTCCAGCTCGGCGATCGCCGTCTCCAGGGCGGCCCATGTGGGGTTGGCCTCGCGCCCGTAGGTGTACGCGCCGGAGACCTCACCCGGCAGGTGGTAGTGGGCGGCGAAGGCCGGGCCGGGGAGCGCGGGCTCGTTCGCCCGCGGCTCCGGCAGGCCCGCCCGTACGGCCCGGGTGCCGTCTCCCGTCATGTGCGGACCTCCTCGGTCCTTCTCGGTTCCCGCCGGCTCTTCTCGGTCCTTGTCAGCTCTTCCCAGCCCCTTCTCAGTCCTTGTCGTCCGGCAGGATCATGTGCATCGCCCAGGCCACCACAGAGATGATCACGCCGCCGACCAGGGCGTTCCAGAAGCCGTCGACGTGGAAGGCCAGCCCCAGCTCCTTCGCGAGGAACGACGTCAGCAACAGCATCAGCGCGTTGATCACGAGCGTGATGAGGCCGAGCGTGAGGATGAACAACGGGAAGGACAGCAGCTTCACCACCGGCTTGACGATGAAGTTGACCACGCCGAAGACGAGCGCGACGAGGATCAGCGTGAGCACCTTGCGCAGCGTGTTCTCACCGGAGAGCGTGATGCCCTTGAGCAGCCAGATGGCGACCGCCAGGGCCGCCGCGTTGGCGATCGTCTTGACTACGAAATTCTTCATGGTGAGATCGTTGCAGACGCAGCATGTGGACGGACCACGACCGAGGAGCGGCAAGGGGTGGACGGCAGATGAAGGCCTTCCGGCTGGATGAACTGGAGGGGGAGCGCCTCGCGAACGACGGCGCCTACCTGCAGTTCCTGGGCGAGCGGAACATGTCGGTCGGGCTGTACGCGCTGGACGCCGGGCAGATGGACCCGCAGACCCCGCACGCCCAGGACGAGGTCTACGTGGTGATGAGCGGCCGCGCGTCGATCACCGTGGGGGAGGAGACGACCCAGGTGGGCCGCGGGAGCGTGGTCTACGTGCCGGCCGGCGTGACCCACCGCTTCCACCACATCAGCGAGGCCCTGAGGGTTCTGGTGGTCTTCTCTCCCCCTGAGAGCTGAGGGTCCGCCCCGGCGACCCGTAGGGGGACGCTCAGGGGTCGACGGGGGCTCCGCAGGCCCCGCCGGACCCCCTGCCCGCCCTAGCATCGAAAGCAAGGCCGGAGCATCCGCGCTCCGGGACCACGAAGCGGAAAGCAGGGACGAACGACATGGCTGAGAAGGGGATTTTCGCAGGACTCCCGTGGTGGGTGAAGTGGATCGCCGTGCCGGTCCTCGTCCTCGTGGTGTTCGGCAGTCTGATCATGAGCGTGCTCGGCTTCGTCATAGCGCTGGTCTTCAAGGTCCTGCTGCTGGTCGCGCTCATCGGCGGGCTGATCTTCGTCGTCAAGAAGTTCACGTCGTCCTCCTCGTCGTCGAAGGGCGACTGGTAGGGCCCACCGGGAGCCGTCCGGCCGGTCGCCGCCTGGACCGGTGTTGACGGCTCTGGCAATTTCTCTGCCCTGAATCCCCTCGGAACGACTCCGCCCCGTAGTCGAGTCGCTACGCTCCAGAGTCATAGAGCTCGTAAGCTCGGTCTCGATCTCTATCGGTAGCTGAAGAATCACTCCTGGTGATCTATGGATGCCGTCGAGCGGTGGTGTCTATGGGGCGCGAGGAGCCAATCCCGGGCCAAAACGACGAATACGGGGCATTGGGCGATGCGTGAAACGGTTCAGGCAGAAGTGATCATGACCTTCCTCGTCTCCGAGGAGCTGTCCTTCCGGATCCCGGTGGGACTGGACTACGACAGCAGCGATCCCTACGCGGTGAAGTTCACCTTTCACCTTCCCGGCGACGCGCCTGTGACCTGGGCCTTCGCGCGGGAGTTGCTGCTCGACGGGCTCAGCCAGCCCTCCGGCGAGGGCGATGTGCACATCGCCCCCGCCTCCGCCGAGCACCTCTCGGACGTCTTCATCCGGCTGCAAGTGGGCTCCGAAGGGGCCCTGTTCCGGGCCGGTGCGGCGCCCCTCGTGGCGTTCCTCGACAGGACCGACCGCATCGCCCCCCTCGGCGAGGAGCGCTCGGTCGCCGACTTCGACTACGACCTCGCCGCCGCGCTCGACAACATCCTCGCCGGCAACACCGAGGGGCAGAACGCCGGTTAGCGGCCCGGCGTGCCTCCGCCGGACACGCCCTCGTCCCGGACCGGCACCCGCTCAGTGCGCGGGGGCGCGCCCTTTGGCGCCGTCCCGGCCCCCAGCGCCCCTGAGCCGGCGTTCTCTCCGGAGTCCGGCGTCCCGCCGGGCCCCGCAGCGCCCGGGGAACCGGCCCCGTTCCCGCCCGGCCCGTCCGCCGCGCCCGCCGTGCCCATGGCGGAGAGCAGCTGCCGTGCCAGGCCCAGACCCGTACCCCCCATCGTCAGCGCCTTCGCAAACATCTCGGACATCCCGTCCGCCCCGTTGAGCAGCACCATGTGGTCAACGTTTCCGAAGGCTTCAGCCCCAGCACGTACGATCTCGGGCCACTTTTCGGCCAGTTGTTGCGCGACCACCGCCTCCTGGTTCTCCGCCAGGGCAGCCGCCCGTGCCTTGATCGCCTCCGCCTCCGCCAGACCCCGCGCCTTGGCGGCCTCGGCCGTCGCCAGTCCCTTCGCCCGCGAGGCCGCCGCCTCCGCCTCACCGGTCGCCCGGGTCGCCTCGGCCGCCGCGGCGCCGCGCGCCTTGGTGGCCTCCGCCTCGGCGCCGGCGGCCGCCTTCACCCGCGTCGCCTCGGCGGCCGCCGCCAGCTCCGTCTCCCGGGCCCTCGCCTGGGCCGCGGAGATACGGGCATCGCGCTCCGCCTCGGCCAGGGTGCGCTTCTCGTAGGCCGCCGCGTCCGCAGGCTTGCGCACGTCCGCCTGGAGCTGCTGCTCCCGCCGGTGCGCCGCCAGCTCCGCCACCCGCGTCTCCTGGACCACGACCTCCTGCTGGGCCGCCGCCTCCGCCAGCGGACCGGCCTGCCGCGCCTTCGCCGCCGCGCTGTCCCGCTCCGCCTGATAGCCGGCCTGCAGGATCTCGGAGTCGCGCTGCGCCTGCGACATCCGCGCCGCGGCCTGCTGCTCCGCCTCGGTCGCCAGCCGGTCGGCCTCGGCCTGCGCGATCCGGGCGTCCCGCTGCACCGCTGCCGCGTGCGGCGCGGACAGGTTCTTGATGTAGCCCGTCGGGTCCTGGATCTCGTGGATCTGCAGCGAGTCGATGATCAGACCGAGCTTCTCCATCTCGGTGCCCGAGGCGGCCCGGGTCTCCCCCGTCAGCCGCTCGCGGTCACGGATCATGTCCTCCACGGTGAGCCCGCCGACGATCGAGCGCAGATGGCCCGCGAAGACGTTGTGCACCCGGTCGCCCATGAACTTCTGCTGGTCCAGGAAGCGGCGCGCGGCGTTGGCGATCGACACGAAGTCGTCCCCGACCTTGAATATGACCACGCCGTGGACCTTGAGCGGGATGCCCTGCTTGGTCACACAATCCACATGGAGATCGGCCTCATTGAGGTCGAGCGACAGCTTCCGGACCACCTGGACCCCGGGCAGCACGAGGGTCCCCCGCCCCGTGACGATCCGGAACCCCATCCCCTCCTCCAGGCCCTCGGTCCGGTGCTTGGAACCGGAGATGACGAGCGCCTCATTGGGCTCGGCCACCCGCCACATCAGTTTGAACAGCCCGACCACGACGGCCACGGCGACGACGACGATCCCCGCCACGATGCCGATGAGCATGCGTGCAGCCCCCCTTCAGGACCCCACGACGGGGCCCTCGAATCCCTTCTGCCCCGCCCGTATCACCCGTAAGCGGCCGGATCACGCATAGGCGGCCGTCACGTACACCGTGCGCGGCGGCTGGTACTCCATGACCACCACCAGCGCGCCGCGCTCGATCCGCTCGCCCGGCTCCACCGCATAGGCCAGGAAGGCCTCGGCTCCGCCCCGGACCCGGACCATCACCTCGCCGACCAGACCCGGGCCGACCGTGCCCGTCACCCTGCCCTGCTCCCCGACCACCGGCAGCTCCCCCCTCGTGCGCTCACTTGGCCCGGCGGCGACGGCCACCCTTCGACCTGGCGCGCCCCCCGGCCCGCGAACCGACCCCCGGCCCGGCACCCGGACCCTTACCCGCATTGTGCCGGTCGGCACTGACAACGAGGGCCGCCAGCGCGGTCGTCACGGGCACGGACGCCACCAACCCGATGCTGCCGACGAGCGTCCGTACGATCTCCTCGGCCACGATTTCGCTGGTCGCGACCGTTCCGACGCCGCTGTCGGCGATGGAGAACAGCAGCAGCAACGGCAGCGAGGCACCCGCGTAGGCCAGCACCAGGGTGTTCACGACCGACGCGATGTGATCCCGGCCGATGCGCATCGCCGCCCCGTAGAGCTTCCGCCAACTCGCGGTCGGGTCGGCGTCCTTCAGCTCCCACACCGCCGACGTCTGCGTCACCGTGACGTCGTCGAGCACGCCGAGTGAGCCGATGATGATGCCCGCGAGCAGCAGGCCGCGGATCTCGATCTCCGGGTAGAGGCTGTGCACGAGCCCGGTCTGGTCGTCGGTGTTGCCCGTCAGATGGGCCCAGCTGGTGAAGATCGTGCCCAGCAGGCCGATCAGCAGCAGAGAGGTGAGCGTTCCGATGACCGCCACGGACGTGCGGGCGGTCAGGCCGTGGGACATGTAGAGCGCGATCAGCATGATCGCGCTGCCGCCCATGACGGCCACCACCAGCGGATCGGAGCCCTGGAGGATCGCGGGGAGGATGAACAGCGTCAGCACCCCGAAGCTGATCACCAGCGCGATCAGCGCGAAGACCCCGCGCAGCCGGCCGACGAGCACGACGGCCAGCGCGAACACCGCCGCCAGTATCGCCATGGGCATGGTCCGGTCCACGTCGCTGACCGAGTACTGCAGGTTCTTCGGCGCCTTGGGGGCGTACGCGAGGACGACCTTCTGGCCGACCGTGTAGCGGCGTGAGGCGCTCGGCTGGACGAGCTCGGTGAACGTCCGGCCCTTGTCCGGGCCCGAGGTCACCTCGATGTCCGACTTCTCGCAGGGGCCCTTCGGCTTGGCGGGCCCGCCGGGGCCGCCCGGACCGCCCTGCTGGCCGGGCGGCGGCTGCTGCTGCGGCTGGGTGCCGCCCTTCGTGCAGTCGACCTCCTCGACCTTGACCACGCGGCCCGACTCCGTCTTCTGGTCGAGGCCGAGCCCGGAGTGCTCGTGCGGGGGCGCGCCGCCGGGCCACAGCACGACCAGGCCGGTGAGCACGGCGGCCGCGAAGGGGATGAGGACCGCGGCGATCACCTTGCGCAGGTGCGCGGAGACGGGGGAGGCGGGGCCGTGGGAGTGGCTGTGCCCATGCCCGTGGCCGTGCCCGTGGGCGTGTGCGTGGCCCTGGGCCTGGGCCGGGTCCTGCTCCTGGGTACGGTCTTCGGCTCGGCCTTGGGGGTGGATCCGGGCGTGGGAAGGCCCGGGGCTGTGGGGGTGGTCTGGGAAATCATGGTCCGTGGGGGTCACGACCGCATCATCGCAAGCCCCCCTGGTCCTTCGGACAGGAGAGGCGCTAGCGTGGTGGCACCTTTGCAATCGCGGGAGCTCGGAGCACCGGGCTGAGAGGGCGCTGACCTCCGTACGGAGATTCGTACGGAAGACCGCTGCGTCGACCGCCGAACCTGTTACCGGGTAATGCCGGCGTAGGGAGTTCTGGTCTCATGACCTCGCAGGATGCACGCACGTCCGAAACCGGCCGGGAGATCGGCTGGCACAAGGACTACGTGACCGGCTCGCGTCCGGACCTTCGGGTGCCGGTTCGGCGGGTCCACCTCACCAACGGGCAGGACGTCCAGCTGTACGACACCTCCGGCCCGTACACCGACCCGGCCATCGAGACGGACGTCCGGCGCGGCCTCCAGCCGCTCCGGGAGAACTGGATCATCGGCCGTGGTGACACCGAGGAGTACGCCGGGCGCCCGATGCGCCCGGAGGACGACGGCATCAAGCACACCTCGCCGCGCGGGGGGCTGAAGAACCTCGACGCGGTCTTCCCGGGCCGCCCGCGCCAGCCCCGCCGGGGCCGCGGCGGACAGGCCGTCACCCAGCTCGCGTACGCCCGCCGCGGTGAGATCACCGAGGAGATGGAGTACGTGGCCCTCCGGGAGAACGTTTCTCCCGAGATCGTCCGCGAGGAGATCGCGGCGGGCCGGGCGGTCCTCCCGGCCAATGTGAACCACCCGGAGATCGAGCCGATGATCATCGGCAAGAAGTTCCTGGTGAAGGTCAACGCCAACATCGGCAACTCCGCGGTCACCTCCTCCATCGAGGAGGAGGTCGAGAAGATGACGTGGGCCACCCGCTGGGGCGCCGACACCGTCATGGACCTCTCCACCGGCCGCAACATCCACACCACGCGCGAGTGGGTGCTGCGCAACTCCCCGGTGCCCATCGGCACCGTGCCGCTCTACCAGGCCCTGGAGAAGGTCGACGGCAAGGCCGAGGAGCTCACCTGGGAGATCTACAAGGACACGGTCATCGAGCAGGCCGAACAGGGCGTCGACTACATGACCGTGCACGCGGGCGTGCTGCTGCGCTACGTCCCGCTGACCGCCCGCCGCAAGACCGGCATCGTCTCGCGCGGTGGTTCGATCATGGCCGCGTGGTGCCTGGCGCACCACAAGGAGTCGTTCCTCTACGAGAACTTCGAGGAGCTCTGCGAGATCCTCGCGGCCTACGACGTGACGTACTCGCTCGGCGACGGCCTGCGCCCCGGCTCCATCGCGGACGCCAACGACGAGGCGCAGTTCGCCGAGCTGAAGACCCTCGGCGAGCTCAACACCATCGCCAAGCGCCACAACGTCCAGACGATGATCGAGGGCCCGGGCCACGTCCCGATGCACAAGATCAAGGAGAACATCGACCTCCAGCAGGAGATCTGCGAGGAGGCCCCGTTCTACACGCTCGGCCCGCTGACGACGGACGTCGCACCCGCGTACGACCACATCACCTCCGGCATCGGCGCCGCGATGATCGCGTGGTGGGGCACGGCGATGCTCTGCTACGTCACGCCGAAGGAGCACCTGGGCCTGCCGGACCGCGACGACGTCAAGACCGGTGTGATCACCTACAAGATCGCCGCCCATGCCGCTGACCTCGCCAAGGGGCACCCGGGGGCGCAGGAGTGGGACGACGCGCTCTCGGACGCCCGGTTCGAATTCCGCTGGGAGGACCAGTTCAACCTGGCCCTCGACCCGGAGACGGCACGGGCCTTCCACGACGAGACGCTGCCCGCCGAGCCGGCGAAGACCGCGCATTTCTGTTCGATGTGCGGGCCGAAGTTCTGCTCCATGAAGATCTCGCAGGACATCCGGCGCGAGCACGGTGGCGATCTCGCCGTCGACCCCGAGGCCGGGATGGCGGAGAAGTCGAAGGAGTTCGCGGCAGCGGGCAACCGCGTCTATCTGCCGATCGCGGACTGACCGGGCAGGCAGCGGGCCGGGCAGCCAGCGGGCCGGGCAGGCGGCGGACCGGACGGGCGGCGGCCTGGGCAGGCGGCGGGCCCGGATCCGGAAGTGCACCGGATCCGGCGGCGGGCCGTTTCCCGGCCCCGGCCGCCGGCGCCCGGAGGGCCGCCCGGAGTCACTCCGGGCGGTGGTCCGGGCCGCCGTAGTCGGGGCTGGTGAAGTCCGGGCTGGTGTAACCGGCGCGGGTGCCGGAGCCGGAGTCGCTGTCCGGGCTGGTGAAGCCGGGCCGGGAGTACCCCAGCTGGGGCGTGCGGCCGTGGCCCTCGCGACGCCTGGGGACGACCGGGGCCGATCGCCCGGCGCCCCCGGCGGGACCGGCGGGGGCGTTGGCCAGGGCCTCGCGGACGAAGGGCAGCAGTCCGCGGTGGATCAGGGCCTGCCGCCAGGCCTCTCTGGCCCGGTCGGCGTCCTCCTTCATGCGCACCCCTCGCGCATCGCCCCCATCGGCGGAGCCGTTGCGCAGGGCCGTGAGCAGGATGCCGACCATGGCGATGAACACACCGGCGGCCGTGAGGCCGGCGAACCACCAGCCGACGTTGACCATCGGGTCCGCGACGGCCGTGTTGGAGCCGACGGTCCGCAGGGCGTAGCCGATGGCCAGGAAGATCAGGGCGGCGATGCCGGCGAGGACCGGGGCCAGGACGGCGAGCACCGCTCCGGCACCCGCACCCGAGGACTCCTCCGGCTCTCCGTCCGCGGCAGCGGGGGCGGCCGCACCGGAGGGAGCGCTTTCGGAATCGGATGCGCCCCCGGCGCCTACGGTTTGGGGGCGTGCCGTCGCGGAGAGCGCGCGCAGTGCATCGCGCGCCCTTACGTAGTTCTGGTATTCGACCGTTGCGGAAGCCGAGATGGCGGGCATGGCGTCGAGTGCCATCTCGCGCAGCTGTTCTGTATTGAGCCGCTGTCCTATCGCGGCGGCAAGTTCCGGGTCATGGTTCGCGGTACGCAGCGCCTGGTCGAGAACCCGCTCGAATTCCGGGTGGTCCTCGGCCAGCAGATGCGGAGCGCTGTTCATGTGCATCCCCCGATGCTCCGTAGGGCCGTGTTGCCGGCTTACACCGGGCAGTGGGCGGAAACGGAGGAGAGCCTGCTACGGATAAGCCGATGGTAGAGCCGTACCGGCGCGAGGTGACAGTGTGTTTCCCGAATTACCCCCGCGGCGGTGGAACTCCCTACCTGCCCGTCCGTCTGCCCGCTGAACCCTCAGTCAGCCAGAGGAAGTTGCACGACCAGCAGTTTTCCGGCCATCGTGACGCCGCCGTCCATGGCGAGGGCGAGCCCGCCGGCGTACAGGTGCGGGCCGTCCACCAGCGGCGCTCCGTCGTCCTCGGCGTCCGGCTCCTCCGTGCCGACCTCCCCCAGGAGGTACGGGATGGGGCTGTGACCGTGCACGATCCGGCCACCGCCGTAGGTGCTCAGCAGCTCGCGCACGGCCATCGGGCCGGCCTCCTCGTCGCGGAAGGCGAAGCGCTTGGTGAACTTCCGGAAGAGGTCCCAGACCTCGTCCGGGTCGTTGCGCTGCAGGGCCTCGGTGATCGCGTCGTTGACGTCCTCGATGGAGTCGCCGAACTCCAGGTAGGCGGTGGTGTCGGAGTGCACCAGCAGGTGCCCGTCCTCCTCCGCCATGGCGTCGAGCCGGGACATCCACTGCAGGTGGTGGTCCTCCAGGCGCTCCATGTCGCTGCGCTGGCCGCCGTTGAGCAGCCAGGCCGCCTGGAAGGAGGCCGTGCCGGCGCCCGAGTTGACCGGCGTGTCGGCGAACCGCTTCGCGCCGATGATCAGCAGCTCGTGGTTGCCCATGAGGGCCTTGCAGTAGCCGCCCGCGGCCGCGGCCTCGGCCGACAGCCGCATGACGAGGTCGATCACACCGACGCCGTCCGGGCCGCGGTCGGTGAAGTCGCCGAGGAACCACAGCCGGGCGTTGCCCGCGGCCCAGTGGCCCGCCGCGTCGATCAGGCCCTCCGCGGCCAGCGCCTCGTAGAGCTCGTCCAGATAGCCGTGGACGTCGCCCACGACGTAGAGCGGGCCCAGGCCGGGGCGCTGCGGGGCCGGGGGGTGCGGGTCGGTGAGCGGGGTCAGCTCGACCGTCGGGACGTCCTGAGGGGCCCTCTGGGGGGCACCACGGACGATCACCGGGAGGTCCCGCGCGGTCGGGGTGTAGCCGTCGGGGGCGTCCATGGGCGGCTGCACGGGGGGCGCGGACTGTGCGTACGGCGCCATGGGGCCCGGCGCCACGGGAGGCGCAGGAGGCGCGGCGTAGCCGGGGAAGGGCGGGATGCCCGCCGTGTGCCGTGCCGCGGGTCCTTGACCGGCCCCCTGAGTCATCGACCCCTCCACCATCGCGCCGCCGTGCACCTTGTGGACCTTGCCTGGTCGACGGCGGTCCGTGGTGTCGTGCGCCCATCATAGGAATGACCGTCGCGGCTTGTGACGCACCAGGGGCCGCGAATCGGGGCAGGAGAGTGCGCACGACGGGTTTTTCTCCCCAATTGAGCCATTCGCCCAGGGCCCGTGCGCCCCCCGAGCGCCCTCCCGGCGGCCCGGTGAAGGCGGTGGAGACGAGGAACGGTGCGTTGACCGGGAGACGGACGGCGGCGGCCGGAGGTGCCCGGCCGCCGCCGTCCGGCCTCCGCCACCGCCGGAACCGGAGGTTCCAGGGTGGCGGACGTGGAGCTTCCGGATCAGCCGGCGGGGCTGCGCGGTGCGCTGACCGTGGTGCGGGGCGGACGGCGCAGCGAGGAGGTGCGGACGATCAGCTCGGTCGGTATCACCTGCTCGACCGGCCGGCCGCTGTCCAGGCCCTCGATGGCGTCGATGAGGAGCTGGACCACCGCGGTGCCGATGCGCCGCGGCTTGAGGGAGAGCGTGGTGATGGGCGGCTCGGTGGTGGCGTAGACCGTGGACTCGCTGCAGCAGACGAGCAGCAGGTCGTCCGGGACGCGCAGCCCGTAGCGCCGGGCGGCGGCCAGCAGGTCGGTGCCGTTGGGGTCGAACAGGCCGTACACCGCGTCGGGCCGGTCCGGGCGGGCGAGCAGCCGGTCGGCCGCGACGGCGCCGGCGCAGGGGTCGTGGGCGGGGTACTTCTCGTAGACCGGGTCCTGGCCGACCCGCTCGCACCAGTGCAGGTAGGCGTGGGTGGAGAGCCGGGTGTACGTGTCGGTGCTGGTGCCCGTCAGCAGGCCGATGCGGCGGGCTCCGGCGGCGGCGAGGTGGTCGAGGATGCCGAGGACGGCGGCCTCGTGGTCGTTGTCCACCCACGCGGTCACGGGGAGGGTGCCGGCGGGGCGCCCGTCGGAGACGACGGGGATGCCCTGGCGGACGAGGTCGGAGACCACGGGGTCGTGGTCGGAGGGGTCGATCACGATGGTGCCGTCGAGGGCCACGTTGGACCACACGTCGTGACGGGAGGTGGCGGGGAGGATGACCAGGGCGTAGCCGCGGGCCAGTGCGGCGGAGGTGGCTGCCCGGGCCATCTCGGCGAAGTAGGCGAATTCGGTGAAGGTGAAAGGTTCATCCCCGTACGTGGTCACCGTCAGGCCGATGAGGCCGGACTTGCCCGTACGGAGGGTGCGGGCCGCGGCGGACGGGCGATAGCCCAGCCGGTCGGCGACCTCGCGGACATGGCGGCGGGTCGCGTCCGGTAGCCGGCCCTTGCCGTTGAGCGCGTCGGAGACGGTCGTGATCGAAACCCCGGCGGCGGCGGCCACGTCGCGGATGCCCGCGCGTCCATGCCGGCTGCCCCTGCGGGATGGTTCCGCCCGGCTCACCTGATGCTTCCCTGCTGCTGTCATGGCGAGCCGATAGTAGGGCTCGGGTGGTCCGTTGGCAGGGCGGCATATTTGACTGTTGACAGGCACGTTTCTGCAAGAGGAATTCCCTTCAATGACCATGGAAACGCAGCCAGTTGTGGGTTGCGGCGGGGTGTCGGAGGCCTGTGGCATATCCGCACCTGGTGAATGGTCCAGGTCTCGAAGAGGTCTCAACTCACCTTCATGGGGGATGCGCGCCACGGCGCCCGCCACCGGCGCACGCCATTTACGGAAGCGCTCCCCCTGCTCTGGACGCCGACCCGGTGAATCCTCTTAAGGTGTGCAGTATTCATGTCCGCTATTCGTGTGCGGCTCGTCCCGTGCGGCAGCGAGCGCACGGGATGTCTGAGGAGGACCTGCGGTGACCGAGAAGACCCCCAAGCTGCGCGCCGCGCTGGACGGCGTGCCGACCTACAAGCCGGGCAAGCCCGCCGCTGCCGACGGCCCGGTCGCGTACAAGCTGTCCTCCAACGAGAACCCGTATCCGCCGCTGCCGGGCGTGCTGGAGCAGGCGGTCGCCGTGGCGGGCTCCTTCAATCGCTACCCCGACATGGCCTGCGCCGGCCTGATGGCCGAGCTGGCCGAGCGCTTCTCGGTGCCGGTCTCCCACCTGGCCACCGGCACCGGTTCGGTGGGCGTGGCCCAGCAGCTGGTGCAGGCCACGGCCGGACCCGGCGACGAGGTGATCTACGCCTGGCGGTCCTTCGAGGCGTACCCGATCATCACCCGGGTCTCCGGCGCCACGCCGGTGCAGGTCCCGCTGACCGGTGACGACGTCCACGACCTGGAGGCGATGCTGGCGGCGATCACCGACCGGACCCGGCTGATCTTCGTCTGCAACCCCAACAACCCCACCGGCACCGTGGTGCACCGGGCCGAGCTGGAGTCCTTCCTGGACCGGGTGCCCTCCGACATCCTGGTGGTGCTCGACGAGGCGTACATCGAGTTCGTCCGCGACCCCGGGTTCCCGAACGGGCTGGAGCTCTACCGGGACCGGCCGAACGTCTGCGTGCTGCGGACGTTCTCCAAGGCCTACGGCCTGGCGGGCCTCCGGGTGGGCTTCGCGGTGGCCCACGAACCGGTCGCGGCGGCGCTGCGCAAGACGGCCGTCCCGTTCGGCGTGAGCCAGATCGCCCAGGAGGCGGCCGTCGCCTCGCTGCGCAGCGAGGACGCCCTGCGCGAGCGGGTGGACGCGCTGGTGGCCGAGCGGGCGCGGGTCGTCGAGGCCCTGGCCGGCCAGGGCTGGACGGTGGCGCGGACGCAGGCGAACTTCGTCTGGCTGCGGCTCGGTGACCGGACGCTCGACTTCGCGGAGGCGTGCGAGCGGGCCGGTGTGATCGTGCGGCCGTTCCCCGGCGAGGGCGTGCGGGTGACCATCGGCGAGACCGAGGCGAACGACATCTTCGTGCGCGTGGCGGAGGAGTTCCGCAAGGAGCTCTGAGGGGAGGGGCCTTCCGGCCCCGGTCGTCTCCGGCGACCTCCGTCCCTGACGCCGTCCGTCTCCGACGCCGCCTGTCTCCGACGCCGCGCATCCCTTACGGGGTGCGCGGCGTTCGCGTGTCCGGAGGGTGGGCGGGCCGGCGCTAGGGCCGAAGGGGGTACCCCCCTCACTTGTCCGAAAAGCTGGTGCGCCATAATGCTTGTGAATGTGAACGCGTTCACAAGCGCGCCCTATTGTCCCGCTTCACCTGGGGCATACAGGTGCATAACGCCGACGACCCGTGTCGCCGGCGACGCGAGAGGCAAGGAGAGACCGAGTGAATCTGGCTTTGGCTCCTGAGACACTGGCCCGCTGGCAGTTCGGCATCACGACCGTCTACCACTTTCTCTTCGTCCCGCTCACGATCAGCCTTGCCGCGATCACCGCCGGGCTGGAGACCGCCTGGGTCCGTACGGGCAAGGAGAAGTACTTCCACGCCACGAAGTTCTGGGGAAAGCTCTTCCTCATCAACATCGCGATGGGCGTGGTCACCGGCATCGTGCAGGAGTTCCAGTTCGGCATGAACTGGTCGGACTACTCCCGCTTCGTCGGTGACGTCTTCGGGGCCCCGCTCGCGATGGAGGCCCTGCTGGCCTTCTTCTTCGAGTCGACCTTCATCGGGCTGTGGATCTTTGGCTGGGACAAGCTGCCGAAGAAGATCCACTGTGCGTGCATCTGGATCGTCGCCGTCGGCACGCTGCTGTCCTCGTACTTCATCCTCGCCGCGAACTCCTGGATGCAGCACCCCATCGGCTACGCCGTCGACAAGGCGACCGGCAAGGCGCACCTGACCGACATCTGGGCCGTGCTGACCCAGAACACCACGCTCGTCGTCGTCTTCCACACCCTCACCGCGGCCTTCCTGACCGGTGGCGCCTTCATCGTCGGCATCGCCTCCTTCCACCTGTGGCGCGCCAAGCGCAAGCAGCTGCGCGGCGAGGAGCTCGGGGAGAAGCAGCGCAGCCAGGTCGGTGCGATGCGCGCCTCGCTGCGCGTCGGCCTGACGGTGGCGGTGATCGCCGGCCTGGGCACCGCGATCAGCGGCGACGAGCTCGGCAAGGTGATGTTCGAGCAGCAGCCGATGAAGATGGCCGCGGCCGAGGCGCTGTGGGAGACCAAGGCACCGGCGCCGTTCTCGGTCTTCGCCGTCGGCGACGTCTCCAAGGGCCACAACAGCGTCGAGA
Organism: Streptomyces roseifaciens; assembly: GCF_001445655.1. Classification (NCBI taxonomy): domain Bacteria; kingdom Bacillati; phylum Actinomycetota; class Actinomycetes; order Kitasatosporales; family Streptomycetaceae; genus Streptomyces; species Streptomyces roseifaciens. The sequence goes on from NZ_LNBE01000004.1 coordinate 1,569,028, forward strand.
TAGAGATCCCGGGCCTGCTCTCCTTCCTCGCCCACAACAACTTCACCGAGGCCGTCCCCGGCATCAACGACATCGCCGCCCGGGAGGCCGCGCTCTACGGCGGCGATCCCGAGGACTACATCCCCAGCATCTTCATGACCTTCTGGGGCTTCCGGCTCATGATCGGCTTCGGGATGACCTCCTTCGTCGCCGCGCTGATCGGCCTGTGGACCACCCGCAAGAAGTTCTGGCTCGCGCCCGAGTTCCGCACCGGCGAGAACGAGGTCCCGCGGCTGATGCTGACCCGGACCCGCGAGATGAACCCCTTCTTCACCGCCTGGTCCTGGCGGATCGGCGTCCTCACCATGGGCTTCCCGCTGATCGCCAACTCCTTCGGCTGGATCTTCACCGAGATGGGCCGCCAGCCCTGGGGCGTCTACGGCCTGATGAAGACCGCCGACGCGGTGTCGCCCGGCGTCAGCCAGGGCGAGGTGCTCACCTCCATGGGCGTCTTCACCCTGCTGTACGGGGTGCTCGCCGTCGTCGAGGTCAAGCTGCTCGTGAAGTACGCCAAGGCCGGCCCGGACACCGACGAGAAGCCGCCCGCGAAGGACCCCCGGCTGCGGCTGCCCTCCGGCGGCGCGGGCGAGAGCCCCGAGGACGCCGACAAGCCGCTGACCTTCGCCTACTGACGCGCTCACCCGCTCGCACGGCGGAACGGAGAACCGACCATGCACCTCCACGACTTCTGGTTCCTGCTGATCGCCGTCCTGTGGACGGGCTACTTCTTCCTCGAAGGGTTCGACTTCGGCATAGGCGTGCTGACCAAGCTGCTGGCCCGGGACCGCACCGAGCGCCGGGTGCTGATCAATACGATCGGCCCCGTCTGGGACGGCAACGAGGTCTGGCTGATCACTGCGGCCGGTGCCACCTTCGCGGCCTTCCCCGACTGGTACGCGACCCTCTTCAGCGGCTTCTACCTGCCCCTCCTGGCGATCCTGGTGTGCCTGATCGTGCGCGGCGTCGCCTTCGAGTACCGCCACAAGCGCAGCGGGGAGCGCTGGCAGCGCAACTGGGAGCACGCGATCTTCTGGTGCTCGCTGCTGCCCGCCTTCCTGTGGGGCGTCGTCTTCGCGAACATCGTGCGCGGGGTCCCGATCGGGCCGGACAAGAACTTCACCGGCACCCTCGCCGACCTCTTCGGCCCGTACGCGCTCCTGGGCGGCCTCCTGACCCTCGTGCTGTTCACCTTCCACGGCGCGGTCTTCGCGGCACTGAAGACGGTGGGCGACATCCGCTCCCGCGCCCGCTCCCGTGCCACCGTGCTGGGGATGACCTCGGGTGTGCTCGCCGTGGCCTTCCTCGGCTGGACGCAGGCCGAGTCGGGCAACGGACGCAGCCTGCCTGCCCTGATCGTCGCCGTGGTGGCCCTGGCCGCCGCGCTGGTCGTGAACCACTTCGGGCGCGAGGGCTGGGCCTTCGCCTGCTCGGGCGTGGCGGTCGCGGCGGTGTTCGCGCTGGTCTTCCTCGCGCTCTTCCCCGACGTCATGCCCTCCTCGGCCAACCCGGCCTGGAGCCTGACCGCCGCGAACTCCGCCTCCAGCCCGTACACGCTGAAGATCATGACGTGGGTGGCCGTGCCCATGACGCCGCTGATCATCGCCTACCAGGCGTGGACGTACTGGGTCTTCCGCAAGCGGATCGGCACCCAGCACATCCCGGCCCCCGCTGCCCACTAGGCCCTTCGGGCCGCCGGTGGCTTGAGGGACACCCGCCCCTCAAGCCACCCGCCCCTCAAGTCACCGGCCCCTCAGGACGGATAGGACGGACCGCCATGAAGCCCGTCGACCCCCGGCTGCTCCGGTACGCCACCGCGACCCGCTTCTTCCTCGCCGCCTCCGTCGTGCTGGGGCTGGCGGGCGCCGGTCTCGTCATCGCCCAGGCGATGCTCATCGCGGAGATCGTCACCGGCGCCTTCCAGCACGGGCGGACGGCGGGCGGGCTGGGCACGTCCCTGGCGCTGCTGGCGACCGTCGCCGCCGGCCGCGCCGCCGTCTCCTGGCTCACCGAACTCGCGGCTCACCGCGCGAGCGCGGCGGTCAAGTCCGAGCTGCGGGACCGCCTGCTGACGCACGCCACCCGGCTCGGCCCCGGTTGGCTGGACGCGCGCAGGACGGGCGAGTTGACCACCCTCGCCACGCGGGGCGTCGACGCGCTGGACGACTACTTCGCCCGCTACCTGCCCCAGCTCGGCCTCGCGGTCGTCGTCCCCGTCGCCGTCCTCGCCCGTATCGTCTCCGCGGACTGGATCTCCGCGCTGATCATCGTCCTCACGCTGCCGCTCATCCCCCTCTTCATGGTGCTCATCGGCTGGGCCACCCAGTCGCGGATGGACCGCCAATGGCGGCTGCTGGCACGGCTTTCCGGGCACTTCCTCGACGTCGTCGCGGGGCTGCCCACGCTCAAGGTCTTCGGGCGGGCCAAGGCCCAGGCCGAGTCGATCCGCGCGATCACCGCCGACTACCGGCGGGCCACCCTGCGGACCCTGCGCCTCGCCTTCCTCTCCTCCTTCGCCCTCGAATTGCTCGCAACCGTGTCGGTCGCGCTGGTCGCCGTCGGCATCGGCATGCGGCTCGTCCACGGCGAACTGGACCTGTACACCGGGCTGATGATCCTGGTGCTCGCGCCCGAGGCCTATCTGCCGCTGCGGCAGGTGGGTGCGCAGTACCACGCCGCGGCCGAGGGGCTGGCGGCCGCCGACGAGGTCTTCGCCGTCCTGGAGACCGAGCCCGCACCGGCCGGGACCGCGCCCGCCCCCGACGCGCGGCAGGCGGCCCTGACCGTCGACCGGCTGGTGGTTCGGCACGCGGGGCGGGCCGAACCCTCCCTGCCCGAGACCTCGTTCGAGGTTCGGCCCGGGGAGACGGTCGCGCTCGTGGGGCCGAGCGGCTGCGGCAAGACGACCCTGCTGAACGTGCTCCTCGGCTTCGCCCGCCCGGACGCGGGCCGAGTGCTCGTGGACGGTACGGACCTGGCATCGCTCTCCCCCGAAAGCTGGCGGGACCAGGTGGCCTGGGTCCCGCAACGACCCCGTCTCTTCGCCGGGACAGTCGCAGAGAACGTACGACTGGCACGGCCCGGCGCCACGGACGCGCAGGTGCAGGAAGCACTGCGCGCGGCCGGTGCGCTCGACTTCGTCTCCATGCTGCCCCACGGCACTGACACTCGCCTCGGCGAGAACGGAGCCGGGCTCTCCGCAGGGCAGCGCCAACGCCTCGCGCTGGCACGGGCGTTCCTCGCAGACCGGCCGCTTCTGCTCCTGGACGAGCCGACGGCGAACCTGGACGGCGAGACCGAGGCGTCGGTCGTCGGGGCGATCCGCCGGCTGGCCGCGGGACGCACCGTGATCATGGTGGTCCACCGGCCCGCGCTGCTGGCCGTGGCCGACCGGACGGTGCGGCTCGCCGGACCGGTTTCCGGGGCCGATGCGATGCCGGCCCAGCGGGGTGCCGGGGTGGAGGCGGAAGCCGGGACAGGGGCGGAAGCGGAACTGCGCCGCCCGGCGGCCGTGGCCGCCGGTGAAGCCCTGCCTTCTGGTGCCCCTGGTGTCCCTGGTGCCTCTGGTGTCTCTAGTTCATCTGCTTCTTCTGATGCCTCTGATGCGTCTGAGGTACCCGGTGGCCCCGGCGTCCTTGGGCGCGTGCGGGCCGCGGCCCGCCCCCTGCGCGGCCGCTTCGCCCTGGCGCTGCTGCTGGGCGCCCTGGCCCTCGGCAGTGCCGTCGGGCTGATGGCCGTGTCCGGCTGGCTGATCTCGCGGGCTTCGCAACAGCCGCCCGTGCTCTATCTGATGGTCGCCGTCACCGCGACCCGCGCGTTCGGCATCGGGCGCGCCGTCTTCCGCTACGCCGAGCGCCTGGTCTCCCACGACGCCGCCCTGCGGACGCTCGCGGGCCTGCGGGCTGGCGTGTACCGGCGGCTGGAGCGCCTGGCGCCCGCCGGGCTGCGCGACACCCACCGGGGCGACCTGCTGTCCCGGCTGGTGGCGGACGTGGACGCGCTGCAGGACTACTTCCTGCGCTGGCTGCTTCCGCTCGGCTCGGCCGTCCTCGTCGGCGGCGCTGCCGTCGGCTTCACCGCGTGGCTGCTCCCGGAGGCCGGCCTGGTGCTCGCCGCCGGGCTGCTGGTGGCCGGAGTGGCGGTGCCGGTGCTGTCCGGTGCGGTCGCCCGGCGGGCGGAACGGCAGTCCGCCCCCGCCCGGGGCGAGTTGTCGGTCCAGGTGGTCGACGTTCTCGCCGGTACCGACGAGTTGACCGTGGCGGGTGCCCTGCCGGCGCGGCTGACCGGGCTGCGTGCGGCGGACGGCAGGCTCACGCGGATCGCCCGGCGCGCCGCCGCGGCCACGGCACTCGGATCCGGCCTGTCCGCCCTCGCGTGCGGCCTGACGGTGGCCGCTGCCGCCTGGACGGGAGTGACGGCCGTACACGACGGCCGGCTGGACGGACTGTGGCTGGCGGTCGTCGTGCTGACGCCCCTGGCGGCGTTCGAAGCCGTGTCGGGGCTGCCGCTGGCGGTGCAGTACCGGCAGCGCGTACGGAAGTCCGCGGAGCGCGTGTACGAGGTGCTGGACGCCCCCCTGCCCGTACAGGAAGGGACGGCCGGTGCGCCCGGAACGCCCTTCCCGCTGCGGCTGACGGACCTGACGGCGCGCTACCCCGGGCAGCCCGTCCCCGCCCTGGAGGGGTTCGGGCTGGAGCTGGCGGCGGGCCGCAGGGTGGCCGTGGTGGGCCGGTCCGGCGCGGGCAAGACGACGCTCGCCCAGGTGCTGCTGCGCTTCCTCGACGCGGAGTCCGGCACGTACACCCTCGCCGGGCGGAACACCGTGCCGATGGCGGGCGACGCGGTGCGCGGGCTGGTCGGGCTGTGCGCGCAGGACGCGCACATCTTCGACAGCTCGCTGCGCGAGAACCTGCGGCTTGCCCGGCCGGACGCGAGTGAGGCCGCCCTGCGCGAGGCCCTGCGGTCGGCGCGGCTGCTGGAGTGGGTCGACGGGCTCCCGCAGGGGCTCGACACCCTGGTCGGGGAGCACGGGGCGCGGCTGTCCGGCGGTCAGCGGCAGCGGCTCGCGCTCGCCCGTGCGCTGCTCGCCGACTTCCCCGTGCTGGTGCTGGACGAGCCCGCCGAGCACCTCGACCTGCCGACCGCGGACGCCCTGACCGCCGACCTGCTGGCGGCCACGGAGGGCCGTACGACCGTGCTGATCACGCACCGGCTGACGGGCCTGGAAGCGGTCGACGAGGTGATCGTGCTGGAGCGGGGCCGGACGGTGCAGAGGGGCTCGTACGAGGCGCTGGCGGCCGCCGACGGGCCCTTCCGGCGGATGCTGGAGCGCGAAGAGGCGACGGACACCGGCCTTGAAGCCCTTTCCCTGACAAATGGTGCTTACTAGGCTCTTGGGTATGGAAGCCACGGCAGACGACTCCGGCCCGCGGAGGACCGCCGGCCCCGGGGGCGCCGGGGCGCCCAGGAGAGGGCCGGGCCCGATGGACCCCTTGGCCATCGCCACGGAGGCCACCCGGAGCCTCCAGGGCATGTCCACGGAGCTCACCGCGCGCGTGCCGCAGCTGCTGGAGGCGATGCGCTCCGTCGGCACCGGCCTGGAGCTGCACACCACCCTCGACCGCATCGCCCGGACCGCCGCCGAGCTCGCCGACGCCCGCTACGCCGCCATCGGCATCATCGACTCCACCGGCGAGGGGCTGGCCGACTTCATCACGTACGGGGTGACCAAGGAGCAGCACGAGCGCATCGGCGCGCTGCCCGACGGCCACCACGGGCTGCTCGGCGCGCTCATCCACCAGCCCGCGCCCGTGATGCTCACGGACCTGTCCTCCGACCCGCGCTCGGCCGGGTTCCCGCCGGGGCACCCGCCGATGCGGACCTTCCTGGGCGTGCCCATCCGCGTGGGGGCCGAGATCTTCGGCAACCTCTACCTCACCGAGAAGCGCGGCGGCGGCGAGTTCAGCCTGGCCGACCTGAACATGGTGAAGATCCTCGCCACGGAGGCCGGCATCGCGATCGGCAACGCGCGCGTGCACGAAGAAGAGCGCCAGCGGATGCGCTGGATCGACGGCTCCGTGGCCGTCACGACGGCCCTGTTGTCGCGCGGTGACGCCGAGGACGCCCTGTCCGTCGTCGCCGAACAGGCGCGCCGCCTCGCGGACTCCGCCGCCGGCATCGTGCTGCTGCCGGACGACGACGGCGGGCTGGAGATGGTGGCCGTCTCGGCCGACGACCCCGCCGGTCTGCTGGGGACGGTGATGCCGGCGCACAGCCCGGTCGTCGCGGACCTGCTGGCCGGGGAGCCGGTCTTCGTCGAAGACTCCGCCACCGACCCGCGCATGATCACGGGGGTGGCCCCGCGCTTCGGGCCCAGCATGCTGCTGCCGCTCAAGAGCGGCGACCGGGTGCTGGGGACGCTCGCGACGCCGCGGGCGCGCGGCGCCCGCAAGTTCACGCCCGCCGAGCGCACGCTCGCCGCCCAGTTCGCCGCACAGGCCGCCCTCGCGCTCGTCATGGCCGAGGCACAGCGCGACCGCGAGCGGCTGGCCGTCTTCGAGGACCGCGACCGGATCGCCCGCGACCTGCACGACCTGGTCATCCAGCGGCTGTTCGCCACCGGGCTGATGCTGGAGAGCGCGCAGCGCAACGCCGTCGTGCCCGACGTGAAGCTCAAGGTCGGCCAGGCCGTCGACGAGCTGGACGTGACCATCCAGGAGATCCGTACGGCCATCTTCGCGCTGCAGCAGGGGCCCGCCGAGGCGCCCGCAGGGTTGCGTACGCGCGTCCTGCGCGAGCTGGGCACGGCCGCCGTGCCGCTGGGCTTCCAGCCCTCCGCGAGCTTCGTCGGCCCCGTCGACGCGAAGGTCGGGGAGCTCACCGGCAAGAACCTCATCGCGGCGCTGCGCGAGGCGCTCTCGAACGCCTTCCGGCATGCCCGGGCGTCGCGCATGGAGGTGGTCGTCGACGCCACGGTCCTCCTCCCGGACGGCAGGCCCGCGGTGCGGCTGACCGTCGCGGACGACGGCGTCGGCATTCCGCAGGGCGGCCGCCGCAGCGGCCTGAAGAACCTCGCCAAGCGTGCCGAGTCGCTGGGCGGCTCCAGCTCGTACGGACCCGGGCTCGGGGAGGACGGGGGCGGCACCAGGGTGGTGTGGGAAGCGCCTCTCTAGGCGCGCCGGAGGTCCCACCCGGACCCGCTACGGATCGCCCGCCCGGCCGTAGCCCTTCCTCCGAACGGACCTCAGCGGGCGCGCCCGGGCAGGACACGCGACAAGATCGCGTCCATGCGACGCCTGTACCGCCCGATACGCGGACCGCGCCTGCTGCCGAAGGCCGGCGCCGTGGTCGTCTCCGTCATGTGCGTGCTGTGCGCCGTGTGCGCGCTGAACTTCCCGTCACTCCCCTCCGCCCCTCCCGAGACGGTCCGCGCGCCGGACCGTGCGACCCGGGTCACCTCAGAGGTGCTCCGGCTGACCCAGGAGGCGGAAGAGACCCGGAGGCAGTACGGGCAGACGCAGCGTGCGGCCAAGGAGAAGAGGGCGAGGGAGCGTGAGATAGACCGTCTGTTGCAGGGCCGGAGGGTCGTGGCCGACACGCTGCGCGAGGACGTGGGGTCGGCCGCCCGCGCGCAGTACCGCACCGGCGGCTTCACCACCGTCCCCGCCGACGAATCGGCCGCCGAGGACCCCCTCGAGCTGATGGCCATGCAGGTGCCCGACGCCCGCCGCCGGGCGCGCCTCGCACGGATGCTGGACGAGGACGACCGCAAGAGCCGGAGGCTGGTCGCCGAGGGCGAGGAGATCGCCCTCTCAGGGCCGGAGCTCGAGAAGGAGAGCGAGCGGCTGCGGGAGCAGGTGCGCGCGCTGGAGGCGCGTCTGGTGGCGGCCCGGGGGGATCTCAACACCATGGCGCAGGCGGCGGTCGACAACGGCCGCTGCGTCCCGCTCCGGCGCGCCGCCGCCGGCGGGGGGACGGGTGCGGACCACGCCGCGGCACAGACGCCCGCGCGCTGGACGCGGCCGGTCGCCTCGTACCAGCTGACCGCGGGCTTCGGGGGAGTGGGTGCCAACTGGGCGAGCACGCACAGCGGTCAGGACTTCGCGGTGCCCTCCGGCACCCCGGTGCGGTCGATCGGCGCCGGGACGGTGGTCGCGGCCGGGTGCGGAGGGGCGTTCGGCATCAGCCTCGTCGTGCAGCACGACGACGGCTGGTACTCGCAGTACGCGCACCTCGCGGCGACGTACGTGACGCCAGGGCAGCAGGTGCGCGCCGGACAGTGGATCGGACTGTCCGGGACCACCGGCAACTCCACCGGACCGCACCTGCACTTCGAGATCCGCACCTCGCCGGAGTTCGGGTCGGCGATCGACCCGGTGCCATGGCTGAACGCCCGCGGCGTACGGCTGTAGGCGGTACGGCCGTAGGCGTGCGGACCGCTAGGCGGACCGGCGGCCGGGGTCCCCGCCGGTGCCGGTGCCGGTGCGCAGGATCTGCTCGATGACGGCCGCGACGCCGTCCTCGGTGTTGGCGACGGTGTGGCGCGTGGTGACCGCCAGCACCTCGGGGTGGGCGTTGGCCATCGCGTACGCGGTGCCGGCCCAGTCGAGCATCTCCAGGTCGTTCGGCATGTCGCCGAACGCCACGACCTCCTCCGGGGAGATGCCGCGCTCCGCGCAGCACCGGGCCAGGGTGCTGGCCTTGCTGACGCCCGGCCCGCTGATCTCCAGCAGGGCGGTGGGGCTGGACCGGGTGAAGGAGCCGTGCGCGCCGGCCGCCTCGCGGGCGATGGTGAGGAATTCGTCCGGGCCCAGGTCGGGGTGGCTGGCCAGCAGCTTGAGGATCGGCTCGGTGTATTCGCAGTCCTCGGCCAGCAGCTTCTCCGCGGGGGCGACGACCGCGCCCGGGTCGAGGAAGAACGGCGGGTACTCGGGCTCGTAGTGGATGCCGGCGGTGCGCTCGACGGCGAAGGAGGAGCCCGGGGCCGCGGCGCGGACGGCGTGCACGACGGCGAGGGCGTCGGCGCGCTCCAGCGGGCGGACCTCGACGAAGCGGGCGCCGTCGCGCAGGTCGACGACGGCGGCGCCGTTGGCGCATATCGCCAGGCCGTGACCCTGCACGTGATCGCTGACCACGTCCATCCAGCGTGCCGGGCGGCCGGTGACGAAGAAGACCTCGATGCCCGCCGCCTCTGCCGCGGCGAGCGCCGCCACGGTGCGCTCGGAGACCGTCTTGTCGTCCCGCAGGAGCGTGCCGTCCAGGTCGGTGGCGATCAGCCGGGGCATGGCGGCGGGCCGTTGTGCGGCGGGGGTCTCGGGCTGCTCGGTAGCTGAAGTCACGGGTTCCATTCTGGGCCACGGGCATATGCGGCGCACAGGTGTACGTAAGGCCGCGTATGCCTTCAAGCCGGTGTGCCCGTCGTCACCCCGGGCATGCCGGTTCCACCGCTTAGGCTCGGTGGCATGCGACTGAGCACCGTGATCCTTCCCGACCGCCGCTGGTCCGAGGGCGGCCGGGCCGCCTGGCAGAGTGCCGAGGAGCTGGGCTTCCACGCCGCCTACACCTACGACCACCTGTCGTGGCGGACCTTCCGCGACGGGCCGTGGTTCGGCGCGATCCCCACGCTGACCGCGGCCGCGGCCGCCACCTCCCGGATACGGCTGGGCACGCTCGTCACCTCCCCGAACTTCCGGCACCCCGTCACGCTGGCCAAGGAGCTCATCTCCCTGGACGACATCTCGGGCGGCCGCATCACGCTCGGCATAGGCGCCGGGGGCTCCGGCTTCGACGCCACGGCGCTGCTGAAGGACGGCCAGGAGCCGTGGACGCCGCGGGAGCGGGCCGACCGCTTCGGCGAGTTCGTGCCGCTGCTGGACCGCCTGCTCACGGAGGGCGTCGTCACGCACGAGGGCGAGCACTACTCCGCCTTCGAGGTGCGCAACATCCCCGGCTGCGTCCAGCGCCCCCGGCTGCCGTTCGCGGTCGCGGCCACGGGCCCGCGCGGTCTGCGGCTCGCCGCCCGCCACGGGCAGGCGTGGGTGACCACGGGCGACCCGAAGCTCTTCGAGACCGGCACGCCCGAGCAGTCCCGGGCGGCGGTCGCGGGCCAGATCGAGCGGCTGGGCGCAGCCTGCGCCGAGCTGGGCCGGGACGTCTCGGAGCTCGGCAAGACCATGCTGACGGGCTTCAGCCCGGACCGGCCGCTGGACTCCGTGGACGCCTTCGTCGACTTCGCCGGCTCGCACGCGGAGCTCGGCATCGACGAGATCGTGGTGCACTGGCCCATCGCGGACTCGGTCTTCGCGGCGGACGTCGCGGTCTTCGAGAAGATCGCCACGGACGGGCTCGCACAGCTCTCGCGCTGACCCGGTTCCCCGGGATTCCGGCACGGAGGGTGGAGAGGGAGAATCGGGGCATAGGCACCTACGGGGGCGCGTTCCACAGAGAGCCGGCCTGGGAGGTTCCCCATGCACTCCTCGCACTCCTCACCCTCCTCGTCGAGCACCCGGTTCGCCCCCGACCGGGGGCTCACCGCGCGCATGGTGAGCACGATGTTCTTCATCGGGCTGCTCTACGTGGTCTTCGTGGGCGTGCTGCTGGCGCTCCTGCGCGGAGCCTGGCCGGTCATCCTGCTCCTCGCGGGCGGCCTGTTCGTCGCGCAGTTCTGGTTCAGCGACCGGATCGCCGCCTTCAGCATGGGCGCGCGCGAGGTCACCCCCGAGCAGGCGCCCGAGCTGCACGGCGCCGTCGACCGCCTGTGCGCGCTCGCGGACATGCCGAAGCCGCGCGTGGCGATCGCCGACAGCGATGTGCCCAACGCCTTCGCCACCGGGCGCAACCGGAAGAACTCGCTGGTCTGCGCCACCACCGGGCTGTTGCGCAGGCTGGAGCCGGAGGAACTGGAGGGCGTCCTCGCCCACGAGCTCTCCCACGTGGCCCACCGCGACGTCGCCGTCATGACGATCGCCTCCTTCCTGGGCGTCCTGGCCGGGGTCATCACCCGCGTCGGCCTGTGGGGCGGCTTCCGCCGCGTGGGCGGGCGCGACAGCAACACGGCCGTCCTGGTCGTGCTGATCCCGCTGATCAGCGCCGTCGTCTACGCGATCAGCTTCCTGCTCACCCGCATGCTGTCGCGCTACCGGGAGCTGTCGGCCGACCGCGCCGGCGCCCTGCTGACCGGGCGGCCCTCCGCTCTGGCCGCCGCCCTGACCAAGATCACCGGTGAGATGGCGCGGATACCCACCCGCGACCTGCGGCAGGCCGAGCCCTTCAACGCCTTCTACTTCGCGCCCGCCTTCTCCAAGGAGAGCTTCGGCCGCCTGCTCTCCTCCCACCCGACGCTGGAGCAGCGGCTGGAGCAGCTCGGCCGGATCTCGGCCCAGCTCGGCCGCGCCTGACAGCCCGACCGCCGTCCCCGCCCGGAAGGAGCGTGCGCCCGTGGGCTTCCTGGACGCCATCCTCGGCCGCAGCAAGCCGGTCCGCCCCGACCTCGACCAACTCTTCGCCCTGCCCTCCGCCGCGGTCACCCTCCAGGCGGGCGCGGGGTTCACCCCGACCGGGCTGGGCTCGGTCTGCTTCGCGAGCGTGGAGGGCGGGGCCTTCGTACAGCTGCAGCAGGACGTACGGGCCCTGCTGGACGCCGATACGGAGCGCGGCGGGGTGCCCGTGGAGTTCAGCCAGGACGCGTACGGCTACACCTGGCTGCTCGCACGGCAGCCTCCTGAGGACACGGCCGCTCTGGTCAACGACCTGCATGCGGTGAACACGCTGCTCCAGGAGGGCGGGTTCGGGCCGCAGCTGCTCTGCTCGCTGATGGGCTTCCGCGACGCCGGCGGGCGCTCGCTGGCCCTGGTCTACCTCTACAAGCGCGGGACGTTCTACCCCTTCGCGCCGGTGGCGGGGGCGCAGGACAAGCGGGATAGGCGGGACAACGGCCTGGAACTGCAGGTGCGGGCGCTGCTGGCGGACGACCTGCGGGTCGAGGAGGACCTGGCCCGCTGGTTCCCCGTGTGGGGCGCGCCCGGCCTGTGAACAGGACGGTGCCGCCCACGGGTGGCCCGGGGCGAGCGGTCCGGGACGGGTGGTCGGGACCGGGTGGTCCGGGACGAGTGCCCCCGGAGCACCGATCCGGGAGCACTGATCCGGGGCGCGGGTTCAGCCGGGGAAGCGCAGAAACTCGGCCGGTACGCGCTCGACCAGCCACACGCCGTTCTCGCTGACGCGGAAGACGTGCCCCGCGCGGTGCATCCCCCGGGCGTCCACGGTCAGCACGACCGCCTTGCCGCGCCGGGCGCCCACGCGCGTCGCGGTCTCGCGGTCGGGGGACAGATGGACGGCGTGCCGGGCCATGGGGAGCAGGCCCTCGGCCCGGATCGCGGCGACCGAGCGCGACACCGTGCCGTGGAAGAGCACGGCCGGTGGTTCGGTGACCGGCAGGCCGAGTTCGACGGGCACGGAGTGGCCCTGGTTGGCCCGGATGCGGTCGCCGTCGAGCGCGTAGCGCTGCTTGTCGCTGGCGGCGACGACCTCTTCCAACTCGGCCCGGCTGAAGGGGAAACCGTGCGCCGCGCTCGCCTCCAGCAGGGCGTCCACGGGCGTCCAACCCTGGGCGTCCAGGGTGATGCCGATCCGGTCCGGCTCGTGCCGCAGGTGCTTGGCCAGGTACTTCGAGATGCGCGTCGCGCGCTGGGCGTCCATCACCGCTCCCGGGCCTTCTTGATCTCCTCGGCGGCCCAGCGGGCCCATCCCTCGCGCATGGCGGTGAAGCGCAGACCGTACTCGAGGGCCAGCCGGCCGTTCACGGACAGCGCGTCGTCGCCCCAGTCGACGTTGCGCTCGACTTCCTCCAGCGCCTTGTGGTGGCCCGCGGCGCGCTCGGCCTCGCCCATGAGATAGGCGGTGGCTTCCACGGGCGTGAGGTGGTTGAGGAAGAAGACCCGCAGGAGGGCGTCGCTGCGGCGGACGGTGCCGGGCGGGGTCTCGGTGAGCCAGTGGTGCAGCTCGGCGCGGCCCTCGTCCGTGATCGCGTACTCCTTGCGGCCGCGCGGGCCCTCCGCCGCGACCTCCAGCAGGCCGGCCTTCGTGAGCTTGCCCAGCTCGCCGTAGACCTGGCTCTGGGTCGCGGGCCAGGCATTGCTCAGCGAGGTCTCGAACCGCTTCATCAGGTCGTACCCGCTGGCGGGCTGGTCGGCCAGCAGGCCCAGCATCGCGTGTCTCAGGCTCATGCTCCTCACTCTACATTCCACTCTTGACATGTCGAGTGAGGAGGTTCTACTTTTGACATGTCAGAATTGGAATGTCGGCGGGGAAGGCCGGCGGGCCCCCCGAGGAGAATTCGATGAACTATGTGCGCGGCTTCATTCCCTGGATCGCCTTCGCGGTCGTCTCCGCCGCCGGCTGGCAGTGGGGCGCGGTGGCCGGGCTTGTCGCCGGGGCGGGCCTGCTGGTCAAGGAGCGCAAGGCCGGCACCGCGGGGGATTCGCTGATCCTGGAGATCAGCACGGTCTGCTTCTTCGTCGCGCTCACCGCCCTGGCCTTCGCCCTCCCGCACAGCGGGCTGCGGCACTTCGGCGGTGCCCTGTCCCTGGGGTGGCTCGCGCTCACCGCCTGGGCCACGCTGGCAGTCGGCCGTCCGTTCACGACGGGCATCGCCAAGACGCAGGCGCCGCCCGAGGTGTGGGACACCCCGGTCTTCCTCCGCATCAATGCCGTGATCACCTCCGCCTGGGCCCTCGCCTTCACCGTGACGGCCGTCGCGCTGGCCGCCGTGAGCGCCGCCGGCCTCGGCAGCGCGGTGTCCGTCCCGGTCCAGGTCGCGGGCTTCGCCCTGCCCGCCGTCTTCACCGCCCGCTATCCCGAGCGCGTCCGCGCCCGCTACGCCCCGGCAGCCCGGTAAACCCCTTCATCGCAGAGGAGATCCGTGCCATGACGACGACCGCGCCCGTCCGCCGCGCCGATAATTCGCCCCCGTGACGGGGGAGCTCACCTCCCACGACCTCCCGGTCACCGGGCGGTCCCCGGCCCGATCGCCGACGGCTATTCGGTCTCCGGGCGGGTGACCAGCGCGTCCATGGTGCGGGCGCGGACCTCGCGCTCCGCGGCAGCGGCGATGAAGGCGGCGACGTTCCCCGGCCCGACGAGAGCCGCCACAGCCTGGACGGTCCCCTCGGGGAGCCGGACGGCTCCCTGGGCGGACCCCGGCGAGCCGACAGCGGCTGCAGCCGCTGCAACGGCCCCCGCGGTGCCACCGACCGGATCCGCCGGGCTGCCCGCAGGGCCTCCGGCGGGGCCGGCCGTGTCGCCGCCTCCGGGAGTCGTGCCCACGGCGGTCTCGCCGTCCAGATGGTCGCGGAGATAGCGCGTGGCCATGGCGCGCATGGCGCGGGCGAGTTCGGCGTCGACCGTCTGCTGGGCCAGGGGGCGCAGGCGGCGCACCAGTGCGGCGGCCTCGGCAGCCTCCTCGTCGGTGGGCGAGTGGTCCAGGTACTGCCGGAAGACGTATTCGGTGGTGAAGTCCAGGAACCGGCCCGCTATGTGCTCGACCCTCGTGCGCAGTTCGCGCAGGTGGCCGGTGATGGCGGCCAGGGGCACCCCCGCGGCATGGAGCTCCGCGGCGACGGCCAGCTCCTGCGGGCTCGGGACGAGGAACTCCTCGGGCGGGCCCGGTACGCGCACGAGGACGCCGAGCTGCACCGCATCCTCCACGGCGTCGTCGTCGGGGATGCCGCCGAAGCGGGCGTCGAGCTCCGCGCGGGTGATCCGGCCCGTCTCCTCGTCCGTCCACGGCCCGTCCACCTCGGCGACCAGTCCGAGGACCCCGCCCAGGCCGCGGCCGGTGTCCCAGGCGTCCAGCAGCTCCTTGATGCTGGCCAGGGTGTAGCCCCGGTCGAGGAGCCCCGCGACCTGGTGCAGCCGCGCCAGGTGCGCGTCCCGGTAGACGTTGGCGCGCCCGCGCCGCTCCGGCTTGGGAAGCAGCCCGCGGTCCTGGTAGGCCCGGATCGTGCGGACCGTGGCGCCGCTGCGGTGGGCGAGGTCCTCGATGCGGTATTCGTGGGGCTGCTCGGGTCGCCCGGGGTGCTCGGACAATTGGGTCGCTCCTTACGAGAGGGCCGCGCGGCCTATCGCGCCCGCCGCGGTCCGTGCCGCGGGTGAGGTCGCCAGATAGTCAACGGCCCTGCGCAGCGACCCCTCCTTCGAGGGATGGTACGACCGCCGGAGATAGCGGGGCACCGCCGAGCCGAGGTCGCGCCAGGTCGGCAGCAGGCCCTTCTCCACGGCCCGGTTGTGCGCGCGCAGCGAATAGCGCATCCGCCCCACGAGCCGGGGGTCGTTGCGGATCAGGAACCGGGCGCCGTAGCCCCACAGGTAGAACAGCATGGGCGCCGTCACGGCCATGCCCAGGGCGCGGCGGGCGTAGCGCCCGGGGTCGTCCCCGCCGCAGTGCTCGTACATGTCGAAGGCGACCGAGCGGTGTTCGACCTCCTCGGCGCCGTGCCAGCGCAGCAGGTCCAGCATCACCGGGTCGGGCACGGCCCGGTCGAGGCCCTCGGCCTCCAGCACCCAGTTGCCCAGCACGGCCGTGAACTGCTCGACGGCGGCGATCACCGAGAGCCGGAAGCGCAGCCATTCCTGAGCCGTCACCGGCAGGCCGAACGGCGGCCGCTCACCGAGCAGGACGTCGAAGAGGTAGTCCACGTGGCGGGTGTACGCGCTGGTGTCCAGGTTCTGCGCGGCGAGGTGGCCCAGCACGTACGCGTGCTGCACGCTGTGCGTGGCCTCCTGGCCCATGAACCCTTTGACGTCCTTCAGCAGCGCCGGGTCCCCGACCAGGGGCAGGGCCTCCTTGAACACCTTGACGAACCACCGCTCCCCGGCGGGCAGCAGCAGGTGCAGGACGTTGATGACGTGGGTGGCGGTGGGCTCGTCGGGTATCCAGTGCAGGGGTGTCGCGTCCCACTCGAAGGAGACGCGGCGGGGGGCTATCGTGTGCCCGCCCGCCTGGGCGTCGGTCATTTTCCGCTCCTCCGCCGTCCGCTACAGCGGCGGCTCGATCCGGGCGAGGGCCCGCTGCGCCCAGGGAGCGAAGCGGGACATGAACTGGAGGCCGTGGGCCTCGGGGGTGACCGGCACGACCGCCTGGTTGCGGACCACCGCCCGCAGGACGGCCTCGGCGACCTTCTCCGGCGGGTAGTTGCGCCGGCCGTAGGCCCGGCCCACCTTGGCGCGCATGCGCCGCTCCTCCTCCTCGGAGACCCCGGCGAAGCGCGCGGTGCCGGTGATCGGGGTGTTGACGATGCCGGGGCAGATGGCGGAGACGCCGATGCCCTGCCCGGCCAGCTCGGCGCGCAGGCACTCGCTCAGCATCAGCACCGCCGCCTTGGACGTGCTGTAGGCGGGAAGGGTCCTGGAGGGCTGGAAGGCCGCGGCCGAGGCCGTGTTGACGATGTGGCCGCCCTGGCCGCGCTCGGCCATCTGCTTGCCGAAGAGGCGGCAGCCGTGGATGACGCCCCACAGATTGACGTCGAGGACCTTGCGCCAGTCCTCGGCCGAGGTGTCCATGAAGGATCCGGCGAGCCCGATGCCGGCGTTGTTGACCAGCACGTCCACCACGCCGTACTCGGCGGCGACCTTCGCGGCCAGCTTCTCCATCGCTGCCTCGTCCGAGACGTCGGCGCACTCGCCCCAGGCGCCGGGGGAGCCGATCAGCCGGGCCATGTCGGCCGTACGGGCCGCGCCCTCCGGGTCCCGGTCCACGGCGACGACCCGGGCGCCCGCCTCGGCGAACGCGAACGCGGTGGCCCGGCCGATGCCGCTGGCCGCCCCTGTGACCAGCACCAGCCGTCCGGCGAACCAGCGTGCGTACGGGCCGGCGGGAGCGGTCTCCGTAGACCGTCCGCCCTCCTGCCGGGACAGCGCGAACTCGGCGATCCATGCCGCCACTTGATCGGGCCGGGTGCGCGGCACCCAGTGCTTGGCGGTCAGATTGCGGCGCACCAGGCCGGGCGCCCACTGCTCCAGGTCGTCGTAGAGCCGCTCGGAGAGATAGGCGTCACCGGTGGGGGTGATCAGCTGCACGGGGGTGTGGGCGTAGGCGTCGGTGCGCGGGCGGCGCAGCCGGGCGCGGATGTTGTCGCGGTAGAGCCAGGCGCCGTGTGCGGCGTCCGACGGCAGGGAGGGCGTCGGATAGCCCGAGACCGGAAGCTTCTCCAGGCGCGCGATCAGCTTGGGCCACTGCTTGCCCAGCGGTCCGCGCCAGGCGGCCTCCGGCAGCCCGGGGGTGTGCAGCGCGTACACGTACCAGGACCGGGCGCTCTGGCCGAGCATCTGGGCTACCCGCCGCGGGGTGGGCCGCGCCGCGCGCTTGCGGAACCACATTGCGAGGTGGTCGAGGGAGGGGCCGGAGATGGAGGTGAAGGAGGCGATGCGCCCCTCGGTGCGGGCGACGGTGGCGAACTCCCACGCCTGCACCGACCCCCAGTCGTGCCCGACCAGGTGCACCGGGGCGTCCGGGCTCACCGCATCCGCGACGGCCAGGAAGTCGTCCGTGAGCTTCTCCAGGGTGAAGCCCCCGCGCAGCGGCTTCGGCGCCGTGGAGCGGCCGTGGCCGCGCACGTCGTACAGCACGACGTGGAAGCGGTCGCGCAGCCGCTCGGCGACCTCGGACCAGACCTCCTTGCTGTCCGGATAGCCGTGCACGAGCACCATCGTGGGCAGCGAGGCGTCGCCGAGCTCCGCCACGCACAGCTCGACCCCGCCCGTACGGATCCGGCGCTCCCGCGCGCCCTCGAGCCCCGCGCTGTTGCCGGCGTTCTCGCTCATGCGGCCCTCTCCTCCTGCGTGCGCCGCACGTGCGGCAGATCGTCGTCCAGCCAGAACGCGCTCTCTTCGGGATCCCGGGAGTCGGTGACCACCAGGAGCTCCTCGAACTTCGCGCCCGTCCCCCGGAAGCCGAGGTGGGGCTCGACCGCCCACAGGCCGGGCCGGGGCGGGTGGTCGGAGAACCGGTGCGGGCTCCACAGCGGGGACCAGCCCTCCCGGTGCCCGCGGAGGGCGTCGGAGGCGAGCCCCTTGAGGGCCTGGGTGCCGAACCCGAACACATGCGGCGACCAGCGGCGCTCCCTGACCCGGCCCACCTTGTGCGCGATCACCCCGAAGGGATAGGCGCGGTGCCGGTTGGCATGGCCCTGGCGGACCATGAGCCGGTCCACGTCCTCGTATATCTCGCGCAGGGGGCGGCGCTCACGCACCTCGCGCAGGACGAGCTCCCGGTGCTCCGCGAGATCGGCCATCAGGCGGTCGTGCAGCGGATTCGGGCCCAGACAGCCGGAGTAGCCGATGTCCGCCGTGAAGCCGCGGTGGACCGGGGCCATGTCGAGGATGAAGGGCATCCCCGCCTCCAGCCGCCGGTCGGTCGGGAAGAACTGCAGGGGCACCCGGAAGCCCGCGAACGCCGTGCGGTCCCCGAACCAGGCGAAGGGCAGGTGGAACCAGTCCCGCACGCCGTGCCGCCGCAGCCACTCCCGCTGCATCCGGGCCGCCTCGCGCTCGGTGACGCCCGGCCCGAGCTGTGCGGCCACCGCCTCCGCGCAGTCGTAGGCCAGCCGCTGGACTTCCCTGAAGCCCCGCAACTCGCCGGTGAGTTCCCGAGGCACTGCTGAGGTCATGGCCATTCGTCCGTCCCGTGAGCCGACTCCGGTACGCGTCCGTAACGTGACACTGACGAATGTGACAATGACCGGCGGCTGCGTCAAGAGTCGTGCACGGCCTGTGGAAAACCTCTTCGCCGGACCCGCACCCTCCCCGCGCCCCGCACCCGGCCCACCCCTCCCTGCGGACCGTTCCCCTACGGGCACGTCAGACCCGAGGACTACACGGAACCAGCCGTCTGGTCTGACGCCTGGTGTGGCACGCGCCACTACCTTCGAAGGTGTGACTGTGATCGCTACCGAAAGCCTCAGCAAGCGGTTCCCCCGGGTGACCGCTCTTGACCGGCTGTCCGTCGACATCACGCCGGGCGTGACCGGCCTGGTGGGCGCCAACGGAGCCGGCAAGTCCACGCTGATCAAGATCCTGCTCGGGCTGTCCCCCGCCACCGAGGGCCGCGCCAGCGTGCTCGGCCTCGACATCGCGACCGAGGGCGCGGCCATCCGCGAGCGGGTCGGGTACATGCCCGAGCACGACTGCCTGCCGCCCGACGTGTCGGCCACCGAGTTCGTCGTCCACATGGCGCGGATGTCGGGCCTGCCCGTCACGGCAGCCCGTGAGCGCACCGCCGACACGCTGCGCCACGTGGGCCTCTACGAGGAGCGCTACCGCCCCATGGGCGGCTACTCGACGGGCATGAAGCAGCGGGTCAAGCTGGCCCAGGCCCTCGTCCACGACCCCCAGCTGGTCTTCCTGGACGAGCCCACCAACGGCCTGGACCCCGTGGGCCGCGACGAGATGCTCGGCCTGATCCGCCGCATCCACACCGACTTCGGCATCTCGGTGCTGGTCACCTCACACCTGCTCGGCGAGCTGGAGCGCACCTGCGACCACGTCGTCGTCATCGACGGCGGCAAGCTGCTGCGCTCCTCCTCCACCAGCGACTTCACCCAGGCCACGGCCTCCCTCGCGGTCGAGGTCACCGACTCCGACACCCACCCGGACGGCACGGCGGCCCTCGCGGCCTCGCTCGCCGCGGCCGGCCTCGCCGTCCAGCCCGTCGGCCAGGCGGGGGAGTTCGCTGCGGCCGGCTCCGGCCACGTCCTCCTCGTGGACGTCACCGGCGACGACACCTACGACACCGTGCGCGACGCGGTCGCCGACCTCGGCCTCGGCCTCATCCGCATGGAGCAGCGCCGCCACCGCATCGCGGAGGTCTTCCAGAGCGCACACGAAAGGGGCAGCACCGATGCCGCCTGAGACCGCCTCCGCGCCCGCGCAGGACGTCATCCACAACATCGGCTACCGCAACTACTCCGGTGCCCGCCTCGGCCGCTCCTACGCCCGCCGCTCGCTCTTCTCGCAGAGCCTGCGCGGCGCGTACGGCCTCGGCCGGTCGGCGAAGTCCAAGGTGCTGCCGATGATCCTGTTCGGCGTGATGTGCCTGCCCGCCGCCATCATGGTGGCCGTCACGGTCGCCACCAAGCTCAACAAGCTGCCGGTGGAGTACACGCGCTACGCGATCATCATGCAGGTCGTCATCGGCCTCTACGTGGCGTCACAGGCCCCGCAGTCCGTCTCGCGCGACCTGCGCTTCAGGACCGTGCCCCTGTACTTCTCGCGCCCCATCGAACGCGTCGACTACGTGACCGCGAAGTTCGCCGCGATGTTCTCCGCCCTGTTCATCCTCACCGCGACGCCCCTGCTGATCCTCTACGTCGGCGCCCTGCTCGCCAAGCTCGACTTCGCGGACCAGACGAAGGGGTTCGCCCAAGGACTGGTCTCCGTGGCACTGCTCTCGCTGCTCTTCGCCGGCATCGGCCTGGTGGTCGCCGCGCTCACCCCGCGCCGCGGCTTCGGCGTCGCCGCCGTCATCGCCGTCCTGACCATCTCCTACGGGGTGGTGAGCACCGTCCAGAGCATCGCCCTGCAGCGCGACAACACCGATGCGATCGGCTGGATGGGCCTGTTCTCGCCCATCACCCTCATCGACGGCGTGCAGACGGCGTTCCTCTCCGCGACCTCCGCCTTCCCCGACGGCCACGGCCCGAGCACCGCGGCGGGCTTCGTCTACCTGCTCGTCCTCGCCGCCCTGATCGCCGGCTCCTACGGGGTGCTGATGGGCCGCTACCGAAAGGTCGGGCTGTGACTTCGATCCGCATCGACAACGTCTCCCGCTGGTTCGGCAACGTCGTCGCCGTCAACGACGTCTCCATGACCGTCGGCCCTGGCGTCACCGGCCTCCTCGGCCCCAACGGCGCCGGAAAGTCCACCCTCATCAACATGATGGGCGGCTTCCTCGCCCCCTCCACCGGCACCGTCACTCTCGACGGCGCACCCATCTGGCGCAACGAGCGGATCTACCGCCACATCGGCATCGTCCCCGAGCGCGAGGCGATGTACGACTTCCTCACCGGCCTGGAGTTCGTCCGCGCCAACGCCGAACTGCACGGACTGGGCGCCTCCGAGGCGCAGCGGGCGCTCGCCACCGTCGAGATGGAGTACGCGCAGGACCGCGCGATCAGCACGTACAGCAAGGGCATGCGGCAGCGCGTGAAGATGGCCTCCGCGCTCGTCCACGAGCCCTCCGTACTGCTGCTGGACGAGCCCTTCAACGGCATGGACCCGCGCCAGCGCATGCAGCTGATGGAGCTCCTGCGCAGGATGGGCGCCGAGGGCCGCACCGTGCTCTTCTCCTCGCACATCCTGGAGGAGGTCGAGCAGCTGGCCACCCACATCGAGGTCGTCGTCGCGGGCCGGCACGCCGCCTCCGGCGACTTCCGCAAGATCCGCCGGCTGATGACCGACCGCCCGCACCGCTATCTCGTGCGCTCCAGCGACGACCGCGCGCTCGCCGCCGCCCTGATCGCCGACCCGTCGACGGCGGGCATCGAAGTGGACGTCCAGGAGGGCGCCCTGCGCATCCAGGCCGTCGACTTCGGGCGCTTCACCGCCCTGCTGCCCCGGGTCGCCCGGGAGCACGGCATCCGGCTCCTGACGGTCTCGCCCTCGGACGAGTCCCTGGAATCGGTCTTCTCGTACCTCGTCGCGGCCTGAAAGGAGCCCAGCGCCATGTTCAACGCCACCGTCGCACGGCTCACCTACCGGGGCCTCCTGGGCCGCCGCCGTGCCTTCATCCTCTTCGGGCTGCCCGCCCTCCTGATCGGCGTCTCCGTCGTGGTCCGGATCCTCGTCGGCGCCGACGACGGCACCGCGGGCAGCGTGCTGGGCGGCCTCGCGCTCGCCACCATGGTCCCGCTCATCGGCGTCGTCGCCGGGACCGGCGCGATCGGCCCGGAGATCGACGACGGCTCCGTGGTCTACCTGCTGTCCAAGCCGGTCAAGCGGCCCACGATCATCTTCACCAAGCTGGTCGTCGCGATCGCCGTCACCGCCGTCTTCTCGGCCGTCCCCACGCTCATCGCCGGCTTCGTGCTCAACGGCAACAGCCAGCAGATCGCGGTCGCCTACGCCATCGCCGCGGTCGTCGCCTCCATCGCCTACAGCGCGATGTTCCTGCTGCTGGGCATCCTCACCCGGCACGCCGTCGTGGCCGGCCTGGTCTACGCCCTGGTGTGGGAGTCGCTCTTCGGCAGTCTCGTGCCCGGCGCGCGCACCCTGAGCGTCCAGCAGTGGTCGCTCGCCCTCGCCCAGCGCATCGGTGCGGAGGGCGCCGTCTCCTCGGACGTGGGCCTGCCGCTGGCGCTGTCCCTGCTCGCCGGTGTGACGGTGGCGGCGACGTGGTTCGCGGGCCAGAAGCTGCGCTCCCTGACGCTCGCCGGGGAGGAGTGAGCCCAGTCCCCTGAGGCTCACCTCCTCAACCCGTCCTCCGAGCCTCAATCCCGTACGACATAACGCTGCAGCGCCCGGGCGATCTCCACCTGCTCGGGCGCGAGTGCGTCTTCGCCGTCCTCGACGTCCCACAGGGCGTTCTGCAGCACCCTGCCCAGCGTCCAGCGGGCCGCCCGCCGCCGGTCCAGCCCCAGGACGTCGGTCATCAGGTCGAAGCGGCGCAGCACCGCCCGCTGCACGTCGCCGGTCGCGGTGATGTCGTCCCACCGGTCGTGCAGGGCGGGCAGCAGTTCGAAGCCGGCGTCGCCCACGAGCGGCTTGGGGTCGATGGCGAGCCACGGCTCGCGCGCGGAGCCCGGCACGGGGGCGAGGACGTTGGCGTAGTGGAGGTCCCAGTGCAGCAGCAGGCCGCCCGGCTCGCCGACGACCTCCCGGACGGCCTCGGCGCACCTCTCGACCAGCCGGCGCTCCGAGGGGTCGCGCAGTTCCGGCAGCGCCGTGGGGACGTCCTTCAGCATCGCCCCGGCGACGTCCCCGAGGGAGCGCAGCCCGGCGGGCGCGGGGGCCTTCAGGAGCCGCCCCAGCAGCTCGGCGAGCGTCTGCAGTGAGGCCTCTGCATCCGGTATGGACAAGAGTGAACGGTTGGCGTCCAACCGTTCCAGCAACATCGTGCCGGTCGCCGCGTCGTGGTCGAGGAGCGCGACCGCCGCATCACCGTTCCAAGCACCCAGGGCGGCCGGCTCCCCGGCGCTCTCGTCGGTGACCGGCTGGAGCTTGAGCGCCGCCGGGGTGCCGTCCTCCCGCAGCACGGGCAGGACGAGGGCGACCATGCCGTGCGAGGCCGGCCCGTCGATCCGCAGGCCCCAGTGGTCGAGGAAGCGGGCGGCGAGCTCCGGCAGCGCCGCGATCCAGGAGCGGCCGGCCTCTCCGTCGAAGTCCTCGTGGAAGCCGGCGAGTTCCGCCGGGACGGTGATGCGGTGAGCGGCGTGCATGGGCGACGGTCTCCTCACGACGGGTGGGGGGCCCCGGAGGGCCTCCTGTCCACCCAACGTCTCAGATCTTCCGATCGCGCCCGGCGCCCATGGCGAGAAGCAGCAGTGCCGCGCAGGCGACGAGCAGCAGGGCGACAGGAAGCGTCCAGCTGTCGGTCGCCTGGTGGACCGCACCGATCGCGAACGGGCCGACGGAGGCGAGCAGGTAACCCCACGTCTGCGCCATGCCCGACAGGCGGGACGCGGTGTGGGCGTCGCGCGTGCGCAGCACCATCAGCGTCAGGGCGAGGCCGAGCAGACCGCCCTGCGCGACGCCCATCAGCGTCGCCCAGACCCACGCGCCCGCCACGGGCGCGGTCAGCAGGCCGGTGACCCCGGCGGCCATGAGGACGACGACCCCGGCGCCGAGCAGACGCTGGTCGCGCATCCGGCCGGCGACCATGGGCACGACGAACGAACCGGCCATCTGCACCAGCGTGTAGAAGGCGTAGACCATGCCGGCCTCGTTCTTGCTCATGCCGCCGTCGGTGAACACCGTCGGCATCCAGGCGATGCACACGTAGGCGATCAGCGACTGGGTGCCCATCATCAGCGTGACCTGCCAGGCGATGGGCGACCGGGTCAGCTTCGGCCCGCTCTGCGCCGTCTGCGCGGGCGTGGCGGCCGCCCGGCCGTGCCGGGTGCCGCGCCGCGCGAGGACGGCCTGCGGGACCCACACGACGGCCGCCACGGCGGCGAGCAGCGCCCAGGAGGCCAGGGAGCCCTGCCAGCCGCCCAGGGCGTTCTCCAGGGGTACGGACAGGGCGGCCGAACCGGTGGCGCCGAGGATCAGCGTGGTCGAGTACAGGGCGGTCATGCTCGCGGCGCGGTCGGGGAAGTCCCGCTTCACCAGGCCGGGCATCAGCACGTTGAGCAGGGCGATCGCCGTGCCGACGAGCGCACAGCCGACGAAGAGGGCGACGACCGGGGGCGCGATGCGCAGCAGGATGCCGCCGCACAGCAGCAGGAGGGCACCGCACAGAACGGTCTCCGTGCCCCAGCGCCGGGCGAGCTTCGGGGCGACGATCGAGCCCAGACCCATGAAGACCAGCGGGATGGTGGTCACGAGGCTGCTCGCCGCGGCCGCCAGGTGGAAGTGGTCACCGATCTCACCGATGAGGGGCGAGACGCCGGCGAGTGCGGCCCGCATGTTGAGCGAGGCGAGGACGATGCCGGTCATGACGAGCGCGGGGTGGGCGCGCAGGGTGCGGCGCGCGGCGGCCACCGGGGGCGTGGGGGCCAGGTTCTCTTCCGCGTCTATCAGGGGGTCGAGTGTGTCCGGCCTCGTTTC
Source organism: Streptomyces roseifaciens (assembly GCF_001445655.1). Classification (NCBI taxonomy): domain Bacteria; kingdom Bacillati; phylum Actinomycetota; class Actinomycetes; order Kitasatosporales; family Streptomycetaceae; genus Streptomyces; species Streptomyces roseifaciens. Next base: position 1,593,820 of record NZ_LNBE01000004.1, read on the forward strand.
CGACATGGGGGTGCCTTTCCAGGACGTGCGGTGAGGTGGTGAAGGGTGGTGCGGGTCAGCTCTCGGAGAGGAGGCTCTCCACGGCCTGCTTCGGGCGCTCCAGGAGGGCCCGGGCGGCCCGCGCGGCGGCCTCGGGGTCGCCGGAGGCGATGGCGTCCATGAGGGCGTGGTGGTCGCCGTGGATGATGCGCGGCATGTCGCGGTCGCCGAGCGCGGTGACCAGCGCCTCGCGGACGGAGCTGCTGAACCAGGCGTAGGTCGCGGTCAGCGCGCTGTTGTGCGCGGCCTCCACGACGGCGCGGTGGAACTCGACGTCGTGGTCGGCGTAGAGCTCCAGGTTGCCGGAGTCGGGCTGGCCCTCGGGGTCCTCGAACGCCGTCTGGGCTTCCAGGGCGGCCTTCATCCGGGCCAGGTCGGCGGGCTCGTGGCGCGCGGCCGCGAGGCGCGCGGCCTCGGCCTCCAGCGCGATGCGCAGCTCCAGCACGTCGCGCACCCCGGCGCGCTGCACGCCGCGCATGATCTCGGCCGGGTCGGCCATGGAGACCACGAACGTGCCCTCGCCCTGCCGCGAGCGCAGCATTCCGGCGTGCACGAGGACGCGGACGGCCTCGCGGACCGTGTTGCGGCCGACCTGGAGCTGCTCGGCGAGCGCGTGCTCGGTCGGGATACGGCTGCCGATCTTCCACTCGCCGGCCGCGACCTGGGCGCGCAACTGATCCACGACGGTGTCCACGAGGGACTGCCGTCCCGCTGCCCGCAGTGCCATTCGTCCTCCGGTCCCCGGCCTCGGCCGCGCATGATTCACCCGATTGCCCAGTCATCCTACAACTGCCCCGACGGGGCGGCCAGGGCGCCGGACGGCTACCGTCGAATGGTGCGTGGACGGGAAGGGCCCCGCGGCTCCGGCACGCCCGGCCGGTGGCCGGCCGTCGCCGCCCGCGCCGCTTCCCTGGCCGGCTCCGGCATCCGTTCCTGGATCCGCTCCTCGCCGGGGACGCACATATGGCTGCTCGTCATCGGCATCACCAGCCTCGTCATCGCCGCGGCCAGTCAGGACCTGGAGACGTTCCTGCTGCACCGCACCAGCAGCAACATCCACCAGCTCACCAGGCACCCGCTGCAGTCGCTCCTGATCAGCGGGTTCTGGATCGAGAACCCCTCGTCGTTCCTGCTCTACGCCGCGCTCTTCGAGGCGCTGCACGCGAACGTGGAGCGCTGGATCGGCACCGCCCGGTGGCTCTTCACCGTCGGCTTCGCGCACATCGCGGCGACGCTCATCAGCCAGGAGATCGTGCTGATGTCGATAGAGGACCACGAGCTGCCGCGGACGATGAAGAGAGTCGTCGACATAGGCGTCTCGTACGGGCTCGCCGCCGCCGCGGGGATCCTCACCTACCGGATGCCGCGGCCGTGGCGGTGGCTCTGCCTCGCCGGAGTGGTGCTCTTCTTCGGCCTCCCGCTGGCCACGGGCGGCACCTTCACCGACGTGGGGCACGCGATAGCCGTGGCCATCGGCCTGGGCTTCCGGCAGTTCACGCACGGCCGCCCGGCATGGGACTTCGCGCGCGTGCCCGAAGCCCTGCGACAGGCGGCCGCGGCCGTGACGTCGGGGCCGGTCAGCCGAAGAGACGCTCCAGGACCGTAGCGATCCCGTCGTCCTCGTTCGACCCGGTGACCTCGTCGGCGACGGCCCGCAGCTCCGGATGGGCGTTGGCCATGGCCACGCCGTGGGCCGCCCAGCCGAACATCGGTATGTCGTTGGGCATGTCGCCGAAGGCGATCGTGTCGGCGGGCTTCATCCCGAGCCGGCGCGCGGCCAGGGACAGGCCGGTGGCCTTGCTCAGCCCCAGCGGCAGCAGCTCGACGATGCCCGCACCCGCCATCGTCACGCCGACCAGGTCGCCCGCGGCCGCCCGCGCGGCCTCGGCCAGGGCGTCGTCGTCGAGCTCAGGGTGCTGCAGGTAGAGCTTGTTCAGCGGCTCGGCCAGGAGCTCTTCCCGGTCGTGGGCCGGGACGGCCGGCAAGGGGCCCTCCTGGATGCGGTAGCCGGGGGTGACGAGCACCTCGCCGTCGAGGCCGTCACGGCCCGCGGCGAGGTGCAGCGGGCCGGTCTCGGCCTCGATCTTGGCGATGGCCAGCCCGGCGAGCCGCCGGTCCAGCGTCACCGACGTCAGCAGCCGGTGCTCGCCCGCGTGGTAGACCTGCGCGCCCTGCGCACACACCGCCAGGCCCTGGTAGTCCAGCTCCTGGAGGATGTGGCGCGTCCACGGGACGGCCCGGCCGGTCACGACGATGTGCGCGGCACCCGCCTCCGTGGCCAGCTTCAGGGCGGCCCGGGTGCGCTCCGAGACGGTCTCGTCGGAGCGCAGCAGGGTGCCGTCGAGGTCGGTCGCGACGAGACGGTAGGGCAGCGCGGAACCAGGGCCGTCAGTCACTTGGCGACGGGCTCCAGCACCTCGCGCCCGCCCAGGTACGGACGGAGCACCTCGGGCACGCGCACCGAGCCGTCGGCCTGCTGGTGGTTCTCCAGCAGCGCCACGATCGTGCGCGGCACCGCGCACAGCGTGCCGTTGAGGGTGGCCAGCGGCTTGACGGTCTTGCCGTCGCGCAGACGGATGGACAGCCGCCGCGACTGGAACTCGTTGCAGTTGGAGGTCGAGGTGAGCTCGCGGTACTTGCCCTGGGTGGGGATCCACGCCTCGCAGTCGAACTTGCGCGAGGCTGACGCGCCCAGGTCACCCGTGGCGACGTCGATCACCTGGTAGGGCAGCTCGAGGCTGTTCAGCCACTGCTTCTCCCACTCCAGCAGGCGCGCGTGCTCGGCCTCGGCGTCCTCCGGCGCGACGTACGAGAACATCTCGACCTTGTCGAACTGGTGGACGCGGAAGATGCCGCGGGTGTCCTTGCCGTACGTGCCGGCCTCGCGGCGGAAGCACGGCGAGAAGCCGGCGTAGCGCAGCGGGAGCTGCGAGGCCTCGACGATCTCGTCCATGTGGTACGCCGCGAGCGGCACCTCGGACGTGCCCACCAGGTAGAAGTCGTCCTTCTCCAGGTGGTAGACGTCCTGCGCGGCCTGGCCGAGGAAGCCCGTGCCCTCCATGGCACGCGGCTTGACCAGGGCGGGCGTCAGCATCGGGGTGAAGCCGGCGGCCGTGGCCTGGGCGATGGCGGCGTTGACGAGCGCGAGCTCCAGCAGGGCGCCGACGCCCGTCAGGTAGTAGAAGCGCGAGCCGGAGACCTTGGCGCCGCGCTCGACGTCGATCGCGCCGAGCAGCTGGCCGAGCTCCAGGTGGTCCTTGGGCTCGAAGCCCTCGGCGGCGAAGTCGCGCGGGTTGCCGACGGTGTCCAGGACGACGAAGTCGTCCTCGCCGCCGCGCGGCACGTCGGGGTGGACCAGGTTGCCGATCTGCAGCAGCAGGCGCTGGGCCTCGGCGGCGGCCTCGTCCTGGTCGGCGTCGGCGGCCTTGACGGCGGCGGACAGCTCGCCGGCCTTCTTCAGCAGCGCGGTCTTCTCGTCGCCGACGGCCTTGGGGATGAGCTTGCCGAGCGACTTCTGCTCGGAGCGGAGTTCGTCGAAGCGGACGCTGGACGACCTGCGCCGTTCGTCGGCGGAGAGCAGTGCGTCGACGACGTCGACATCCTCTCCACGGGCGCGCTGGGAGGCGCGCACACGGTCGGGGTCCTCACGAAGCAGGCGAAGGTCAATCACCCCTCCAGGCTACCGTTGCGGACGCGATCACTCGACGGCATATTCCTCTTGATGGCGGTTTGCCCTATTTTGGGCGTTCGGAAAAGGCTGCGAATAATCAGGGCCGCGGGTGATCGGGAAGGTGCTGAAAAGCCGTCGGAGCGGACTCCCGGGGAATGGCTGCGCTTTTGCCGAAAAGGGGGCATAGCGGTGGCGCGGGCGGCTGATCCGCTTGCGGACGGCGGGAGTTGGCCCGCTCCTTGTCCACAGGAGGGAATCCCTCCGCTTTCTTTGTCCACAGGCTGTGCGCGAAATCTGTGGACGCCGGAATCGAACGTTCCGTCCGCTTCTGTCCTGCGCCGTGTATTCCTTGGTCAAACCTCGCTCGGCCACTCATTCGGGTGGTATTGCCTCACCTCAAAGGGTTATTCGCAGACATTCCGCTGACGAGCGAGCTGTGGGCAGCCCGATCGGGCGAACCTAGGTGCTGTGGATGACGGCCCTATGGCTAGAGCGATTTGTCGACCTTGACCGATTCGCAGAGCGGTACGGGTGCCTCGTTCTGTCGACTTATCCCCAGGTCGAGAACCCCCTGTGGATAACTCTGGGGATGTCCGCGCCGACGGCTACCGTCGCGACGTGGACATCAACGACTCCCGCTTACGCGCGGCCGGCCCGGGTGCGGCCTGCTCAGGCCCGGCCGTCCTGGCAGCGCACCAGCCAGTCCGCCGCCGTCACGAACTCCTCGTCCGACGTGCCGTAGCGCGCCGGACCGACCTCCGCCGGATCCACGCCCGCCCGGGGATACGAGCCGAGGAACCGCACCTGCGGGCAGATCCGCTTCAGCCCCATCAGCGCCTCGCCCACGCGCCGGTCGGTGATGTGCCCCTCCGCGTCGATCGCGAAGCAGTAGTTGCCGATGCCCTCGCCCGTCGGGCGGGACTGGATGAGCATCAGGTTCACCCCGCGCGTCGCGAACTCCTGCAGCAGCTCCAGCAGGGCGCCGGGGTGGTCGTCGCGCAGCCACACCACGACGGAGGTCTTGTCCGCGCCCGTCCGCGCCGCGGGCCGCGCCGGGCGGCCCACCAGCACGAACCGGGTCTGCGCGTTCTGCGCGTCGTGGATGTCGGTGACCAGCGGCTCCAGCCCGTACGTGGCCGCCGCGAACTCCCCGGCGAACGCGGCGTCGAAGCGCCCCTCCTGCACCAGGCGCGCGCCGTCCGCGTTGGAGGCCGCCGACTCCCAGAGCGCGTCCGGCAGATGCGCGGCGAGCCACTTGCGCACCTGCGGCTGTGCCACGGGGTGGCCGGTCACCGTCTTGATGTCCGCCAGGCCGGTCCCCGGGCGCACGAGCAGCGCGAAGGTGATCTGCAGCAGCACCTCGCGGTAGATCATCAGCGGGGCGCCCGTGGCGAGCTGGTCGAGCGTCGCGGTGACGCCGCCCTCCACCGAGTTCTCGATGGGCACGAGCGCGGCCGCCGCCTCGCCGTTCCGCACGGCGTCCAGCGCCGCCGGCACGGACACCATCGGCACCAGCTCCCGCGTCGCCGCCTCCGGCAGCGTCCGCAGGGCGGCCTCGGTGAACGTGCCCTCGGGGCCGAGATAGGTGTAGCGGCTGGCCGACATCACGCTGGCTCCTCGATCGTCTGGGGGCTCGCCACGATACCGAGCGCCCCGGCGGCGGGCCCCGCGCACTGAGCGCCGGCCCGGTCCGTCCCCGCGGGTGAGGAGCACGGCCGGGCCCTGCGGTCTTCGGTCCTCCGGCCGCCCTCAGCCCTCCAGCAGCCGCTGCCCCACGTACTCGCCCGGCGCGCAGCCGCCCGGCACCGCGTAGAGGCCGCTCGACTCGTGCCGCAGGAAGCGGGAGAGGCCGTCACCGCGGTCCAGCTTCCGCTGCACCGGCACGAAACCCTTCAGCGGGTCCGCCTGCCAGGCGACGAACAGCAGGCCCGCGTCCGGAGCCCCGTCATCGAGGAAGCCGTCATGGTAGGAGAACGCCCGCCGCAGCATCGTCGCGCCCCGGTTGGACGCCGGCGACGCGACGCGGACGTGCGCATCGCCCGCGATCGCCAGCGACCCGTCCTCGCGGAACTTGTTGAGGTCCACCGGCGTGGTCTCCGTGCCGCCGGACAGCGGCGCCCCGTCCGACTTGCGGCGGCCGATCACCTTCTCCTGGCGCTCCAGGGAGAGGTTGTCCCAGCTGTCGAGCAGCATGCGGATGCGCCGCACCACCGCGTACGAGCCGCCCGCCATCCAGGCGTCCGCGCCGCCGCGGTCCTCCGGCACGTAGACGTGGCCCGCGAAGCGGGGGTCCGACGGCTTTGGGTTGTTGGTGCCGTCGACCTGGCCCATCAGATTCCGGGCGGTCATCGGCTGCGCCGTGGCCCCCGGCGTCCGGTTGAAGCCGTTCATCTGCCAGCGCAGCCGTGCAGCGCTCCCGGCCTGCTGCTGGAGCAGCCGCAGCGCGTGGAAGGCGACGAGCGCGTCGTCGGCGCCGATCTGCACCCACAGGTCGCCCTCGCTGCGCTTGGGGTCGAGCGCGTCGGCGGTGAAGGCGGGCAGCGGCTCCAGGGCGGCGGGCCGCTTCGAGGCGAGCCCGGTCCGGTCGAAGAACGTGCGGCCGAAGCCGAAGGTGACGGTCAGCGAGCAGGGGCCCGCGTCGAGGGCGACCCCGGAGTCGTCGCCCTGGGGCGTCCGCCCGGCCATGAGGTCGGCAGCGGTCGCCGACCACCGCCGCAGCAGTGCGGCCGCGGCCTTGCGGTCGGCGCCGGGCGCGAGGTCGAAGGCGGCCATGTGGCCGCACGTCTGCGCGGGATCGGCGATCCCGGCCTGGTGCACGCCGTGGAAGGCCCTGCTCGCGGAGCCGACGCCGTTCAGCGGGGCCGGATCCTTCCGTACGGTCTCGGCGGCGACCGCCCCGGCCGCACCGCCCGCGACGAGCCCGACCGCGCCCGCGGCGCCGGCCGTGCCGAGCAGCCGGCGGCGGCTGACGCCGTTCGCGGCGCGGGCCTGCGCAGGCCGGCCGGGCTGCTCGCCCCGGCCGGGGCCCGTCTTCGCGGCCCCGGCGCCTCCCGCCGGCTTGGTGGCCGCAGCGGTTCCCGCCGCGGTGGAGGCCTTGGCTTCCTTCACGGCCTTGCCGACCTTCGCGGCCTTCGCGCTTTTCACTGCCTCTGCAGGCTTCCCGGCCTGCGGGGCCTGCGGGGCCTGCGGGGCCTTCCCGGCCTGCGGGCCCTGGGAGGTCTTCTCTTCGTCCTGGGATCGTTCAGTCATCAGTTGATCTTCACGTTCCTGATCTCCGTGATCTGGTCGATGTCGGAGGTCCGTACGGTCAGGGTGAGCTGCCATTCGCCGGCCATGGGCAGCTGGAAGCCGGAGGCCTGCCAGCGGCCGGCCGGGCCGCGCTTGAGGGACGTGCGCAGCGGGCCGATGTTCTTCCGCGTCTCGGTGAAGGACACCTCCAGCTCCGGTACGTCGACGGCCTTGCCGGCCGGGTCGGTCACGGTGACGTCGAGGGAGTTGTTGCCCGAGCGCGCCGGGTCGATACGTACGACGGCCGTGCCTCGCCCGTTCGTGCCACCGGTGTCGTACGGGATCTTGACCTCGGCCGGGCCGGAGGCGTCCGGCGCGGTGGTCCGGGCGCCGCCGGAAGAGGCGGCCTGCCGCTGTTCGGTCTCGGCCCGCCCGGGCTGGGTGCCGGTGAGGAGGGTGGTGACGGCGAGCACGGCGACGGCGACCCCGGCCTCGGCCAGGACGGAGCGCCGCAGCCCGCTGCGGCCTTCGTCCGCGTCGCGCCGCCGCTGCCCGGCGGCCTTCTCCAAGGCCTCCCGCTGGCGTGCGAGCTGGGCGGCCCGCTCGGGAGAGGCGTCCTTGTCCTCCCGGGAGGGGCTCGCCGCCTTGGCGGCACGGGCCTGCCCGGCCGCCTTGGCCTGGACCGGCCTGGCGGCCGGGGCCGCCTTCTTCGCCGCCGGGCGGCGGTCCGTGAGCCGGCCCGTCCAGCGCCGCGAGAAGTACGCGAGGCCGAGCATGCCCGTCACGAGCGCGACCTTGAGGAGGAGCCAGCGGCCGTACTCCGTGCCGGTGAGCGCGCCCCACGAACCGACCTGCCGCCAGGACTGGTAGAGGCCGGTCGCCACCAGCACGCACACCGAGGTGAAGGCGAGCCGGGAGAAGCGCTGCACGTCCGCCTGCCGGATCGGCTCTCCCGTCCACAGCACGGCCAGGAGGGAGGCCAGGCCGCCCAGCCACACCGCGACGCCCAGCAGGTGCAGGACGTCGACCGGCATCGCGAGCCAGGGCTGCAGGCCCGCCGAGGCGTGCTCGGCCATGGCCCAGGTCGCCGCGAGCCCGACGGCGACGACCGCGCCGCCGATCGCGAGCCCGTAGGCGACGTCGCGGCGCTCCATGCCCGTGCGGTCGCCGTCCTCGCGGGCGTACGAGCCGAACAGGACGGCGAGGAAGACCGCGGCGGCGCTCAGCAGCAGCAGGCGGGACAGCAGCGCCGCGCCCGGCTTGGTGGCCAGGACGTCACCGAGGAGGGACAGGTCGAAGGCGGCGCCGATGCCCTTGCCGCCCGTGTACGGGCCGCGCAGCAGCAGGAGCGCCGAGGTCGCGGCGAAGAGGGTGATCCAGCCGCCGACCGCGATGCGCTGCACCGGCCGCGAGGAGCGGCAGACGCCTGCGAACACGCAGCCGCCGACGAGGAGGAGGTAACCGGCATAGGCCGCATAGCGCCCTGTGGTGTAGAGAGCGTCGACGACCGGGTCGGCCTCGGCCGTCGTCACTTTCGCCGCCGTCTTCGACGGCGCCCCTATGGAGAAGGTGAAGGCCCCGGCCACCGGGTGGCTGTCCGCGGAGACGGCCTGCCAGGCCACCGTGTAGGTGCCGTCGGCGATTCCGCCGGCGAGCCCGACGGACGCCGTGTTCGACTTGCCGTCCACGTGCGCCGGCCTGCCCTCGTCGACGCGCTTGCCCTGCGGGTCGAGGACCCGCACGGAGTCTGCGCTGAGCAGGACGCCCTCGGAGAAGGTGAGCTTCACCTTCTCGGGCGCGACGGGCACCACCGATCCGGAGGCCGGGTCGGTGGAGGTCAGCGCGGCGTGCGCCGAGGCGCTGCCCGCCCCGGGCCCGAGTGCGCAGAGCAGCGCGGCGAGCAGCGTGCCGAGGACCGGCAGCAGCCGCCCGGCGGTCAGGGTCTTCATCGCACGTCAGTCCTTGGGACGGAACGTCGTGGACTCCACCGGCACCTTGACCTTGACCGGTCCGGCGGTGGCGAAGTGCAGCGTGAACTCGATCTTCTCGCCGACCTTCGGCTTGTGGCCGAGCTTGCCGAGCATCAGATGCGTGCCGCCGCGCGCGAGCTTCAGCTCGCCCTTGGCCGGCACGTCGAGCGCGGCCGCGTGCTTCATCTGCGAGCCCTCGGTGGTGTGCATGGTGATGTCACCGGAGAGCGGGCTGGTGACCTTGGTGAGCCGGTCGGCCTTGCCGCCGTCGTTGCTGACGGTGAGGTAGGCGGCGGCCATGTCGGTCATCGCGGGCTGCGGCAGGTAGGCGCCGCTGACCGAGAGCTTCGGCTTGTCGGACGCCAGGGCGTCCTTCTCGGACTGGCAGCCCGTGAGCAGCAGGAGCCCTCCGGCGAGGACGAGCGGCAGGGTGGCGGCGGTGGCGGCGGTGGTCTTGCGCATTACGGGTTCTCCCCCTTGATGATCTTCGGGAGATCCTTGGAGTACTGGTCCTTGCTGGTTTCGGTGGTGTAGATCCAGTGCCCGCCGTTGTCCTTCGGCGAGAAGCCGACCACCTCGGCTCCGTGGCTGACGGTGATGGAGCCGTCCTTCTCCTTCTTCGGCTTCTCCACGAAGATGCCGACGCTCTTCGCCGCCGCCTGGATGGTGGCGAAGTCACCGGTGAGGCCGACGATGTCCTGGCCGCCCTGGGCGTCCAGCCACTCCCGCATGCGCTTGGGCGTGTCGCGCTCCGGGTCGGTGGTGACGAAGACGACCTGGAGCTTCTCCCGGTCCTCCTTGGACAGCGTCTTCTCGGCCGCGGCGATGTCGGCGACGACCGTGGAGCACACGTCGGGGCAGTAGGTGTAGCCGAAGTAGAGGAGGAGCGGGCGCCCCTTGGTCGCATTGACCAGCTCGTACTTCTTGTCGTCCGTGTCGGTGAGGACCAGGTCCGGCTTGGTCTTCGGGGTGTCGAGGGTGATCGCGGCCTTCTTCGGCGCCGCGGAGACGTCGGCCAGAGGCTTGTCGCCGCCGTCGTCCGAGCCGCCGCCGCAGGCGGTCAGCGTGAGCGCGGCGGCCGTGGCCAGGGCCGCGCCCAGTATGCGGGTGCGCATGGAGCTCTTCTCCAGAGATGGGTCGGTGGTGCGGTGCGGGGCGCCGGCCTCGGTGAGGGGCCCGGCGCCCCGGCCGGTCCTTGCGTCAGGCCGACGTGCGGCGGCGCCCGGCGAGCACGCCGAAGGCGACGCCCGCCGCGCCCACGACGATGCCGACGATGCCGAGCGTGCGGGCGGTGGTGTCGGAACCGCCGTCGCCCTTGCCGGTCTTCTCGGACGCGTTCTCGGTCTTGTCATCGCCCTTGGCAGCGTCCTTGGCGCCGTCCTTGGCGTCCGCCTTCTTGCCGTCGGCGGCGGCCTTGGCGACGAGCTTCAGGGTGGGAGCGGGGTGCTCGGCCTCGGCGCCGCCCGGCTTCGACGGGTCGATCCAGCGGACGACGTCGTCGTCGGAGTACGTCTGGAGCGCCTTGAAGACCAGCTCGTCGGCGTCCTCGGGCAGCTTGCCGACGGACAGCGGGAACTGCTGGAACTGGCCCGGCTCGATCTTGCCGCCGGTCCAGGTGATCTTGCTGACGGCTTCCTCGATCGTCTTGCCGTGCGTCTGCAGCGGCTTCTCCAGCTTGGTCTTCTCGACCTTCACCTCCCAGCCGGGAACCGGCTGGGGCATCACCGAGGAGAGCGGGTGCTTCGGGTCGAGGGTGACCTCGAGCTTCACGGTCGAGGCGTTGTCCTTCTCGTTCGGCACCTTGAAGGCGATGGTGCTGTAGCCGCCCTTCTCGGCGGTGCCGGGCTGCACGCTCACGTGCGCGGCGGCGGGGCCGGCGAGGAGCAGGACGGTGCCGGCGGCGACGGCGCCGATGACGGGGAGGCGACGGCGAGCGGTCTTGGCGTTCATGGGGACGCTCCAGGGGCAGGAGGGATCGGTGAAGGGGGGGCACGCGTGCGGGGACGACGACCGTGCAACCCGCCCTCCTGCCCGGAATGCGCCTTGTGTACAGGCGTGCGCGAGCGCGCTGCAGAGCGGGAGGCGCTCGGCTGCTCGGGGGGAAGGGGAAGGGGTGCCGCGTCGTCAGGCCGCGAGGGCGAGGGCCGGCGGGCCCCGCCTGATCACGAAGTGCTGGAGCACCGGCTCCGTCGCGGGCCGCTCCTCGTCCCCGGACGGGCGCGGACCGGCGACCGGCGGCTTCCCGGCGGCCGTCTCCCTCAAGGTGCCCACGAGCGCGAAGGCGGTGCGCAGCGCCCGTACGAGAGAGGTCTCCGCGACCTCGCGCGCGGACCGCTCCGAGAGCGCGACCACTCGCCACAGCGCCACCTCGCCGCGCCGCAGCAGCCAGCCCGCGGCGAGCGCCGCGAGCAGGTGGCCGAGCAGCATCGGCAGCGAGAGGGGGAGTGCGTCGAGCAGCGAGCCGGAGGGCATCCCGGAGTGCATTCCGGAGCCCGCACCGGTGACCGCCGCCGCCCCCGACTGCTGCAGGGGGTGCACGGCCGGGTCGAGCCCCGCGTCGGTGATGACGCGGCGGGCGTCGGATGCGGACATGAGGTGCGGCTGGTTGCAGACCAGCTTCGAGGCGAAGGTGATCAGCCGGCCTTCGGCGGCCGTCTGCCGCGCGGCCACGCCGGCGCCCTGCTGGCCGATGCCGAAGAGCGTGTGCAGCGCGAGCTGCCCGGCCGCCAGACCCGCGGCGATCGACGGCAGCGAACGCTCCCGCCCCGCCAGCGGCACGGCCACGGCGAACACCGCCGCGAAACCGGCCGCGAGGGTCCACAGCGGCACCTTCGCGCACGACGCCAGCACGTGTCCGCCCGCGGACAGCAGAACACAGACCGCGGTGAACACCGCGGCCCGGATCAGTCGCAGATCGGCGCCGACACGCGCGACGGGGTGAGACATGGCTGCGCCATCATCCCACCGGGCTTACCCCTCCCCTACAGCAGGGGGCGCTCGATCTCCACCCGGCGGGGGCGCACCGGCGCACTCCCGTCTACTGCCATACACCGATGCACCCGCCGGGCGCGTCGTCCGAATGAGCGGTCTCACACGCTCCGGAGGCTTACGGGGCGTCAGCGCTGGCTATACGTATCGGTATGTCGAGCCGCGGCCAGGAGGCTGAGCATGAGCATTTGGTGGTCACTCCATCTGCGGCGGGAGGCCGCGAGCGTTCCGCTCGCGCGGCGGTTGCTGATCGGCGCGATGGAGACGGCCGGCGTCGACCCCGAAATTTCCTATGATCTTTCGCTCGCCCTGAGCGAGGCGTGTGCGAACGCCGTCGAGCACGGAGGCGATTCCTCCACGGGCTATCTCGTGACGGCGTTCATCGACGGTGACACCTGCCGTATCGAGGTCACCGATTCCGGCCCGGGCTTCCCGGAGCAGCCCCGCCCGCACGAACGCCGCCGGCAGCGCCCGCAGCCGCCGAGGCCCCTGGCCCCCGCCGAGGACGAGCACGGCAGGGGCCTCTTCCTCATCGAGTCGCTCACCGACCACGTCCGCGTGCGCAACCGCCCGGGCCGCCAGGGGGCCGTGGTCACCTTCGACAAGATCCTCAAGTGGAGAGAGGACGCGGCACTGCTCCGGGCGTCGTGATCCCCGCCCGCGTCGCGAGTCTCGTGATCCCCGCGTCGCGAGCCCTGTGATCCCGGCGTCGCGAGCCTCGTGATCCCGGCGTCGCGAGCCTCGTGATCCCGGCGTCGCCGGCCCTGTGAGCCCCGCGTCCCCCGGTCGTCACCCGATCGTCAGCGGTACCGGGTGGACCTCCGTGACCGGGTGCCCGGCCTGGGCGTGGACGCGCTTGACCGCATCCGCCGAGGGCGCCTCGGACAGGCAGTAGACGGTGCCCGACTTCGGGTCCGCCCAGGCCCGCTCGAAGTGCACGCCCTCCTCCGACTCGATGGCCAGATCCCTGCGGTGCGCTTCCTCCAGCTGCTCGCCGGTGATGCCCTTCATGCCGTGATGGACGTCCATGAACTTGCTCATGGCTCCCACACCTCCCTGGGTGCGCCCTATGTGGCCATGATGCGCTCAGGGTCCCCTGCGGACCACCGCTGGAACGCGGCGAGCCGCAGCCCGGAAGGCTGCGGCTCGCGCGCACGGTGGTACCCCGGCCCTTGAGAACCGCGGCTACCCGGCCCTTCGGGCCTGTGTTCCTCAGCCCTTCAGGGACGCCATCCACGCCTCGACGTCCGCGGACGTACGGGGCAGCCCCGCCGACAGGTTCCGGTTGCCGTCCTCGGTCACCAGGATGTCGTCCTCGATGCGGACGCCGATGCCGCGGTACTCCTCGGGCACGGTGGTGTCGTCCGCCTGGAAGTACAGGCCGGGCTCGACGGTCAGGACCATGCCGGGCTCCAGGACGCCGTCCACGTACGTCTCGGTGCGGGCCACCGCGCAGTCGTGCACGTCCAGGCCGAGCATGTGGCCGGTGCCGTGCAGGGTCCAGCGGCGCTGCAGACCGAGCTCCAGGACGCGCTCCACCGGGCCCTCGACCAGGCCCCACTCCACCAGCTTCTCGGCCAGCACGCGCTGCGCCGCGTCGTGGAAGTCGCGGTACTTCGCGCCCGGCACGACCGCCGCGATGCCGGCCTCCTGCGCCTCGTACACCGCGTCGTAGATCTTGCGCTGGAGGTCGTTGTACGTGCCGTTGATCGGCAGCGTGCGGGTGACGTCGGCGGTGTAGAGGCTGTGCGTCTCCACGCCCGCGTCCAGCAGGAGCAGCTCGCCGGAGCGGACCGCGCCGTCGTTGCGCACCCAGTGCAGGGTCGTGGCGTGCGGGCCGGCGGCGCAGATGGAGCCGTAGCCGATGTCGTTGCCCTCGACGCGGGCGCGCAGGAAGAACGTGCCCTCGATGTAGCGCTCCGAGGTGGCCTCGGCCTTGTCGAGCACCTTCACGACGTCCTCGAAGCCGCGCACGGTGGAGTCGACGGCCTTCTGCAGCTCGCCGATCTCGAAGGCGTCCTTCACGAGCCGCTGCTCGCTGATGAAGACGCGCAGCTCCTCGTCGCGCTCGGCGGTGACCTTGTCGGCCAGGGCCTCCTCGATGCCGGCGTCGTGGCCGCGGACGGCGCGGACCGGGCCGGTGGCCGCGCGCAGGGCGTCGGCGAGCTCGCGGACGTCCTTGGCCGGCAGGCCCAGCAGCTGCTCGGCCTCGGTGAGGCTGTGGCGGCGGCCGACCCACAGCTCGCCCTGGCCGTCGAGCCAGAACTCGCCGTTCTCGCGGTTGGAGCGGGGCAGCAGGTAGATCGTCGCCCGGTGGCCCTCGGCGCCGGTCGGCTCCAGGACGAGCACGCCGTCCTCGGTCTGGTCACCGGTGAGGTACACGTACTCCGTGGAGGCGCGGAAGCTGTACTCGGTGTCGTTCGAGCGGGTCTTGAGGCTCCCCGCCGGGATCACCAGGCGCTCCCCGGGGAAGCGTGCGGAGAGCTCGGCGCGGCGGCGGGCCGTGTGCGGCGCCTGCTCGACGGGCTGCAGGTCGCGCAGCTCGGTGTCGGCCCAGCCGGTCTTCATGTTTGCGGCCAGCTCGTCGGAGACGGCGGGGTAGAGGCCGTTCTTCCGCTGCTTGATCGGCTCGTCGCCTTCGGGGTTCTCGGGCGCGGGCTGCTGCTCGGTCACTGCATTCCTCCTCGGACGGGGCGCTTTCCATCGTATGTGCGACCGAAATGCGAGGAAACTATGAGGAAAATCCGAGGAGGGGAACAGGGTCGGAGGGGCGCGGTCCGGGGCGTCCGGCCGGAGCCCGGCCGTACGGAGCCTGGCCGCCGGAGCCTGGCCGCCGGAGCCTGGCCGTACGGAGCCCGGCCGTACGGGACCGGGCCGGAGGGGAGCCGGTCACTCGAAGCGGGCCGCCAGCAGGACGACGTCCTCGCTCCCGTCCCAGGCGCTGTGGCCCTCCTGCGGCAGCATCGTGCGCAGCACGTGCTCCACCAGGGCCTCCGGGTCCCGGCGCGCGGCCTTCGGCACACCGGCCGCCGCGGTGCGCAGCCGCGCGAAGGCCCGGTCCATCGGCCGGCCGGTCCGGTGCAGCAGACCGTCGCTGTAGAAGAGGAGCGTTTCTCCGGGGGCGGGCTCGATCTCGACGCTGGGCGCTTCCCAGCAGGCGAGCATCCCGAGCGGCGCGGACAGCGACGTCTCGACGAACTCGACGCGGTGGTCGCCGATGATCAGCGGCGGGCAGTGGCCCGCCCCCGCCAGGAGGACCTTGCGGTCGGCCGGCTCGCAGTACGCGAAGAGCGCCGTCGCGGCGCGGGCCGGCTCGGTGAGCCGCAGCAGGAGCTCGAGATCGGAGAGGACCGCGACCGGATCCTCCCCTTCCATGACGGCGTACGCCCGCAGGGAGGCGCGCAGCCGGCCCATGGCCGCCACGGCGCTGGGACCGGAACCGCTTACTCCACCCACGGCCAGGCCGAGCGCGCCCTCGGGCAGCGGCAGCGCGTCGTACCAGTCGCCGCCGCCGAGCGGGCCGGTGCGGTGCCGGACGGCCAGCCGGACGCCCGGCGTCCGGGGCAGCCTGCTCGGCAGCAGCTCCTCGCGGAGCGTCGCCACGGCCTCCCGGGCCTCGGCCAGTTCGAGCTGGCGGGCGAGGTGTTCGGTGGCGTGGTCGCGGTAGAGGCCGACGAGGTGGCGCTGCCGCTCGGTGGGCTCGGCCGCCTCGTCGTACAGCCAGACGGCCGCGCCGATCCGGCCCGCGTTGTCGGTCTCCAGGGGGACGGCGTAGCTCGCGCCGTAGCCGAGGCGGGCGGCGACCTCGCGGTGCCGGGGGTCGAGGCCCTCGTCGGAGGCGACGTCGGGGTGGGCGGTGCCCGTACGGGAGCCCGTCGGGGGCAGATCGTCGAACAGCCGGCCGTAGGGACCGGGGACGGCCTCCTGCACAGCCTCCGCCCCGGAGGCTCCGGAGCTTCCGGGGGCTCCGGGGGCTCCGGGGGCTCTGGAGATTCCGGAGTCTCCCGAGGCCGCGGAGGCCCCGGACGCCTCAGGCCCCGCCCCGGCCTGCGGAATGGTCTCGATGTGGCCGAGGTCCGCGTGGTCCAGCCCGAAGCCGACGGTGACGGGGTGGTCGCGGCCGGGGCCCGTGGCCGGGTGCAGCGTGACCAGGCCGCGGCGGGCGCCCACGAGCGTCGCGCCCGCCCGCAGGGCCTCGTGGAGGGCCGCGTCGAGGGTGGTGGTGCGCGTGAGCCGCTCGGTCAGCTCCTGGAGCGTGGTGAGGTCGGAGATCCAGCCCGCGAGGCGGTCCTGGACGAGGGCGTTGGGCGCGGGGAGTGAGGGGCCGGGGAGAAGCGCCGGGCCGGAGGAGCCGGAGGAGGCGGCAGCGGCGGACGGGTCCATGGCGTCGCCGGTGTCCGCTGATGCATCTGCGCCGGGCGCTCCGGAAGCAGCGGGGGAGAGGGGATCTGCGGAGGAGGCGGCAGATGCGGGGGCGGGAGTCTGCGCGGGAGCGGGGAGCGGAGGATTGATTCCGGCCACTTTCGGCAGGTGGGGCGTGGTCATGGCCGGCTACCCGGACGGGGCGGGGGCGCGGTGCGCCGGGCGCTCGTGTGCACCGGGGACCGCGGCACTTCGCCGCTCCCTCTTGACCACCGTCTTGACCTGTGTTTTCTCATGAATAGCATCGCAAACCCCCTGTCGCGTTGCGCGCTATCGGTGCTCCACATGTACACGCCCGGGCAAGGAGATGTCCAGCATTGAACCGGTGGGATTGGTGGTGTCTATGGGGTTTCAAAGTTGGCCGGAAAATGGTCCAGAGGCCATGGATTTGCGGTCGACTGACGTTGCTCGACAGCGCGTCATATCCACACCGGTGGGTACGTACACGAAGAAGGGCAGGGGCAGTTGGGGCCGCCCCGGAACCCGGCGGCGGGCCCGAGCGTCTTAACCGGCGACGGCCGCGCCCGCACCCGAGGGCGATGGGGAAACCCATGCCGCAGGCGAGGGGCGACAGGCTCGGTACGAAGCGCCATACGCGCGCCACCCCCCGCCATGTTTCACGCTCGGCCCGTGGCGTGATGCGCTGCGTTGTACAAGCAGTGGCTAGTGATCCACGTGGTGTGCCGGCTTGGAAAGAGCCCCGGCGTGTTGAGCGGCGCGCCATGTCGGGCCGTAGTGCCATGGAGTTCGGACGCGGCCCGAGTGCAGTTCAGGTGCAGTTCCAGTAGGCAGTCCCGCAGTGCCGTGCAATGACCGCGCAGGGCTGTGCAGGGTCGTGCAGGACCCTGCAGCGCCTTACGGGTTTCCGCGGCACGCCGGTGCGCAGACCGGCTGCTCCGGCGCGCCGGCGGAACCCGTTCGGCGCAGCAGTGCAGCGAGTTCCATCCGTACCACCCGTACGGCCGCGCAAAACGGCCAGGCAGCCGCTGAGCAGTCGCCAGGCAGTCACAAGGCAGTTGTGAGGTAGTCACAAGGCGGTCGTAAGGCATTCGCAAGGCAGTTCAGAAGTGCATGCATGCAGTCCATCAGCGTGATCCGGCCCCTGCCACCGGCAGGGGTCCCGACTTCGGCGTTTACGGAAAGGAACGAGCGCTCATGCGCGAGATCCTCGGAAGGCGACGCAAGCTCTCGCTCAGGCGAGGCGACCGGTCCGCGGTCCTCACCGCGGCCCTGACCTATGCCACCGAATGGCAGTGGCCCGTGCTGCCCGGCGTGGGCCTGCGGCCCGACGGCGGGCGCGTACGCCGGTGCGGCTGCCCGCAGTCCGACTGCGCGGCCCCCGGCGCCCACCCCTTCGACCCGGGGCTGCTGGCGGCCACCACGGACGCCCGTATGGTCCGCTGGTGGTGGACCAACCGGCCCGACGCACCGGTCGTGCTCGCCACGGGCGGCCGTGCGCCCTGCGCGGTGAGCCTGCCCGCGGTCGCCGGCGCGCGCGCCCTGGCGGCCTTCGACCGCGCGGGCATCCGCCTGGGCCCCGTGGTCGCCACCCCCACCCGCTGGGCCCTGCTCGTGGCCCCCTACTCACTGGAAGTCCTCGGCGAGCTGCTCCACCGCCAGGACTGGGTGCCCGGTTCGCTGCTCTTCCACGGGGAGGGCGGATTCGTGGCCCTGCCGCCGTCGCCCACGGGGGCGGGCAGGGTGCGCTGGGAGCGGGCGCCGCTGCCCGGCGGCCGGGGTGGCCCGGCCGGATCTGTCAACGGCGCCTCGGGTGGCGGGATTCGTACGTTCCGTGGGGATCGAACGGAGCGCGCGGAGCGTAGGGAAGGTACGACCCGGTCCACCGCGCCGTGGCTGCCGGACGTGTCCGCCCTGGTCGACGTCCTCGTCGAGGAGAGCGCGGGCACGCCGGGCGGCGGCAGCCGGCTGGCCTACTGACCGCAGGGATGCGGCAGGGCGCTCTTGAGAAGCCTGGAGAACCCTTGAGAAGCCTCGAGGAGCCATGAGGGGCTCGAGGGGCTCGAAGAGCTTGAGGAGCTCGAAGAGCCTCAAGGGGCTTTGAAGGGCCTTGAGAAGCGCCGGTACGAGCACATGGAGAGCGCGTACGGACGGGAGACGCACGCGCTCTCACTCGTACGGGTGTAAGCCCGTCCGAGTTCTGCGGGATTCCACCGCGCGGCCCCGGGGCGAGCCCTGTCCTGACCGCTATGTTCAGGGGTGAGGGCCTGTGCCGGGCGATGCCGGCCGGGCCCGGTCGAACCGAGGCCGGGGTGTCCCGAGCCCGTCCCAGCCGTCCCCGCGATCCATTCAGCGTCCGCGCGGCGAGTCTCAGGTGGTCCCCATGGAGCGTGCGTCTGCATCCGGTGTGCCCGAAGTGTCTGGTACACCCGGTATGTCCGGCGGGTCGAGGGTGCCCGCGGAGCCCGACGGAACCCTCGCGGAATCCGATGGGGCCCTCGCCGGAGCGGATGGGGCCCTCGCCGGAGCCGATGGGAACGTTGCCGGACCCGGCGGGACCCTTGCGGAGACCGGCCGGAGCGGTGAGCAGCGGGGCGCCAACCTCCGCATGGTCGCGCTGGCGAGCGCCGTGGCACTGGCCGTAGTGCTGCCCCTGGCTGCCGCCACCGCCGGCCCCGTGGGCCTGCCGGGCCCGGAGTCGGCGCGGGGCGAGCGCCCCGGGAAGCACCCGGGGGCGGGCGACGCGCTGCGCGGCGAGTCGGCAGGGCTGGGAGGCCCGGGTAAAAACTTCGGCAAGGACCTCGGCAGGGGCCTCGGCCCGGACCTCGGGGAGGATCTGGGCGAAGGGCTCGGCGTGGGAGGGCGGACCGGCCCGGGCGCGGGCCGGGATGCGGCTCGCGGCGGGCGCGGCGCGGACGGCGGCTGGCCCGCGGCCTCGCCGCCGCTGATGGGCCCCGCCGGGTCGGCGGTCTCGGCGTCCGCCCGATGCGGCCCCGAACTCACCTCGCCCGAAGGCGTGGAGGCCCAGACGTGCGTCCTGGAACAGGGGAACGAGACCTGGGCCCGTACGTACTACCGCAACGCGACGGGCGCCCCTCTGCGGGCCGTTCTGACCCTCATGGGCCCCGACGGCCGGACCGTCCAGGTGCACTGCCGTACGACCGCCTCCGACGACCCCGACGGGTGCGAGACGCCTCGCGCGCGGACGGTCCGGGCGGGGAGCGGGAAGGCGGCGGGAGGCGGGAAGGCGACCGGGCGCGGGGGCGGAGAGGCGGCCGGGGACGGGCTCGGCGGAGATCCGTACGAGGCGGTCGCGGAGATCGCTTCGGCGGACGGGAAGCTGCTGCTGCGCTCGGGGAGCAACTCGGCGGAGGACCGAGGGGATTAGCCGGGCGGAGCGCCGGGTGGAGCGCTGGGCGGAGCGGCCGGGTGGGCGGGGGCTCGGTCCGGGATCGTCCCGGACGGGCGCCCGGCGCGTGCCGGGCGATGGGCGGCGGCCGTGCGAGCGGCGTGCGCCCCGGCGCTCGGTCGATGTTCGCGTCGATGTCCGCGTCCGCGTTTCCGGGCATGGAAACGCCCGGTCGCTGGCGACGGGGGATGCACCAGCGACCGGGCTCCTAGAACGGTAACAAGAGATCGGCCGTTCGCAAATTCGATCGTGGATTTCCGGACGCGTATTTCCGGGCTGACAGCGGGAGTTGTGACAGGAGTCACGTGAATGGCGGCCATTTAGCCACCGGAATCAACTACTCCGCTGCTTGGAATCCAACAGTCCGCCCCCGGGACCGGCTACGCCCGGCCGCTCCGGAGGCGGACACGCCTCAGTTCAGGGTGATCTGACGGCTGGTGAGGCCGCTGCGCGCCCGCCGCTCGTCGGGCGTCAGGGGAGAGGCGTCGGCGAGTGCCGTGGCCAGCCGCTCCGCGAAGGCCGCGGCCGGCTTCTCGGTGTCCTCCGCGCGCATGTCGCTCGGCAGGTCCCAGACGGGCACGGTGAGCCCGTGCGCCCGGAACGACCCGACCAGGCGGGTGCCTTCGCCCAGCGAGGAGGTGCCCGCGGCGTGCAGCCGGGCCAGAGCGTCCAGAAGCTGCTCCTCGGGGTGGGTCATGACCCAGCGGAGGTGATTCTTCTCGGGGGTCTCGCACCAGTACGCGGCCTCGACGCCGGAGAGGCGGGCCGTGGGGAGGGCGGCGGCGTTGGCCCGGTCCAGGGAGGCGGCGACCTCGCCGGTCGCGTTCTCGGCGTTCTCGACCCAGAACTCGAAGCCCGTGTGGACGTCCGGCTCGAACGGAGCCTCCGGGTCCAGCAGATCCTGCAGGCGCGGGCCGTCGGTGTCGGCGCGGCCGGCGGTCACCGGGGTGCCCGGAGCGGCCTCGAGCGCGCGCCGCAGGGTGTCGGCGAGGTCGCGGCTGAGGTCGCCGGAGGCGGTGTCGTTCTGCAGGCCCAGCAGCACGGCGCCGTTGTCGCGGCGCAGGGCGGGCCAGGCCATCGGCAGCACGGTGGCCAGCGTCACCGACGGCACGCCCTCCGGCAGCCCGCCCTTGAGGGTGAGCTCGACCGTCGCCGCGGGCACCAGCTCGCGCAGCGCGACCCAGTCCGCCTCGCCGGGCAGGCCCTCGAAAGGCCGCTGGACGAGCTCGGTGGCCGCCTGCAGTGCCGCGCGGCCGTGGCAGGCCTTGTAACGCCGGCCCGAGCCGCACGGGCAGGACTCGCGGGCGCCGACGACGGGGATCCGGCCGTCGACGGCCTGCGGCGATGAGGCCTTCGTCTGGGGCCCCTTGGTCTGGGGGCTGCGCTTCTTGGCCATGGCGTGCGTGTCTCCCGATCGGTGCAGGTGCGTGCGTACGGCGCGGCGGGCACGGTGGCGTGCGTACGGGTCTGCGTACGACACGCTCCGTACGACGCGGCGCGTACGGCTCGTACGGGCGCGAGCCTAGCGCTCGCCGCGGCGGCCGGAATGGGCACGCGCGCGGGGCGTCGGGAGGAGGGGACGGCGGGAGGGCACGAGGGAGGCGCGAACGGAGGCGCGCGGGGAGGGGCGCGGGGAGGGGCGAAGGGAGGTGCGGAGGCAGGCGTGCGGGAAGGCACGGAGGTAGGTGCGGAGGTAGGTGCAGAGGCAGGCGTGCGGGAAGGCATGGGGAGAGGCGCACGGAAACGGAAGGTGCGCGGGGAGGCGGTCGGTCGGCGAGTCGGGTCGGAGGGTCGTCGGCCGGTGGCGGGGTGCCGCTCTCCGCGGAGCCTGTTCCCTGGCGGGCGCTCCGGGTGCGGGGCCCACCGGCCGTGCACGGGCGTGCTTGCTCTTCGGTTCGTACGGGATCTCGCGGCGTCGACGTCTCGCGGCAGGATCTACGCGCGTCACGCCACCGTCATGTCAGTTCGTCGATGTCTGCGAATGCGGGTCTGGGGCCTGCGGCGACGCGCGTAGCGAAGCTGTCGTGCACCGAGAGTGCGGCCCAGACGGTCACCTCGCCCGATGAGTCACGGACCCCCCAGTCCTGGGAGAGGGCGCTGATGATGTTCAGCCCGCGGCCTCCGCGGGCGGTCACCGAAGGCGTGGCCGGAACCGGCCGGGTCGGGCCTCCGCCGTCCGTCACCTCGACCGTGAGCCGGCCGTGGGCGTCCACTCTCCATGCGGCACGTATCCCCCCGTCCTTGTCCCCCTCGTCCCCGTCTCTGCGACCGTCGCCCTCCGGGCTCAGCGGGCGTCCGTGCCGGTACGCATTGCTGAGCAGCTCCGAAAGGATCAGTACGGCGTCGTCGATGACCGAATCCGGTACCCCGATGATGCGCAGATCCTTGCGCATCCGGTGTCTTGCCTGGCCCACACCGGTTGGACCATGGGGTACGGCCATGATCGACGACGTGGGCACCTCCTGTGCCACCACCAACGCCACCCCCGAGACCTCCTTTGCCCCACGTCAGGGGATGGATGCCCCAATGGACTGGACCGGAAACCGGCCATCCGAGACCCGCCGGGGGCACTCGACCGGCTCGAACACGCACCGAACGCGCCGGTGCACTCCTTGTAATGGGGCTACGGCGTGGGCGTCATGGGGATGCGCGGACGGGTGGGCGTCACGGGGTCACGCTGCGACGCAGCCGGACGCTGCCGGGCGCTGCCGGGCGCAGAGGAGCTACGACCGGCCGAGCTGGGTGAGCACCCGCCTGGGCCGGTTGGTGATCAGTGCGTCCACGCCGAGGCGCGCGCAGAGCTCGACGTCCTCGGGCTCGTTCACCGTCCAGACGTGCACCTCGTTGCCCGCGTCGCGCAGCCGGGCCACGTAGCCGGGGTCCTTGCGGATGATGCGGATGCTCGGGCCGGCGATGCGGACGCCCGCGGGCAGCCGCCCGTCGCGGTGGCGGGGCGAGAGGAACTGCATCAGGTAGACGGTCGGCAGCGCCGGCGCGGCCAGCTGGACGCGGTGCAGGGAGCGGGCGGAGAAGCTCATGACCCGTACCGGCGAGGGGCCGCCGTCCGCGGGCGGCCCGGCGAGTCCGAAGCGGCCCAGGAGTTCGAGCAGCTTCTGCTCCACCTGGCCCGCCCAGCGGGTCGGGTGCTTGGTCTCGATGGCGAGCTCGACGCGCCGCCCCGCGTCGGCCACGAGCTCCAGCAGCCGCTCCAGGGTGAGCACGGACGTCGCGTCGAGGTCCGGGGCCTCCCTGTCGGAGACGTCGGCCTTCCAGGAGCCGAAGTCGAGGGTGGCGAGATCGGCGAGCTCCAGGGAGGAGACGGCGCCGCGGCCGTTGGAGGTGCGGTTGACGCGGCGGTCGTGCACGCAGACGAGGTGGCCGTCGGCGGTGAGCCGGACGTCGCACTCGAGGGCGTCGGCGCCGTCCTCGATCGCCTTGCGGTACGCGGCCAGGGTGTGTTCCGGAGCGTCCTCGGAGGCTCCGCGGTGGGCGACGACGGAGAGTGGGTGCCGCTCGGGGCGGAGGTCCCGGGCCGGGTGCGCATAGGTCACCGCGTTATCGTGCCATCGCCCGGCACCATCGTGCATGCGGTCCCATTTGTTATGGAGTGCCCGGAGCGCAGCGTTGCCGCCGTGGGGGCACAGGGTCCGCTTACGGTGGTCTGACGTGCGGTGGGAAAAGCTTGTCCCGGGCCGGTCGTGGGCTGGTCCCGGCCGGTCGTGGGTGACGGGAACGGCGCCGGCGGCGTGGATCCTGCGGATGACGTGGACACCACACCGCGCATGGCGTAGGCACCATGTAGGAACTGATGTGGCACCTGATGAGGAGAGAGCTGTGAGCACCGAGAACGAGGGCGCCGCCGTCGCGCCTGCGGAGGGCGTTCCGGATGTTCCGGGCGGCTCGTCGGGCATTTCGATGGAGAAGGGCGAGGCAGCCGGGGCAACCGGGGCAGCCGGGGCGGCTGTGACGGGTGCGGACGCAGCCGGGACGCAGGCCCGTACGGAGACGCCTGCGGGCGGCGCTGCTGCCCCTGCGGCCCCCGTGGCCCCTGCCGACCCTGTCGATCCTGCCTCCGGTGCCGCTCCGGCCGCACCGGTCGCTCCGGCTGCACCGGCTGCTCCGCCCCAGGCGCCGGTGCCGCCCGTGGCCCCGCCCCAGCCGGGGTACGGGCAGCAGCCGGGCGCGCAGGGTCAGGGAGCCGGCGGCTGGTACGACGCGCAGGCTCAGCAGGCCCAGCAGCAGCCCCAGCCCCAGCCTCACCACCACCAGCAGCCGCCGCAGGCTCAGCCCCAGGCGGGGCCGTACCCGTACGGCGTGCCCGCGGGCGGCGGCCCGATGGGCCCGACCGGCGTGTGGGCCGGCGGCCCCGACGCGTACCCGCCCGCTCGCAAGCGCGGCGGCGGCCTCGTGGCGATGGCGCTGGCGGCGACCCTCGTCGCGGGCGGCGTCGGCGGGGGGATCGGCTACTGGGCGGCCAGCCGTGACGACGGCAGCAGCTCGACGACCATCTCGTCGTCCGGCGACCCGAAGACCGAGAGCCGCGCCCCCGGTTCCGTCTCGGACATCGCCAGCAAGGCGCTGCCGAGCGTCGTCACCATCGAGGCGCAGAGCGGCGGCGGCGAGGGCGGCACGGGCACCGGCTTCGTCTACGACACCGAGGGCCACATCCTCACCAACAACCACGTCGTCGCCTCGGCCGCCCAGGGCGGCGGCAAGCTCATGGCCACGTTCTCGGACGGCAAGCAGTACGACGCCGAGGTCGTGGGCCGGGCGCAGGGCTACGACGTCGCCGTCATCAAGCTGAAGAACCCTTCCGGCGCGAAGCTCAACCCCCTCCCGCTGGGGAACTCCGACAGGGCGGCGGTGGGTGACGCCACGATCGCGATCGGCGCACCCTTCGGGCTGTCCGGCACGGTCACCACGGGCATCGTCAGCGCCAAGAAGCGCCCGGTGGCCTCCAGCGACGGCGGCGGCATGGGCAAGGCCTCGTACATGAGCGCCCTCCAGACGGACGCGTCGATCAACCCGGGCAACTCCGGCGGCCCGCTCCTCAACGCCCAGGGCGCGGTCATCGGCATCAACTCCGCCATCCAGTCCGCGAACAACGGCGGCGGCTTCGGCGGCGGTCAGCAGCAGGCCGGCAGCATCGGCCTCGGCTTCGCCATCCCGATCAACCAGGCCAAGAACGTCGCCGACCAGCTCATCAAGACCGGCAAGCCGGTCTACCCGGTCATCTCCGCCTCGGTGAACATGAAGGACGCCGGCGCGGGCGCCAAGATCGCCCCCACCGGCGACAACAACAGCCCGGCCGTGACCCCGGGCGGCCCGGCCGACAAGGCCGGCCTCAAGCCGGGCGACGTCATCACCAAGCTCGACGACACCGCCGTCGACAGCGGCCCCACCCTCATCAGCGAGATCTGGACCCACAAGCCGGGCGACAAGGTGAAGGTGACCTACACCCGCGACGGCAAGCAGTCCACGACAGAGATCACATTGGGCGAACGCAAGGGCGACAACTGAAGCGATAGGCTGGCCCCCGCGCCGCCGCACAGGCGGTGCGGGGAGGCTTGCCCGAGCGGCCTAAGGGAACGGTCTTGAAAACCGTCGTGGCAGCGATGTCACCGAGGGTTCAAATCCCTCAGCCTCCGCCAGCCCTGCGTCAGCGCAGGCCAGAAGGGGTGTCCCGGTTCGGGGCGCCCCTTTCGTGTTGGGGGCCTGTCTCACCTCGTGCCGCCCGTTTCCCGGGTCCGACCAGCGCTTACGGACCAGGCGCGGACCAGTTCCGGCGCTTCCTGGTGGTGACTGAGGCCGTCGAAGCGCGCGAGGCGGGCTCAGGATGCAGCTTCGTTGGCAGGGGTGACTGACCGTCTGGTGGCGGCACAGGGCACCGGGCACCGGGCACCGGGCACCGGGCACAGGCGTGGAGTGAGCGCGGAGAAGTCCAAGGCCGTGGAAGACGGCGGCGGCACGGAGCGCAGGTCACTGCGGATCCGGGCTTGCCTCACCGGGATCCGGGCGCCGGTGCTTCCCATGGAGAGGCATACCGTTTGCGCCCTGTCTGAGTGTCAAGGGCACTGCCGCGAGTGTCGCGTTCTGCAAAGGGCTGGGGTTCGAAGTGAATTCCAGTACTGCCCGGCCCGGAGACGAGGAGTGCTCGATCATGTCGGTGAGCTCGCCGGCGGGCACAGGGTCATTCCGGGGTCGGGCTCACTCCGTCGCCTCCGGCAGCCCCATGGCGAACTCCGCGACATCCTCCAGAGCCATGGGCGCACCCTCTTCCGCACCATTCACCACACCGGCATTTTATTGCGAAATTACAGGAATAAGTGACCCGAGGCATATAGGACACGAATGGACCTACATGGGTGTCAATCTCTTGGTACGACCCCTCAAAGGCGCAGAAAGGCCGGCAATGGTGAGCAGCAACAAGGTTTACACAGACGTCAACGAGCTTGTTAACGAGTGGGTGGATTCCTACAACGCCAAGGACTTCGACCGGTTCGGGGCAGTACTCGCTGATGACGTCGACTACGTCTGCGGAGCCTTCGGGCTCACCTTCACAGGCCGCGATGCCTTCGTGGGCCATGTCCAGGAGTACGCGGGTGCTGTTCCGGACCGGAAGCTGACCCTCAAGCGGGTCATTGCCGAGGGGGACGCCGTCGCCCTCGAATACGACTTCGCAGGGACCAGCTCCGGGGCTCACCCGGGGCTGCCCCCGGCCGGTGCACCGGTCAACGTCAGCTTCTGCACGGTCATGCAGCTGCGCGGTGGCCGGATCGCCTCACAGACCGACTACCTTGGCGGACAGTGACCCCCTCCCGGAACCGTCCCCGCGACGTCGGATGACTTCCTACCGCGGGGCCTCGCCTTCCTCCGCGGAAGAGGACGGCGATGCCGTGTCCGGCCCGGTGGGCAACTTCGGCGGGGCGACGCCGGAAGTCAGTCAGAGGGATACGCCCGCGAGTCGGGCGGACCAGGGATTCTCGGTGAGTGGTGTCTGGGCTTTCACTTCGGTGAGTACGGAGAGGCGGGCGGTCTTCCAGGTCGCGCCGTATTCCTTGGTGAGGACGTGGCCGCCACGGGCGGCGCGGAAGAGCCGGCCGTCTTCGGCGGTGCCGAAAATGCTGCCGATGTGATCTGTCACCGATCGCGATCACCCGGCATTCGAAGGCCGGCCCGGGGCGCTTCGTGGGGTCGCCGTAGCGCCCGATGCCGTAGGCCGATTCTGCCTGGGCAACTGAACGGCGAAAATGCGTGATGCGCTTGCCCGTGCCAGGGTGATTGAGGACCCGCCCCACTCACCCAGGAAGAGTGATCCTGATGGGCATCAAGGACGAGATGCAAGCCAAGGCGCAGCAGGCCAAGGAAAAGCTGCAAAGCAAGCAGGGCGAGGCGAAGCAGCGCGGCCAGAGCGAGCAGGAGCGCCTGCGCCAGAGTGCCGACGAGGCGAGGCAGCAGGGCCAACGGTCCTTCGACGACATCCAGGACGACATGGACGACCGCCGCTGACATTGCCGACTACGTGACTTGGCCTGCACCACCACCACAAGCACGGTGGTGGTGCAGGCCTGCGTGATGAGCTTCAGCAGTCGGGGCCCCTTCGTCGGCGGCCGGAGATCCCAGGGCAGTGCCGGGTCGGGCCGGGTGAGGGCCGCGGTGGTCCTGGCGGTGGTGGCTGCTCGAAGCCCGTCACACCGGGCGGCCGGTGGAGAGCGGGCAGGCTGTTCAGAGTTTCTGAGCCCCCTGAACATGCCCGATCCCAACCCGGACAGGACACCGGCCAAAGCTGCTCCGGCCACCGGCGTGGGCGAGGCGGGGTCGTTCTAGCAACAGGCAGCGAGGGAGCGGGAGTTGATGCTTTCCATATTGACGGACGAATCGTGTCGGTGAGCCTCTTTCTGCTACGGTCATCCGTTCGCCGAGGAGGTCGTGATGAACGGATTTCTGCCTGTTGCTGCCCAGGTGGATCTACGCCGTCAGCCGGTGGAAGACGTGCTGGAGCGCGTGGAAGAGGCCCTGCACGTGCGATTGGTTCGGGAGGCGCTGGTACGCAAGCGCCGTTCCTTGGGGGGCCGTACGGAGCGGGGTACGTGGGTGCGTATCGAGCGGCGGGGATTCGAGCGGATCGGCCCGCAGGGCTGGAACGGGACCGAGGCCGCTGCCGTGCTGCAAGGGGTCGCGATGCCCGAGTGGTACCAGGGCGTGGCGTGGCGCGAGCCGGGCGAGCCGGTGATGTGGCGCGCGGATGAGCTGGAGCTCATTCCGTCGCCGTCTGTCGGCAAGGGCGCACTGGTGCTCGAAGACCCGGGCCTGCCGGACGAGTGGTGGGAGGCGCTGAACGCCTCGCTGGACGCGCTTGCCTCACAGCAGACGCCGCGGATCGCGACACCGGACACGGTGACGATCACGCAGGAGCAGGTGACCCAGACCCTCGGGGCGGTCTTCCCCGGGGTGGCCGATACGCGGATCGAGCGGTGGGCGCCGGCTCATGCGGATCTGACGTGGGCCAACGTGATGGGACCGGAGTTCTCCCTCATCGACTGGGAGGACTGGGGCATGGCGCCCCGGGGCCTGGACGCCGCAACGCTGTGGGGCAACGCGCTTGCCGTCCCGGGGCTCGCGCACCGCGTCCACCAGGAGCGGCGTGCGGACTTGGAGAGCCGGGACGGCAAGTTGATGTCGCTGTTCTTCCTGTCGAAGATCGTCGGACCCTACGCGTACGAGGAGGATCCGCTGCTGGTGCCGTCCCGGAAGGAGGCCGAACGCCTGGTGGCCGAGCTTCAGCTCTGACGGTGTGAGTGGAGGGTGCGGAAATATCGGCTGACGGCGAAGGTGTCCACCTCGGCGCCCAGGGCTTGGACCAACTGGGTCAGGTGTCCGGGGTCGTCGGTGCCGACCGCCATCGTGGAGGCGCTGGGCAGTGGAACGCGGTCCGGAACGCCGCCTGTGTGCGGGATAGATCCCTGTGAGGAGGTCGCAGGAACGGCCGAGGGTCGAACTCCTCCCACACCTTCCTGTGGCCGCCACCGAAGGGGCTCATGCCCCAGGTCTCGTCTACCTTCCAGGCGGTGCGCAGGACGGTGGTGGCGTCGAGGAGGTCGATGCCCACGAGGAACCCGGCCCGGACCATCAAGACGTCCGGAGACGGCAGGTCGTCCACCTGGACCCTGCCGAGCGACCGGGTATCCCAGGCGGCCCCCAGGATTCCGCGAACGTGCAGGTCAGGCATGAAGGAGTCGCCTCAACCAGGACTCTCTTGAAAACCGTCGTGGCAGCGATGTCACCGAGGATTCGAATCCCTCAGCCTCTGCCAGCCCTGCGTCAGCGCAGGCCATACAGGGCTGTCGTTGGTTCCGGGCGGTGTGCCCCTGGCCGCGCCACCGACGAGTCTCGTGGGTCTGCTCGCATCGTGCGGCACGGCCGACGGCCGGCGGGACGCCTGGGTGGACGGCTGGGTGGACGGCTGGGTGGACGAAGAGAACCCCGGGCTTGTGGAAGTGGCCAACGTGGGGTGGTTCGCGCTCGCCTAGGCTGGACGACGCGCGCCACCGGACGTTCGCGGATGCCTGGTGACAGTACGTCCGGCGCCACACGGGCTGAGCGTCGCGCCGTCCCGGGTCTGCTTGCCGCGCTCCATGCGCGACAGCCCCACCAGATGTTTCGGGTGGGCCCTCGGCCCTTGTTGACGAGGTGCGTCCGGGCCCGGCTCGACTGTTGCCTGACGGTTGTTCAGTGCCGGCGGCCACCGGTTCGGAAGCGGCTCGGGCCGGCGCCCGTTGTGGGTGCCGGCCTTGGGGCGCGGAGCGGTGTGCGGGGTTGTGGGGGAGGCGGCCCGGTCAGGCGGCCGGTACGGCTTCCTCCTCCGGGGTGGCGGCGGTCTCGGCCGGGGTCCCGGCCTTGTCGTCGCGCATGACCACCACGGCGAGCAGTGCGGCGGCCAGGACGCCGATCGCGCTGAAGGTGAGGGTGGTGGACATCGAGGCGGTGAAGGCGTCCTTGGCGGCCTGGATCAGGCCCGCGTCGCCCTGGGCGACGGACAGCGCACCGCTGATCGACTGCTTGGCCTGCTCGGGGGTGCCGGCAGGCATCTCCGCGGAGAAGGTGCTGGTGAGCAGCGTGCCGAGGATAGCGATGCCGAGGGCGGTGCCGGCCTGCTGGATGGTGTCGTTCAGGGCGGAGCCGACGCCGGCCTTTTCGGCGGGGATGGTCGCCATCAGGGCGCCCACGGCAGCCGGCATGGCCATGCCGGCGCCGAGGCCGAGCAGGCCGAGGGCGACCGACGGGACGGTGAAGCCGCTGTCGGTGGTGACGGTGGTCAGCAGGCCGAAGGAACCCGCCATCAGGAGCATGCCGGCCAGGATCAGCCAGCGGTAGCCGACCTTGGTGGCGAGCTTGGCGCCGGCGCCGTTGCCGATCAGCGCGGCCACGGCCAGCGGGGTGAACGCCAGACCGGCCTTGACGGGGGAGTAGCCGAGGACCGACTGGAGGTACTGGGTGAGGACCAGGAGCAGACCGCCGTTGCCGATCTGGACCAGGGCCAGCGAGATCGAACCGCCGGTGAAGTTGCGGTGCTTGAAGAGGACCAGCGGGACCATCGGCGAGGCGGTGATGTTCTCCCAGACCACGAAGCCGGACAGGGAGACGACGGCGACGGCGAGGGTGACCAGCCCGCGGCCCTCGAAGGCGCCGTGCTGCGGGATCTCGACGATCCACCAGACCAGGGCGGTCATGCCGACGGCGGAGAGGACGGCGCCCAGCGGGTCGGGCTTCTGCCAGGGGGCCTTGGACTCGGGCATCAGCAGCAGACCGGCCGCCACGGCCAGGACGACGACCGGGACGTTGATGAAGAAGATGGAGTGCCAGGAGAAGCGGTCGATCAGGACGCCGCCGAGGACCGGGCTGCCGACCAGGCCGAGCATCGACACCGAGCCCCAGGCCGCCATCGCCTTCGGGCGCTCCTCCTCGTCGAAGACCGTGATCAGGATCGACAGCGTGGACGGCATGATCAGCGCACCGCCGACGCCCATGGCCACGCGGACGGCTATGACCTCGCCCGGGGTGGTGCAGAACACCGCGGCCAGCGACGCCGCCCCGAAGAGCAGCAGACCGACGATCATCACCTTCCGCCGGCCGAACCGGTCACCGAGGCTTCCCGAGGTCAGCAGCAGACCGGCGAAGACCAGCACGTAGGAGTCGAGGATCCACTGGATCTGCTGGGGGCTCGCCCCGATGTCCTCGGTCATGGCCGGCACGGCGACGGTCAGCGCCATGCTGTCGACGACCAGGACCAGCGTGCTGAGGCACAGCACGATCAGGATCCACCAGCGGTGCGGACTGCGGGTCTCCGACCCTGCTGCGACTGCGGCTGCCATCGGGCTTTCCTTTCGGGTTGCGCACGCTGTTCCGGCGATGCGCACACTGTTCCGGGCGATGCGAACACCGTACGCTGATGCGTACAGTGTTCGCAACCCATGATCCCTGTACGCTGAATGCGCACAACGTACGCAAAGGAGCGACCCGATGGCCGCCGACAAGAAGCCGCAGCCCATTCCCTCCGTCTGGACCCGCCGGCCGCGCAACGCGGAACAGCCCGGGCTGTCCCGGGACGCGATCGTCCGGGAGGCGATCGTGATGCTGGACGCCGACGGCATCGAGGCCCTGAGCATGCGGAAGCTGGCCGCCCGGCTGAACGCCGGAGCGACCTCCCTGTACCGCCACGTCGCCACCAAGGACGAGCTGATGGAGCTCGCCGTGGACGAGGTCTTCGGGGAGGTGGCCGTGCCGCCCGCCGACTCCGCGGACTGGCGGACGGCGGCCGCCCGGGCCGCCGCATCCTTCCGCGCGACGGCCCTGCGCCACCCGTGGCTGTCCTCGGTGCTGGGCCAGGCCGGTCTGGCCTACCTCGGCCCCAACCTGATGTCCTTCTCCAACCGGCTGGCGGCCCTGTTCATCAAGGCGGGCTTCCCCGAACCCACCCGGGCGATCGACTCCCTCATCGCGTACGTGATGGGCATGAGCAGCGCCGAGGCGGCCTGGCTGACCACGGTGGCCCGGTCCGGCGAGACGGAGGCCGGTCTCATCGCCCGCCTCATGCCCGACGCCCAGCAGGCCGCCGAGGGCCACGAGAACCTGACCGAGGCTTACGCCGACGCCGCGACCGAAGCGCTCGACCCCGTCGGCTTGCGCGACTCCAAGTTCGTCTACGGGCTGGAGGTCATGCTCGACGGCCTGGCGCTGCGCCTCCCGGCCGGGCCGCCGCCCGCGGAGTGACCCGGGCGCCGTTCGCCGCGGGCCGGGCAGCTAGCCGGAAGGGGTGGTCCGGGCTCTGCCGTGGCAGTACCGGCCGGGTTGCCGGGCCAGTGCTTCGACGCCTGCGACGCCTGCGACGCCTGCGACGGCTTCGACGACGGGGGCCGTGCCGTCCTCGGCGGCGAGGGCGGCACCGAGTGCGGCGGCTCGCGTGCGCCAGGCCGGTTCGTGGACCGCACGGGTGATGAGGGCTGCGAGGCGGTCCGCCGTCAGGTCCGCCATCGGCAGGACTCCGGGCGCGACGCCGAGGGAGCGGAGCCGCGCGGACCAGAAGGGCTGGTCGTAGAAGACGGGCACCGGGACGGCCGGTACGCCGGCGCGCAGGCCGGCCGCCGTGGTGCCGCCACCGCCGTGGTGCACCACGGCCGCGGTGCGGGGGAAGAGCCACCGGTGGGACACCTCGCCGACGGTCAGGATGTCGTCGCTTTCGGCCTCCAGCCCTGACCATCCGGCCTGGACCACGCCCCGGACCCCGGCCCGGCGCAGCGCTTCGGTGCACACGGCCGACAAGTGCTCGCCGCGCGGCGACGGCATGCTGCCGAAGCCGATGAAGACCGGCGGCGGCCCGGCGGCGAGGAAGTCGGTCAGCCGCGGGTCCGGTTGCCAGGCGCTCGTCTCCTCGGGCCACCAGTAGCCCGCCAGCCGGTGCTCGGTCGGCCAGTCGTCCGGGCGCGGGACGACGTGCGGGCTGAATCCGTACCAGATCGGCCAGTTCCCGGCCAGGCGCCGGCGCGCGGTCCGGCTCAGCGGCGGCAGTCCCAGCTCCGCCCTCACCCACCGGACGGTCGACGCGGCTTGGTGGTGGAACGCCCGCCAGAGGGCGCCGGAGACGAGACGGTTGCCCCAGCGTCCGGCGGAGCGGCGCCCGAGCGCCATCGGTGCGAAGTCCCCCGTCGGGGCGACGGGTTGCAGCAGCGCACCCGTACTGGGCATGCCCAGGCCGTCGGCAACCGCCTTGGCCAGCAGCGCCGTCTGCCCCGAGGCGATGACGACGTCCGCGCCCTGCCGGACCGCCCGGAGGATGCCGTCCGCGAGGTCGGCCGTGTAAGCGGTCCCCTGCCTGGCGATCGTGAGCGTGCCCAGGGGGCCGTCCGCGCGGCCGGACAGCCTTTGCGCGCACGCTTCGTGCATGTCCCTGGGGTCCAGAGGGAGGCCGCGGAAGCCCAGCCCGCAGGCGCGGATCAGGCCGGCGAAGCGCGTGTGGGTGGCCACGGTCACGGCGTGGCCCGCCTGCTGCAGACGGGCCCCGAGGCCGGTGAACGGTGCCACGTCACCCGTGGAGCCGCTGGTGACGAGCAGGACGTGCATGACGCCGACTCCCTCGCGAGGAAGGAAGGGAATGAAACGGGACAAACTATAGGGGTGCTGGGGCGTGGTCATGGGGAAGCGACCACGCGCAGCCACGCCTACTCGGCCCGCTTCAGTGCCACGACCTGCTTCAGTGCCACGGCCCGCTTCAGTGCCCCGGCCCGCTTCAGAGCCCCGGCCTGCCTCGGTTCCACGGCCCGCCTCAGTTCCACGGCGCGTTGAACGCCCGGCCGGGGACGGGCTTGGCGATGAGGGCGATCGGGATGAAGAAGTTGACCTGGCCGATCGCGATCATCAGGGTGGCGAGCGCCTTGGGGTCGTAGTGCTCGGCCACCTGGGCGTAGAGCTCGTCGGAGACCCGCTCACCGTGTGCGGAGGGCTGGAGGACGGCCTCCACCAGCGCGAGCGCGGCGCGCTCGGCACCGCTGAACCAGGGCGCGTCCTTCCAGGACGCCACCGCGGTGATCCGCTCCTCCGACTCCCCGGCCTTGCGCAGGAAACCCGTGTGCAGAACGGTCAGGTACGTGTTGCCGACGATCTGGCCGGCGCGCAGCTGGAGCAGGCTGATCGTGGTCCGCGGCACCGAACGGTTGCCGGTGGCCTTGAACAGCGCCGCCGAGACCTCGGCCAGCTCGGGGACGAGCTCCAGGGGGTCCACGGCCATCCGCGGGCTCGCCGGGACCTCCGCAGTGATCGCAGCAGTCGCAGCAGTCGCAGCATTCGCAGTGATCGCACGCGCTTCCATCATTGTCTCCCTCAGGGCTGCTTCATCATCGCTGTCACTGCACTGACGGATGGCGCCGGGGAAGTGTGACGGACGGGCGAAACTTTTTTATTTGCGGTGGCAGACGAACGTCTTGGTGCCGTCGTCACCGGTCTGGATCACGGCACTGGCGCAGCCCTCCGGGCACCGGGGCGGTGCGGCGTGGGCACTTCGCTGCCGGTCCGGGGGGTAGGCGCACACGGAGCAGTACCACGCGGGCTTGTACGGGTACGTCACGTCCCACCACATGGGATTGCGGCAGTGCGGGCACCTGACCAGAGGAGGGCCGTTCCGACCAGCGTTCATGGCGGCATGCTGCTCCACCGGCCGGGGTCACGAGCCCGGTCCCGCCGGCTGTTCACCCGTTCGGTGCAGCGCCTCCAAAGCGGATGCTGCTTCCTCCGGGGCGGACTGCTGCAGGGCCTCCGCCACCTCCCTGCGCAGCCCGTCCACCACCCGGCCCGACGGGGCCTCGTCCAGTACGCGCATGACCGTGGCGAGTGCGCGGTGGGAGCGGCTCAGCCGGTCCGCCAGTTCGAGGATGCGGCGGTGTGATGCGAGCAGTTCCCGCTGCAGGTCGATGACTTGCTGCTGTGCTTCGATGAGCGCTGCGCCGTCCGGCGGCAGTTGCTGCTGCCGGGTCTCTTCCCCGGTGTAGTGGTTGTTGGTGATGTGGACGTCGCCGTGGAACGTCGCGCCCTTGAAGGAGACCGGCGCTGCCGTCGGTGCCTCCACCGGTGCATCCGCTTCGTCGCCCGCCGCCGCCTCCGTGGTGGCGGCCTCGACCGGTGGCTCCGGAGCCGGGTTGCGCCGGGCCGCTTCCCAGAGCTGTTGGGCATGCCGGAGGGCGACCTCGATCTCCGCCGCGGTGTCCGACGTGACGTCGATGATCGCTTCGACGATCTCCCAGTCGCGCTCCAGGCCGTCGCCGGACAACCGGCGGGCCAGCGTGGAGCGTGCGGGGGGGTTCCCCATCGTGAAGTGCTCGGGGGTGAGCCGGTCGTAGAGCTCGCCGAGGGTCACTCCCGCATCGTCGAGCCTCTTGCGCAGCGTCACGGCCAGTGTGTTGATCTCAGGGATGGCACCCTGCAGCGGGCCCCATGGGCGGCCGCGGCGTCCGGTCCGGCGCGGCTCCTCCGGCATAATCCCCCCCATCCCGCGAGACAATGCCCAATGTCTCATACCGGCAGGCGTATTGACTCGTCTGTCCAGCGTTGTTTCTGAAAAGAAACAGGCGGCATGACGGTCGAGGGGACCGGGCGTAGTGTGTCGGGCAAACAGCACGAACCCGCCCCCAGGGTGGAATCTGTCGGGGCGGGCCGTGTGGATGTCACCGCTGCAAGGGGATCGTCACCAGAGCTCCACGTCGATCCCCTTGAAGCGTGCGTACCACTTCAAGAGCTCGCCGGTGAACCTGAGTGCACGTCTGCCCGAAGGCGAGACCAACCACCTGCGGGCGCCCCGATGAGCCGCCCTCAGACTTCTCCCCGTACTGCGGATCCTGGATCGGCGTAAGCCGCCGGCCGGCGACGAGCGCTCTTCCACTCCCACCCTCCCTGGATGGAACTTCAGCCCCGGCGGGCGGGGCTGCCGGCCCGGGATGGGCCAGGTCGGAGCCTGGGAGGGGTGTTACGTCAGGAAGCCTAGCGCGCGTCGTGGCCAATTGTCCCGCCTCGAAGGGCGGTTATATCACCAGCCGGTCAACCGGCTTGTGAGCACTGGGAGTAGTGAGGCCGGTGTGGCGCTACGGCGTGTGTCCAACCGGCAGTTCCATGCCTCGCAGCGTGGCCCGGATTCCGTCCTTCTCCACCCTCACGTCACGGAGTTGAAGGTTCCGCGCTTCCTTGGGGAGGGAGAACGAGAAGGTCAGCCGGTCGGAGAGCTCCGGCGGGCGCATGTGGATCAGGCCGCCGATCAGCTTCGGGTCGATGCCGAGCTTCTTCAGCAGCCACGGGTTGTCCATCGCCGCATCGATGAGATTGACATGCGTCAGCCGTTCGACGAAGCGGGGGGCGCCCGTCAGGCGGTGCAGTTTCTCCTCGCTCCTGAGGGCCGCCTCGGCGTCCTGCTTCGACACGCCCAGACGCTCCGCCAGCGCCGGAACCGAGAACAGCGCCTTCGCGCGTGCCGCGTCGCGGCTGATGCGCTCGGCCGTCTCGTGGTGCAGGGTCAGCCCTCTGCCCTTGCCGGGGCGGTACGTGGCGATGCCCGGCACGTCGAGGCTCATGTCGTCCACCTCCGTGGACAGGCCGCGGCTTCCGTTCAGCTGCAGCTGCGCCTGGGCCCGTACGCGCAGTTCCCGACCGCCCACGGTCAGCTTTCCGTCGGCGCCGATCGTACGGTCGGTGCGGCGGGTGAAGGCGATCTGTGACGCGGCGAGCTCGCGGTTCATGTCGGCGAAGGACAGCAGGACTTCGCCCTCCAGGTCGCCGATGACGGCGCCGCGCACGTCGCTCGGCAGGTTTCCGGTCAGCTGGATGTCGCGGCTGCTGGCGTGGACCTTCGCGAGCGACACGCGGTCGGCGGCCACGTGCGGAACGGTGACGTCCACGCGCTGCAGGCGCTTCTCCAGGACCTGGGTGAGGAACGGGAACCCGTGGATGTCCACCTGGGGAGCGGCCGCCAGGTGGAGCTCCTGCTGAAGCTTCTGCTGCGCCTTCTTCTCCGCGTACATCTGTGCGCAGCGGTCCCCCAGCACCAGGATCCCGGCGCAGAGGGAGAGGGCGATCAGCATCTTGACGGTGCGGGGCGCGGCGGAGAGGGGGCTCCGGCGGCGGCGATGGCCGCGCTTTCCGCGGCGGTGGTTCGGCGGGGACCAGGGCTCGTCCTCGTCGGTGTCCCCGTGGAGGAGCTGGAGGGGGAGGACCGTGAGCGGCTGCGTGTCCGTCAGCGAGGGGCCGTCGACGCCCGCTTCGGCGAGCGGACCGGAAGTGGGGCCAGAAGTCGGATCGGAGGCCGGATCGGAGGCCGGGCCGGAGGACCGCTGAGGGTCCGGACCGGGGCCCGGGCCGGGTTCCTGGCCAGGCTCCGGGTCCGCCAGTGACGCAAGTTCGTCATAGGGGTTGGGGGGACGGGAAGGTATGCGTGTGGGGGTTCGCATCGCCATATCCCACCACGCGTGATCCCCCGGAACGCAAGCGCTACCGGCAGTACGTCCGAAAACGGAGCCATTGCCCCCGCGGTAGCCCGCCCTGCTTCCGGGCCGGTGTCCAGGACCGCCCCGCCGCCTGCCGATCATGTACTGTTGCGGCAGTTGGCAGGAATCCGTCCCAGGAGGTGAGACCCATTACCGCTGTTGCAGGCTGGGTGCTCTCTTCCCCTGGTTGTACGGTCGCTTCCTCTCTCTAGCCGGCCGCGAGAGCGCCCTTCGGTGATCCGGAAGGCTTCTCCATGTTCGACCCCTCTTTCTCTTCTTCTTCTTCTTCCTCTTACTCCCTCTCCGCTTCCTTTCCCCTCGTCGTTTCCAGGCTCCGGGCCGCCGGCTGTGTCTTCGCCGAGGACGAGGCCGAGCTCATCCTCTCCGCGGCGCGCACGCCCGACGAGCTCGACGGCATGGTGGCGCAGCGCGCATCCGGCCTGCCCCTCGAACACGTGGTCGGCTGGGCCGAGTTCTACGGCCTGCGGATAGCCGTGGACGCGGGCGTCTTCGTTCCGCGGCGGCGTACGGAGTTCCTCGTCGGGCAGGCTCTCGCCCTCAGCTCTCCGCGCGCGGTCGTCGTCGACCTGTGCTGCGGCTCCGGGGCGGTCGGCGCCGCGCTGGCCTCGGCCGTGGAGGACATCGAGCTCTACGCGGCCGACATCGACCCCGTGGCCGTGGACTGCGCCCGCCGGAACATCGGCGCGAGCGGCGTCGTCTACGAGGGGGACCTCTACGAGCCCCTCCCCGGTCAGCTGCGCGGACGCATAGACGTGCTCGTCGCCAACGCGCCCTACGTGCCCACCGACGCCATCGCCCTCCTGCCGGCCGAGGCCCGCGACCACGAGGCGCGGGTCGCGCTGGACGGCGGATCGGACGGGCTCGACGTACAGCGGCGGGTCGCCGCTGCGGCGTCGTCCTGGCTCGCACCGGGCGGCCACCTGCTGGTGGAGACGAGTGAGCGGCAGGCCTCGCGGACGGTCGAGACGTTCGTGGGGAACGGGCTGGTGACGCGGGTCGTCGAGTGCGACGAACTGGATGCGACCGTCGTCGTCGGGACCAGGCCCGGAGGCGGCCGACGGGCGCGGAGCACGCATGCCGAGGCGTCGCATGCCGAGGCCGCACGTGCCCGGGCCGCGCACGGCGAGGCCGAGCAGGACGAGTCCGCGCACGCCGGGGGCGCGCACATCGGGACCGCATACGCCGGGACCGCGCACGAACGGGCCGGCGCCGTGCTCAGCCTGTGAGCCTGCCGCCGGGCCTGCTCAACCCAGGTGGTCCGTCGTCGTGCGGACCACCCGCTCCACGTCGATCTCCACCACCCTCTCGACCTCCGGCCCCCACCGCTCCGGCGGCGGCCGGTGGTCGACGGCCGCGCGGCCGCTGATCTGTACGGTCTGCCCGGTCGCGAAGTCGGGCAGCACCAGCCCGACCCGGGGGTGGCTCCACAGGTTGCCGAGCGTGTTGAACAGGGCGTTGCCCGAGTAGTCCGGCAGCTCGACCCGCCCCGGGCCGGCCACGCGGAGGAAGCCCGGCGGTCCGCCGCGGTGGGAGACGTCGGCTCCGGCCCCGGGGTGCCGGGTGGCGATGAACAGGGTGTCCCTGCGGGCGATGAACCGGCGCTCCCAGTCGGTCAGCCGGGTGAGCGCGGTGGTCTTCGGGCCCTGGGTGAACGGTACGGGGTCCACCAGGCGCTGCCGGATGTGGCGCGGGCAGTTCCCGTACGCCTCTTCCACGTCCATCTCGATCACGGACGGGTCCCAGCGGCGGACGCGGCCGTTGACCCTGAACCTGCGGCGCCGTACGAAGTCCATGGCGATGAGGGCGACCTGGTCGAGAGGCCCCGCGGGCACGCAGGGGTCGCCTTCGGGTCGCGCGGCGCGGATGCGTACGGCCTTCGGTCCCGTCTGTACGAACCCGGCATCGCCGGTCAGGACCGTGGCCCACATCCGGCCTTCCGCGTCGGCCGTGCCCAGGGCGACGCACGACACGGTGGAGAGGAACAGCCCGGCGACGGGGGAGAGCTGATCGCCGAGGACCCCCGCGACCCGGGCCGCCTTGTCGCCGACCCCGGCGGCCCGCTGCAAGGCCCGCTCACCCTCGTGGAACGTGCGTACGCGCGGTGCGGACGTCATGCGGCGGCCCCTAACCGTGGAACGGCGCAGTGGAGTTGAGGCGTCATGGACGAGACGGTACCGTACGGTATCTTCTCTTCCCCGTCGCCCCTAGACTGGCGGCATGCCAGTGAAGCCGGGAGCGACCATCGACCCGCGTGCGACCCGGGCCCGCGTGCTGTCCAGCGCCGTCCAGCTGTTCTACGAGCGCGGGGTGCACACCGTCGGGGTGGACGAGATCGCCCATCACGCCGGCGCCTCGAAGCTGACGATCTACCGCAACTTCGGCTCCAAGGAAGGCCTCGTCGAGGCCGTGCTGGAGTACCGCAGCGAGCACATCCACCGCTGGCTGGTCACCCACCTGGAGCGGGTGCCCGCCGGCCGCGAGCGCGTGCTCGCCCTCTTCGACCTGCTGACCCGCTGGTACGAGCGCGACGGCTACTGCGGCTGCGCCGTGATCAACGCCGCGGTGGAGACGCGCCACCTCGACGGCCCGGTGCGGCAGCTGCCCCGCGCGCACCTGACGCGCTACCGCGAGCTGCTCGAGGAGCTGCTCGCCGGGGCGGGGGCCGGGCGGCCGGCGGTCCTCGCCCGGCACCTGCTGATCCTGATCGAGGGCGCCACGACGATCACGGCGATCGACGGGGACCCTGCGGCCGGGCACGATGCGCGGGCCGCGGCTGAGGTCCTCCTCGACGCGGCCTGCTCCGCCCCGGCCTGAACGCTCGCACCCTCTGCGGTGTTCACTTCTCGGTCATGTTTACGGAATCGGCCGGAATTTCGCCGGAACGGTTCTGCCCTTGTGGTGCATGGGTCCCAAGGGCTTTCTGAGGGGCGCGGGCCGGGGGCCTGCAGGCGTGGCGGGGGTTTATTCGTGAGTGGTCATGCTTGCGAGGGAATGGGGAGGGACGGGTGGTTCGCCGGGGATTCGGTGGGCAAACCTCGGATCGCGACGTCGAATACCTCGCCGGGCGGTCGGCCAACTGCTCGGCACTGTGCAGTAGTTCCGTCTACTGGCAGTAGTTCCGCTCAGCGTTCTCGTTCTGGAGGAATAGAAATGGCAAGCACCCGCACTGCTCGCGTCCTCACCACTGCCGCCGCCCTGCCCGTGGCGGCGGTCCTCCTCTGCGGCGTCGCCCACGCCGATGACGACGGCAACGGCAACCAGGTGGCCAACCGCGGTTCCAACGCGGCTGCCGCGGCGGTCGTGGGGAGCGGTGTCGGCGGCTCCAACCACGGGAACTCCACGACGGGCCAGCAGCAGGCCACCGGCACCGGCGCCTCGAACCAGAGCAACACCGCGAGCGTGAGCGGACCTGCCCGCACGGCCATCCGCCAGGACAACGTTTCGGTGGTCTTCACCAACCTGTGGTAGCCCCTGGGGGTGGGGCGGCACAGGTGGCCGACTGACGCGGCCAGCTGATGTGACCGGCTTTCGTGAACTGGGTCTGGTGATGGTGGCGCGACGGCACTCGGGTGCCGTCGCGCAGCCATGTGCGGCGGCGGGGCGGTGCCGCGATGCCGCCGGTCACGGCCCTTGACAGCTCCCGTGAATCTGACGGACAGTCAGGAAAACTCGCGAGGAGGGGTCCGCGTGCCCGTTCCCACGCCCTTGCCAGGGCCTTTGCCCGAGTCTTTGCCCGAGCCCTCGCCCGGCCCCTTGCCCGAGGCCGTCCCCGGCGACGTGCACCACCTGCTCAAGCCCTTCGAAGGCAGGCCCGCAGCCGTTTCCGCATCCGCCGCGGACCCCGTGAACGCCCCGATGATCAGGCACTGGTGCGAGGCCCTGGGCGACACCAACCCCGCCTACGCCGGGGACGACCCGATCGCCCCGCCCACCATGCTCCAGGCGTGGACCCTGCCCGGCCTCTCCCCGGCCCGCGGCGGGCGCGCCCCCGCCCACGACGAGCTCTTCACCCTGCTCGACGGCGCCGGATACACCGCGGTCGTCGCCACCGACTGCGAGCAGGAGTACGTACGCCCGCTGCGGCCCGGCGACGAGATCACGTTCGATTCGGTCATCGAGACCGTCTCCCCCCGCAAGACCACCAGGCTCGGCGCGGGCTACTTCATCACGACGGCGATGCGGCTGCAGGTGGCCGGCG
Source organism: Streptomyces roseifaciens (assembly GCF_001445655.1). Classification (NCBI taxonomy): domain Bacteria; kingdom Bacillati; phylum Actinomycetota; class Actinomycetes; order Kitasatosporales; family Streptomycetaceae; genus Streptomyces; species Streptomyces roseifaciens. Next base: position 1,635,239 of record NZ_LNBE01000004.1, read on the forward strand.
AGCTGGTCGGCACCCACCGCTTCCGGATCCTCAAGTACGCCCCGGCCCAAGCTTTGGCCCAAGCCCCAGCACCCGCCGAACGCACCACCGGAACGATCCGCCCCCGCCCCCGCCCCGTCATCAACCGCGACAACGCTCCCTTCTGGGAAGGCGTCGCCGCGCACAAGCTGCTCATCCAGCGCTGCGCCGCCTGCGGCACGCTCCGCTTCCCCTGGCTGCCGGGCTGCGGCCGCTGCGGCTCTCCCGAGTGGGGGACGACCGAGGCCTCCGGCTCCGGCACGGTCCATTCGTACGTGGTGGTGCACCATCCGCCGTTCCCGGCCTTCGACCCGCCCTACGCCGTCGCGCTCGTCGAACTGGCCGAAGGCGTACGCATGATCAGCAGCGTCACCGGGGTGCCGCACGACCGCGTGCGCATCGGCATGCCCGTCGAGCTGGAATTCATACGAGTGGACGCGGAGTGGGAACTTCCGGTGTTTCGCGCCCGCGCGGACCGGGCGGCGGGAGCGGACGCATGACGCCCGGCGACGAACTCCCGCCCCTCACCGTCCCCATCACCCGTACGCTCGTCATCGCGGGTGCCATCGCCTCCCGCGACTACCAGGATGTACACCACGACGCCGAGGCGGCCCGTTCGAAGGGCTCTCCTGACATCTTCATGAACATCCTCACCACCAATGGTCTGGTGGGCCGTTACGTCACCGACCGTCTCGGCCCGGAGGCCGTCCTCCGCAAGGTTTCGATCCGGCTCGGGGTGCCCAGTTATCCGGGCGACGTTCTGGTGCTGACCGGAAGGATCCTTTCCGTGAACGAGCGCACCATCGAGATCTCCGTGGTGGGGACTAACCGCCTCGGCCGCCATGTCACCGGCCGGGTCGTGGCCGCCCGTCCCTGCCGCGCCCGGGCCGACGGATGATCGGCGGCACCGCCGCCGTCGTCGGCATCGGCGCCACCGCCTTCACCAAGGACTCCGGCCGCAGCGAGCTCGCCCTGGCCGCGGAGGCCGTGCGCGCGGCTCTCGACGACGCCGGGCTCGGCCCCGGCGACGTGGACGGCATGGTCACCTTCACCATGGACACCAGCCCCGAGATCACCGTCGCCCAGGCGGCCGGCATCGGCGAGCTGACGTTCTTCTCCCGCGTCCACTACGGCGGCGGCGCCGCCTGCGCCACCGTCCAGCAGGCCGCCCTCGCCGTGACGGCCGGGATCGCCGACGTCGTCGTCTGCTACCGGGCCTTCAACGAGCGCTCCGGCCGCCGTTTCGGCGCCGGGGTGCAGGGGCGCGAGCCCTCGGCGGAGGGCGTGGCGCTCGGCTGGGGGCTGCCGTACGGGCTGCTCACGCCGGCGTCCTGGGCGGCCATGGGCGCCCGCCGCTACCTGCACGAGTACGGCCTGGAGCCCGAGGTCTTCGGGCACGTCGCCGTCACCGACCGGCGCCACGCCGCGACCAACCCGGCCGCGTACTTCCACGGCCGCCCGATCACCCTCGCCGACCACGCCGCCTCCCGCTGGATCGCCGAGCCGCTGCGGCTGCTCGACTGCTGCCAGGAGACGGACGGCGGCCAGGCCCTGGTCGTCACCTCCCTGGAGCGGGCCCGCACGCTGCGCCATCCGCCCGCCGTGGTCGTCGCCGCGGCCCAGGGAGCCGGCCGCGCGCAGGAGCAGATGACCAGCTACTACCGGGACGACATCGAAGGCCTCCCCGAAATGGGCGTCGTCGCCCGGCAGCTGTGGGGGAGCAGCGGACTGGGCCCCGCGGACATGGACGTTGCCGTCCTCTACGACCACTTCACGCCGTACGTGCTGATGCAGCTGGAGGAGTTCGGCTTCTGCGGGCCCGGCGAGGGTGCCGCGTTCGTGGCGGCGGACGCGCTGCCGCTGAACACCCACGGCGGGCAGCTGGGCGAGGCGTACCTGCACGGCATGAACGGCATTGCCGAGGCGGTGCGGCAGCTGCGCGGCACCGCCGTGAACCAGGTGCCGGACGCCTCCCGGGCGCTGGTCACAGCCGGTACCGGAGTTCCCACGTCCGGGCTGCTTCTCGGGGCAGACGGATGAACGGGGGCGTGTCACGGAAGGGGGCCGGTCGGTGGCGCCTTTGACTCCGGGTATGGACCGACGACGGAAGATCATCGGATATCTCCTCGCCCTGATGGCGGTGGTGGCCCAGCTGGCCGGCGCCGATCCCGCGGGCGCCGGTGACCGGGGCGACCCGAGGGACGAGGGGGCTTCCGTCTTCAGGGGCTGGGGCCTGGACACCTGCCAGGCGCCGGCGCTGACCACGCTGAGCGCGTGGAAGTCGTCCGACTACCGGGCCGTCGGCGTCTACTTCGCCGGCCGCGCCCGCGCCTGCCCGCACCAGACCTACCTCAGCGAGCGCTGGCTGGAGGGCGCCGACGACCTGGGCTGGCGCGTCCTGCCGATCTACGTGGGCTCGCAGTCCCCGTGCGTGCGGGCGAGCAACAAGCGGGGCTTCCTGATCGGCTCCTACCCCTACGACCAGGGCCAGTCGGAGGGCGAGGACGCCGTCTCCCGGGCCTCCGCGCTCGGCATCGTCTCCCGCAGCGCCCTCTACCTCGACATGGAGGCCTACGACGACAAGGACGGCGACTGCGCCCGCACGACGCTGTCCTACATCCGCGGCTGGAACGCGGCCGTGCGCGGCGGCGGCTACCTGCCGGGCTTCTACAGCAGCGCCGAGTCGGGGGTGCGGCACATGGACCGGGCCCGCCGCTCGGGCACGACCGGGCTGCCCGACGTGCTCTGGTTCGCCCGCTGGCGGGTCGAGCCCACGACGGACCGCGAGCCGTTGATCGGCCGGACGGCCTGGCAGCCGCACCGCCGCATCCACCAGTACCAGGGCAACGTCACCGAGTCGCACGGGGGACGGAAGCTGACCATCGACCGCAATCTGGTGGACGCACCCGTGGCGATCATCGACTGACACGGACCGGGGGCCCGGTCCGGGGCCCGTACCCGGAGGAGGTCCCCTATTCCTCTCCCCCTCCGGGAGGTGGGGCCAGCCCCACCTGTACGACCTGAGGCGGACCGTCCTTCGGCACCTGCGGCCGATCCGCCGGGTACAGGTGCGCTCCTAGCGTTGAAGCATGACAGCAACCACGACGTCTGTGTGCACCAGCGCATCCACCGCCGTGTACCCGTCGTTCTCCTCCTACGTACGGGCACGCGGTCCGGTGCTGCAGCGCACCGCCCGCTCTCTGACCTCGAACCCGTGCGACGCGGAGGACCTGCTGCAGACCGCGCTGACCAAGACGTACCTGGCGTGGGAGCGCATAGAGGACCACCGGGCCCTGGACGGCTACGTGCGCCGGGCCCTGGTCAACACCCGCACCTCGCAGTGGCGCAAGCGCAAGGTCGACGAGTTCCCCTACGACGAGCTGCCCGAGCGCGAGGCCGCCCCCTCGGCGGACCCCGCGGAGCAGCAGGCGCTGCGCGACGCGATGTGGCGGGCCGTACTGCGGCTGCCGGTGCGGCAGCGGGCCATGGTCGTCCTCAGGTATTACGAGGACCTGACCGAGGTGCAGACGGCCGAGCTGCTCGGGGTCTCCGTCGGCACGGTCAAGAGCGCCGTCTCCCGGGCGCTCGGCAAGCTCCGCGAGGACCCGGAGCTCTCCTGCGCCGCATGACGCGCGTGTGACGGGCGTGTGACCGGCGGCGCGCGGACGACGTGACGGAAAGTGCTCACCGCAGGGGCCCCGGGGTAGTGACTTACCGCGAGATACCCCAGCACAATCAGCGGACGACCACCCGCCGTACAGGTCTTCGGGAGGACCCCGGTGCTGAGCACGATGCAGGACGTACCGCTCACCGTCACACGCATCCTCGCCCATGGGGCGCGCGTGCACGGGGGCGCCACGGTGACCACCTGGACCGGGGACGGCGAGCCGCTGCGGCGCAGTTTCCGGGAGGTCGCCGAGCGGTCCGTGCAGCTGGCCCACGCGCTGCGCGACGAGCTCGGGGTGGTCGGCGACCAGCGCGTCGCCACGCTCATGTGGAACAACAGCGACCACCTGGAGGCGTACCTCGCGATCCCCTCCATGGGCGCCGTCCTGCACACGCTCAACCTGCGGCTGCCCGTCGAGCAGCTCGCCTGGATCGTCAACCACGCGGCCGACCGCGTGATCATCGTCAACGGCTCGCTGCTGCCGCTGCTCGCCCCGCTCCTGCCGCACCTCGGCTCCGTCGAGCACGTGATCGTCTCGGGCCCGGGCGACCGCTCCGCTCTGGAGGGCTGCCGGCCGCGCGTGCACGAGTACGAGGAGCTGCTCGCGGGCCGCCCCGTGGCCGGTTTCGACTGGCCGGAGCTCGACGAGCGGCAGGCCGCCGCCCTCTGCTACACCTCCGGCACCACCGGCGAGCCCAAGGGCGTCCTCTACAGCCACCGCTCGGTCTACCTCCACGCCATGGAGGTCAACGCCGCCTCGGCCTTCGGCCTGACCCCCGCCGACACCTGCCTGCCCGTCGTGCCGATGTTCCACGTGAACGCCTGGGGCCTGCCGCACGCCGCCTTCATGGCCGGAACGTCCCTGCTGATGCCCGACCGCTTCCTGCAGCCCGCGCCGCTCGCCGAGATGATCGCCACCGAGCGGCCCACGGTGTCCGCCGGCGTCCCCACGATCTGGGCGGGCCTGCTCGCCGAGCTCGACGCGCGGCCGCGGGACCTGTCCTCGCTGCGCACGGTCATCAGCGGCGGCTCGGCCGCGCCGCCCGCGATGATGCGGGGCTTCCACGAGCGCCACGGCGTGCGGCTCGTACAGGCGTGGGGGATGACGGAGACCTCGCCGCTGGGCTCGGTGGCCTACCCGCCGGCCGGTCTGAGCGAGGAGGAGGAGTGGCCCTACCGCATCACCCAGGGCCGGCTGCCCTCCTCCGTGGAGGCCCGGCTCGCCGGTCCCGGCGGGGAGATCCTGCCGTGGGACGGGCAGTCGGCCGGTGAGCTGGAGGTGCGCGGGCCCTGGATCGCGGGCGCGTACTACGGCGGAGCGGCCGGGGAGCCCGTCCGTCCCGAGGACAAGTTCAGCCCCGACGGCTGGCTGCGCACGGGCGACGTCGGCACGATCACGTCCGACGGCTTCCTCACCCTCACCGACCGCGCCAAGGACGTGATCAAGTCGGGCGGCGAGTGGATCTCCTCCGTCGAGCTGGAGAACCACCTGATGGCCCACCCGGACGTCGCGGAGGCGGCCGTTGTGGCCGTCCCGGACGACAAGTGGGGCGAGCGCCCGCTCGCCGCCGTGGTCCTCAAGGACGGCGAGCCCGCCGACTACGAGGCGCTCCGGGCGTTCCTCGGCGAGCGGGTGGCGCGCTGGCAGCTGCCCGAGCGGTGGGTGCGGATCGCGACCGTACCGAAGACGTCGGTGGGCAAGTTCGACAAGAAGGTGCTCCGCAAGCAGTACGCGGAGGGCGAGCTGGAGGTCACCGTCCTGGGCGGCTGACCCGCTGCGGGCGGATGACACGGAACGCCGGGCAGGGGACCACCGATGAGGTCCCCTGCCCGGCGTCGGCATGTGCGTTGCCCGCCGTCCACGGGGGCTGCGGCGCCGGTGTCTTCGCCGGTGTCCCGTCAGTGCCCCGTCAGTGCTCTGTCAGCGCTTGGCTCCCACCAGCGCGCTGCCGGCCCAGCCCGCCGCCACGGCCGCCGCCGCGATCGCGCAGACGCCGTTCCAGCCCCAGTGGGCGTACGCCGGGCCCGCGAGGGCGGAGGCGCTCGCGCCGCCGACGAACGCGGTGACGACGTAGGCGGTGTTGGCCGCGGCGGGGGTGCCGGTCGAGGCCAGCGCCCGCGTCTGGTTGGCGACCTGGCCGGCCATCAGGCCCGCGTGGATCAGCACGGCCGCCGCGCACAGCGCCCACAGCCGGTGCCCGCCGAGCCAGAACAGCGGCAGGGAGAGCGCCGTGAGCACGTAGGACGTGGTGACGACCCGGGTCGCGCCGAAGCGGTCGATGAGCGACCCCGACACGGGGGCGACGGCGGTCGAGACGAGGCCGAACAGGCCGAAGAGGCCCGCGGTCGCCGTCGACATGTGGAACGGCTCGTCCGCGGTCAGCAGCAGGGCGAGCGTCGTCCACAGGGAGCTCCAGGCGCCGAAGAGGCCGGCCTGGCGCAGGCACGCGGCCCGCAGCTCGGGGGAGCGGCGCAGCAGGCCCGGCAGCCCCGCTATGGCCTTGAGGGGCCGGGCGGCGCGGCGCGGCCGGGTCTCGGCCGGAAGCAGTACGGCGGTCAGCAGGCCGATCGCGACGGTGAGCGCGGCGGCGCCGAGGAAGACGGCGCGCCAGCCGTACGCCTGCCCGGCCAGGGAGCCGAGGACGCGGGCCGCGACGATGCCGGTGAACAGCCCGGCCACGACCGCGGCCACGTGCCGCCCGCGCCGGTCGGCGGGCGCCCGCTCGGCGACCAGCGGGACCAGCAGCTGCGGCACGACCGTCGCGGCGCAGGCCACCAGGACGGCCGCGGCCAGCGCGGGCAGGCCGGGTGCGAAGGCCCCCGCGACGAGGGCCACGCCGGCGACCGCGGACAGCACGGCCACCAGGCGGCGGCGGTCGGCGGTGTCCCCGAGCGGGGCGAACGCCAGCAGGCCGACGGCGTAACCGAGCTGGGCCACGGAGGCGATCCAGCCGGCCGTGGAGGGCGCGGCGCCGAAGTCCTCGGCGATGAGGCCGAGGAGCGGGGCCGCGAGGTAGATGTTCGCGGCGGTGACGGCGGTGCAGAGGGCGATGACCGCGAGGAGGACGGTGTTGCCGCCGCGGGCGGGGGCGGGGGTGACCGGTGCCGCGGGCGTTGCGGGCGCTGCGGGCGATACGGGTGCGGGGCCGGCTGCGGCTGTGGGTGACGGCGTGGGCGACGGCATGTGTGGTGTGGCTCCCCCGGGGCGATGCGGTTCAGGCTTGCAACCAACTGGTTGGTTATAAGTTTCACGTGAAACGGAACGTGCTGTCAACTGAATAGTTGGTTACTCTGGGTGCATGGCAGTCGTTAGGGATCCAGAGGCCACCAAGGCGCGCATCTTCGCGGCGGCCACCGCCGAATTCGCCGCCCACGGCATCGCCGGCGCGCGCATCGACCGCATCGCCCGCGAGGCCAAGGCGAACAAGCAGCTCATCTACGCCTACTTCGGCGACAAGGCCGAGCTGTTCTCCCAGGTCCTCCAGCAGGCCCTGCTCGAACTCGCCTCCGCCGTGCCCGTCGACGCCGACGACCCCGACTGCTACGTCGACCGCCTGATGGAGTACCACAAGACCCACCCCGAGCTGCTGCGGCTGCTCCTGTGGGAAGGGCTGGAGTACGGGGAGGGCGAGATCCCGCACGAGACCGAGCGGCGCGCCCGCTACGACTCCAAGGCCGCGGCCTTCGCCACCGCCCAGGAGAAGGGCACGGTCGACGCCGGGCTGCCGCCGCGGCACCTCGTCTTCCTGATCAGCGCGCTCGCCGGGTGGGCCACGGCCGTGCCGCAGTTCCGCCGGCTGCTCGTCGGCGGGGAGGACGGAGACCTCGACTCGCTGCGCGAGTCCGTGCGGACGGCGGCGCGCAGGATCACACAGCCGGGCGCCTAGCCGCCCGGCCGGCCACCGGTCAGTCCGTGCCCACCTTCGACAGCAGGTCCACGATCCGGCCCTGCACCTCCGCGCTCGTCGACCGCTCCGCCAGGAACAGCACCGTCTCCCCGGCGGCCAGCCCCGTCAGCTGCGCCGGGTCGATCCCGGCCGAGGTGTAGACGACCAGCGGCGTGCGCTCGAGCAGGCCGTTGCCGCGCAGCCAGTCGACGATGCCCGCGCGGCGGCGGCGCACCTGCATCAGGTCCATCACCACCAGGTTCGGGCGCATCTGCGTCGCCAGCGTCACCGCCTCGGCGTCCGTCGCCGCACGGCCCACCTGCATGCCGCGCCGCTCCAGCGTCTCCGTCAGGGCGTTCGCGATCGGCTCGTGCTCCTCGATCAGCAGCACGCGCGGCGGGTGCATCTCGCTGTCGCGCGGCGCCAGCGCCTTCAGCAGCACCGCCGGGTCCGCCCCGTAGGCCGCCTCCCGCGTCGCCTGCCCCAGCCCGGCCGTCACCAGGACCGGGACCCCGGCCGCGCCGGCCGCCTCGCGCAGCGACTGCAGCGCCGTGCGCGTGATCGGCCCCGTCAGCGGGTCCACGAACAGCGCCGCCGGGTACGCCGACGTCTGCGCGTCGACCTCCTCGCGCGAGTGCACGAGCACCGGCCGGTAGCCGCGCTCGGTCAGCGCCGCCTCCGTGGACGGGTCCGGAGCGGGCCACACGAGGAGCCGGCGCGGGTTGTCCAGCGGCTCGGGGGGCAGCTCGTCGTCCATCGGCGGGCGCGGTGCGTTCACGACTTCCACCGCACCGTTGGGGCCGTCGAGGGGCTCGGGCCCCTCCGAACCCTCGTCCGGAGCTCCTATGGCGAAGGCACGCCCTGACGGGGCGTCGAGCAGGGGCTGGCGCGGCGCCGGCTGCGCCGGGGCCTGCGGCCGGCCCTGAGGCGGCGCCTGCGGCTCGCGCTCGCGCTCGCCCTCGGCCGGGTTGCCGAGCCGACGGCGGCGGCCCGAACCGCCCGGCGCCGGCTCCTGGCCGGGCTGCTGGGCGAACGGCGGGGCCTGGCCCAGGGCGCGCACGCTGATCGGGCGCCCCGAGGTGTCCGTGCCCGACGACGCGGCGGCTCCGGCCGCGCCGGGCTCCTCCGCCAGGGCCCGGCGGGCGCGGCGGCGGCCCGTCGGGGCGGGGGCGGCCGCGGCCGGCTGCTCCGCACCGGCGGCGGGGCCGCCCGAGCGGGACGGGTCGGTCTCGCGCACACCCGTGGAGCCGTACGACGCGGGGGCGCCTTCCGGCGCGGGCCCGCCGGCGAACGGCGCTGCGCCGACGCCGCCCGGAGCGGGTCGGCCGTGCCCGCCGTGAGCGGCCTCGGCGGCCGGGCTCCCGCCCGGGCCGGGGAAGGGCGCGGGTGCGCCACCGGCCTCCGCGGACGCGGGACGGTTCGGCGCGGGGGAGGACGGTGCGGGGGAGGACGGTGCGCCGCCTCGCCCGGGGCCGTCCGCACCGGCAGGCGCGGGCGCGTTCGGTCCGGGGAACGGCGCGGGAGTGTTGCCCGTACCGGCGGGCGCGGGCCCGCTCCGGCCGGGGAACGGCGCCGGAGCGCCGCTGCGGCCGGGCTGGGCACTGTCCGCGCCGGGGAAGGGCGCGGGTGCGCTTCCCGCTTCCGCGGGGGCGGGGCTGTTCGACCCGAGGAAGGCGGACGTGCCGCCCTGTCCGGGGTTGTCGGCGCCGGGGAACGGCGCGGGGGCGGCCGGGCCGTTCGGTCCCAGGAAGGCGGACGTGCCGCCGCCCCCTTCCGCAGGGGTACGGCCGCCCGGTCCGGGGAACGGCGCCGGAGCGGTCCCCGTGCCGGCGGGTGCGGGCCCGGCCTGGCCGGGGAACGGCGCCGGGGCGCCTCCCTTGCCCGCGGGCGCGGGGCCGTTCGGGGCGAGGAAGGCGGAGGTGCCGCCGCCCTGTGCGGGGCTGTCCGTGCCGCCGGGGGCGGGGAACGGTGCCTGGGGTGCCCTCGCGTCGGCGGGGGAGGGGCCGTTCACCCCCAGGAAGGCGGACGTGCCGCCCTGTCCGGGGCTGTCCGCGCCGCCCGGGGTGGGGAACGGTCCCTGCGGTGTCCTCGCGTCGGCGGGTGCGGGTCCGGCCTGGCCGGGGAAGGGTGCCGGGGCGCCTCCCCTGTCCGTGGGCGTGGGGCCGTTCGTCCCCAGGAAGGCGGACGTGCCGCCCCGCCCCGCCTGGGCGTCCGGGCCGGCCTGGCCCGGGAAGCGGCCCACGGGGTTCGCCTCGGCGTGTCCGGCGCCGCTCCGGTCGCGGCCCGCAGGGCCCCCGTCGTCGGCGGGCTTGCGAGGGGCTCCCGGCAGGCCGCCGGGTTCGCGGGAGCGGTCGGCGTCGGCAGGGGGAAGGGCGAAGGGCGCGCGCGGGACGGAGGGTTCCGCGGCGGTCTGGCCCGGGATCGGGCGCTCGGGGGACTCCGCGAGGGCCCGGCGCGCCCGGCGCCCGGTGGGGGCGGCCGCGGCGGCGGACTCGGGCGAACGCCGTGCGTGGCGCCTCGGCCTGCTGCGGCTGCTCCCTGCGCGCGCGCCGGCCCGTCGGCCCGGCCGGCGAGCCCTGCGGCGGCACGAGGCCGCTCGCGTCGCCGTCACCGGCCGGCTTCGGCTCCGCTCCCGGCGCCGGGCCGGGGCCGGATCCGCCGCCCTGGCCCGTACCGGAGGCGTCGTCGGGCCCGCCGCGCCCGTGCCGGGCGGCCCGGCCCGCGGACGTGCCGTCGCCCTCGTCGGCCGCCGGCGGCACCGGCGGCTCCTCGTCGGTGCGCGGCTTGGCGCGCCGCCGCCCGGTGGGCGGGGTGTCGTCGTTCTGCGCGGGCGGTGGTGCCAGTGCAGCGCCGTCGCCCGTGGTGTCGCCGTCGGCGCCGCGGCGTGCCCGCCGCCCGCTGCCCGGCGCGGCGGAGGCGTCGTCGGCGGCGGAGGAGGCGGGTGCTTCCGCCGTGCCGCGCGCCCGCTGGGACGGCACCGGCATGACGGTGGTGGCGTTCATCGTGTCCGTGGCGGAGCGCCGCTCCGTGGCGGCGGGGCTGACGGGCCCGCCCTTCGCGGAGACGGGCACCTCCAGGACGTACGCGCTGCCGCCCGACGCGCCCGGCACGTCGTGGGTCTGCAGCACGCCGCCGTGCGCCCGCACGATGCCGCGCACGAGGGGCCCGTGGACGGGGTCGCCCCCCGCGTAGGGGCCGCGCACCTCGATCCGTACGACCTCGCCGCGCTGTGCCGCCGCGACGACGATCGTGGAGTCGCCGGTCGGCGCGCCGCCCGCGGGCGCGTTGCCCGTGGCGTCGACGCCCGCGACGTCCGCGATCAGGTGCGCCAGGGCCTGGGCGAACCGCTCGGGGTCGACCTCGGCCTCGATGGCGGGTGCGTGCACCGCGAACTGCGCCCGCCCGGGGCCGATCAGCTCGACCGCGCCGTCGACGCCCGCGGCCACGACCTCGTCGAGCTGGACGGTCTCCCGCTCCAGCTTGGCCTCGCCGGAGTCCAGCTGCTGATAAGCGAGGACATTGTCGACAAGAGTGGTCATCCGGGCGTACCCGGCGGAAAGGTGGTGCAGGATCTGGTTGGCCTCGGGCCACAGCTGGCCGGCCGGGTCGGCGGCCAGGGTGCCGAGCTCGGCGCGCAGTTGCTCCAGCGGGCCGCGCAGGGACTCCTGCAGGACGGCCTGCAGCTGCGCGTGGCGCGCGGTGAGCGCGTCGTACGCCCGGCGGTCGGTGAAGGTCATCACCGCGCCGACCAGCTGGTCGCCGTCGCGCACGGGCGCCGTGGTGAGGTCGACGGGGACCGCCCGGCCGTCCTTGGCCCACAGCGCCTGCCCGCGCACCCGGTGCTTGCGCCCCGAGCGCAGCGTGTCGGCGATCGGGGACTCCTCGTACGGGAACGGCGTGCCGTCCGGCCGGGAGTGGTGGATCAGCGGGTGGAGCTCCCGGCCGCCGAGGTCGCTGGCGCGGTAGCCGAGGATCTGCGCGGCGGAGGGGTTGACCAGCACGACCTTGCCGGCGGTGTCGACGCCGACGACGCCCTCCGCGGCGGCGCGCAGGATCATCTCGGTCTGCCGCTGCTGCCGGGCGAGTTCGGCCTCGGTGTCGAGCGTGCCGGTCAGGTCCCGGACGACGAGCATGAGGAGCTCGTCGCCCGTGTAGGGCTGGTGGTCGGCGTACGGGGTGCGGCCGTCCTCCAGGTTCGCGCTCGTCACCTCGACGGGGAACTCCGAGCCGTCCGTGCGCCGGGCGATCATGCGCGTCGGCTTGGTGCGGCCGTCGTCGCTGTCGGGCAGGCGCATGGAGCCGGGGATGCGGCGCGAGTCGAAGTCGGGCAGCAGGGAGAGCAGCCCGCGCCCGACGAGCCCCGTGCCGGGAACCTCGAAGGTTTCGAGAGCTATGTGGTTGGCGTTGACGACCGTGCCGTTGCAATTGACGAGCAACAGGGCGTCGGGGAGGGCGTCGAGTATGGCTGCGAGGCGAGCAGCGCCTCGGGATGGCCTGCTGCTCACGACGACGCTTCCTCCCTGGTTACCGCACCTTGCCGACCTCGCCGGGCGGGCGGTCCGCCGCGCCGTGGCGTGTCACTGGAGCGCAGTCTACGGGCTGCCGGGGCGGGCGCGGCGGCGGACGAGGCGTGCGGCGAGGCGCGCCGGACGGGCGCCGTGGGGCGTCCTGCCGCAGGCCCGACATGTCTTACGTGTCAGTCCTTGTGGTGGACGTGGGGGGTACCCGCGGGCGCGCCGAGCAGGCTGGAGAAGCGGTCCCAGCGGTCGATCTCGCACCCGTTCTTCCGCGTGAACTCGGCCTTCACGGGGCGGCCGGCCCATTTGCCGGTGACCGTGGCGCGCTGCGGTCCGCCGTAGATCATCGTGCACACCGAGTCCTTGGGGACGGGGGCGAACGGGTCCTTGCCCCAGGTCGTCTGGCCGTCGATCTGGCCGCACGCCTCTCTGACGCGCGGGTGCGTGCCCCCGGCCGGGTGGCAGTACAGCTCGTAGGTCCGGACGCCCTTGAGGCCGGTGGCGAACTTCCCGGTTTCGCTGACGGTCACCGTGAGGTGGTCGTTGCTCTCGGGGTTGGCGGGGGGCATGGGGAGCCCGGCGGCCGAGGCGGACGGCAGGGTGAGCAGGGCCGCCGGAGCGAGCGCGGCGGCGGCGAGGGCGAGGCGACGGAGCAGCATGCGGGACTCCAGGGTCCAGGGGGCAGGCGAGGCGGAACGGGGGGCGTGCAGAGCCCGGCCGATCCCTTCACCCGTCTAACGCGCCGGGCGGCAACGCGTTGCGCTCCGGAAAACGTCTTTGCCCCGCCCGGTGAAAGCCCGGTACCGTAGGGGTGCGATTGGTGAGCGGCCGCCAGGTTGTGCCATCATCTGCATCGCACCACTCGCGCATGCGTGGGTGGGCTGGAGGCGTCGCCTAGTCCGGTCTATGGCGCCGCACTGCTAATGCGGTTTGGGACTTAAATCCCATCGAGGGTTCAAATCCCTCCGCCTCCGCAGTCACCGGAAGCCCCGGTCGTCCTTGAGACGGCCGGGGCTTTCGCGTTGCCGGGCGATGCCGCCGGACGGCGAGGTCAGGCGATGCCGTGCAGGTGATGCCGTCGGGCGACGCGGTCGGGCGACGCGGTCGGGTGATCTTGTCCGCAAGGGGCTCGCCGGAGCCGTTCCGGAGCTGCTCCAGAGGGCGTTTTCGCAGGCCGGAGCGGGTGCGGGGAATGGATTTCGCGTGGCGGCGGAGTTCATGTAATGTTGTCCACGCAACGCCGACCGGCAAGAAAACGCCGGGAAGCCGAGCGCTCGTAGCTTAACGGATAGAGCACTTGACTACGGATCAAGAGGTTGCAGGTTCGAATCCTGCCGAGCGCACTGACGGGAGTATTTCTCCCGTTCGTCGCGGGGTGGAGCAGCTCGGTAGCTCGCTGGGCTCATAACCCAGAGGTCGCAGGTTCAAATCCTGTCCCCGCTACTAAGACCGCAGGCCCGGTACCTCAGGTACCGGGCCTGCGGCGTATCCGGAATCTTCCGTCCCGTTCGGGCGCGCGATTCTCAGGAGAATCACAGAGAGCCGAAAGACGCCTCTCACGCACCGCTCGCACCCTCGTCCCATGACGGCCGACCCCTCGCTCACCCCAGCCCCCGCCGCCCCCGCCCCCCTCCTGCGGGACGACGGCGGGCCCATCAGGGTTCTCGTCGTGGACGACGAGGCCTCCCTGGCCGAGCTGCTCCGGCTCGCCCTGCGCTACGAGGGCTGGGACGTGCGCACCGCGGCCGGCGGCGCCGAGGCCGTGCGCGTCGCGCGGGACTTCCGGCCGGACGCCGTCGTCCTCGACGTGATGCTGCCCGACATGGACGGGCTGACCGTGCTGGGGCGGCTGCGCCGCGAACGCGCAGAGGTGCCGGTGCTCTTCCTCACTGCCAAGGACGCCGTCGAGGACCGCATCGCCGGCCTCACCGCAGGCGGCGACGACTACGTCACCAAGCCCTTCAGCCTGGAGGAGGTCGTCGCCCGGCTGCGCGGGCTGCTGCGCCGGGCCCGCGCCGTCGCGCCGCGCCCCGGCTCCGTCCTCACCGTGGGCGACCTGGTCCTGGACGAGGACAGCCACGAGGTCTCCCGCGGCGGCACGGACATCCACCTCACCGCCACCGAGTTCGAGCTGCTGCGCTTCCTCATGCGCAATCCGCGGCGCGTGCTGAGCAAGCCGCAGATCCTCGACCGGGTCTGGTCGTACGACTTCGGCGGCCAGGCCAACGTCGTGGAGCTCTACATCTCCTACCTGCGGCGGAAGATCGACGCCGGGCGCCCGCCGATGATCCACACGCGGCGCGGCGCCGGCTACCTCATCAAGCCGGCCACACCGGCGTGAGCCGCCTGCGGGGCCTCGCCGCGCGGCGGCTCCCGGGCCGCGCGCGCCCCGCCCGCCCGTTCCCCGCGCGCCCGCGGCCGCTGCGCACGCGCCTCGTGCTGTCCACCGTCGTGCTGGTCGCCGTCGTCTGCGCGGTGATCGGCACGGTCACGGCCATCGTGCTGCGCAGCTACCTGTACGGGCAGCTCGACACGCAGCTCGGCGACGTGGCGCGGCGGGCCGCCGCGCCCCACCCGCCGGAGGTCCAGGCCCGCCGGGGCGGACCGCTGAGCTTCGTGCAGGGCGGCGGCCAGCCCATCGGCACCGTCGGTGCGCTCACCGCGCCCGACGGCAGGGTCGCCGACTCGGCCGTCAGCACGCCCGCCCGCACCACGCCGGGCGGCGAGCCCGTGCGCGAACCGCTGACCTCCGCCCAGAGCGAGGCCCTCGCGGGGCTTCCCCGCGACGGCAGGCCGCACGACGTCGTACTGGCCGGGCGCGGACAGTACCGCGCCCAGTCCGTCACCGCCCCCGACGGCACGACGTACCTCGTCGGCATCCCCGCCTCCGGCGTTCAGGAGACCCTCAACACCCTTGTCGTGGTGGAGGTGTGCGTGACCGCGGCGGGGCTCGTCGCCGCCGGGATCGCCGCCGCGGCCACCGTGCGGATCGCATTGGGGCCGCTGCGGCGGGTCGCCGCGACGGCCACGCGCGTCTCCGAACTCCCCCTGCACCGGGGGGAAGTGGCCCTGCACGAGCGCGTGCCCGAGGCGGAGGCCGATCCGCGGACCGAGGTCGGTCAGGTCGGTGCGGCGCTCAACCGTATGCTGGGACACGTGGGTTCGGCGCTGACGGCGCGCCAGGAGAGCGAGACGAGGGTCCGGCAGTTCGTCGCCGACGCGAGTCACGAGCTGCGGACGCCGCTCGCCTCCATCCGCGGCTACGCCGAACTCACCCGCCGGGCCGGGCCCGGCGGGGGCGCCGGGGAAGGCCGTGAGGAGATCGGACCGGTCACCCGGCACGCGCTCGGCCGCATCGAGTCCGAGGCGCACCGGATGACCGGGCTCGTCGAGGACCTGCTGCTCCTCGCCCGCCTGGACGCCGGCCGCCCGCAGGCGCTCGCGGACCTCGACCTCTCTCCGCTCGTGGTCGACGCCGTGAGCGACGCGCGGGCGGCCGGGCCGGGCCACGCGTGGCGCCTCGACCTGCCGGCCGAGCCGGTGGCGGTACGGGGTGACGCGGCCCGCCTCCACCAGGTCCTCGTCAACCTGCTGGCCAATGCGCGCACGCACACGCCGGCGGGGACGACGGTGACCGCTCGCGTACGGGTCGCCTCCGGCGGCGGGCTCGTGGAGGTCGAGGTGGAGGACGACGGGCCGGGCATCCCGGCGGAGTTGCTGCCGTACGTCTTCGAGCGGTTCGCGCGGGGGGACGCGTCGCGGACGCGGACCGGTGCGGGGGGTTCGGGACTGGGGCTTGCGATCGTGCGGGCGGTCGTCGCGGCGCACGGGGGACGGGTGGGGGTGGCGAGCGTGCCCGGGCGGACCGTTTTCACGGTGGAACTGCCGGTCCGGCACCGCCGGGTTCCACCGACGGGGCTGAGCGCCGTCGCGGCGGGGGATTAGCCCCCGGTCCCGCCCCTTCCCGAAACCGGGGGCAAGCCCCCGGGCCCCCGGGAGGCATGGGTCGCCCTCGATTCACAGGTCCGCCACAGGGTGCCCACACGCTCGCGACAGGCGCCCCCGGCACGGTCGGCTCATGACTGCCGACAGCCCGCCTCTTCCCGCCCGCGCGCCCCTCCCGGTGCGCGGTCACGGCACCGTGCTCGATGTCGTGATCCCCGTCCACAACGAGGAGGACGACCTGGAGGCGTGCGTGCGCCGGCTGCACGCGCACCTCACGGCCACCTTTCCGTACGGGTTCCGGATCACCGTCGCGGACAACGCGAGCACCGACCGCACGCCCGAGGTCTCCGCCGCCCTGGACGAAGCCTTCGACGAGGTGACCGCCGTCCGGCTGGAGGAGAAGGGGCGGGGGCGGGCGCTGCACACCGTCTGGTCGCTGTCCGAGGCGCCCGTGCTCGCCTACATGGACGTCGACCTGTCCACCGGCCTCAACGCCGTACTGCCGCTCGTCGCCCCGCTGATCTCCGGCCACTCCGACCTGGCCATAGGGACCCGGCTCGCGGGTGGTTCGCGCGTGGTGCGCGGGCCCAGGAGGGAGTTCATCTCCCGCGCCTACAACGTCCTGTTGCGGACGGGGCTCGCGGCGCGGTTCTCCGATGCGCAGTGCGGGTTCAAGGCGGTCCGCAAGGACGTGGCCGAGCGGCTGCTGCCGCTCGTCGAGGACACGGGGTGGTTCTTCGACACCGAGCTGCTGGTGCTGGCCGAGCGGGCGGGCCTGCGGATCCACGAGGTGCCGGTGGACTGGGTCGACGACCCGGACAGCTCCGTGCGGATCGTCCGCACGGCGGCCGACGACCTGCGCGGCGTGTGGCGCGTGGGGCGCGCCCTCGCCACGGGGGCGCTGCCGCTGGACCGGCTGCGCCGCCCCTTCGGCGACGATCCGCGCGACCGGGCGGTGCCGGGCGTGCCACGGGGGCTGGCTCGGCAGCTGCTGGGCTTCTGCGTGGTGGGCGTCCTCAGTACGGGCTTCTACCTGGCGCTGTACTCGCTGCTGCGCACGGCCACCGGCCCGCAGACGGCGAACGCGGTCGCGCTGCTGCTGTCGGCCCTCGCCAACACCGCGGCCAACCGCCGGCTGACCTTCGGGGTGCGCGGGCGCGACCGTGCGGTGCGCCACCAGGCGCAGGGCCTGGTGGTCTTCGCCATCGGCCTGGTCCTGACCAGCGGTTCGCTCGCCGCGCTGCACGCGGCGGGCGGCTCCCCGGCCCACGGGCCTTCTCACGGCCCTTCCCACGGAGCCGAACTCGCCGTGCTCGTCACGGCCAACCTCGCGGCGACGGTGCTGCGGTTCCTGCTGCTGCGGGCTTGGGTGTTCCCGGCGGCTTCTGCGACAAGGAACGATCGATGACCACGATGACGAAGGCCGCGAAGCTGCGGTTGGCCGCCCTGCTCGCCGTCACCGGTGCGCTCTACCTCTGGGACCTCGGCGCGTCCGGCTACGCCAACCAGTTCTACGCCGCGGCCGCGCAGGCGGGCGGCGCGAGCTGGAAGGCGTTCTTCTTCGGCGCGTCCGACGCCGCCGGGGCGATCACCGTCGACAAGCCGCCGGCCGCGCTCTGGCCGATGGGCCTGTCCGTACGGCTCTTCGGGCTCGGCCCGTGGGCGATCCTCGTGCCCGAGGCGCTGATGGGCGTGGCCGCGGTGGGGGTGCTGTACGCCTCCGTGCGGCGGTACTTCGGGGAGGCGGCAGGGCTGCTGGCGGGTGCGGCGTTCGCGCTGACGCCCGTCGCCGCGCTGATGTTCCGCTTCGACAACCCCGATGCGCTGCTGTGCCTGCTGATGGTGTGCGCAGTGGCGTGCGTCCTGCGTGCGCTGGAGGCCGGGCGGACGGCGTGGCTGCTCCTGGCGGGGCTCTGCTTCGGCCTCGGTTTCCTCACCAAGACGCTGCAGGCGTGGCTGATCCTGCCGCCGCTCGCCCTGCTGTACGCGGTGTGCGCGCCGGTGCGGCCGCTGCGGCGGGCGGGGCAGCTGCTGCTCGCGGGGCTGGTGACCGTCGTCTCCGGCGGCTGGTGGGTCGCCGTGGTCGAGCTGTGGCCCGCGGGCTCGCGCCCGTACATCGGCGGCTCGCAGCACAACAGCTTCCTCGAACTCACCTTCGGCTACAACGGACTCGGCCGTCTCAACGGCAACGAGACCGGGAGCGTGGGCGGAGGCGGCGGGCCCGGCGGCGGGCGCTGGGGCGAGACCGGCATGCTGCGGCTGTTCGGGACGGACATGGGAGGCCAGATCGCCTGGCTGCTGCCCGCGGCGTTCGCGCTGCTGGTGGCCGGGATGCTGCTGACCCGGCGCGCCGGGAGGACGGACATCCGCCGGGCGGCGCTCCTGGCGTGGGGCGGGGCGCTGCTGATGACCTTCGCGGTCTTCAGCTTCATGTCCGGGATCTTCCACCAGTACTACAACGTCGCCCTGGCGCCGTACGTGGCGGCGCTCACCGGCGCGGGAGCCGTACTGCTGTGGCAGCGCCGGGCGTTCGCTCCGCTGGCCGCGGTGGTGGCGGGGACGGCCGCCTGGGCGTACGTCCTCCTCGGCCGTACTCCGCAGTGGCTGCCGTGGCTGAAGTGGGCCGTGCTGCTGGGCGGTGTCGCGGCGGGGTGTGCGCTGCTGCTCGTACGGCGGGGGCGGGGGAGCGGGCGGGAGGGTGCGCCGGCGCGCGGGGCCGTGGCGGTGGCCGTGGCCCTGTCCACCGGCAGTGCGCTGGCGGCGCCGCTCGCGTACACGCTGAATACCGTGCGCACGCCGCACGGCGGGTCGATCGTGACGGCCGGGCCGGCGGTGGAGGGCGCGGGGCGGTTCGGCGGCGGCGGAGGCGGAGGCGTGCGGGCGGCCGGGCGGGGCGGCGAACGGTTCGCCGGGCCGGGGGGTGCGCTGCCCGGTCCGGGCGGTCAGGCGCCGCGAGGGGGCCGCGGGCCCGGGGCGTTCGGCGGCTCCGGCGGCCCTAGTGGTTCCGGTGGTCCCGGTGGGACCGAGGGTGGCGGTCGGCCCGGCGGCGGAGGCATGGGCGGTCTGCTCGGCGGTCAGCGCGTGGGGGACGCCGCGGCCGCCGCGGTGAAGAAGGACGCCGCCTCGTACACCTGGGCGGCCGCCGCCGTCGGCTCGCAGAACGCGGCCGCCTACCAGCTCGCCACGCAGGTGCCGGTGATGGCCGTCGGCGGGTTCAACGGGAGCGATCCGGCGCCGACGCTGCGGCAGTTCGAGGCGTACGTGGCGGCAGGGAAGGTGCACTACTTCATCGCCTCCGGCGGCGCGGAACGGCGGGGCGGGCCCGGCGGCGGCGCGCGGGGGAGCTCCGTCTCCGCGGAGATCACGGCCTGGGTGGAGGCGCGCTTCACCAAGGTCACGGTGGGCGGGGCGACGCTCTACGACCTGACGAGGCCGGTGCGGAAATAAAGCCTTGTACGGCGTAGAGGAGCTCTTGTACGGTGTACATCGCAAGCCCGTCATACGCTGTACAAGGGGGATCGCGCATGTCAGCGCCGACCACGGAATCACCGAGCTCCACCGCCTCGCCGCGGCCGGAGCGCAACCCCACCCGGTGGGTGGTGCTCGCCGTGATCTGCCTCGCCCAGCTCACGGTCCTGCTCGACAACACCGTCCTCACGGTCGCCATTCCCTCCCTCACGGAGGAGATGGGCGCCGCGACGTCCGACATCCAGTGGATGATCAACGCCTATTCGCTGGTCCAGGCCGGACTGCTGCTCACCGCGGGCAGCGCCGCCGACCGCTACGGACGCAAGAAGCTGCTCGCCGCCGGGCTCGCCCTCTTCGGCATCGGCTCGCTCGCGGCGGGCCTGTCGGAGACCACCGGGCAGCTGATCGCCGCCCGCGCCGGCATGGGCGTCGGCGGAGCGCTGCTCATGACGACCACGCTCGCCGTGATCGTCCAGGTCTTCGACGACGAGGAGCGCACCAAGGCGATCGGGCTGTGGGGCGCGGTCAGCTCGCTCGGCTTCGCCGCCGGGCCGCTGATCGGCGGGGCGCTCCTCAACCACTTCTGGTGGGGCTCGATCTTCCTGATCAACCTGCCGGTGGCGGTGCTCGGACTGCTGGCCGTCCTCAAGTGGGTGCCGGAGTCCAAGAATCCGGCCGGTGAGCGGCCCGACCTGCTCGGTGCGCTGCTCTCCACGATCGGCATGACCGGCGTCACCTTCGCGATCATCTCCGGGCCCGGGCACGGGTGGACGTCCGCGCGGGTGCTCGTCCCGGGCGCCGTGGGCGTCGTGGTGCTGGCGGCGTTCGCGGTGTGGGAGCAGCGGGCTCCGTACCCGATGCTCGACATGCAGTTCTTCCGCAACCGGCGGTTCGTGGGCGCGGTCTCCGGCTCCATCCTCGTCGCCTTCGGCATGGGCGGATCCTTCTTCCTGCTCACGCAGCACCTGCAGCTCGTGCTCGGCTACGACCCGCTGCAGACCGGTCTGCGGATGTCGCCGCTGGCGCTGGTCATCATCGTCCTCAACCTGACGGGCGTCGGGGCGCGCCTCCTGCCGAAGATCGGCACGCCCGTCTCGATCGCGGGCGGCATGGGGCTGCTGGCGGCGGGGCTCGCGGCGATCGCGGTCCTCGGTGCGGACGGGTACGGCGGGATGTTCCTCGGGCTCGTGCTGATGGGCACCGGCATCGCGCTGGCCATGCCGGCCATGGCCACGGCGATCATGTCCGCGATCCCGCCGGAGAAGGCGGGCGTCGGCGCCGGGCTCAACGGCACGCTGCAGGAGTGCGGCAACGGGCTCGGCGTGGCCGTCCTCGGCGCGGTCCTGAACTCGCGCTTCGCGGCGCTGGTCCCTGCGGTGGCCGCGGGAGCGGGGTCGCTCCCGGCGGCGCTGTCCGAGGCCCGCACGGACGGGGACCGCGCGGCGATCGCCGACGCGTTCGCCACCGGGGTGCACACCAGTCAGCTGGTGGGCGCGGCGGCGGTCCTGGCGGGCGGCCTGACCGCAGCGCTCCTGCTGCGCAGGGCGGAACGCTCGGAGCCGTCGCAGTAACGGTTCCCTCGCCCCTGTCTTCCGCCGCGGCGGTGTTCAGCCGTCGCGGCGGGCTTCGGCGGTGCCGTTCCGGCCTGAGGCGGGTCCGGCACCGCCGGGTGGGTGGTGTGGGGTTGCTCGCCGTTGCGGCGGGGGTGATGGGCCGGGCCCATCGGATCCCACGGCCCCTGGATCCGCCGCGGCGGGGGATGGGCATGGCCCATCGGGCCCCTCGGGCGGGGCGCGGGTTGTAGGGGACCGGGCCCTACGACCCGCCGCGGCGGTGCTCAGCCGCCATGGTGGGTTTCGGCGGTGCCGTTCGGGCCTGAGGTGGGTTCGGCACCGCCGGATGGGTGGGGTGGGATTGCTCGCCGTTGCGGCGGGATTGAGGGGTCGGGTGGCCCATCGGGCCCCGGGTAGGCAGGCGTCGCACGGGCTCGGAGGGCCCCGGAGGGGCTGGGGCAGGGCCTAGCATTTGGTGCGGATGGGAAATGAGAGGGAGGCGCAGGATGGCGGGCGGCGGTAAGGGCGCGGCGAGCGGGCCGCGGGCCAGTGTGTGGCTGGCCGGGAAGCCCGACCCCGCCCCACGGCGCGGGGACGACCAGGGCGCGGGCCTCGACCGGCGGCGCATCGTCGCCGCCACGATCCGCCTGCTCGACGCCGATGGCCTGGAGAAGTTCTCCATGCGGCGCCTCGCCGCCGAGCTGGGCGTGACCGCGATGTCGGTCTACTGGTACGTCGACAACAAGGACGACCTCCTCGAGTACGCCCTCGACGAGACCTGGGCCGAGGTGACCCTCCCGGACCTGTCCGACGACGGCGCCGACTGGCGCGACCAGCTCCGCAGCGTGGCCGAGGCCTACCGCAGCTGCCTCGCCGCCCACCCGTGGGTCTCCCACCTGGTGGGCCGGTACCTCAACCTCGGGCCCCGCTCCATGGCGTTCTCGAACGCCACCATCGCCGTGATGAGCCGCAGCGGCATCCCCCGGGAGCGCGTCACCGGCGCGCTCGCCGCCCTCTTCCAGTTCGTCTACGGCTTCTGCACGATCGAGGGCCTGTACAAGGAGCGCTGCCGGGCGGCCGGCACCACCGAGGACGAGTACTTCCAGGACGTCATGAACGTGGTCTCCGCGACCCCCGAGTGGGCGGAGAGCTACCAGGAGGCCGCCGAGGTCACCGAGACCTGGGGGAAGGCGGGGTCCGTCGCGGAGATGCGGCAGCGCGACTTCGCGTACGCCCTCGACACGGTGATCGCCGGCATCGAGGTCATGCGGGACCGCGGCTCCGACGCCTGAACGGCCCGGGTCGACTGACGGCCCGGGCGACTGAACGGCCCGGGTCGACTGAACGGCTCCGACGACTGAAGGCCCCGGCCGGTGGCGCGCAGGCCGTCCCCTGCCTGTGCGCGCGCCACCACCCGGGGCCCGTCTCCGGGACCCTCATGCCGTTCCGGTCCCGGTTTCCGTCCGCCGGGGGCGCGTCTCCGCTCGATTCCGCGCCCCGGCCGACGGGGTCTGTCAGCCGCCCTGCCGGGCGGGTTCCGCCTCCTGCTCCACGGCGGCGCCGCCGGCCGCCGGCGCCCCGGTCCGCCCCTGCAGGGCGACCTCCTTGATGAACAGGGTCAGGACGAAGGCCAGCAGCGCGCACGGCGCGGCGTAGAGGAACACGTCGCCCACCCCGTGCCCGTAGGCGCTCTCGACGACCGTCCGCAGCGGCGCGGGCATCGCGTCCAGCTTGGGGATGCCGCCACCGGAGCCGCCGCTCTTGGCCGCGGCCGCCGCGGCCTGCGGGCCGAGCGCGGCGATGCCGTCCTTGACGTAGTCCGTCACCCGGTTGCCGAGCACCGCGCCGAGCGCGGAGACGCCGACCGCGCCGCCGAGGGAGCGGAAGAAGGTGACGACGGAGCTGGCGGCGCCGAGGTCCTTGGGGGCGACCTGGTTCTGCGTGCAGAGCACCAGGTTCTGCATCATCATGCCCATGCCGAGGCCGACGAGGGCCATGTAGACGGCCAGGTGCCAGTACGGCGTGTCGTAGCGCATGGTGCCGAGCAGCCCGAGGCCCGCGGTGAGCAGCACGCCACCGCTGACCAGCCAGGCCTTCCAGCGGCCGGTCTTGGTGATGATCTGCCCGGAGATCGTCGACGACAGGAACAGGCCGGCGATCATCGGAATCGTCATCACGCCGGACATCGTCGGCGACTTGCCGCGCGCCAGCTGGAAGTACTGCGAGAAGAAGACCGTGCCGCTGAACATCGCGACACCGACGAAGAGGCTCGCCGCCGACGAGAGGGTGATCGTCTTGTTGCGGAACAGCCGCAGCGGAATGATCGGTTCGGCCGCCTTGGACTCGACGTAGACGAAGATCGCACCGAGCGCGACCGAGCCGCCGACCATGGCGTACGTCTGCCACGAGATCCAGTCGTAGTTCTTGCCCGCCAGGGTCACCCACACCAGCAGCAGCGTCACCGAGGCGCTGATGAAGAACGCGCCCAGCCAGTCGACCTTCACGTCCCGCTTCACCACGGGCAGCTTCAGCGTCTTCTGCAGCACGATCAGCGCGATCACGGCGAAGGGCACGCCGACGTAGAAGCACCAGCGCCAGCCGAGCCAGTCGGTGTCGGTGATGACGCCGCCGAGCAGCGGGCCGCCGACCGTCGCGACGGCGAAGGTCGCACCGAGGTAGCCGCTGTAACGGCCGCGCTCGCGCGGGGAGATCATCGCCGCCATGATGATCTGCGCCAGGGCGGACAGACCGCCGACGCCGATGCCCTGCAGGGCCCGGCAGGCGATGAGCGTGCCGGTGTTCTGCGAGAGGCCGGCCACGACCGAGCCCGCGACGTAGACGATCAGGGCTATCTGGACCAGCAGCTTCTTGCTGAACAGGTCGGAGAGCTTGCCCCACAGCGGGGTGGACGCGGTCATCGCCAGGAGCGAGGCCGTGACGACCCAGGTGTAGGAGGACTGGCTGCCGTGCAGATCGGAGATGATCTCGGGCAGTGCGTTGGAGACGATCGTCGAGGACAGGATGGCGACGAACATGCCGAGCAGCAGCCCGGACAGCGCCTCCATGATCTGCCGGTGGGTCATGGGGGCGCCGGCGTCCTGGCCGCCGTGCTTGGCGTGGCCGCCCCCCACACCGGCCGGTGCGGTCGAAGCCATGAAATTCCTTTGCGGTGCGAGTGTGGCTTGAGGTGTACGTACGTCTGCGTGGTGCGGGTCTTACGGGTCCTACGGGTCTTGCGGGTCTACGTGGTGCGGCTACGCGGTGCGGGTGGTCCGGCAGCCGTCGAAGCTGTCGCGGAAGCGTCCGAGCAGCTCGATGAGCCGGCCGACGTCCTCCGAGGACCAGTCCTGCAGGCAGGTCGCGAGCGCCTGCGTGTAGCGCCCGGAGACCTGCCGGAGCAGGGCCTCGCCGCCGGGGCTGATGCGCAGCAGCCGGGAGCGCCGGTCCGCGGGGTCCGGGTGCCGTTCGAGCCAGCCCCGGGCCTCCGCGTAGGCGACGTGCCGGCTGGTCACCGACATGTCGATCAGCAGCAGTTCGGCCAGCTTGCCCATGCGCATCTCGCCGTACTGCCGCAGCATCGTCAGCACGACGGCTGCGGCCGGCGAGCAGTCCGCCGGGAGTACGCGGGCGAGGTCGCGCCGGACGGCGGCGACGGCGCTGAGCTGCCGGGCGAGCTCTTCGTACTGCTCCTGCTCGGCCACGCGCCGCCCTCCCCACTTACAGTTGCTTAGGGCAACGATGTAACCAGGAATTGGTTGCTGCAGGCAAGTGAAATGGGGTTTCCGTGGGTAAAGGTAGGGCCAAGGATTTCTAGAGGGGTGTAAAGCCGCAGGTCGGAACGGAAATGGACGGAGCGCCTCAGTAGAGCGGGGCGCTGCACGCCATCCGCCCCTCCTTCGCTAGGGTCCTGGCCTATGGCCAACCCCCATCAGCAGAACCCCGAGAGCTACGACCCCGCGGGCAGCACCCAGATGTTCCGCGCCTTCGTCGACGAGGGCCAGGGCGGCCCCTCGGGCCGGCGCGCGGCGGCGCCCGCCCCCGCCCGGTCGTCCGGACCCCGCGTCGGACTGATCGCCGGCGTGATCGCGGTCGTCGTGGTCGTCGCGGCCGTGGTGTGGCTCGCGCTCGGCTGAGCCCGGGCCCGGGCTGACCGACCCGGTCAGCCCCACTCCACCTGCACGTCGCGCGTCTCGACGTGCATGCCCCACGGCACGCGCCAGGCGTCGACGCACACCGTCCACGATCCCTCCACCGCCGCGCCCGCCTCGATCGGTACCGGGAGCGGCTGCGCCGAGGTGATCGTGGACCAGTCCAGACCGAGCAGGTCGATCACGTGACTGCCGAAGGTGACGGTGCCCGTGGTGACGGGGCTGCCACCGGAGTTGGCGAGCGGCACGGTGACCTTCTCGCACCAGCGCCGGCCTTCGTCGTCCGCGGACCGGTGCGGCTCGCCGGTCTCCAGCCGGGCGGCCTCGGGTGTGTGCGACGGCCGCCCGGGGCGTGAGGACGGCGAAGGTGGCGACGGCGGCGACGGTTTCGCAGGGGATGCGGGGCTCGCGGTGCGCGGAGGGGCTCCGCCGCCCGTACGGGGATCCGCGCCGCGTCCGGCGCCCTGCGGGCTGCTGCTCCTGCTGGACGGGGACAGCGGCGACTGCGGCGATGGAAGTGGCTGCAGTGACAGCGGTGACTGTGGTGACGAAGAGACCGGCGACCGGGAAGAGCCCGGAACCGGAGAGCCCGGTGAACGGCCCGGGGAGCGGCCGGAAGGCGGCGCTGCGGGCAAGGAGTGGAACTCGACGCCCTCGTCGGGCGGAACGGCTCCGCCCACCGGGTGGGAGGACGAGCCGGGGCCTGCCGCCTCGGAGGCGACGTAGCCGTCGCGGTCGGTGCCGCCGCAACCTGCGAGAACGGTTCCCAGGGCGAGTGCGGCCGCCGCGGCTGAGGCGGATGCGGAGACGATCGTCTTCCGACGCATCGGCCCAGTGTGGCTGACGGTCAGTCAGGAGTACAGAGGTGGGTGACGCAGAGGTGGGTGGTACAGGCCGGCGATCCCCCGTGCGACTCGCCGAATGGTGGATGTTCCCCCGTGAGATCCCCCGTGGTGGTGCGTCTAGTCCGCGATGAGACCCTCGCGGAGCTGTGAAAGCGTCCTGGTCAGGAGCCGGGAGACATGCATCTGCGAGATGCCGACCTCCTCGCCGATCTGCGACTGCGTCATATTGGCGAAGAAGCGCAGCATGATGATCTGCCGTTCCCTGGGAGGCAGTTTGGCCAGGAGGGGTTTGAGGGACTCGCGGTACTCGACGCCCTCCAGTGCACTGTCCTCATAGCCGAGCCGGTCCGCGAGGGAGCCCTCGCCGCCGTCGTCCTCCGGGGAGGGGGAGTCGAGGGAGCTCGCGGTGTAGGCATTGCCGACGGCCAGGCCGTCGACGACGTCGTCCTCGGAGACGCCCAGGCACAGGGCCAGTTCGGGCACCGTGGGCGAGCGGTCGAGCTTCTGTGCGAGCTCGTCGCTGGCCTTGGTGAGGGCGAGGCGCAGCTCCTGCAGCCGGCGCGGCACGCGCACCGACCAACTCGTGTCCCGGAAGAACCGCTTGATCTCGCCCACGACCGTCGGCATCGCGAAGGTGGGGAACTCCACGCCCCGTTCGCAGTCGAACCGGTCGATCGCCTTGATCAGGCCGATCGTGCCGACCTGGACGATGTCCTCCATGGGCTCGTTGCGGCTGCGGAAGCGGGCGGCCGCGTAGCGCACGAGGGGGAGGTTGAGCTCGATCAGGGTGTCGCGGACGTAGGCACGCTCCGCGCTGTCCCGGTCGAGGGCGGCCAGGCGCAGGAAGAGTGAACGGGAGAGGGTGCGGGTGTCGATGGATTCGCAGTCGTCGAGCACGGCGTGTGGTGCGTCGGTGGCGAGCACCTTCGCGCTGCCCAGGTCTACGGACATGCCACCCCCTTGAGGTCGCGGACGGGTCACAGCGGTGCCCCTCGCACGAGGGGTTCGGCCCCCACCTGAATACCGGAGGCCGCGCTGTGGCAAACGCAGTTCCTGCAGAATGTCACATGTCGGCAACACGCTGTAGCGTCAAGTCGACATATCTGCTGCCTCGTATGAGGAGGGGGTCACCCGTGAGGGTTAGGCTTCGATCCGATTTGCGGAACGCAGCCGCGCGAAGCTGCGCGAGAGCAGCCGGGATACGTGCATCTGGGAGACGCCCAGCTCCGCGCTGATCTGCGACTGCGTCAGATTGCTGTAATAGCGCAGCAGCAGAATGCGCTGCTCGCGCTCCGGCAGCTGCACGAGCAGGTGGCGCACGAGGTCACGGTGTTCGACCCCGGCGAGTGCCGGGTCCTCGTAGCCCAGCCGGTCCAGCAGGCCGGGCAGCCCGTCGCCCTCCTGCGCGGCCTCCAGCGAGGTCGCGTGGTACGAGCGCCCGGCCTCGATGCAGGCCAGCACCTCGTCCTCGGGGATGCGCAGCCGCTCGGCGATCTCGGCGGTGGTGGGCGTGCGGCCGTGCAGCACGGTGAGGTCCTCGCTGGCGCCGTTGACCTGCACCCACAGCTCGTGCAGCCGGCGCGGGACGTGCACGGTGCGCACGTTGTCGCGGAAGTAGCGCTTGATCTCGCCGACCACGGTCGGCATCGCGAAGGTCGGGAACTGCACCCCGCGGTCCGGGTCGAACCGGTCGATGGCGTTGATCAGGCCGATCGTGCCGACCTGGATCACGTCCTCCATGGGCTCGTTGCGGCTGCGGAAGCGGGCGGCGGCGTAGCGGACGAGGGGGAGGTTCGCCTCGATGAGCGCGGCCCGGACGCGGGCGTGCTCGGAGGTGCCGGGCTCCAGGGTGACGAATTCCTTGAAGAGCACCTGCGTGAGGGCCCTGGCGTCGGCGCCGCGGCTCCTGGGGTGATCGGTGTCGGCGTCGTCGGTGTCGGTGTCGGTGTCGGCGTCGGGGCCGGTGCCGGCCCCGGCGCCGGTGTCCTCGGTGGTGTCCGCGGCGGGCGCCGCCGCAGCCTTCGCGGCGGTCTTCGCAGGGCCGGACGTGCCGGTGTCCGGGCCGGCGCCCAGGCCGGGGTTCTCGAGGAGCTCGGGCCCGCCGGGGTCGGCGTCGGGTCCGAGGGGGCGCGCGGTGGCACCCGCGGGCGGCTGGTCGCGCTGGGGAGGGGCTTCCTGGAGGGGGGCTTCGGGGACGGTTCGGGCCGACACGGTTCTGCCACCCTTCATGGTCAACTCATCCGGGAAAAGCGGTCATAGCATCACAAGACATGTGCACTGTGTGCAAGAACCCCATAACATCGTGTTGACCATAAAAACGGCCCCTCGCCCAGGTGGCGAGGGGCCGTGCGCAGCGGGCGCTCAGAAGGGGTAGTCGGCGATCACCCAAGTGGCGAATTCACGCCACTGCGCGACACCCGCCTGATGTGCGGGGTGGTCCAGATAGCGCTGCAGTGCCTCGGCGTCGTCGACGGCGGAGTTGATGGCGAAGTCGTAGGCGATCGGCCGGTCCGAGATGTTCCAGGCGCACTCCCAGAAGCGCACCTCCGGGACGGCGTCGCCGAGCGCCTCGAACGCCTGTACCCCGGCGACGACGCGCGGGTCGTCGCGCCGGACGCCCTCGTTGAGTTTGAACAGGACGAGGTGACGAATCACGGCACTGCCTCCACGCCGGGCGGACCGGACCGCTCCGGCTCGGCGGCGCGGCCCGTCAGCTGATCAGTTGGGTCATGAACTCGCCGACGCTCTTGGCGGCGTCCGAGATGCCCTCGAACCCTATCTGGACGAGCTCGGCCGACCGCTTGGGGGAATGGATGATCGTGTACGACACGAAAATGACGGCAGCCCAGAGCGCGATCTTCTTCGCTTGCGCCACGAGGCACTCCTCCCCCGGTGATCCCTGCGACCGCGTCCCCCGTGATCGCCTCCTACGGTGGCGGAGTCTATCCGCACATGTGCCCGAACCCGTGTCGCGCCCGCGCTCCCCCCTCTCCGCGCGCCGTCTTCGCACCGCCTTCTTCACACCACCTTTAAGGACCAAAGGCCTGCCAAGCCGGGTCCTTCGCCGTACGGGGGCCCGTGCGCCGGGGCGGAGGATAGGGGGAGCCCGTACCGGATCTGGCAGGAATCCGGAGGGCCAGGGACATGGCCTCACTGCGGGGTCAGGGCCGCGAGCTTCCCCCCGACTGCGGCCCGGACTTGGAGGCCGTGACCCCGACGGGGGAAGCGGCTGTCCCCCCGATGCCGCTTCCCCCGACCTGCTTTTCCGGAGCCCCGGCCCCGGACCCGTATCGCGCCCGGGTCCGGAGCCGGGGCCTCGTGCGTTCCGCGCCCGCGCGCGCTCCGGCGCGGGCGAATCCGGAGGCGCGATCACAGCTTTGCGACAAAGGTGAGATTCACGTACTGCGGGGGCACCAGAAAGGTATCCGGCAGCCGGCGGATCGCCGGTGCCGGAGACGAGGGGCCGAGGGAGGTCGGTGAGGGGCGACATGGGCGCGGACGAGCCCGCCTTCGCCATGCGGGAGCGTGTGGCGTGCGGCGCGATCATCATTGAACTGCACGGTGAGATGGACATCTTGGCGGAACAGGAACTCGGTCCGCGCATGGACGCGCTGACCGAACGGGGCCGCGCCGACATCGTGATCGACCTCCGCCGCGTGACGTTCCTGGACGCGAGCGGGCTCCGGCTGCTGCTCAGAGCCCGGCACCGCATGCTCTGCCGCGGCGGGCGGCTACGGGTGGTGCGGGGTGTGGCGCGCGTGTCGCGGGTGATGCGCGTGGCCGGAGTGGAGAGCGCCTTCACCATCGTGGACGCGTTCCCGTCCGTACGGACGGAGGAGGCGGGCCCGCAGGACGGCAGCGTCGCCTGAGCGGTGACGCGGCCGGTGACCCAGCCGGGGACACGGCCGGGGACACGGCCGGGGCGCAGCAGCGGACGCGGCCGGTCCCGGCGGCGCGCCGGGCGTGTGCTCGGCGCGCCCCGCCGCCCCGCACCGGCCCAGCGCCGACCCCGTCAGGCTGTGATCCCCGCCGCCTCCACCAGGGCGCGGGCCGTGATCCGGCAGCCCTCCAGGGCGTGTTCGGCCGTGCTCGGGCGGAGGCGGCCCAGCGCCGGGTCGAACTCGCTTCCGAGGACTCCGGCGTGGTCCGTCCGCGGCTCCTCCAGCTGCACCGGCCACCCGTGCCCCTGGAACGCGGCGGCGCACTCCCACGAGGAGCGGATGTCCACCTGGGCGTCCACCGTGCCGTGCACGAGCCGCACCGGCACGGGGGAGGCCCCGGCCGGGAGGTCCGCGAGGTCCTTCAGGGGGACCGAGGCGGTGGTGCGGGCGGGCACGTCGTACCGGCCGGCCAGGCCCACGACGGCGGCCGGCCGCCATCCGCCGAACAGGTCCGGCCGCAGCGCCGTGGCCACCGCCGCCCCCGCGCCGGCCGACCACCCCGCGACCACGACCCGGCCCGGGTCGCCGCCGAACTCCGCCGCGCGCTCCCGTACGAACGACAGGGAGTCCAGCAGGTGCGCCATGCCGCGGTCGGGGGCGTCGGAACGCCAGTCCGCGGCGAGGACCACGACCCCCTGCGCTGCCGCCGCCTCCGCGACGGGCCGCAGGATCTCCCGCTCGTCCGGTCCCATGCCGTGCCAGAGCAGGACGGCGGGCGCGGTCCCGGCACCGGGCGTCCTGTAGACGTCCACGGCCTTGCCGGTCGCGGTGCGGGCGAGGGTCCGTGTCACGCCGGTCTCCACGGTCATGCTGGTGCGCTCCTGTCGTCGTCCGTTGTTAGTCGTTAGTCGTTTGTCGTTCGGCGTCCTGGTCTCTCCCGTCACTCTTTCACCGCGTCACTCCTCCGGCGCGGCACGTCACCCCTTCACCCCTTCGCCACGGCCAGGGAACTGTTCACCCGCGCCGCCGCGTTGGCGGCGTCGTCGACGGTGACGACGAAGTGCTTGCCGGACGTCAGCTCCAGCCACAGGGCGTCGCCCGCCCGCAGCGAGACCGCGGTCTGCCCGGGCAGCCAGCGGTACCCCCACCCGCCGAGCTCGCCCGGCCGGGTCGGCCTCGCCGACGCGTGCCGGATCCGGGACAGCCGTATCCGGCGCTGGAGAAAGGGGAGGAGGACGGAGCGGACGGTCACCCCGTGGGGCGTGACCGTGACCCGGACGGCGCCCGTGGCCAGCAGTGCCGCCGAAGCCGCCAGCAGGATCAGGAAGACGGACCGCAAGTCCGCCGCCAGAACGGCGACCACCACGAACGCCACGGCGGACACCGCCCCCAGCACCACCATCCAGCCCGCCACGACCGTACGGCTCCAGGCCGCCGTCTCCGCCCCCGGGCCGCCTTGCGCGCTGCTGCTGTTCGTACCGCCGTTCGTGCTGCTGTTCGTACCGCCGTGCGTGCCGCTGTTCATGCTGCTGACCCCGATCTCCCCCGAGCCGCCAAGATCGTGCACCTTGTTCGCATCACGCTAGAACAAGCGATCGTCCGCGACAAGAGCCTTCGTCACGGGACCCGTTGCAGCACCGTGTAGCCCAGCCGGACGTCGGGGTTGTCGGTCAGCACCGTGTCGTGGAGCTCGGCCCACGAGTGGAAGGCCTGGGACGGGGAGGGCGCGGCGCGGCCCCGCGCCACCGTCATGCGTGCGGGCAGGCCGAGGGCGCACAGATAGGTGGTCAGGGCCAACGACCTCGCCAGGCAGGGACCGTTGGGCAGCATCGCGCGGAGCACCAGCTGGGCGCCGAGGATCTCCCGGCGGGCCAGCCGCACCGCCGTGCCCGGGGACAGGCCGGACAGGGCGGCCGAGCCCCGGGCGGGCCGGGCCCGGCACAGGTACGGGTACGCCCCGCGCCAGCCGCGTCGCCGGTACAGCCACAGCGCCCGGGCCGTGCGGGCGAGGGCGACGGCCCGCAGGCGGAGCGGGACCGCCGGCGGCGGCGGGCCCTCCCGGGGGCCGTCCAGGAAGAACTCCCAGTCCGCGGTCACCGCTCCGCCCTCCGCAGGCGGCGCCTGCGCGGCGGGCACCCGCCGTCGCCGAGCAGCAGGGACCGCTCGCCCAGCCGGTCGGCGAGGCCGGCCAGCCCGGCGGCCAGCGTCGCGTCGTCCGCGTCGAAGTCCTCGCGCAGCCGGGCGACGGCCGCGGGCACGGAGTCGCAGGCCAGGGCGGTGCGCAGCATGTATGTGGCCGTGGAGTTGAGGGACAGGCAGACACCGCGGCGGGTGTCGAGGATGAGGCCGGCGTCGTCGGTGTCGTCGAAGACGGCGTGCTCGGCCAGGCCGATCAGAGGCATCGGGTGAATCCCCTCCGCTTCGCGGGCGTGCGCCGCGCGTCGCTGCGCAGGAACAGCTCGGTCATGGCGGTGCTGAGCAGGGTGTCCGCGTTGAGGCGCAGCCGTGCGGGCTCGGCCAGGACGTCGGCGAGCCGGAGGGGGTCGACGATGCCCATGCGGACGAGGTGCGCCTCCGGCCCGCCGATGAGGGCGGCGAGGACGTGGCGGTGGCCGAGGACGTAGTCCTTGTGCGGGGAGCCGGGCCACAGCCGGCCGTGCCGCCGCCAGACGGCCGCGGGGAACCGGCTGGAGAGCATCAGCCGGAGCACCGGCTTGGTGATCAGCCGCCCCTGGTGCGGCAGGAGCCGGTAGGCGTCCGGCATGCGGGCGGAGAGCCGCCGCAGGCCCTTGCTGCCCAGGGGGTTGCACAGCTGGATGCCGCGGGGCCGCCAGAGGGTCAGGTTCGCGCAGTGCTCCTGCGGCGTGAGACCGGGGTGCTCCTGCGGGGCGCCCGCGTCGGCGGGAGGGCCGTCCCGCTCGGCGGCGAGCGGGGTGAGGAAGTCCGCGTACCGCGCACCGCCGCGCCCGGGCGTGCCGTCGTCGAGCAGGGAGGAGCCGGGCGAGGCGCTGCGCAGGATGCGGGGGAGCTCCCAGCGCGAGGTGAGCAGCCCCCGGCACAGGACGGCCTTCTCGCGCGCGGGCAGGTCGCCGGTGAGCACGCCGTGCAGCCCGTAGCGCGCCGGGCCGAAGATCCGGTCGCCCTCGCGGCCCCAGGCGAGGAAGGTGATCCCGTCCCGGGCGACGCGCTCGGCGGTCTGTTCGAGCCACCGGTAGGCCGTGTGGTTGTACGGGTGGGGGAACTCCCACCGCTCGTCCAGGTATCCGGCGCCGTGGTCCGTCACGACCGGCACGAACGGCACCCCCAGGTGCTCGCAGACCGCCCGGGCGTACCCGGACTCGTCCGCGAGGGGGTCCCGGGTGGCCCGGTGGTAGGCGACGACGTCGGCGCCGGCCGCCGCCAGGGCCGCGAGCACGGCCGCGGAGTCCAGGCCGCCGCTGAGCAGGATGCCGGTGCGGCCGCGGCCGGCGAACGGCCGTACGGATTCCAACAGGAGGTCCCAGGCGGTCGCGGCGTACTCCGCCATCGTGGTGCGCGCGGGCAGCTCCAGAGGGGTCACCGGGTCGTACGCGGCCGTGGTCACCGCCCCGCGCTCGACGGTGACGATCCGGCCGGGCGGGACGGGGGTGACGCCGGGGTAGACGAAGACCGTCTCGCCGCGGCAGGAGCGCCGGACGGCCTCCGGGTCGAACTCCCCGGGGCCGTCGAGCAGGTCGGTCGGGTCGGTGGAGAACCGCAGCAGGTCCGTGGAGTACCGGTAGTGCAGGCCCTCCTCGCCCGCGGCGCTGCGGAAGAGGAACACCCGGTGGTCTGTGACCAGCGCCCCGGCCAGTTCGCCGGGCAGGCGGGCCAGTTCCGCGTGGCGGCCCTCCTTGAGGGCGTCCACGAGCCGCCCGACCCACGCGGGCGTGACCGGGCCGCGGACGACGCCGGTCAGCAGGAGTCTCTCCCGCTCGGAGGGGAACGGCACCCGGGGCGTCCCCGGCGCCGCCCACTGGACGAGGTGGCGGCCGGGGTCGGACCAGGCCGGGCGCTGTCCGAAGGGGGCGGTCACGTACGAGATGCGGGGCGGGTCGCCGCCGAACGGGACGCGTCCGTAGCAGCCCAGGTAGTCACCGACGGGTACAGGGACGGGCTCCATGGCTTCCCTTCCGGGCCTTCCGACGGCCGTCCTGCGGCCTTCCGACGACGCGCGCTGCTCAGAGAAGGGATTCGGCCGGCCGGGGGAACCCGCCGTGGGCGGTCAGCTGTTCGACCGTGCCGAGCTCGTCGATCCGCGGCTCCACGTAGGGGCGCTTGGCCGCGGGCGGGTCGTCCGGCACCGGCCGGTCGGTGGCGTGCGTGCTCTCCATTGCGGTCCCCCTCTTTCCGCAGGGCACTGTGTCCGTCCCCCTCCACGGTCGGGCACTCCTGGCGCTCCCGCACAGGGGCTGCTGACGCGCTGGAGCGGCGCCCCGGAGCGGGCGCAGGGGCGCGCGGCGCGCGGACGCTCAGGTACCGGGGCGCGCGCCCGGACGGCGGTCACGCCGCGTCATGCCGCCTCGATGAATCTCCGCACCATCGCCGCGAACACCTCCGGGTGCGACACATGCGGAATGTGGCCTGCACCTTCCAGGCCCCTCAGCTCCGCCCTCCGCATCGTCCGCGAGAGCTCGACCGTGACCGGCGGCAGCCACGACGGGCTCTCCGTCCCGTACGTCAGCAGTGCCGGCCCGGTGCAGGCGGACAGCCGGGTGAGGTCGAGGCTCGCCCAGCCGGGGTCGGACTGCTCGGCCGCGAACGCGCGGCTGTTGGCGACGAGGGTCGCGCGCACCCGGTCGGGCAGGGCCTCCCAGGAGCCCGGGCCGAGGGCGACCTCCTCCGTGAAGCGGCGCACCCCCTCGCCCGCCTCCCCGGCGAGGATCAGGGCCACCGCCGCGTCGATGCCGTCCTGCGCGGCCCGCATCAGCACGTGGACGGGGTCGTCGCCGCGGATGACGCCCAGCAGCGGGGGCTCGTGGGCGATGACGGTGCGCAGGAGGTCGGGGCGGCGGACGGCCAGGCCCAGGGCGGTCGACGCGCCGAAGGAATTGCCGACGACGTGGGCCGGGGCGAAGCCGAGCGTCTGCAGCAGCGCGGCGAGGTCGTCCTCGTGCTCCCTGCGGGTGCCGCGGCCGGCGCCGCGGGTGCTGGCGCTGTGCCCGCGCCGGTCGTAGACGAGGACGCGGAAGGACTCCGCGAGGGCCGGGACGACCGCCTGCCAGGTGTAGTGGTCGGTCAGCCCGCCGTGGACGAGGACCAGCGGCTCGCCCTCGCCCACGACCTCGTGGAAGAGCTCCGCGCCGCGCACGCGGACTCGCGCCATGCCGGGCCTCCCTTGCTCGGACGTGCCGCTCGGGCGCCCCGGTGGGTCCGGCCGCAGTCCGTCCATGACAGCCGCCGCGGCGCACCGTCCGCAAGACCGCCTCTTCCTGGTTCACCCGTTCGCACAGCGGGCGGGAAAGGGTGACACCCCGGGATCCCGGCTCCCTCCCGCGCGGGCGCCGCGGGGCGATCATCGACGCATGGACAAGACCCTTCACCTCGCCCAGCAGCCCGAGGCCGACGCCCTGCTCGGCCGCAGCCCGCTCGCCGCGCTGACGGGGATGCTGCTGGACCAGCAGATCCCCATGGAGTGGGCGTTCGCCGGTCCGTACGCCATCACTCAGCGGATGGGCCGCGACGACCTCGACGCGTACGAGATCGCCGCGTACGACCCGGAGGCGTTCGCGGCGCTGCTGTCGGAGAAGCCGGCGGTGCACCGCTACCCGGGTGCGATGGCCAAGCGCGTCCAGCAGCTCTGCCAGTACCTGGTCGAGCACTACGGCGGCGAGGCGAGCGCGGTGTGGGAGGGCGCCGCGACCGGGGAGGAGCTGCTCCGGCGGCTCAAGGAGCTGCCCGGCTTCGGCGAGCAGAAGGCCCGCATCTTCCTCGCGCTGCTGGGCAAGCAGCTCGGGGTCGCGCCGGAGGGCTGGCGCGAGGCGGCCGGAGCCTACGGCGAGGAGGGCTCCTACCGTTCGGTCGCGGACATCACCGGGCCCGAGTCGCTGGCCAAGGTGCGGGAGCACAAGCAGGAGGTGAAGCGCGCCGCCAAGGAGGGGGCGGCCAAGAAGGCGACCGTCCGGCCCGCCAGGAGGACCCCGCGGCAGACGAAGCAGGGCTGACCCCGCCCGCGCCCGGCCCGGCCGCCGGTCAGGTCAGGCGGGAGACCGCGCGCAGGTCCGGCGCACGCTCGCGCAGCCGGGCGAGGAGGTCGTCGGCGGCGGCGTGCAGCGCGTCGAGCGGCATGGGGCCGAGCCGCTCCAGCAGGAACAGGGCGCTCGTGGACTTCTCGGTGATGCGGGTGCGGACGCACTGGCGGTGGTTCCAGCGGCGGCAGGTGACGCCGAGGTCGTCGCGCCAGATCACCTCGCCGGGCTCGGGGTGCTCGACGGCCGGCGCGCCGCCGGCCACCGTGTCGAACGGCTCGTCGCCGGTGGCCCGTACCAGGCGCGGCGCGCCGGCGTACGCGGCCAGGTCCTCGCCGCCGACCGGGAGGCGGTGCGCGACGGACACGGCGTTGTAGACGTCGACCAGGAGGTTGACCTCGGGCAGGCCCGCGGGGGCGCGGCGGATCAGGGCCTCGGCGCTGTTGCGCGTACGGCCCGGCTTGGCGCCGAACGCGCTGTAGGCCGAGCGCCAGGCGGCGATGTGGGGCTCCGCGGTGACGTCGAGGCCCTCGGCGGTCGCGGCGGCGCCGGCGAGCTGCTCGCGCGACCAGGGGTCGCTGGGGCCGGCGGGCAGCCCGTCCGCCGCGATCACCAGCACGGCGAAGTCGGGCCGCAGCGCGCGGACGGCCTCCTCCACGTGCACGCTCGCCGCCGCCGCTTCGAGATCCGGGTCCAGGGACATGGACGGTGCCACCCTCCTGCAGTCGTTTGATTGAAATGGACGGTAGCATCAAACGACCGGATCCCGGGAGGCGCGAAGATGACCGGCATGAGCGGGAACACCGAAGCAATGGCGGACGCGGGCGAGCCCGGCGACGACAGGTCCGTCATGGAGGCCGTCGCCGCCCGCGTGCGGGCCCTGCGCAAGGACCGGGGCTGGAGCCTCGACACCCTCGCCGCCCGCGCCCGGGTCAGCAAGGGCATGCTCGTCGCCCTGGAGAACGCCCGCTCCAACCCCAACCTCGCCACCCTGGTCCGTCTCTGCGACGCCTTCGGCGTCCCCCTGACCGAGCTGCTGCAGCAGCCCGCGGCGCCGCTGCTGCAGGCCACCGCGCCCGACGGTCAGCCCGTCCTGTGGGCCGGCCCGGACGGCGGCAAGGGCGTGCTCGTCACCGGAGCCGCCCCGCCCGTGGGCGCCGAGCTGTGGCACTGGCGGCTCGCCCCCGGCGAGGAGCACCACAGCGAGGCCCACGTCCTCGGCACCGTGGAGCTCATCCATGTCCTGCGCGGCACCCTCGCCGTCACCGCCGGCGGACAGGAAGTGGTCCTTCCGCAGGGGTACGGTCTCCGCATGGCGGGCGATCACCCCCACTCCTACGCGAACCGTACGGAGTCGGAAGTCGAGTACTCCGGAGTGGTGCTCGTACCGCCGCACGGCTGACCCCGTATGGACGGCCGGAGTGCCCCGACTGTGTCCACAGGCTGTGGGTAATGTCCCGGACGGTGCGCCGAGCGGTCCCCGCTGCTCCTGGTATGCGGCCGATTGTCGCCTTCGCGCTCCCGTGCCGTGGCTGCGCCGGGAGCCTGTCGCCCGGTAGGCTTTCCGTGTGATCTTCAAGCGCATCGGAAACGGGCGGCCGTACCCCGACCACGGCCGGGAGAGCACCCGGCAGTGGGCGGACGTCGCCCCGCGCCCGGTGCGGCTCGACCAGCTGGTGACCACCAAGCAGCAGCTCGACCTGGAAACCCTGCTGGCCGAGGACTCGACCTTCTACGGCGACCTCTTCGCCCACGTCGTCAAGTGGCACGGCGACCTCTACCTCGAGGACGGCCTGCACCGCGCCGTGCGCGCCGCGCTCCAGCAGCGCCAGGTGCTGCACGCCCGCGTGCTCGAACTGGGCTAGCCGGGGCCGGCCGCCCCGCCCGTCCGCCCGGGACCGCCGGGGGCCGGGGCCGTTCGGAGTCTGTTTCCGGCCGTTGTTCGGCCTTTCGGGTTGGGCCGCGCGAACCCATTGATCATTTAGTAGGCAGCGGCCCTGCCCCGCACTACGCTGCGCCCATGAGCATGCTCACCCCTCCCGGCATGGGCAGGAAGTACCGCATTACGGGCAAGCGATTCCCGCACATGCGCCGCCCCAGAAACCGCCGCAGGATCGTGCTCGCCGCAGTCACCTCAACCGCCGCGTTCGCCCTGGCCGGATGGGGGACCTTCCAGCTCGTCGACGTCTTCACCGGGGGCCCCAGCGAGACCCAGGCCCACGGCGCGGGCGCGAAGGGCGGGAAGGGGGCTAAGGACGGCGACTGCAAAGCGGCGGACGAGGGCGAGGAGTCGAAACCGCTGCCACGCCCCTCCGACATCACCGTCAACGTCTACAACGCGACTCCGCGCGGCGGACTCGCCAAGATCACCGCGGATGAACTCAAGAGCCGCGGCTTCAAGATCGGCAAGGTGGGCAACGCGCCCGCGCTCTACGACAAGAAGGTCGAGCAGGTGGGCCTGCTGATCGGTGCCCCGACGGCCGCGGAGGGCGCGCTGAGAGTCGTCGGCACCCAGATGGCCGGTGCCGAGGTCAAGAACGACCAGCGCGCTGTCGACGAGGAGGTCGATCTGGTCATCGGCAACGAGTACAAGGAGCTCACGGGGCGGCAGGACGCCGACCGGGCCCTGACCGACATGGGCGTCGAACCGGGCGAGGCGCCTCCCTCGGACGCGCCCTCCTCGGCGCCCCCGTCACCGTCGAAGGCGCCGTCCCCGGCGCCGAAGCCCTCGAAGTGCTGAGGGGATGAGGCCTGCGGCCCGGCATGACACCGCCGGTCTTCCACGACGTGGAAGACCGGCGGAATGCGCGGTGAAGGCCCGCGCGTGCGTCGGAGCCGGCGGCTAGCCCGCCGTGCCGTACATGCGGTCGCCCGCGTCGCCCAGGCCCGGGACGATGTAGCCGTTCTCGTTGAGGCGCTCGTCGACCGAGGCGGTGACCACGGTGACCGGGGCGCCCGCGAGCTCGCGCTCCATGACCTCGACGCCCTCCGGGGCGGCCAGCAGGCAGATCGCGGTGACGTCGTCGGCGCCGCGCTCGATCAGCTCGTTGATCGCCGCGACCAGCGTGCCGCCGGTCGCCAGCATCGGGTCCAGGACGTAGACCTGGCGGCCCGAGAGGTCGTCGGGCATGCGCGTGGCGTAGGTCTCCGCCTTGAGGGTCTCCTCGTTGCGGATCATGCCCAGGAAGCCCACCTCGGCGGTCGGCAGCAGCCGGACCATGCCGTCGAGCATGCCGAGGCCGGCGCGCAGGATCGGCACCACGAGCGGGCGCGGGTGGGAGAGCTTGACGCCGGTGGTCGCCGTCACCGGGGACTCGATGTCCACCTGCTCGGTGCGCACGTCGCGCGTGGCCTCGTAGGCGAGCAGGGTGACCAGCTCGTCGGCGAGACGCCGGAAGGTGGGGGAATCGGTGCGCTTGTCGCGCAGGGTGGTGAGCTTGTGCGCCACCAGGGGGTGGTCGACGACGTGGATCCGCATGACATCGACATTAACCGAGCTTTCGGCCCCGGGCCGCCGCCGTGCGGCGTTCGACCCTCCGCCGCAGGTCTGCGGGGGTCTGTCGCCGCACTGGCATCAAACCACCACTTAGGGGGAAAGTGGGCACGTACGCCCGGTCTGTCGCTCCGGGCGTGGCCGGCGAAGCACTCGGCACGAGGTGGTCCTGCCATGGCTGAAGACGCCCCCGAGAAGCCCGACACGACGCGTGGCGCACCGGCGCCCGAACCCCGCACCGGCGCCGAACCCGGCCCCGGGGCCGAGGAGGAGGCGGACCGCCGCCGCAGACGCGCCCAGTTCCTGCGCGAGCTCAACGAGGCGAAGGAGCTCCGCGACCGCGTCCAGCCGCGCCGGGCGCGGGCCGCCCGGATGCGCCAGCAGATGCGGATGAGGACCTTCCGCTGGTGACGCGGCCGCCCGGACGGCGGTGCCCGCAGCGCCACGTGAGGCACATCTCTTCGGACTGCTGCACGACGCAGCGCGGAAGACCTCTCGCAACGGCGAGGTTTCTGCCACGATTCCGAGTGGGCGGGGTGGTCCCCGTCCGGCCCGGCACCGCCTATGACCAGTGGGAGAGTCACGGTGTACTTCGCCGCACTGCTCGCGCGCACCGACGACGGATGGGAAGCGAGCGACACAGAACTCGACAACGTGGAAACCCTGGCCGACCTCGCCGACCTGGCCCGGGAAGCCTCCTCCGAGGAGGACACGGTCCTCGCCCTCATCGAGCAGGAGGGCGCCTGGTTCGGCGTCGTCCGCGTCGACGGTGAGGACGATCCGCGCGTCTTCGTCTCGAACGCCGTCGTCGCGGGCCGCAGCTCGTACGGCGCGATGCTCGTCGACGAGCTGATCGGCCGCGACGACACCGATGCCGACGAGCTCGACGACCTCGACCTGGACGGCACGGAGGACGGCGAGCCCGACCCCGTGGAGGACGACACCGAGGGGACGGACGCCGCCGAGCCGCGGCCGGACGGCCCCCTCGGCGACTACGAGCTCCTCTCCGACCTCGGCGTGGGCGGGAAGGAGCTGCTCGCCCTCGAAGGGGACGCCCTCAGCGAGATCGCCGACGCCCTCGGCTGCACGGACGTCCTGGAGGCCGTGCGCTGACGCCCGCCCGGGCAGGTTCGCTCACACTGGTGCCATGAACGAAGCCGTCCGCGACCCCGGTACCTCCCGCGCCGCTCCGGCCGGAGCGGAGCACGACCCCGTACGCGCACCGTGGACCGGCCCCATGCGGGCCGCCCTGGACGAGGCCGTACGGGCCCCCGCCACCGGCGACGTGCCGGTCGGCGCCGTCGTGCTGGGTCCGGACGGCTCCGTCATCGGCCGCGGCCGCAACGAGCGCGAGGCCACCGGCGACCCCACCGGTCACGCCGAGGTCCTCGCCCTGCGCGAGGCGGCGCGGGCCGTGGGCGAGTGGCGCCTCGCGGGGTGCACGCTGGTGGTGACGCTGGAGCCGTGCACGATGTGTGCGGGTGCGATTGTCCTCTCCCGCGTCGACCGCGTCGTCTACGGCGCCGTGGACGAGAAGGCCGGTGCGGCGGGCTCCCTGTGGGACGTCCTGCGCGACCGCCGGCTCAACCACCGTCCCGAGGTGATCCAGGGCGTCCTCGCCGGGGAGTGCGCGGGGCTCCTGACGGACTTCTTCCGCAGCCGCTGAGCGCCCCGGCGGCCCTGATGAGGAGCGTCACACCCCTTCGCCCCCGAACCGATTTCAGAGCACGGCCCACCGTCCGCTAAGCTCTCTCTCGGTAGCGTGTCCGAGCGGCCTAAGGAGCACGCCTCGAAAGCGTGTGTGGGGGCAACTCCACCGTGGGTTCAAATCCCACCGCTACCGCCAGCGACACCCCTTCGCCCGTGGAAACACGGACGGAGGGGTGTTCTGCTTTTCCGGGACGCTTCCGGGGCCTTTCGGGTGCCTGACGGTTCCGGGGGCTTTCCGGGTGCCTTCGGGGCGGGTGGTCAGTGCCTGATCTCCATCGGGATGCCGGTGGGCGTCGTGAAGTAGAGCCAGCGGTCGCCGGTCAGGGGGCCTTCCGCGATGGTCTCCGGGGTGCCGAGGAGGCCGACGCCCGGGACCGTGGCCAGGTGCGCGGCGGCGGCGTCCACGTCGTCGACGTCGAAGGCGAGGTGCCGGCCGCCGATGTCGCTGTTGCGCGGCGGGGCGGCCGGGGCGCCGGGGGTGAGCACGATGCGGCCGGCGGGGCCGAGGCGCAGGGCGGCGTCGCCCTCGGGGGTCCGGTGGGTCTCCTCGGCGCCCAGGACGTCCGTGAAGAAGGCGACGGCGGCGTCCACGTCGGCCACGGTGTGGGCGACGTGGTCCACGTGCGGTTCCGCGGGGCCGTCCGGCGGGAGCTGCAGCAGGCGCAGGGTCAGGCCCCAGGGGGTCGGGAAGTCGCCCGGGGTCCCGTCCGGCGTGATGCCGGGGACGCCGGCCAGGTGCCGTGCGGCGGCGCCGGGGTCGCCGACGCGCACGGCGAGGCGGTGGTGGCCCGTGGTTCCGGCCGGCGGCGGCGCGGGCTTCTGATCGGGGTCCGCGTACTGGAAGAGCTCGATGCGGGTGACCGGGCCGAGGCGCAGCATCGCGATCCGGGCGACGGCGCGCGGGTGGACGCCGAGTTTGCGGTGCATCCAGTCGCCGGTGGCGTGGGCGATGGGTCCTTCCTCGTGGAGGAGTTGCGCGCCGAGGGCGTCGGTGAAGAAGGCGACGGCCCCGTCGAGGTCGGTCACGGTGAAGGCGTGGTGGTCGAGCCGGTAGGCGGGGCGGGGGTCACGGGCGGTGCCGGCGGCGCGCAGGCGTACCACCGGGATGACCCGGTCCGTGCGCTTCTCGAAGTCCGCGAACTGCGGCGATACCGCGACCTGCGCCGCGTAGAGGCGGTCGCGTTCGGTGGCTTCGGTGAAGACGGCCTCCACGGAGAAGGTGCGTCCTTCGTGCTCCACGGTGGCGACGGGGTGCGCGCGCAGGTTGCGGCACCAGGCGGGGTCGGTGTCGTCGCCTCCGTTGGCGGCGAAGACGACCCAGTCGCCGCCGTCGCGCAGGTACGTCGCCGGGGTGGTGCGGGGGAGGCCGCTGCGGCGGCCGGTGGTGGTGAGGAGGATCAGCGGGACGCCTTCGAAGTCGCCGCCCACGCGGCCCGCGTGGGCGCGGAACTCCTCGATGATGCGCTGGTTGAAGGGGTTGGCGTTGCTGTCTGCGGCGCCGGGAGCGGGGGGCCGGGGCATGGCGGTCAGTCCTTTCCTGCGAGGCCTGCGGGTTCTACGGGGCGTACGGGTTCTGCGGGACCTGCCGGGGAGGTGGCGGGCACACGGGCCGGGCGGCGGCGGGTCCTCAGCTCGTACGCGCACACCGCGAGTCCTGCGGCCACGACGGCCGCGCCCACGACCGGCGCTGCGCGCAGGCCCGCACCGGACTGGACCGTCGCGCCGCCGAGCAGGCCGCCCGCGGCGATGCCGATGTTGAAGGCCGAGCTGTTGACGGACAGCGCGAGCGTCGGCGAGCCGACCTCGGCGGAGGTGACGATG
This sequence comes from Streptomyces roseifaciens, assembly GCF_001445655.1. Taxonomy (NCBI): domain Bacteria; kingdom Bacillati; phylum Actinomycetota; class Actinomycetes; order Kitasatosporales; family Streptomycetaceae; genus Streptomyces; species Streptomyces roseifaciens. Next base: position 1,678,398 of record NZ_LNBE01000004.1, read on the forward strand.
ATCGTGTTGAGGCCGGGCACGGTGCCGAAGTAGGCCAGGCCCAGCAGCAGGAGGGCGCCTGCGGTGAGCCAGGGGAGGGAGGCCACCGCGGCCAGCAGGAGCAGAGCGCCCGTCACGGCGGCGAGGATCACGGTGAGGGACGGCACGAGGGACCGGTCGGCCGCCTTGCCGCCGAGCGCGTTCCCGGCGACGCCGCCCGCGCCGTAGAGGAGCAGCAGCGCCGTGACGGCCTGTTCGCCGAAGCCGCTGACGTCCGTGAGCAGGGGCACCGCGTAGGTGAAGGCGGTGAAGACGCCGGCGCTGCAGAAGACGGTGATGGCGATGGCGCGCAGGACCCGGGGGCGGGCCAGGACGCGCAGTTCGGCGAGGGCGCTCCCGCCGCCTGCCGCGCCGCCCCCGTCGGCTGTTGTGCTGCCGTCCGTGGCGGGCCGCTGCGGGCCGGAGGGGAAGCAGCGGGCCAGCAGGGCGAGGCAGGCCAGGCTCATGGCCGTGATGGTCCAGAAGGTGGCGCTCCAGCCGTAGTGCTGGCCGATGAAGGTGCCGAGGGGCACGCCGAGGACCATGGCGAGGCCGAAGCCGAGGGTGATCCTGGCGCCGGCGGAGGCGCGCTGCCCGGGCGGGGCGAGTTCGCCGGCGGAGGTCAGGCAGAGGGCGAAGACCGTGGAGTGGGCGAAGGCGCTGACGAGGCGTCCGGTGACGAGGAGGGCGTACGAGCCGGCCGGGGCGGCGAGTGCGGCGATCACGTTGCCGAGGGCGAAGAGCGCCAGCATGCCCAGGAGGAGGGGCTTGCGGGGCAGCCGGCCGGTGGCCAGCGTCATCAGCGGGCCGACGACGACCACGACGGCCGCGTACACGCTCACCAGCAGCCCCGCCGCGGACAGCGAGACCCCGAGGTCGTCCGCGATGCGCGGCAGGATGCCCGCGATGACGGACTCCGCGGTGCCGATGCTGAAGGTGCACAGCATCATGGCCAGGATGGGCAGGGGCATGGTTCTCCGGGGGACGTGCCGGGGCGAGGAGTGCGGGCCGGCGGTGCGTGGCGGGGGATCCACGCGCCGCCGGCCCGGGTCCGGGTGCCGGGGCGGCCGCTACTCGCGGGCGCCGACGGGGGCGGGGAGGGCGTCGAGCTCGGCGATCTCGGCGGCGGTCAGCTCGACGTCGGCGGCCGCGGCGTTCTGCTCGAGGTAGGCGAGCGTCTTGGTGCCCGGGATCGGCACGACGTGCTCGCCCTGGGCCACGAGCCAGGCCAGGGCGACCTGCGAGAGGGTGACGCCGTGGCGGTCGGCGATCGTGGCGACGGTGTCCACGATGGCCTTGTTGGCGGCCATGGCCTCCTCGGTGAAGCGGGGCATGGCGCGGCGCCAGTCGTCCTCGGTGAGGTCGGCGGGGTTGCTGAAGCGGCCGGTGAGCAGGCCGCGGCCCAGCGGCGAGTAGGGCAGGAAGGCGATGCCCTGCTCGTTGCAGTAGGGGAGGACCTCGCCGAAGGAGTCGCGGGTGAACAGCGACGCCTCGGACTCGACGACGGCGACCGGGTGCACGGCCTGGGCGCGCTTGACGTCCTCCAGCGCGACCTCGGACAGGCCGATCGCGCCGACCTTGCCGGCGGCGACGAGCTCGGCGAGCGCGCCCCAGCTCTCCTCGACCGGGACGCCCGGGTCGATGCGGTGCAGCATGTAGACGTCGACGTGGTCGGTGCCGAGGCGCTTGAGGCTCGCCTCCAGGGCCGACTTCAGATAGTCGGGGCGGCCGTTGAGGGCCAGGCCGTTCTCGTCGAGGACCAGACCGCCCTTGGTGGCGAGCACGACCTCGTCGCGGCGTCCCGCGAGGGCCTTGCCGACCAGCTCCTCGTTGGTGAACGGGCCGTAGACGTCGGCGGTGTCCAGCAGGGTGACGCCCAGGTCGATCGCGCGGTGGATGACCTTGACGGAGGCGTCGTCGTTCCGGTTCTGCGGGTCGTAGGCGAAGGACATGCCCATCGTCCCCAGACCGATCCGGCCGACCTCCGGGCCGTTCTTCCCCAGCGTGGTGGTGCGCATCGTCGGACTTCCTCTCTGCCCCCGATCAGGAGCATTTGAACTTTCAAGTAAAAATCTAGACGGCCCGGGCGGGGCCCGCGACGGGGCCGGACCTGTTTGTCAGGTTCGTTTCCGCGGCCTCGCGAAGCGCATGGCCGGGCGCTCGACGCAGACGTAGAGCAGCCAGGCGCAGAGCAGGGCGGCGCCGGCCTCCAGGGCGAGGACGGCAAGGGCGAGCGGCGTGGGCAGGGCCCAGCGGGCGCCCATGCGGCCGCGGGCGAACTCCAGCAGGACCTGCTGGACCATGTAGAACGCGAAGGACACCTCTCCCAGCCACAGCATCACCCGCCCGCGGAAGGGCGACCGCGTGCCGTTCACGTCGGCCATGGCGGCGGCCGGGATCAGCAGGGCGAACGGCGCGATCGTGATCGCGTTGATCGCGTACGGCGGCGGGACGAGCAGGGAGACGCCGTACGCCGCCACCGTCAGCAGGCCGGCGGGCAGCAGGCCCAGGCGGAGCCAGCGGCCTTCGAGGACGATGCGGGCCATGAGGATGCCGAGCACGAAGTCCAGCAGGCGGGTGGCGGGCAGGATGTAGACCAGCCAGAACTGCGGCTCCGAGACCGCGTACGGCACCTCGATCACCGGCGAGCCGGGGACGAACAGGTCGGCGGCGAGGGCGACGCCCACGACGGCGGCCACGGTGCCGCCCGCGTACCACCACAGCCGTTCCGCACGGATGCGCCGCACCAGCCGCACCCAGAACGGGAACGTCAGGTAGAAGAGCAGCTCGCACGAGAGCGACCAGCTGGGCGGGTTGACGCTGAAGTACACGTCGATGTCGTGGAACCAGGACTGCACCAGCAGCAGGTTCGGCACCGCCTGCGCCGCCCCGGTGGTGGAGGCCGCGATCAGCAGCAGGCCCAGGACCCACATCACCGCGTGGTTGGGGAAGATCTTGAAGAAGCGGCGGCGCCAGAAGGACACCGCGCGGTCGCCGGGGCGCGCCGACCACGTCATCACGAAGCCGCTGAGGACGAAGAAGAACGACACCCCCACCCAGCCCGCCCGGCTCAGCACCTGACGGTACGTCTCCGCCGCGCCGCCGTCGGCGAACAGATCGGTCGCCACGTGCGGCAGCGACGCGTGGTACAGGAACACCAGCAGGGCGGCGATGAACCGCATGCCCGTCAGGGACGGAAGGCGCGAGCGGGAGACCGGGGACGCGGGGGAGGCGGTGGAGGCGGGAGAGGCGGCGGGGGCCGGGGAGGCCGCCGGGGCGGCGGCCTCCCGTACCCGTACGCCGGGTTGCACGGTCACCGCTGATCAGCTCCCACCGGCTCCCGCGAGGCGGGCGCGGCAGGCCCGGCAGGCCCGGCAGATCCGCCAGGCCCGGCGGCGGGCTCCGGCCGGCGGCGCGGGCGCCCGAAGCGCCGCATCGCGGGCCGCTCCACCAGCACGTACAGCAGCCATCCGAAGAACAGGGCCAGCGCGAACGTCAGGGCCATGATGCCGAGGGCGCCCGGGGTGTCCCACGTCTTGCCTGCCGACGAGTCGGTCGCGGCGAGCCCCATCGGGCCGTACTGGAAGACCAGGAAGTGCACGATGTAGAAGGCGAAGGACACCTCGCCCAGCCAGATCATCGGCCGGGCCGCGAACGGCGACCGCTCGCCCTTGGTGTCGGCCACCGCCGCTGCGGCGATCAGCAGGGCGATCGGCAGCGCCGTCGGCGCCACGAGTCCCCACGCGTCCGGCAGGAACACCATCAGCGCGTAGCCGGCGGCCAGGAGGGCCAGGGCGGGCAGCTGCTTCATGCCGATCCAGCGGCCGGTCATCACGACGCGGGCCATCAGGATGCCGAGGGCGAAGTCCAGCACGCGGGTGGCGGGCAGGAAGTAGACGAACCAGTACCGCCACCACGAGACCGGCTGCCAGGGGGAGTCGGGGCTGCCGGGGAGCAGCTGCGCGACGAGCGGCACCGCCACGAACGCGGCGATCACGATGCCCACCCACATCCACAGCCGCTCGGGCCGGATCCTGCGGATCAGGCCGTGCAGCAGCGGGAACGACAGGTAGAACAGCAGCTCGCAGGAGAGCGACCAGCTGGGGCCGTTGGTGCCCGCGAGGACGTCCAGCTGCGGCACCCAGCTCTGGACGAGGAAGAGGCTCGGCACGGTGTTGCCGGCCGTCACCGCCGTCCCCGCCCAGATCATCAGCAGCATGCCGGCGAGCCAGGTCACGAAGTGGTTGGGGTAGATCTTCGCCAGCCGGCGCCGGTAGAACCGCCGCGGGCCGTCCCCGGCCTTCGCCGACCAGGTCAGGACGAAGCCGCTGAGGACGAAGAAGAACCCGACGCCGAGGTAGCCGGCGCGGCTGGTGTACTGCACGACCACGTCGTTGAGGGAGTCGTCGGCGAACAGCTTCGCGACGGCGGCGTGGGTGACGAAGACGAGGATCGCGGCGACGAACCGCATGCCCGTCAGGGAGGGGAGTCTGGAGGATCCGGGGAGCGCGGGCGAGCCCGGTGGGCTCGCGGAGCTGTGCGGCTTCTGCGACACGGGGATGCCCTATCAGGAGGGGAGCCGGACCGACTGGCGGTGCCGGAAGACGTTCTTCGGGTCGTACTTCGCCTTCACCTTCTGCAGGCGGGCGTAGTTGTCCTTGTAGTAGAGGCGGTGCCAGGGGACGTCCGAGGTGTTGAGCTTCGGATCGCCGATGTCGCTGTCCGCGTAGTTGACGTAGCAGCCGTCCGTGACCGCGTTCGGCACGGGCACGCCGCCGGTCTCCGCGTACATGTCGCGGTAGAACTCGCGCAGCCAGGCCTGGTTCTTCGCGTCGTCCGCCGGGTCGGTCCAGTACGTCTGGTAGAGCAGCTTGAGGATCGAGCTGCGCTGGGCGACGGCGGTCGCGTCGGGGGCGACCTCGTTGATGCGGCCGCCGAAGGACGTGGCGACGAGGCCGCCGTACTTGTTGGCGTAGTCGCCGCGGGTGAGGTGCTTCCAGATCGCGGCGATCTGGTGGTCCGGGAAACCCTTCTTCATGTACGCGGACTTGTGCTCGCCGCGGAAGGTGGGGTTGGTCTGCAGCTCGCTGCTGGTGCCGATGTAGCGGGTGGCCTTGAGCCACGGGAGCCGCTTGGTGCTGGCGAACTCCGGCATGGCGCGCAGCTCGCCGACCTGTTCGCCGAGCTCCTGGTGGGCGACGCCGAGGGCCTTGTTGAGGCCGTTGAGGAAGTCGTCGACGAGCTTCTCGGCGTCCGGCACGTCGCCGTCCATCTGCAGCAGCATGCCGAGGGCGCCCGAGGCCTTGTGGTTGAGGAACAGCCAGCTGCACAGGCCTGCGTAGGGCGAGTTGGCGCCGCTGTTCTTCTCGTGCCACTCGCCGTAGAACTTCACGAAGTCGGTGAAGCCGCGCTGGGTGACCTTCTCCCAGGGCCAGGAGGCGGCCGTGACGAGCACCTCGGCCGGCGGGTTCGGCAGCAGCTTCGCGGGGTCGGAGCCGGTGGCGCCGGCGGAGCGGAACCAGTAGCGGGTGATGACGCCGAAGTTGCCCCCGCCGCCGCCCGCGTAGCCCCACCACAGGTCGCGGTTGGGGTCGTTCTCCTCGCGCGTCGCGACGACCGCCCTGGCCTTGCCCGAGGCGTCCACGGTGACGACCTCGACGGCGTACAGGTGGTCCACGACCAGGCCGTGCTTGCGGGAGAGCATGCCGTAGCCGCCGCCCGAGGCGTGCCCGCCGATGCCCACGGCGTAGCAGACGCCGCCCGGGATGAAGACGCCCCAGCCCTCGTAGAGCGTCTCGTAGACGTCCAGCAGGGTCGCGCCCGCCTCGACGGCGAACGCCTTGCGGTCGGTGTCGAAGTAGACGGCGTCCATCAGGGTCATGTCGAGGACGACCTCGACGTCGGGCCGGAAGACGAAGTCCTCGAAGCCGTGACCGCCGCCGCGCACGGTGAGCGTCTTCTTCCCGTCGACCGCCTCCTGGACGGCCCTGACGACGTGCTCGGTGGTCGTGGGCAGCCGCACGGCGTCCGGCTTGCCGACCCAGCGCTGGTTGAAGCCGGTGATCAGGTCGCCGTAGCGGGCCTCGCCGCGCTTGACGGTGACGAGGTCGGTGCCCAGGGACAGGCGGCCCGCCGCGCCCTTGTCGGCGGCCACGGCCGTGGCGCTGCCGAGCAGGCCCGGGACGGCCGCGGCGCCGACCGCCGCGCCGGCCGCTCCACCGGTCCGGGCGAGGAAGCCCCGCCGGCTCACCTTGCTCATGACGTTCCCGCTCCTCTTGTCGTGGTCGATGGCGTCGTCGGTGCCGGTCAACGGACGCACTCCATCCGCTGCTCCTCCGGCAGTTCGGGGATCCGCGCGGGCAGGCGGCCGATGGTCCGCGCGGGCAGGACGCGTACGGTCAGCAGCTCCAGGCCCTCGTCCAGAGCGCGTACGGTCAGCCGGCAGTCGTGCGGCGCGAGCAGCAGGTCGCCCGGGCCCACGGGGCGGACGGTGCCGCCCGAGACGGCCTCGCCCCCGCCTGCGAGGACGTACAGGGCCTGCTCGACGCCCTCGGCGGGGCGGTGGGCGACGGTGGCGCCCGGGCCGAGGCGCAGCAGGTCGACGGCCTCGCACTCGCTGTGGAGCATGCCGCGCCGGGCCAGGCAGGCCCACTCGGCCGAGGGGCCCGCGGCGTTCAGGAAGCGGGCGGAGGCGTCCGCGCGCTGGACGATCACCGCTCCTCCCCGGCGGCCGGGGCCGGTACGGCGAGTTCGGCGTGGAAGAACTCCATGCCGTCGTGGTTGGCGGCGATCTCGGCGGTGGTGCCCAGCGGCAGCGTCAGGGCGGTGCCGGGGGCGAGCTCGACGGTCGTGCCGCCCGAGGCGGCCCAGCCGGAGCCGGAGAGCACGAAGACGGTGTGCTCGGCGCCGCGCGAGTGCAGCGTGCGCGTCGCGCTCGGCTCCAGCGTGTCGATCTCGACGGTGCGCAGCGGGCCGGTGAAGACCCGGCCCGGGTCGACCGAGCCCTCGGCGCGCAGGTCGTGCAGTTCGGCGTTCGCCGGATTCACAGTCTTCTCCTCCGCCGCGCGCGGCGTGTCGCCCCGCAGCGCGGCGGCCGTGGGGGGTGCGAGCATTTCGATGACGAGCCAGTCCAGGTGGTCCTCGCCGGTGTTCCGCAGGCCGTGCACGGCGCCGGTCCCGGTGAGCAGGAGGGAGCCCGGGCGGGCGGGGTGCGCGGTGCCGTTCAGCAGGAATTCACCGCGGCCGGAGAGGATGAAATAGATCTCCTCGGTACGGGTGTGCCGGTGTTCGCCGCTCACGCCGCCGGGCGGAATGCTGGCCCATTCCACGGCCTCCCAGTCGCCGCGCAGATCGCGGCGGGTCGCCAGGCACTTCCAGTGGGTGAGGCCGGCCGCGCCGTGCACGCCGTGGATGTCGGCGGCGCCGGAGACGTCGGCGAAGAGTGCTGCTGGCGCGGCGGGCGCGACCGCGGTGGCCCCGGGGGCGGGGGCCTCGGTGACCTCAGACACGGACGGCCTCCTGCGCGCTGCCCAGGCGGCGCAGGTCGTCGACGGCGACGGCGAGCTCGTCCTCGGTGACGTCGTTGACGAAGACCGCCTCGCCGATGCCGGCCGGGAGCGGCAGCCGCTGCTGCCCGTCGCGGTGGCGCACGGTGTCGGCCAGCGCCTCGGCCAGCAGGCCCGGCTCCAGCAGGGCGTTCCAGCTGGGCAGTTCGAGGGACCGCATGACGGCCAGGATGCGGTCGCGCTGCCGGGTGCCGACCAGGCCGCGGCGCCAGCCGAGGACGGTGGTCAGCGCCATGTCGACGCACACCGCCTCGCCGTGCAGCAGGGCGGGCAGGGCGTGCATCTCGACGGTGGGGCTGAACGTGTGCCCGTAGTCGACGACGCGCTCCAGCTCGGTCTCCCACAGGTTGGGCTGGAGCTCCTCCAGCATCCCGTGGATGGCGCGCTGGACGACCTCGGTCGCGGCGCGCTCCAGGGCGGGGGTGGTGCCCTGGAACTTCTCCTCCAGCAGCCGCGGGCCGTACTCCTCCAGCAGGTCGAACAGGCGCGCGTCCTTGATCAGGGCCATCTTGAGGATCTCGGCGAGGCCGTTGGCGATGTGCCGGCGGTCGACGGTGACCAGGAAGGAGCGGTCCAGGAGGGTGAGGGAGGACGCGAAGTAGGTGCCCAGCCGGTTCTTGTGGTTGTTGAAGTTCACGCCGGTCTTGACCCCGACGCCGGCGTCCACGAGGCCGATGAGCGTGGTGGGGACGCGGACGACGGGCGTGCCGCGGCGGTAGAGGTTGGCGACCAGGCCCACGATGTCCATGAGCACGCCGCCGCCGATCACGACGATCGGCTCGCGCCGGCGGTCGATGCCGAAGGCGTCCAGGGCGCGCACGATCTCCGTGGCGGTGTCCAGGCTCTTGACGGTCTCGTCCGCCTGTACGGCGTGCAGCGCGTACTCGACGCCGTGGTGCTCGAAGTAGCTGCGGATGCGGTCGCCGTGCAGTGCGAGGACGTTGGCGTCGACGACGACGAAGCGGCGGATCCGCTCGGGGCGCTGCCCCGCGTGGCCGAGCAGCGCGGTGTTGTCGAGGCCGAAGGCGTCGGCGCACACCTGGATCTCGTAGTGCACGGGCATCGACGCGCTGACCTTCCAGGCGTCCACGCGGTCGCTCCGCGTCACGAGACCCGGCGTCGTCATGGGCGTTTCCGTCACGTTCTCTCCCCCGAGGGTTCGGTGTCCTGCGGTGATTCGGTCCTGCGGTGAATCGATCCCGCGGTGATTCGGTTCCGCGGTGATTCGGGAAGTGATCGTGGAAGGCGGTGAGCCGCGCGGCCAAGCCCGTATCGCGTTGCTGTCAGATAGCAAAGGAGTTGTCAGGTAGGGGAATTGGGGAAGGTGACACTCCCGTGAATTCCTGACGATTGCGCGCCCCGGAATTGCCGGAGGCGATCCGCGCGCCGCAGAGTTCCGGTCCATGACAGGACCCCTGACCGCGACCCTCGACCGACCGGTCCGCAGCGGCGCGCCGGCCCGCCCGGCCGTGTCCGTATGGATCGAGGACGCCGGCCGCGCCCGGCTCACCCCCGACGCGCTGCGGCGGCTCGTCCACGACCGGCAGGTCACCGGCCTCGCCTGCGGCCCGCACGTCACCACGGAGGAGCTGCGCCGGGCCTGCGCCGCGCTGGCCGCCGCGGGCGGCGGCCCGGTCTCCGCCGGGCTCACCGTGCGCGGCTCCGGCGACGCCGCCGCGCTGCTGGGCGAGGCCCGCGTCCTGCACGGGCTCGTCGCCCGCCCCGACCTGCTGGTCTGCGTGCCGGCCGCGCCCCGGGCGCTGCCGGCCGTGGCGGACATGCTGGCCGAGGGCATCGGCGTGCACGTGGCCTGGATCGGCTCGGCCGCCCGCTACGGGCGCGTCCTCGACGCCTTCCGCGCCGGCCTGGAGCGCGCCCGCGCCGCCGGGCTGGACCTCTCCCGCCTGCACACCGCCGCGTCGGTGCCCGTGCGCCGGATCGACGCCGTCGTCGACGCCCGGCTGGACGCGGTCGGCGGGCACGAGACGGCGGCGCTGCGCGGCCGGGCGGGGCTCGCCACCGCCCGCCTCGTCCGCCGCGCGCACCGCGACTTCCTCGCGTCGCCGCGCTGGCGCGCCCTGGCCGCGGCCGGCGCGCGGGAGCCCCGGCCCGTCTGGTCGCTCGGCGGCCCGCCCGTCCGCTCCGGCGAAAGTGACATTCTCTCCGGGCTCGCGGAACTCGCGGCGCCGGGCGCGACCGTCGCCCTGCCCGAGGACGTCCTCGGTGCCCTCGACGGGCAGCCGACGGTAACCCCGGCCGGGCCGGCGGGCGGCGGTGCGGATGACCTGCGCCACGAGGACGCGCGACGCACCATCAGCTTCCTTGACTGGTACGGCATTTCCGCCGAGGATTCCGCGGCGTGCATCGAGCGGCGCGGTCTCGCACGAATGCTGCCGGGAATGTGATGCTGCGGGAAATGTGATGCTGCCGGGAAACCGGCAGGGCAAGGAGTGACAAGGTGTGCGGCGCGGGCGTCATCAGCCTGCTGGCGGACGAGGGCGTCTCGCGCTGGCTGGACGGTGCCGGGTGGCACGAGCCCAACCCGCGCCGGCTGGCCCGGCTCGTCGACGACGGGCTGATCACCGGGCTGGCCCTGGGGCCCGAGCCCCTCACCCGCTCCCTGCGCCGGCGCACCCGCGCCCCGTGGCCGGGCCGCCCCCTGCGCGAGGCCGGGCCGGCCGCCGAGGCGCTGCTCGCCGCCGAGGCCCGGCGCGCCTGCGACGTGCTGCTGCCCGTCCACGAGCGCACCGGCGGCCGCGACGGGCACGTCGCGGTGGAGGTCGGCCCCGCCGCGGACACGGCGACGGCGCTGCGCCTGTGGCGGGCCGTGGACCGGCCCAACGCCCTGGTCGCCCTGCCCGCCGGCCCCGAGGGGCTGGCCGCGGCCGCCGACTGCCTGGCCGAGGGCGTCGGCGTGGACGTCGGCCCCGTGCTCTCGCCCGGGCACTACGACCTGGCGGCCGCCGCCTGGCTGGACGGCCTGCGCCGCGCCCGCCGCGCGGGCCGCGACCTCGCCGCGCTGCAGGCCGTCGTCTCGGTGCCGCTCGCGCCCGTGGACGCCGCCTTCGACGAGCAGCTGTGCCGCTCCTCGTCCGAGGCGGCGCAGGTGATGCGCGGGGAGGCCGCACTCGCCTCGGCGCGGCTCGTCTTCCACTGCCACGAGCAGCTGCTGGCCGGGGCCGCCTGGCGCGAGCTCGCCTCCCACGGCGCCCGCCCGCACCGGATGCGCTGGACGGACACCGCCGTACGGACCCCGGGGATCCCCGACACCCGCTACGTGGACGAGCTCGTCGTCTGGGACACCATCACCACCATGAGCCCGGCGACCCTGGAGGCCGTCGCCGAGCGCGGCAACCCGCGCGGCGACGCCGTCACCGGCCGGGGCCGCGCCTCCGCCCGGGTCCTGGACTCCCTGGAGATCCTGGGCGCCGGCTACGTGCACACCACGCGCGAGCTCGCCGAGCGCGCCGCGCGGCTGCGGTCCCTGCGCTGGAGCGAGCTGCTCGGCGCCGTCAGCGCCAGCAGCGGGGCCGCCTTCACCACGGTCTCCTCGAACTCCTCCGCCGCGTCGGAGAGGTCGACGATCGCGCCGCCCACCCCGTAGCGGACCCGGCCGGGAGTGACCACGGCCGTGCGGATGACGATGCTGAGGTCGGCTGCCCCGGTCAGCGAGAACCAGCCGAGGGCGCCGGAGTAGACGCCGCGCGGGCCGTTCTCCAGGTGGTCGATGATGCGCATGGTGCGCAGCTTCGGCGCGCCGGTCATCGAGCCGCCGGGGAAGGCGGTGCGGACGCAGTCCACGGCCGAGACGTCCGGGCGGAGCACGGCCCGCACGGTGCTCACCAGCTGGTGCACCGTCGCGTACGTCTCCACCCGGAAGCTCCCGGACGCGTCCACGCTGCCGGTCTCGGCACAGCGGCCCAGGTCGTTGCGGACCAGGTCGACGATCATCAGGTTCTCGGCGCGGTCCTTCTCGTGGCCGAGGAGCTCGGCGCGCAGCGCCGCGTCCTCCTGCTCCGTGGCCCCGCGCGGGCGGGTGCCCTTGATGGGCCGCGACTCGGCCGTGCCGTCCGCGCCGACGCGCAGGAACCGCTCGGGCGAGGTGCTCAGCACCGACAGGTCGCCGAAGCGCAGCAGCGCGCCGAACGGGGCCGGGCTGAAGCGGCGCAGGTACCGGTAGCCCTCCCAGGGGTCGAGGTCGCCGCGCGCCTCGGCCATGTTCGTCAGGCACACCTCGTACGTCTCGCCCGCTGCGATCTCCTCCAGGCACTCGTCGATCAGGCCCAGGTAGGCGGAGCGGTCGTGACGCAGGCGGGCCTCGGACAGGGGCGCCGGGGGACCGGCGTACGGGGTCTCCTCGCCGGCCGCGGCGTCGAGCAGGCGGGCGGTCGCGGCCAGCCAGGCGCGGGCGTCGCGCTCGTTCCCGCGTCCGTCCTCCGCCCCGTCCTCGGCCAGGGCCAGCAGGTGGGTGGTGCCGGTCGCGTGGTCGAGGACGACGGCCCGGTCGGCGAAGACCATGTACGCGTCCGGCTCCTCCGAGCGGTGCACGGCCCGGCTGCCGCACTCGGCCTTCAGCTCGTAGCCCAGGTAGCCCACCCAGCCGAGCGCGAAGTCGAACGGCAGCTCCGGGACGCTCGCGCGGGTCGCGGCGAGGTCGCGGTCGAGCCACTCCAGGAACGCGCCCGAGACGATGTCGGTGACCGTGCCGCCGGCGGAGCGCACCGTGACCGTCGAGCTCCACACGTCGGCCTTCGCGACGCGGGCGAGCGGCCCCGAGGCGTCCCCCATGAAGGAGAAGCGGCCCAGCTCGCCGTCACGACGGCTGCTGTCCAGCCAGAAGGTGTGCGGGTCGTGCGGATCGCCGCCGCCGAAGAGGCGGGCGTGGACGGTCTCGTCGTCCCAGCGGGTGGGCAGCTGCTCGGCGAGGACGCGCAGGCTGCGGCGGGGATGGGGATGGGGATGGGGATGGGGGTGAGGGTGGGGCTGGGGCTGGGAGTGTCGGTGGGCGGCCGGGGCCGGGGCGGGGGCCGGTGCCGGTTGCCGTGCCGGGAGTGTCTGCTGCGGCCGGGTGAGTTCGACGGCGGGCCGGTCCGCGGGCCGGCGCTCCTCCGACAGCCTGCGGAAGTTGGCCAGCAGCTCGATGCCGTAGTGGCTGCCCGCCGACTCGGGGTGGAACTGCACGCCCCACTGCGGCCGCTCCCGGTGTTCCAGGCCCATCAGCACCCCGTCGGGCGTCCAGGCCGTCGCCTTCAGCACGCCGGGCAGGTCGGTGACGGCGAGGGAGTGGTAGCGCACGACCTCGAAGGGCGAGGGCAGGCCGGCGAAGAGGCCGGTGCCGTCGTGCAGGACGGGGGAGGTGCGGCCGTGGTGCGGGCGCGGCGCGCGGCTCACGGTCGCGCCGTGCAGCATCCCGATGCCCTGGTGGCCCAGGCACACGCCCAGCAGCGGCAGGTCGGTGCGCTCGGCGATCGCGCGGCAGATCCCGAAGTCGGCCTCGCGCAGCGGCGTTCCGGGCCCGGGGGAGAGGACGACGTTGTCGAACTCCGCGAGGCGGCCGGGGTGCCAGTCCGGGTCGTCGTTGCGGACGACCTCCGGCGGCCGCCCGTTCACGCGGGCCAGGTAGTGGAACAGGTTGTAGGTGAAGGAGTCGTAGTTGTCGACGAGCAGAGTGCGCACAGTGAATGAAGTCCGTGAAGAGAGTGCCGGGGTGGGGTCGCGGTGCTCAGGCAGCGGGTCTGAGGGCCGCTCGCGCCGCCGTCACTTCGAGGAGCATGTGCTCGACCGTCTCCTGCCCCTCCCGGACCCTCAGGCTGCGCAGGACCCGCAGTCCGCGCCCGCACTCGCGGGCCGTCCGGCGCAGGCCGAGCACGTCGCCGCGGTCGCTGAAGTGCAGCAGGACCCGTCCGCCCGGCGCCAGGTGGTCGTGCGCGCCGGCCAGGTAGCGGCGGTGGGCCGCGTACCCGGCGTCGACGTAGGCGCGCTCGTGCATCGACCCGTAGACGTAGTGCTCCGGCGCCTTGACGAAGTTGGAGTGCCAGTAGACGGTGTCGAAGCGCTCGTCCTCGCCGAGCTCGCCGAGCGGGGCGAACAGGTCGCCGCAGAGCGTGCGGACGCGGTCGGCGACCCCGTGCCGGGCGGCGTTCAGGGCGGTGTTGCGGGCGGCCTGCGGGCTGATGTCGGAGGCGACCACCCGGTCGTGGCCCGTCAGGGCGGCGGTCACGGCGATGACGCCGGTGCCGCAGCCGATCTCCAGCAGGGACCGCTGCCTTCCCTGGCTCCGCGCGCCCCCCGCGGCGTGCCGCTCCGCCGCGAGCAGCTCCATGGCCACGCCCGTCGACGCGGAGAACGGCGGCGCGAACACGCCGTCCAGCAGGTCCCACTCCCGGCCGTCCAGGACGAAGACGTCCGGCCGGTCCGGCCGGTGCAGCGACTCCGCGCTGCGCCGCAGCGATCGCACGTAGCTCTGCAGCTGCGCCTGTTCCGCCTGGCCCGCCTGCCTTGCCCGGTCTGCCTGTCTTGCCTGGCCCGCCTGTTCTGATTTCTGCATTTCGTCCCCCCAGTCGGAACGGCGCGCGCTCGCTGCGGCGCGCGCCACGCTTCGTCAACCCTTACCGAAACCGCAGGTCAGGGGAAGGTGGACGGATCACCGCATGAGGTGGGGAGGGCTGTGGACGGTGTACACCCAAGAGCGGGCAAAGTTGACTGGTCCAGTCCAATCCGCTTACGTTCACCAGCGGGGGGACGCTTCACCCGAAGGGTCCTGAGAGACGACTCTGGGGAACTCTGGGGGTACGGAGATGACTCGCGCCGTGCACTCCACCACGGCAAGTGCGATCACCGTGCTCCGGCTGCTGGCCGAGGAAGCCGCGCCCAGCCGCTTCGAGGCCCTCGTCCGCGACGCCCGCCGCAGCGGCCTCGCCGGCGCCGCCCTCGCCGAGCTCGAACAGGCCACGGAGCTCGCCCTCGGCGTCCACTCGCTCTTCGGCCGGCACGAGCAGCGCGAGGCCGGGCTCACCGCCCTCGTCGACACCGCCCGCGACCTCACCCTCCCCTACGACCTGGACACCCTCCTCAAGGTCATCTCGCGTCGGGCGCGCCGCCTCCTCAACTTCGACATGGCCTACATCGGCCTCCTCGACCCCGACGGCGAAAGCTCCTGCATCCGCGCCTCCGACGGCGACACCACCGCCCTCAACGTGGGCCTGCGCGTGGCAGGCGGCCACGGCCTCGGCGGCGTCGTGCACGGGAAGGCCGCGCCCTCCTGGACCGCCGACTACCTCGGCGACGACCGCATCCCCCACTCCGAGGAGATCGACGAGGTCGTCCGGGCCGAAGGCCTGCACGCCGTCATGTCCGTGCCCCTGCAGCACGGCGACTCCGTCTTCGGCACGCTCTACGGAGCCAACCGCAAGATCCGGCACTTCGCGCCCGACGAGATCGGGCTGATGCGCTCGCTCGCCGACCTCGCGGCCGTCGCCATCGAGAAGGCACGGCTCCTCGACAGCGCCCGCGCCGAGGTCACCGAGCTGGAGCTGGACAGCTCCCGCGCCCGCACCTACCTGACCACCGAACGGCGCCTCGCGGACGTCCGCAGCCGCCTCATCGACCTCGTGCTCGACGGCTGCGACCTGCCCACGGTCGCCGCCGAGGCGGCAGCCGTCCTCGACGGCGCGCTGATCGTCCGCGACGCCGACGGGCGCACCCTCGCCGTCGCCGGCGACCCGCCCCCGTCCGCGCTCGACGAGGCCGACATCGCCAAGGCCGTCCTCGACGCCCACGCCGGGCGGGCGCCGGTCCGGGCCGGGGAGCGCGCCTGGGTCGCCTCCGCCGCGGCCGGGTCCGAGGCCCTCGGGGCGCTCGTCCTCGTCCCCGCGCAGCCGCCCACCGACAAGGAAGTACGGCTGCTGCGCTCGACCGCCCAGGTCTGCGCGACCCTCCTGCTCATCCAGCGCAACACCGCCCTCGTCGAGGGCCAGGTCCGCGACGAGCTCTTCGACGAACTCCTCTCCGGCCGCCGGCTCTCCGCACGGCTCGCCGACCGCGCTCGGCAGCTCACCGTCGACCTCACCCAGCCGCACGTCGTGGTCGTCGCCCGGCCCGAAGGCGGGCCCCAGGGCCGGGCCGTCGTCTGGGCCTCCTCGTACGCCTACCGGATGTCCGGGCTCAAGAGCGTGCTCGACGGCAGCATCGTGCTCCTGCTGCCCGGCAGCGACGCCGGGGCCACCGCCAAGGCCGTCTCCGAGGAGCTCACGCCGCTCCTGCACCACCCGGTGACGGTCGGGGCCGCGGGGCCCGTGACGGGGGACAGCGCGGTCCACCAGGCCTACCAGGAGGCCCTGCGCTGCGTGGACGCCCTGACCGCCCTCGGCGACACCGGAGGCTACGCCTCGCCCGGCGAACTCGGCTTCCTCGGCGTGCTGCTCGCCGAGGACCACGACGTCGACGGCTTCGTCCAGTCGGCGCTCGGCCCCGTCCTCGAGTACGACATGCTCCGCCTGACCGAGCTCACCCACACGCTGGAGGTCTACTTCGCCTCCGGCAGCAGCGCGACCGCCGCCGCGGACGTCCTCCACGTCCACCCCAACACCGTCTACCGGCGCCTGGAACGCATCACGGAACTCCTCGGCCCCACCTGGCAGAAGCCGGACCGTGCCCTGGAGATCCAGCTGGCGCTGCGGCTGCAACGCACGCGGCATCTGCTGAGCCGGCGGCCGGACGGGGGGTAGGGGCGCGGGGCCCCTGCGGGGAGCGGGGGCGCAGCGGGGTGGGGTAACCGCCGCAGCGGGGCATCCGTTTCCCCGGCGGGCCGGGCACGTTCTTCCGCCGCGGCGGCGGGTAAGCGACGACGGCGTGTCCGGCGGTGCCGGGCCTGGCTGAGGCGGGTGCGGCACCGCCGATTGCCGCCGTTGGGGCCGAGCGCCGTTGCGGCGGGGGCAGGCGTGCGGGGCACCCATGACCGCTGGAGCGGGAGCCCGGTCGGAGCCGGAGCGGGAGCGGGAGTCGGAGCGGGAGCCGGAGCCGGGGTCGGGGTCGCCGTGGGCGTGGGTGTCAGGCGTACAGGGCCTCGCCTGTGAGGGCGTAGGCCGAGGTCAGGGACGCGACTGCGTACGCCGCCGAGGACAGGGTCATGTGGCGGTGCCAGCCGGGGAAGGAGCGGCCCTTGAAGTCGCGGAGGCCCACGCGCGCGCCGACCTCCTCGCAGTCCGCCGCCGTGTCGTGGGCGAGGCGGGCCAGCCGCGCCAGTTCGCCGACGGGCGTGCGGACCATGTCCGTCAGCCAGATCCGCTCGGGCGCTCCCTCCGGGTCGCGCCACTCGCCCAGCAGCAGCCCGGGCCGCTGCCCGCCCGCCGACAGCCGCCCGTGCCCCACGGGCAGCGCCACCGGAACCGCCGCCACCAGCCCGGCCCCCGCGATCGGGCGGCGCAGGCCCCGTACGCCCTGCAGGATCCGCAGGGCGGGAACGGGCCCCAGGCCGTGGCCCGGCAGCGCCGGGTCGGCCACGACCAGGCGCGCCGTGCCGCACACGCGGGCCAGCACCGGCAGGCCCGCCTCGGCGAAGCGCCGCACCGCGGGCCCGACCCGCGTCGTGGGCACGTCCAGCACGACGGGCCGGCGCGGGAGCTTCCACTTCCGCAGGTCGTCGAGGACCGTGCCCGTGGCGCTCTCGTCCGCGGTCTCTGCGCGCAGCGCCGACGCCGGGATGCCGGCGCCCTGCTCGTCGGCCCCGTCGGCCCCGTCGGCCCCGTCGGCCCCGTCGGGCAGGAAGAGCCGCCAGTGCACCGGCACGGTCATCGCGCCGGAGGCGAGCCACACCCCGAACGCGCGCTGCGCGTTGACCGTCTCGCCCAGCTCGGGGTCGAACTGCCGGCGCACGCCGACCGAGTGCTCGCCCCGCTTGGGGATGACGAGTTGCCGTACGACCCAGGCGCGGGCGGGCGCGATGCCCTCCATGTAGCGGCCGAGGGCCTCGCGCAGCGGGTTCCAGTGCCAGGTGGAGCTGCAGATGAAGTGGTGCAGGCTCTGCTGGCCGCCGGGCGCCCCGACGGCGCCCGCGATGTTCTGGATGGTCTTGCGGCCGCTCGCGGTGAGCAGCCCGTGCAGGTACTGCTCGCCCTTGCTGCGCTGGTCGCTGCGGCGCAGCGACCGGAACAGCACCTCGGCCATCTCGGCGACGAGGTCGTCGGGAACCCCCGGCCCCGCCATCGGTTCGCGCCCCGGCACTGGCCCCGGCCCCGGCCCCGGTCCCGGCCCGCCGATCGCCGGGAACCGCCCCCCGTGCCGCAGCCCCGTCACCATCGCCGCCTTGTTCACGGCACTCCCCCTTATGCCTCGCACCACGGCAGCCGCAGCCGGCTGCACTGTCACGATGCCGCCGCGGGGGCGCCGCGGAGGAGGGGAGGCGTGCACACACTTCGGGCCGCGGGTGGTGAACGGTCTCCACACGAGGGGGTGGCCGGGCACCCTCGCCGGAGGGCCGGGCCCGGCTGCCCGGGCCCGGCGGGTCAGGTCGTAGCGACCCGTACCGAGATGCCCGCCAGGACCGTGCCCATCACGTACCGCTGCATCCGCAGCCACCGCGGCCGGCGGCGCAGGAAGCCCGCGATGGAGCCGGCGCTCATGGCGATCAGGGCGTTGCCGGTGACGGCGACGGCGATCAGGGTGAGGCCGAGGACGAGGCTCTGCCCGGCCACGGAGCCCCGGTCCGGGTCGATGAACTGCGGCAGCACGGAGATGAAGAGGATGGCGATCTTCGGGTTGAGGAGGTTGGTGACCAGGCCCATCGTGAAGAGCTTGCGCGCCGGGTCCGGCGGCAGCGGCTTCGGGTCGAACGCGGAGACCCCGCCGGGCTTGAGGGTCTTCCACGCGAGGTAGGCCAGATAGGCGGCGCCGGCCAGTTTGAGGGCCGTGTAGACGGCGGGCACGAGGCTGAAGAGCGTGGCGAGGCCGGCGACGGCGGCGAGCAGGTAGACGAAGAAGCCCACCGCGACGCCCAGCAGGGAGACGAGCCCGGCCCGCCGCCCCTGCGTGATCGAACGGGACACCAGGTAGATCATGTTGGGGCCGGGGGTGAGGACCATGCCGAGTTCTACGGCGGCTATGCCCACCAGCGCCTGAGTGCTGACCATGCGACTCCTCCGGGAGTGTGGGGTGCCGGCGGCCGGTCGGACCGTGGCCCCGCCCACCGCCGGTGATCATGGTCATTCAACCCGGGCCCACGCCCCCGTGGCGGCGATTTTCGTGACGTACGCACCGAAGTCGGCGGCCTCGCGGCCCAGGACGCGCCGCACCCCGTCGGCGGGCTCGGCCGTGTGACCTGCGCGGTGCAGGGCGAAGAGCGCGTTCAGGGCCGTCGCGGCCGCCTCGGGCAGTCCCGCCGCGAGCAGTTCGGCGCGGTACTCCTCCGGCGTCAGCTCCACGTAGGCGATCTCCCGCCCCGTGGCGCGGGCGATCGTCGCGACGGCCTCGCCGAAGGTCAGCCCGCGCGGCCCGGAGACCTCGTACACGTCGTCGGTGTGCTCGGCGCTGCTGCGCGTGAGCAGCGCCGCCGCCACCTCGGCGATGTCGTCCGCGTCGACGAACGGCTCGGGCACGTCCCCGATCGGCAGTCCGAGACGCCCCTCGCGGACCGGCTGCCACCACAGGTCCTCGCTGAAGTTCTGGCTGAAGTTGTTCGCCCGGACGACCGCCCACTCGGCGCCGGAGCCGCGGACGGCCTCCTCGGCGACGGCCATGCCCTGCCCGAAGTCCGGCCCGACGTGCTCGATCCCGCGCCCGGAGAGGACCACGAACCGGCGCACGCCCGCCTCGACGGCCTGCCGGACGAAGACGGGCACCGCCTCGTACCCCTCGTCCGGGGCGATGAGGTAGACGGCCGAGGCCCCTTCGAGGGCGGCGGCCCACGTGGCGCGTTCGGTCCAGTCGAAGCGGACCTCGCCGGAGCGGGAGGCGGCCCGGGCGGTCACGCCGGCGGCACGGAGGGCGCCGACCACCCGGCGGCCGGTCTTGCCGGTCGCACCGAGGACGAGGACGTCGTGGTGGGGCGTCGCGGTCTGGACAGCTGCGTTCTCGGAGACTGTGTTCTCGGAAGCCGTGTTCGTCATGGGTACAGCCAACCCGCCGGCCGCGGCGCCCACCATGGGCGACAGTCCGGGGCGCATGTCCGGGCGTACGAGCCGCCTGGGCATGTCGTCCGGCACGCCGCATATCGTGCCGTCCATGGACCCTTTCGATGATCTGTTGCGGGGCGTGCGTGCCAACGGTGCGGTGTTCGGAGGGTCGGTGCTGTCGCCGCCGTGGGCGCTGCGCTTCACCGATGGTGCCTTCCTGACCTTGTGTGCACCGCTGCGCGGCGAGGGCTGGCTCGTCCCGGCAGAGGGTGCGCCGCGGCGGCTGTCCGCGGGCGAGACGGCGATCGTGCGGGGGCCGGAGCCGTTCGTCTTCACGGACGACCCGTCCTCGCCGGAGGGCGCCGCCGGCCCGGTGCGGGAGGTGTCCTGCGGCGGCCCGGACGCGGACGGCGGGGGCGTGGACGGGCGGACGGTGCTCATGGCGGGCGCCTACCGAGTGCCGGGGGAGGTGCCGCGCCGGCTGCTGCAGGTGCTGCCGCCCGTGCTCGTCGTCCCGGACGACCACGACTGCACGTCGATGCGCGGGTATCTGGAGTCGCAGCTGACCGCGGGCCTGCCCGGGCGGCAGATCGTGGTGGACCGGCTGCTGGACTGGCTGCTGGTGTGCACGCTGCGGGACTGGTTCGACCGGCCCGAGGCGGCGTCGCCCGCCTGGTACGGGGCGCTGGGGGACGAGGTCGTGGGCCCCGTCCTGCGTGCGATGCACGAGGCGCCGCACCGGGCGTGGACGCTGGCCTCGCTGGCGGCGGTCGCGGGCGTGTCGCGCTCCACGTTCGCCAAGCGCTTCCACGAGCTGCTCGGGGAGCCGCCACTGGCGTACCTCACGGAGTGGCGGATGACGCTGGCCGTGGACCTGCTCGGCGAGCCGGGGGCCACGCTGGCGTCGGTCGCCCGCCGGGTGGGATATGCCGATCCGTTCGGATTCAGCACGGCGTTCAAGCGGGTCCGGGGGGTGAGTCCGAGTGCGTACCGGGCCGGACGGAAAGCGGTTGATCAGCCGGTTTTCGCGGGCTGAATCATCCGGATCCTTACCCGGGGCCCAAACATAGGAATACGCCGAAGGTGGCCGGAAATTACACTCGGGGGGAGCCTGCCGGTCGTGCCCGCGCTTACGCAACTCCCCTGCGCAAAGCGGAACTTGAGCATCCGATTTACCCTGCCACCTGCTGCTACCCGCCGTACCCGGGGAAAGCAACCGGCCATCTTTTCCCTGCAAATGTGACGGCAATCACAATCCTCGTGGCGTAAGTCGCCATTCCGCCTAGGGTGATCGCGCTGCCCGATGCAGTGCTTATGGATGAGCAGTGCTCATGAATGAACCGCACTGTGAATTGCTCTACTTGTTAACCGCTCAGGGAGGCTGACGGTGGATAAGGCCGGCGACATCGACAACCCCGTACCCCCCTCACCCCCTTCCCTGTTGCTCTCCGCCCGTCCCGAGCCCCTGGAATCGCCATACCCGCCCGGCAGCCTGGACGGGGCCACGGTGGACCACGCGGCCCTGGAGGACCGGTACCCGGTCTACGCGAAGTTCGGGCAGGAACTCGGGAACACCCCCCTGATCGAACTGCCGGGCCCGGACGGCGGAGCGACCGTGCTCGCCAAGTGCGAGTGGGAGAACCCGGCCGGTTCCATCAAGGACCGCGTCGCCTACGCCCTGCTCGGCAGCGCCCTGCAGCAGCACGGCGACCGCCCGCTCGACGAGCTCCGCGTCCTGGAGTACTCCGGCGGAAACCTCGCGAACGCCCTCTCCCACCTCTGCGCGGAACTGGGCATCCGCTCCCGCTTCGTCCTGTCCTCGGCGAGCCCCCGCAGCCTCCTCGACACCCTCGCCGGGCGCGGCGCGCGCGTCGACCTCGTCGACAAGGAGCGCGGCTTCCTCGACGTGGTGCGCGAGGCCCTGCGCATCGCCGCCGAGGAGCCCGAGTGGACCCTGCTCTACCAGCACCGCAACCCCGCCAACGTCCTGCTGCAGGAGCGCACCACCGGTGCGGAGCTCGCCGCGCAGCTCGGCGGCCGCGTCCCTGACGCCTGGGTGGCCTCCATCGGGACCGGCGGGACCCTCGTCGGCGTCCTGCGGGCGCTGCGCGCACGCTTCCCCGCCGTCCGGGCCGTCGGCGTCACCCCCGCCGAGCTGCCTTACGGGAGCGAGCAGCCGCCCAACGGGCAGCGCAAGTACGCCGGTTCCGGCGGCATGGGGCACGGCATCCGGCAGCCGTTCGTGACGCTCCACGACGACGAGGTCGAGCACCGCACGGTGTCCTACCCGCGCGCCTTCGCCGCCATGGGGGAGTTCCACGACCTCACCGGCCTGCGCATCGGCAGTTCGGCCGCCGCCAACTGGCTCGCCGCGAAGGAGACGGCCGCCGCGCTGCCGCCCTCGGCGACGGTCGTCACCGTGCTTCCCGACGCCGGGACGCCCGAGGAGTGGGAGCAGCTCGGACGATGACGCGCCACGCCGCCGCAGCCACGGCAACCGCCGCAACGACCGCAACCGCCGCAACCATCACAGTGACGACAACGACCGCCGGAGGGCGCTGAGATGGCTCACCTGGTCCTGGTCGAGACGACCCCGACGGCCGGTTTCAAGGTCGTGAGCGAGGCCGTCGCGCTCGGCCACGAAGTGACCTTCGTGGCGCACTCCCTCGACCCCTACCTCGCCGCGGAGGGCGGCGAGGAGGCGCTGAAGGCCCCGACCCGGCTGCTCACCGGAGTCCCCACCACGGACCCGGCCGGCCTGCTCGACGTCATCGGCTCGCTCCACCGCAAGCACCCCGTGCACGGCGTGCTCGCCCTCAGCGAGGGCCACCTGCCCGCCACCGCGGAGGTCGCCGAGGCCCTGGGCCTGCCCTTCGAGAGCGCCGCGGTGATGCGGCGCCTGCGCGACAAGCACGCCGTGCGCGAGCTCCTGGGCGCCGCGGGCGTCCCGCAGCCGGCCTTCCGGCAGGCCCTGACGGTCGCGGCGGCCGTGGCCGCGGCAGAGGAGCTCGGCTACCCGGTCGTGGTCAAGCCGGCCGACGGCTTCGGCTCGCTCCACGTCGGCGTCGCGAACGACGCCACGGAGGTCGCCGCACTGGCGGAGGCCATCGCAGGGACGCGCTCCTATGGGCGCGGTGTCGCCGGCAGCGGAGTGGCGCTGCTGGAGGCGTACGTCCCCGGCCCCGTCGTCAGCTGCGAGATGGTGACCGTCGACGGCGTCAGCACCCCGTACGGCTGCGTGGACCGCATGCTGGCCCCCGCGCCCCACCCGGTCGAGCTGGGCGGCTGCTTCCCCGCCGAGCTGGCCGACGACGTGCGCGAGGCCGTCGTGCGCGTGTGCACCGACGCGCTCGCCGCCGTCGGCATCCGCCGCGCGCACACCCACACCGAGGTGGTCCTCGGGCCGGACGGGCCGCAGATCATCGAGATCAACGGCCGGCTCATCGGCGGCTACGTCCCCACGATGATCAACTACGTCCTGGGGCGGAACATCTACCACGACGTCGTCGAACTCGCCCTCGGTGGCAGCCCGTCACCCTCGCCCGTGCACGGCGTGGGCTGCATACGGGCCATCACCGCACCCGTCTCCGGCGTGCTCGCCGGCATCGACGCGGACGCGGCGCGGCAGGCCCCCGGCACGGCCGAGGTGATGCTGCACGCCAGGCCCGGGCAGGACGTGCGCCCCGCCCGGAACAACTTCGACCGGCTCGGCTTCCTCATCACCACGGCGGTGACGGCCGCCGAGGCGCGGAAGGCGGCGGAAGAGGCGCACGACCTCGTACGGGTGACGGTGGACGGCGACGGCAGCGAGAGCAACAGCGGCAGCGGCAGCGGCAGCGACAGCGACGGCCGGAACGCTGCGGAGGACGCGTCGTGACCGCCGCCCGTCCGCGCGTGCTGTGCGTCGCCGGGAGCCCGAGCGCCGGCTCCCACACCCGCGCCCTCGTCGGGCACATCGGCGGCCTCCTGGAACAGCGCGGCTTCGGCAGCAGCCTCGCCGACCTCGCCCTGCTCGACCTTCCGCGCAGCCACCCCGACCACTACTGGAGCGAGGCTCCCCACCCCGTCGTCCAGGCACGCGAGTTCATCGAGGCGGTGCTCGCCAGTGACGCGCTGGTCATCGGGACGCCCGTCTACCACTCCGGGTACTCCGGGCTGCTGAAGAGCGCCGTGGACCTCCTTCCCTCCGACGCCTTCGCGGGCAAGGCGGTCGCCCTGGTCTCCCATGCCAGCGGGCCGCGCGGCTCGGCCACCGCCTGCGAGCAGCTGCGCCAGGTCGTGAAGGCGCTCGGCGGCTGGGCGGTGCCGATGCAGGTCAGCACGGTCTCCGCGGACTTCACGCCTTCGGCCGGAGGGCAGCGGGGGCTGGACGTGACGGGCCCGGTGCACGCGCGCTGCGTGGAACTCGCGGACCAGCTGGCGGCGTTCACGCGGGCGATGCGGGGTGCGGCTGACAGCGGCACGACCGCCGAGGACACCGCGGAGGTGGCGGCATGACCCCGCCCCTGCCGCCGTCCCCGTCCCTCCTGCCCCGCTCTCTGCGCCTCCTGCGCGAGGACCTGAAGGTCGTTGCCGACCGAGACCCCGCCGTGCGCAGCCGCGGCGAGGCGCTCCTCGCCCCTTTCCTGCCGGCCCTGTGGCTGCACCGGCCGGCGAGCGGGCTGCACGCGCGGGGACACCGGGTCGCAGCCCGCGTGCTGTCGCTCGTCGGCCGCTTCCTGTCCGGCGGGGTCGACATCCACCCGGGTGCGCGCGTCGGGCGGCGGCTGTTCATCGACCACGGCGCGGCCGTGATCATCGGCGAGGACGCCGTGATCGGCGACGACGTCACCCTCTACCACCAGGTCACGATCGGTGCGATCGGCTGGTGGCGGGACCGCCACCGGCTGCCGGGCGAACGGCGCCACCCCACCCTCGGCGACCGCGTCGTGGTGGGGGCGGGCGCCTCCGTCCTCGGCCCCGTGCGCATCGGCGACGACAGCCTCGTCGGCGCGCACGCGCTGGTGACGGCCGACGTCCCGGCCGGGAGCCGGGTGTGGGCGCCGAAGAGCGAGGTCCACCCGAGGGGCAAACCCGCCGTGGTGCGGGCGGCCGGCGCGGAAGCGGCGGCGGACGTGACGGCGAACGTGACGACGAACGTGACAGCGAAGGCCACGGCGAAGAGGAAGCGAGGCGGTCTGTGAGTACGGGCACGGATACGGATACGGATACGGGTGCAGGCACGGATACGGGTACCGGCACCGGCCCCGGCACCGGGGAGCACGCGGGCTACCGCGAGCTGCTGCGCGAGGCGTTCGTCCGGCGCTACGAGGACGGCGCGGACTCCTGGAGCGAGGAGCCGGCCATGCGGGAGCTCGTGCCGCTGCTCTGCACGGAACTCGCGCCCGGCAGCTCCGTCATCGACATCGGGGCGGGCCGCGGCCGGGACATGGAGCTCCTGCTCGCCCAGGGCCACCGGGTCACCGCGGTCGACCTCGTACGGCTGCCCGACTGGGAGGACATCGCCCGCCGGTACGGCGCCGCGGCCGCCTTCGAGGTCGGCAACTTCGCCGACCTGGCGGACGACCGCGTCTTCGACGCCGCCGTCGACAACGGCGTCCTCCACCACCAGGCCCCGGAGGACTACGCGCCCTACCTGGCGAACGTGCGGCAGCGGCTGCGCCCCGGCGGGCTGCTGGCCGTCAGCCTCTTCACCACGGCGGAGGAGCTCGCCGAGGGCGTCCTGAACCGCGCCGAGGACGGCCGCCTGTCGCGGTGGTTCAACGAGCGGGAGGCGACGGAGCTGCTGGCTGGGGCGGGCTTCACGGTGACCGCCGTGCGGAACGTGCGCAGAGAGCTGCCGGGCCTCGCCTACCTGCTGGTCCTTGCCCGCCGCGACGCGTAATCCGGGCGCGATCCGGACACGTAGCCCGGAAGCGCGATCCGAACGCGTAATCCGGACGCCTCACCCCGACGCGTAACCCGTACGAAGGCCTGGTTGGTTCCGATGACCGCTCCGTCCCGAGGGGGCCCCGCCGCGGCCTCCCCCGCACCGGCGTCCGCGAAGCCGGGCAGCCGCATGTTCGCCTCGCTCGCCGTCCGCAACTACCGCTACTTCTTCTTCGGCCAGTTCATCTCGAACTCCGGCACGTGGATGCAGTTCGTCGCCCAGGACTGGCTGGTCTTCCACCTCACCGGCAGCACGTTCGCGGTGGGCGTCACCACGGCCCTGCAGTTCCTGCCGGTGCTGCTGTTCGGCCTGTTCGGCGGCGTGGTGGCCGACCGGTACCCGAAGCGGCGGATCCTGCTCACCACGCAGGGTGCCATGGGCCT
Source organism: Streptomyces roseifaciens (assembly GCF_001445655.1). Lineage (NCBI taxonomy): Bacteria > Bacillati > Actinomycetota > Actinomycetes > Kitasatosporales > Streptomycetaceae > Streptomyces > Streptomyces roseifaciens. Next base: position 1,704,400 of record NZ_LNBE01000004.1, read on the forward strand.
GTTCGCCGCGGCGCTCGCCGTACTGACGCTGACCGACGTCGTCGTGGTCGCCCACGTCTACGTCTTCGCGTTCCTGCTCGGCCTCATGAACGTCTTCGCCAACCCCGCGATCCAGACGTTCGTCCCCGAGATGGTGGGCCCCGAGCGCATCGCCAACGCGATCAGCCTGGGCGCGGTGAACTTCCAGAGCGCCCGGCTGCTCGGCCCCGCCGCCGCCGGACCGCTGATCGTCGTCATCGGCAGCGGCTGGGCGTTCGCCCTCAACGCGCTGTCCTACGTCGCGGTGATCGCCTCGCTGCTGGCCGTACGGGCCTCCGAGCTGCTGCCGGCGGCGCCGCAGCGGCGCGAGAAGGGCCAGATCAGGGCGGGCCTGCGGCACGTGCGGGAACATCCCGAGCTCGTCCGTCCCATCGTCCTGGTCGGCTTCGTCTGCACCTTCGGTTTCAACTTCCCCACCCTGCTCTCGGGCTTCGCGTACAACGTCTTCGACGGCGGCGCGAAGGAGTTCGGCTTCCTCACGACGGCGGTCGGCCTGGGCGCGCTGGCAGGGGCCCTGATGTCGGCGCGGCGGCGCAGCAGCCGCACGGTGGTGCTGGTGGGCACGGCGGCCGCCTTCGGCGCCCTGGAGGCCGTGACGGCCCTCGCGCCGTCCGTCTGGCTCTTCGGGGCACTGATGGTGCTGGTGGGTCTACTGAGCGTGACGTTCTCCACGACGGCCAACTCCCTCGTCCAGCTCCACACCGATCCCGCGATGCGCGGCCGCGTCATGGGCCTGTACATGCTCGTGTACACGGGCGGGACGCCCATCGGCGGCCCGGTCGTGGGCTGGGCGGTCCAGCACTACGGGGCGAGGGCGGGAATCCTGGCGTGCGGGCTGGTCGCGGTGGCCGCGGCGCTGATCGTCGGGCTGGTCGCGCTGCGCGCTCCCCGTGCGGGCGCGGTCGCCGGTGGCTAGCGTGGCATCGGGGGAACGCTCGGGGACCACTCGGGGAACGCTGGGGATCACTCGCTGATCGCCGGGAAGGAGCCGGGACCATGGCCGCGCAAGCAGAGGGCATGCCGTGCTGGGCCGACGCGATGTTCACGGACATCGAGAAGGCCAAGGAGTTCTACGGTGACGTCCTGGGATGGACGTTCGGCGAGAGCGCGACGGAGTTCGGCAACTACACCGAGGCGTACTCCGACGGAAAGGCCGTGGCCGCCGTCGTACCCCCCATGCCGGGCCAGGAGGGCAAGTCCGCCTGGTGCCTGTACTTCGCCTCGCCCGACGCCGCCGCCACCGCGGAGAAGATCCGCGCGGCCGGCGGCGAACTGCTGATGGAACCGATGACGGTCGGCGACTTCGGCACCATGGTCCTCGCCCGCGACCCCGCCGGCGTCACCTTCGGCGTCTGGCAGGCCGGCACCCACGAGGGCTTCCAGAAGCGCGGCGAGCCCGGCGCGTACTGCTGGGCCGAGGTCTTCACCCGCGAACCCGGCAAGGCCGACGCCTTCTTCCCCGCCGTCTTCCCCTACGGGCTGCAGCACATGGAGGGCGAGGCGGACGCCGGCGACGAACAGACCGACTTCAAGCTCTTCAGCCTCGGCGGCGACACGGTGCTCGGCCGCATGGCGATGGGCGAGGAATTCCCGCCGGAGATCCCTCCCTACATCCAGGTCTTCTTCGCCGTCGGCGACTGCGACGCGGCGGTGGCCAAGGCCAGGGACCGCGGCGGCGAACTCCACTTCGGCCCGATGGACAGCCCCTTCGGCCGCTTCGCGGCCCTCACCGACTCCCAGGGCGCGTCCTTCGCCGTCATCGACCTGAACACGACGAAGGGCGCGATGCCGGGGCTGACGGACGAGAAGTGAGGACCTCCTCGGCGTAGACCACCCCGGGCCGCCCGTACTGGTCCGCGCTGGTCCGCACCGACCGGACCGGGCACAGGATGTCGGGTCCGGCAGGGTGCAGCCTTCCTAACGTGAGGGACGTAAAGGAAGGAGACCGAGGTGCTGGAGCGGCTGAACGAGGCCCTGGAACACATCGAGTCGCATCTCGATCAGCGCATCGAGGTGACCGAGCTGGCACGGATCGCGGTGACGTCGGAGTACCACTTCCGCCGGATGTTCTCCGCGCTGGCGGGGATCCCGCTGTCGGAGTACATCCGGCGCAGGCGGCTCACCGTCGCGGGCGCCGAGGTGCTCGCCGGGGAGCGGACGCTGCTGGAGATCGCGGTGCGCTACGGCTACGGCTCGGGGGAGGCGTTCGCGCGTGCCTTCCGGGCCGTGCACGGTGTGGGCCCGGGCGAGGCCCGGCGGGCCGGTGCGGCCCTGAACTCCCAGCCCCGGATGTCCTTCCGCCTCGTCGTCGAAGGGAGCAGCAGCATGCGATACCGGGTCGTGGAGAAGGAACAGTTCCGTGTGGTCGGCAAGAAGGTCCGGGCCCCGCTGGTCCACGAGGGGGTGAACCCGGCGATCGCCGGCTTCATCCGGGGCATCGACCAGGAGACGATACGGCGCATCGCCGCCCTGTCCGACCAGCAGCCGGAGGGCATCGTAGGAGTGAGCGACGACCTGGACCCGAGCCGGGCGGAGGGCACCGAACTCGACTACTACCACGGTGTGGTGACCGGATCCGACGCCGTCCCCGAGGACATGGACGCACTCGCCGTCCCGGCCGGCACATGGGCCGTCTTCGAGAGCTCCGGGCCGTTCCCGCAGGCGCTCCAGCACCTGTGGCGGGACGTCTTCACCCAGTGGTTCCCGTCCAACCCCTACCGCAGCCGCCCCGGCCCCGAAATCCTCCGCACCCGCCTGTCCCAGGACGCGGCACGGGCGGACGCGGAACTCTGGATCCCGGTGGAGCGGACCGAGGCCTGAGGGCTGGCTTGAACGGCGGCGTGCGGCGGCCCCGAGCCGCCGCACGCCGGACGCCGGATGCCCGGACGCAAAGCGACCGCGCGGCGGGCCCGGCCGGTCAGGGCAGGATGCCCGCGGCCCGCGCGCTGCGCAGCCATACCGGGAACTCGCTCATCAGCGCTGCGTACAGCTGCGTGTCGGGCAGGGCCCGCGGTGTCCTCCCGGCAGGGAAGAAGCCGGCGTTGTCCACGACGCGCTTCCCCGGGACGGGCAGGTCGTCCAGCTTCCGCAGGAAGTCGAACTGTGCCCCGTCCGGGTTGCCGAAGCCGATGAACTGCCAGAAGATCGGCAGCCGGGCGGCGGCGCACAGCAAACGTTCGGCAGCGCCCCGGGAGCTGGGGGCGCCGTCGGTCTGGAAGAGCACCAGGGCGGGGTCGGTGGCACCCGAGGCGGTGTAGTGGTCGATGACCGCCTGCATGGCCAGGTGGTAGTTGGTGCGGCCCATGCGCCCGTAGCCGGAGTGCAGGGTGCTGATGCGGCCCTCGTAGTCGCCGAGGCCGAACTCGGCGATGCCGTCGATGCCGGTGGAGAAGAAGACGACGGGCACGACGCCGTCGTCGTCGAAGTGCGCTGCCAACCCCAGGGCCTGCTCCGCCAGATGCTGGACGGTGCCGTCCTTGAAGTGCCTGCTCATGCTTCCGGACCGGTCCAGGACGAGGTACACGGCGGCGCGCTGCCCCGACAGGCCGCTCGCCTCCAGTGACACTTGCGCGGACTTGTACAGGTCGACGAGACGAGGGGCGGCCGCCTGGACCTTCTCCAAACTGATGGCCGAGGTGGCCGGGCGGGGCCGCTTGATGTAGTCGATGGCCATACGTCTCTCCCGTCGATCGCGTGCAGCAGGACGTCTGCACGGTACGCCGCCGCGCGCTGCCTCCGGGCGGTTGATTCCCGGCCCCGGAAGGCCACCACCCACCACGCGCATCCGGCGACCCCTGCCCGTCGATGTCGGCTGCCCGTACGCTGCCCGTACACGTCGGCGTACGGAGGCGGTTCGGTGGACACCCTGGACTTTCCTGCAGAGGTGAGCACTGGCGAACGGATCCGGATTCTCAGGGAATCCCGCGGGATGAGCCGCGAAGTCCTCGCAGGCCTGTGCGCCCGGAAGGCGGACTGGCTCAAGAAGATCGAGAAGGGGGAGCGGGAGCTCAATTCGCACTCGCTCCTGCTCAGGCTGGCTGCCGCTCTGCAGATCCCCGACCTGTCGATCCTGACCGGCGGTACTCCTGAGGTCGTCCAGCCGGTCCCTCTGGGACGATTCGACCACCCCACTATGCCTGCCATCTGGGGCGCCGTGATGAGCCGCAGTCTCGCGCCGCTGAGCACCGCAGTCGACGTGCAGGGCCTGCAGGGCCGGGTGGAGCAGACTTGGCGTCTGTGGCACACGTCCGGACGCAACCGCACAGAAGTAGGAGCACTCCTCCCCGCGCTCATCCGGGACGCCGAAACCGCTGCCCGCACTCTGGAAGGGGCACAACGACGAACCGCTCTCGTCGCCCTCTCCGACGTGTACCGGCTGACCGGACAGGCGACGGCCTACGTGGCGCCGGCCGAACTCGCCTGGGTCGTCGCCGACCGGGCTCTGGCCGCAGCTCAGCGGGCGGATGACCCTGCCGCCATCGCCGCCGCGGCGTGGAACATGGGCAACATTCTCCGTGAGGCACGGTATTCGGACGGGCCAATGTGGATTTCCACGCCGTTTCCGTGGCCATGGACCTTCGGGCGTCCGGGGAAGCACTGTCGTTGGCGGATGACATCGACCCCGATGTGATGCCGTCTATGGAGCGGCGTGCCCGCCTATGGGTGGAAGTGGCTCGCGGGCACCTCCTGCGCGGTGACCGGACAGCGGCTCTGCACGTCATGAAGCTCGCCCACGGGATCGCCTCCGGGACGGTGGCGTACACCCCGTCCGCCCGCGGCATTGCGGCAGACCTGTGGCGTACGGCGCCACGTGCTCTGCGCGGTGAGGCGGGCCGCTTGGCTCTCCGCGACCGCCTACCGTGCCCACCCGGCATTCCCCCCTCGCACCCGGCCCGCTTACCAACCCGCCCGGCGCCGCTCCCTGCTGCGCGGTGGGCGCGCGCATCGTGGACCAGTACGCCGAGGCGTGGGCAAGAGGCGAGCGGGACGCCTACCGGCTCGGGCGGTCGTTGGCAGTGGCGCACCGCCGGTGGCCGGGCCACGGTGAACCGGGCAGGTGGGGGCGGCGCGGCTTGACCGGCACCGATGCTCGGCGGGCCGGGCGCCTCACCCCTCCACCGCCAGCCGGTACCCCCTCTTCGGGACCGTCCTGATCAGGCTCGCGTGGGGCCCCAGTGCGCTGCGCAGGCGGCCCACCGCCGCTTCGACCGCGTGTTCGTCCGTCTGGCCGGCGTCCCAGACGCGGCGCAGGAGTTCGCCCCGGCTGAGGACCCAGCCGGGGCGTTCGGCGAGGGTGCGGAGGATCGCGGCGGGGAGCGGGGGGAGCCAGAGGGCGTCGTCGTCGGCTATGAGGGCGTTGCCCTGGAGGACGAGGGGGCGGGGGCCGTTGCGGAGGGTGCGGCGGTCGCGGGTGGGGAGGATCTGGGTGAGGGTGCGGACGAGGGCGCCGAGGCGGCCGCGTTCGGGCTGGACGGTGGGGACGCCGGCGTCCTCCAGGGGGCGGGCGCACACGGAGCCGACGCACACGGGCAGGACGGGGCCCCGGAGGGCGTCGAGGACCCGCGCGGACAGGCCGGCCTCGCGCGCGCAGGCCAGGAAGAAGTCGATGGCCGGTGCGCTGGTGAAGGTGAGGGCGTGGACTTCGCGGCGTACGGTCTGCTCGACGAGGCGCCGGGCGGCGCCCGGGTCCTCGGGCTGCGTCCAGCGGTAGACCGGCACTTCGATGACCTCGGCCCCGCGCCCGCGCAGGGCGTCCGCGAAGCCCGGGAGGGGCGCGCCGTGCTCCTGGACGGCGATGCGGCGGCCGGCGAGGTCGCGGGCGAGGAGCCAGGCGAGGAGTTCGTCGCACGCTTCGGAGCCGGGCGAGTAGGCCTCGGCCAGGCCGCTGGCGCGTACGGCGCCGGTCGCCTTGGGGCCCCGGCTGAGGACTTCCGCGCCCCGGCAGGCCCCGGCCAGCCCGGCGCCGTGCCCCCAGCCTTCGGCGGCGCTCATCCAGCCGCGCCAGCCGACGCCGGTGGTGGCGACGACGTAGTCGAGGGGGCCGGTGAGGCAGCGTTCGGTGGCGCGGCGCAGGGCCACGTCGTCGTCGAGCGGGACGATCCGCATCGTGGGCGCTTCGACGACGCGGGCGCCCCTGCGCCGGAGCAGGGCCGTGAGTTCGTCGCGCCGCCGGTCGGCGGTGACGCCGACGACGTAGCCGAGGAGCGGGCCGGGGACGGGGGGTGTGCGGGGAGAGGTGCCGGTTCCCATGCTGCGCATGTTCGGGCGACGGGGTTTCGGGGTCGTTGCGGGCCCGTCACGCAGGGGTAAGGGAAGGCGTCCGGCAGGTTACGGCGCATGTCGTACGCCCGACGCCGCCTGCCCGGCCGTGTGAACGGCATGTACCGCACGGGCAACATCGCCGACGCGGAGGCGTAACGCCCCGGCGTGATCCTCGGTGCCATGACGACGACCGGCACCGATCCCGCCAGGGCCACCGACAGCCACTGCCCGTACTGCGCCCTGCAGTGCGGCATGCGGCTGCGCCCGCTCCCGGCCGGCGGCCCGGAGCCGGTCGAGGTCCTGGAGCGGCCGGACTTCCCCGTCAACCTCGGCGCCCTGTGCGGCAAGGGCCGCGCGGCCGCGGCCGTGCTGCGCCCCGGCGCCCGGCTCACCGGGCCCCTGGTCCGTGCCGCCCGGGGCGGCCCGCTGCGCCCGGCCTCCTGGGAGGAGGCCCTCGACCGGGTGGCCGCCGGTCTCAGGGCGGCCCGGCAGCAGTACGGGCGGGACGCCGTCGGCGTCTTCGGCGGCGGCGGGCTGACGAACGAGAAGGCGTACCTGCTGGGCAAGTTCGCGCGGGTCGCCCTGCGCACCGCGAACATCGACTACAACGGCCGCTTCTGCATGTCGTCCGCGGCGGCCGCGCACCGGCGGGCGTTCGGCATCGACCGCGGCCTGCCGTTCCCCATGGCGGACATCGCCCGTACGGACTGCGTGATCCTGGTCGGCGCGAACCCGGCGGAGACGATGCCGCCGGCGCTGAGCTACTTCCGCGAGCTGCGCGAGAACGGTGGCCGGCTGATCGTCGTCGACCCGCGCCGCACGCGCACCGCCGAGCAGGCCGACCTGCACCTGCAGCCGCTCCCCGGCACGGATCTCGCGCTCGCGCTCGGGCTGCTGCACCTGCTGATCGCCGACGGTCACCTGGACGAGGACTTCATCGCGCGCCGCACGACGGGCTTCGCGCAGGCCCGCGCCGCCGCCATGGCGCACTGGCCGGAGCGCGTGGAGCGGCTGACGGGCGTGCCCGTGGCGCAACTGTCCGCGGCGGCCGCGCTGTTCGGCGGGGCCGGGCAGGGCATGGTGCTGACCGCGCGCGGTCCCGAGCAGCAGAGCAAGGGCACGGACACGGTCAGCGCCTGGATCAACCTGTGCCTGGCGGCCGGCAAGGCGGGGCGCCCCGGTTCCGGCTACGGCTGCCTCACCGGCCAGGGCAACGGCCAAGGCGGCCGGGAACACGGCCAGAAGGCGGACCAGCTGCCCGGCTACCGCTCCATCACCGACCCCGCCGCCCGCGCCCACGTGGCCGCGGTGTGGGGCGTCGACCCCGGCGCCCTGCCCGGGCCGGGGCGCAGCGCGTACGAGCTCCTCGACGTCCTCGGCCGCGACGGCGGCGTCCGCGCGCTGCTGCTCATGGGCTCGAACCCCGTGGTCTCGGCACCCCGCGCCGCCCACGTGACCGAACGGATCCGCGCGCTGGACTTCCTCGCCGTGAGCGACGTGGTCCTCTCCGAGACGGCCCGGCTCGCCGACGTGGTCCTGCCCGCCACCCAGTGGGCCGAGGAGACCGGCACGACCACGAACCTGGAGGGGCGGGTGATCCTGCGCCGCAAGGCCGTCGACGCCCCGGAGGGCGTCCGCAGCGACCTCGCCGTCCTGCACGGGCTCGCCGCCCGGCTCGGCGTGCCCGAGGGGTTCCCCGAGGACCCCGAGGAGGTCTTCGAGGAGCTGCGGCGCGCCTCGGCGGGCGGCCAGGCGGACTACGCGGGCATCAGCTACGACCGCATCCGCGACGAGGACGGCGTCTTCTGGCCGTGCCCCGGCGAGGACCACCCCGGCACGCCCCGCCTCTTCCTGGACCGCTTCGCCACCCCCGACGGGCGGGCGCGGTTCGCCGCGGTGTCGCACCGGCCCGCCGCCGAGGAGCCCGACGGCGACTACCCGCTGTTCCTGACGACGGGCCGCGTCGTCTCCCAGTACCAGAGCGGCGCCCAGACCCGGCGCGTCGACGAGCTCAACAAGGCCGCGCCGGGCCCCTTCGTGGAGCTCCACCCCGTCCTCGCCCGCAGGCTCGGGGTCGAGGAGGGCGAGCTGCTGGCCGTCAGCAGCAGGCGCGGGCGGGCGGTCGCCCCGGCCCGCGTCACCGACACCGTCCGGCCCGACACCGTCTTCATGCCCTTCCATTGGGGCGGCGCGGGCCGCGCCAACTCGCTGACGAATCCGGCCCTCGACCCCGTCTCGCGCATGCCCGAGTTCAAGGTGTGCGCGGTGCGCGTCGAGCGGGCTTCCGCCGCTTCCGCCGATAGCGGCCCCGCCGCCTCCGCCGCCCACGACTCCGCCTCCGCCGCTACGGAGGCGGACCGGTGACGCGCCGGATCGCCGTCGTGGGCGCGGGCATGGCCGCCGCCCGGTTCGCCGACCGGTTCCAGGCCCTCGGCGGGGACGCGGAAGTGACGCTGTACGGAGCCGAGCCCTGCGCCCCGTACAACCGGGCGCTGCTCGCCGACGCCCTCACGGGGCGTTACGCCGCCGACGACCTCACGCTGCCGTCCGGCGACGCGCGGCTGCGGACGGGCTGCGCGGTGACGGCGCTCGACACCGTCGCGCACACCCTGCAGCTGGCGGACGGCGCGCACGTCCCCTACGACGAGCTCGTACTGGCCACCGGCGCCGAGCCGGTCCTGCCGCCCGTCGACGGCCTGTGCGGCACCGACGGCCGGCCGCGGCCCGGGGTGCACGTGCTGCGCACCGCCGCCGACTGCCGCGGCCTGACCGGCGCGGCGGCGCACGCCCGCCGCGCGGTGGTGATCGGCGGCGGCGTGCTCGGGGTGAGCGCGGCCCGCGCCCTGGCCGCCCGGGGCCTGCCGGTGACGCTCGTCCACCGGGCCGGCCACCTCGTCGAACGCGACCTGGACGGCCCGGCGGGCGGGATCCTGCGCCGGGGCCTGACGGAGCTGGGCGTCGAAGTCCTCACGGACAGCGTGGCGGAGGAGGTGCTGACGTCCATCCCGGAGGCCGTGGCGCAGACGGTCCGGGCGGGCGCCGCGGGCGTCGCGGGTGCCGTGGGCGTCGCGGGTGCCACGGGTGCCACGGGCGCCGCGAGGCGTACAGGTTGCCCGTCTCCCATTGCCGCCCCCGCCCCCGCCCCCGCCCCCGCTCCCGACCCGCGCCCCGTCACCGCCGTCCGGCTCTCCGACGGCCGCCTGCTGGACGCCGACATCGTCGTCGCCGCCTGCGGCGTCGTCCCCCGCACCGCGCTCGCCCGCGCCGCCGGGCTCCCCGTCCGCACCGGAGTCGTCGTCGACGACCGGCTCTCCTGCGCCCCGGACGCGTACGCGATCGGCGACTGCGCCGAGCACCGCGGCACCGCGCACGGCACGGCCGGCGCCGCCTGGGACCAGGCCGACGTGCTGGCCGCCCGGCTCTCCGGCGCCGCCCCGGACGCCGTGTACCCGGGCTCGCGCCCGTACACCCGGCTGACGGCCGGGCCGCTGGCGTACGCGGCGTTCGGCGAGACCGGACCCGAGGCGCCGGGGCCCGACATGCCCGGCGTCGACGTCCTGCGGCTCGCCGACGCGACCCGCGGCTCGTACAAGAAGCTCCTGCTGCGCGGCGACCGGATCGTCGGCGGGATCCTCCTCGGCGACCCGGCGGCGGCCGGCGCCCTGGTCCGCGCCTACGAGCGTGACGAGCCCGTGCCCGGCGACCCCCTCCACCTGCTCGCGGCACCACCCCTGCAGCTGCCCGCGGCACCGCCCGGGCCCCCCTCCGCGGCACCGCCCCCGCCCCCTTCCACGGCACCGCACCCGCCTCTGTCCACCCCACCACTCCCGCCCCTGCCCACGGCCCAAGGAGCCTCCTGATGACGGTGAAACACCTGGTCCTGATCGGCCACGGCATGGTCGGCCAGCGCTTCCTGGAAGCCCTGACCGAGCGGACGTCGGAGTGGCAGGTGACCGTCCTGGCCGAGGAGCCGCGGCCCGCGTACGACCGCGTCCACCTGACCTCCTGGTTCTCCGGCACCTCCGCCGAGGAGCTCTCCCTGTGCAGCCCGGGGTTCCTGGCGGAGCACGGCATCGACCTGCGGCTCGGCGACCCGGCCACCGCCGTCGACCGGGCCGCGCGGACCGTCACCACCGCCTCCGGCCGCACCTTCCCCTACGACGCCCTGGTGCTGGCCACCGGCTCGTACCCCTTCGTGCCGCCCGTCCCCGGCCACGACGCCCCGGGCTGCCACGTCTACCGCACCATCGAGGACCTGGAGGCGATCCGGGAGGGCGCCCGCACGGCCCGGACCGGCGCGGTCATCGGCGGCGGGCTCCTCGGCCTGGAGGCCGCGGGCGCGCTGCAGGCCATGGGGCTGGAGACCCACGTCGTGGAGTTCGCGCCCCGGCTGATGGCGCTCCAGGTGGACGACGGCGGCGGCGCCGTCCTGCGCCGGAAGATCGAGGAGCTCGGCGTCGCCGTGCACACCGGCGCCGGCGCCCAGCAGGTCGACACGGACGACGACGGTCGGACCCGCGGCCTCACCCTCTCCGACGGCACCGCGCTCGCCGCCGACCTGGTGATCTTCTCCGCCGGGGTGCGCCCGCGCGACCAGCTGGCCCGCGCCTGCGGCCTGCCCGTCGGCGAGCGCGGCGGCATCGTCGTCGACGACCGCTGCCGCACGGCCGACCCGGCCGTCCTCGCCATCGGCGAGTGCGCGCTCGCCTCCGACGGCCGCGTGTACGGGCTCGTCGCGCCCGGCTACGCCATGGCCGAGACGGCCGCGCGCCACCTCTCCGGCGGCGAGGGCACCTTCACCGGCGCCGACACCTCCACCAAGCTCAAGCTCCTCGGCGTCGAGGTCGCGAGCTTCGGCGACGCGCACGGCACCACCCCGGGCGCCCTCGACGTGCTGTACTCCAGCAGCCGCGACGGCGTGTACAAGAAGCTGGTCATCGGCGCCGACGGCGCGCTCCTCGGGGGCGTCCTGGTCGGCGACGCGGAGGCGTACGGCCTGCTGCGCCCCCTTGCCGCCAGCGGCACGCCGCTGCCCGCCCCGCCCGAGCAGCTCGTCCTGCCCGCCTCCGCCGGTGCGCCCGCCGGGCCGGTGGCCCTGCCCGACGAGGCGGTCGTCTGCTCCTGCCACCACGTCACCAAGGGCGCGGTCAGGGAGGCGGTGCGGGACACGGGCTGCACGAGCGTGCCCGACGTGAAGAAGTGCACCAGGGCCGGTACGGGCTGCGGCAGTTGCATCAAGATGCTCGGCACCATCGTCAACGACGAGCTCGCCGCGACCGGCGCCGAGGTCGCCCGCGGCCTGTGCGAGCACTTCGACCGCACCCGCGCCGAGCTCTACGAGATCATCCGCGTCAAGGGCATCGACAGCTTCTCCCGGCTCGTCGACGAGCACGGCACCGACCCGCGGCGGTCCGGCGAGGGCTGCGACGTCTGCAAGCCCGTCGTCGGCTCGATCCTCGCCAGCCTCGGCAACGGGCACATCCTCGACGGCGAACAGGCCGCCCTCCAGGACACCAACGACCACTTCCTGGCCAACCTGCAGCGCAACGGCTCCTACTCCGTCGTCCCGCGCGTCCCCGGCGGGGAGATCACCCCCGAGGGCCTCATCACCATCGGCGAGATCGCCCGCGACTTCGGCCTCTACACGAAGATCACCGGAGGGCAGCGGATCGACCTCTTCGGCGCGAGCGTCGACCAGCTCCCGCGGATCTGGCAGCGGCTCGTCGACGCCGGCTTCGAATCCGGGCACGCCTACGGCAAGGCCCTGCGCACCGTGAAATCCTGTGTGGGGGAGACCTGGTGCCGCTACGGCGTGCAGGACTCCGTCGGCCTCGCCATCGAACTGGAGCTGCGCTACCGCGGGCTGCGCGCCCCGCACAAGCTGAAGTCCGCGGTCTCCGGCTGCGCCCGCGAGTGTGCCGAGGCGCAGAGCAAGGACTTCGGCGTCATCGCCACCTCCGACGGCTGGAACCTCTACGTCGGCGGCAACGGCGGCGCGACCCCGCGCCACGCCGACCTGCTCGCCTCCGGCCTCGACCGCCCCACCCTGATCCGCACGATCGACCGTTTCCTGATGTTCTACATCCGCACCGCCGACCGGCTGGAGCGCACCGCCCCCTGGCTCGAACGCCTCGAAGGCGGCCTCGACCACCTGCGCGCCGTCGTCATGGACGACGCCCTCGGCATCTGCGCCGACCTGGACGAGCTGATGGGTCGTCACATCGAGACGTACGAGGACGAGTGGGCCGCCACCCTCGCCGACCCCGAACGGCTGCGCCGCTTCGCCTCCTTCGCCAACGCCCCCGGCACCCCCGACCCGACCGTCCGCTTCGTCCCCGAACGGGGCCAGATCCGTCCCGCCCTGCCGCACGAGCACGAGCGTGAGCACGAACGTGAGCACGAGCGTGCGCCCGAGCGCGAGCAGGCCCGTACGACGCCGGTGATCGCCGGTGCCCGCCTGGAGGTGCGTGCACGATGACGACGACCGTGGAGATCCACGACGGAACGGGCTGGCAGCCCGTGTGCGACTGGGAGGCGCTCGTACCCGGGCGCGGCGTCGCCGTCCTGCTCGGCGACCAGCAGGTGGCGGTCTTCCGCGACCGGGCCGGGGAGGTGTACGCCGTCGGCAACCGCGACCCCTTCAGCGGCGCGTACGTCCTCTCGCGCGGCATCCTCGGCAGCCGGGACGGCGTGCCCGTGGTGGCCTCGCCCATGTACAAGCAGGCCTTCGACCTGCGGACGGGCACCTGCCTGGACGAACCGCTCGCGCCGGACGGCAGCGAGGCGGCGGTACGGGTGTGGCCGGTGCGGCGGGGGGAGGGCCTGCGGATGACGACCCCCGCGGGGCCGGCGGGGACGGCGCAGGAAGCGCACGCGCCGCGGGCGCCGGAGGCGCCCGCCGAAGCGCAGCCACCGCCACCACCACCCCCCGCGTCCCGCCCCCACGACATCGCCGACTGGCGCCCCGAGGACCCCGTCTTCTGGAAGGAGACGGGCGCCCGCGTCGCCCGCCGCAACCTGATCTTCTCCGTGCTCTCCGAGCACATCGGCTTCTCCGTGTGGAGCCTGTGGTCCGTCCTGGTCCTCTTCCTCGGGCCCGAGTACGGCATCGACCCCGCCGGGAAGTTCCTGCTCACGGCCCTGCCGACGGCGCTCGGCGCCGTGCTGCGGCTCCCGTACACCGTCGCCGTGGCCCGCTTCGGCGGCCGCAACTGGACGGTGTTCAGCGCCCTCCTGCTGCTCGTCCCGACCGTGCTGGCGGGCATCGTCCTCGAACCCGGCGTCTCCTACGGGACCCTGCTCGCCGTCGCCTGCGTCGCCGGGGTCGGCGGCGGCAACTTCGCCTCCTCCATGGCCAACATCAACGCCTTCTACCCGCAGCACCTCAAGGGCCGGGCCCTCGGCATCAACGCCGGCGGCGGCAACCTCGGCGTCCCCGCCGTCCAACTCCTCGGCCTGCTGGTCCTCGCCACCGCGGGCAGCGGCCACCCGCGCCTGCTGCCGCTGATCTACATCCCGCTGATCGCCCTCGCGGCCCTCGGGTCCGCGTTGCGCATGGACAACCTCACAGCCCTGCGCAACGACAGGCGCGCCCTGCGCGAGATCTGCCGGGAGCCGCACACCTGGGTCATGTCCGTGCTCTACGTCGGCACGTTCGGCTCCTTCATCGGCTTCGGCTTCGCCTTCGGGCAGGTGCTGCAGGTGCAGTTCCAGGAGGACTTCGCCACGCCGGTCGCGGCCGCAGGCCTGACGTTCCTCGGCCCGCTGCTCGGCTCGCTGGTGCGACCGTACGGCGGGCTGCTCGCCGACCGCTGGGGCGGGGCGCGGGTGACGCTGTGGAACTACGGGGCGATGGCCGCGGGCGCCGTGACCGTCCTGGTGGCGTCGCGGCAGGAGTCCCTGCCGCTGTTCGTCACCGGGTTCGTGGCGCTGTTCGTCTTCAGCGGCATCGGCAACGGCTCGACGTACAAGATGATCCCGGCGATCTTCCGCGCGCAGGCGCGCACCGCGGTGGCGGCCGGCGCGGACCCGGACGGGGCCGAACGGACCTCCCGCCGCCGCGCCTCGGCGCTGATCGGGGTCGCCGGCGCGGTGGGCGCCTTCGGCGGCGTCCTGGTCAACCTCGCCTTCCGCCAGTCCTTCCTGGGCACGCACAACGGCGACGCGGCGTACCTGGCCTTCCTGGCCACGTACGCCCTGTGCGCGGCGCTCACGTGGGCGGTCTACCTCCGGCCGGGCCGCAACCGGCTGGAAGGGGTGTGAGGGATGGCCCCGTTCCGGTCGGCTACGAAAGCTCCCGACCCTGCTCCCGCCCTCGTCGCCGTCGCCCACGGCACCCGCAGCCCGGCCGGGGTCGCCGTGACCGAGGCGCTGGTGCGGCGCGTGCGCGCGCTGCGGCCCGGGCTCGACGTCCGGGTCGGCCACCTCGGCCTCGCGTCGCCGTCGCTGGAGTCGGTCCTGGCCGGGCTCGACGGCGCGGCCGTGCTCGTACCGCTGCTCCTCGGCACCGGCTACCACCTGCGCTCCGACGTCCCCGCCGCCGTGGCGGCCGCGCCGTGGCTGCACTGCCGCACCGCCCCCGCGCTCGGCCCGCACCCGCTGCTCGCCGAGGCCCTCGCCGGGAGGCTGGCCGGGGCGGGGCGGCCGGAGCGGGCCCCGGCGCCGGTCGTGCTCGCCGCCGCGGGCTCCTCCGACCCCGCGGCGGGCGCGGACACCGCCCGCATGGCGCGGTTGCTCGCCCTGCGGCTGGGAACGCGCGTGGTGCCCGCGCACGCGGCCGGGAGCGGTACGAGACCTGCGGACGCCGTGGCCGCCCTGCGGGCCGAGGGGCACGAGGACGTGTCCGTCGCCACCTACCTGACGGCGCCCGGACACTTCAGCGAGGCGGTGCGCAGGGGAGCGGGGGGAGCGGGGGCCCGGCTCGTCTCGGAGCCGCTCGGGCCGCACGAGGCGGTGGCGCGGCTGGTCGTACGCCGGTACGAGGAGGCTGTGCGCGGGGAAGCCGTGCGGCGGCAAGGCGTGGGCCGGGAAGCCGTACGCCGGGAAGCTGTACGCCAGGGGGCCGCCTGACGAGAGGCCGTCCGCCGCAGCACGCTCGCCGCGCAGGCCCACGCAGGTCAAGGACGCGCACGCATCCTTGAATCCGCCGCCGCGGGGATCAACTACGACGGTGGAGTTCGGCGGTGCCGTACGGGCTCGGGTGGACCGGGCGCCGCCGGACAGGTCCGCGTGGCGGATCGCCGTCGCCGCGGAAATGAAGGGGCAGGCCCCTTCACGGCTTCAGGGGCCGTCCGTCAGGAGACCGTCCGTCAGAGGGCCGTGCCCGGCGGGTGCCGCGTCCGTCCGTCAGCCCGCCCCGTTCGTCAGCCGGACGCCCGTGACGAGCGACGGCCGGATCCGTACCGCGCAGTCCATCCGCTCGTCCCACCACGGCTCCAGCAGGGCCTCGTAGCGGGCGAGCTCGTCCGGGTCGGTGACGAGCGTGCAGTAGCCGGTGACGACGACGCTCCAGCCGAGGTGGGTTTCGGGGTCGATGGCGTCGGCCTCGTAGGCGACGACCACGCCCTGGCCCGGGCCGGGGTCGTGGTTCCCGGCGCCCGCCTGCTCCGGATGCGCCGCGAGCCCGGCGAGGGCGGCGCCCTCGTGGGTGCGGATGACGACGTTCCCGCCGTCCACGACGTGGTTGACCGGCCGGATGGCGGGCAGGGCGCGGCGGGTGAAGACGACCCGGCCCAGGGAGACGCTGCCGAGGAGCCGGAGGGACTCGGCGCGGCTGAGTTCGACCCGGTGGCGGGGAGGTGCGGTGGCGTCGCTCACCCCACCAGTACAGGCGAGCCGATCACCGCGTACCAGGGGCCGTTCGGCCCCTGGGCGGGGCCGGTCCGGGCCCGCTCCCGGCCCCGGGCAGCCCCTGGGCCCGGTCCGGCAGCGGATCGTGCCGGATGCGGGCGGCCGGGAGCGCCGGGGACGGGCCCGCCGTGAGCCGGGCCACGAGCGGGCCGACCATGGACGGCGGCCCGCTGACGTAGGCGAGGTGCCGGGACCAGCCCCCGTGCCCCGCGACGACCTCCGCGAGCGCGTGGTGCTCACCGGGCCCGGGCCCCTCGCCGACCACCTGGGTGACCTGCAGCCACGGGTAGCGGCGCCGCAGTTCGTCCGGCGCCTCGGTGTCGTAGAGCGCGGAGGGGTGCCGGACCCCGAGGAAGAGGTGCGCGGCGCGGTGCGCACCCCGGCGGGTGGCGCGGCGGGCGGCCAGCTCCTGCAGCAGCGCCTTCGCCGCCGCCCACCCGGTGCCGCTCGCGACGAGCAGCAGGTCGTGCGCGAGGTCGTCGTCGAGCGTCATCGTCCCGCTCGCCGGGCCGAGCCGCAGCGTGTCGCCGGGGCGGGTGCGGGTCACGAGGGCCTCGCTGACCCCGCCGCGGCCGGTCAGCCGCACGTGGAACTCCAGCTCGCCGTCCGGCCGCGGCGCGCAGGCCAGCGAGTACTGCCGCCACGCCTGCGGCAGCAGCGGCGAGGCCACGGCCGCGTGCTGCCCGGCCCGGTACGGGTACGGCTCGTGCGTCCGTACGCGCAGGACGGCCAGGTCGGGCCGGCGCAGCTCGTGCCCGGTGACCGTGGCCTGCCAGGCGGGCGGCTCGCCGAGCGCGGCCTCCGCGCCCCGGACCATGGCCGCCACCGCGAACCGCAGCATCCGCACCCACGCCTGCTCCATGGCCTCGTTCCACCGCGGGCCCGCCGTGCGGCGCAGCGCCTCGCACAGCGCGGCCTCGAACGCCCGGTAGTGCGCGGGCCGTACGCCCAGCTTGCGGTGGTCGCGGCCGAGCCGGGTGAAGACGGACGCGACCTCGTCCGGGTCGTGCAGGTTCTCGATCAGGTACCAGAAGATGCCTTCGAGGTGCCTGCGCTGGAACTCCATCGACTCCGGGAAGAGGCGCCGCAGGTAGGGCCAGTGCGCGAACATCGCGTCGTAGAGGTGGGCTATTAAATCGCCGAAGGGCGTGACGAGTTCGAGGTGATCGGTGATCACGCGCTGGTCGGCGGCGCCGTCGTAGGGCTGCTGCGGCGGTGCCGCCCCGGCCCGCGTGCCGGCCTCTCCTTCCGCCGCCTGCCGCGCCCCCGGGGACAGCAGCTGCCGGCGCAGCCTCATCGCGTCGTGCCGGGCGAGCAGGGAGTGGTAGGAGTCGTTGACGGTGTTCACGGGTCGGCAGCTCCTCGAGCTCCTCACGCGGGCTGGGACGGGCCAGTATGGCAACGGGCCGGGGGGACCGGCCGGCCCCGGTCCGCAGGGCCGTTCGGCCCTATCCGGGCGGTGGCGGCGCGGTGTGAGCTGGTTGCGGGGTCTGTGCGAGCGGGCTCCGGCGGGGGCGCCCGCACCCGGTGCGCTGCGCCCCCGCCGGGCCCGGACGTGGCGCCTCCGCCCGGCCCGACATACTGCCTCGTATGGAACGGACCGATACGGACATGACCCCGCAAGTCACCCCGGAAGGCGCGGCGGAAGGCACGCCGGGAGGCATGCCCGGAGGTGCGCCCGGCACGCCGGAAGGCGCCTCGGAAGCGGCTCCCTTGCGGGTCTTCATCCTCGACGACCACGAGGTGGTCCGCCGCGGCGTCCGCGACCTCCTCGAAGCGGAGCCGGACATCGAGGTCGTGGGGGAGGCGGCCACGGGCCGCGAGGCCCTCTCGCGCGTGCCCGCGTCCCGCCCGCACGTCGCCGTCCTCGACGTGCGCCTCGGCGAACGGGGCGAGGAGGGCGGCGACCACGGCGGCATCGAAGTGTGCCGCGAACTGCGCGCCCGGATGCCCGGACTGGCCTGCCTGATGCTCACGTCCTTCGACGACGACGAGGCCCTCTTCGACGCCATCATGGCGGGCGCCGCGGGCTACGTCCTCAAGCAGATCAACGGCTCGGAGCTGGTGTCCGCGGTGCGGACGGTGGCCACGGGGAAGTCGACGCTCGACCCGCGCACGGCGTCCCGGGTGATGGCCCGCCTGCGCGAGCCGAGCGAGCCGGAGGTGCCGGAGACGTCGGAACTCGACCGCCTCTCGCCGCGCGAACGGGAGATCCTCGACCTCATCGGCGAGGGCCTGACGAACCGCCAGATCGCGGACCGGCTGTTCCTCGCGGAGAAGACGGTCAAGAACCGCATCTCGTCGATCCTGGCGAAGCTGGGGGTGGGGAGAAGGGTGCAGGCGGCGGTGATCGCGGGGAAGGTGAGGAACGGCTGAGGGAACGGGCGGACGCCTGATGGCTCACGCCTGACGGCTCACGCCCGGCAGGCCGCCGCCCGCACCCGCCACGGGGGCTCAGTCCGGCAGGGGCACGCCCCACACGATCCGCGTTCCCCCGCCCTCGGGCGACTCCACGGACAGGTGCCCGCCGTGCAGTTCGGCCCGGGACCTCATGTTGGCCAGCCCGCCGCGCCGGGGCGCGGAGCCGACGCCCACGCCGTCGTCGGTGACGGTCAGGGTGGCCGAGGAGGCGTCCACGGTCAGGGCGACGTCCACGCGGCGGGCGCGGGCGTGGCGGGCCGCGTTGCTCAGGGCTTCCACGGCCACTGCGAGGATCTGCTCGGCGAGTTCGCCGGGGACGTCGGTGTCGGCGGGGCCCTCGATGCGCAGGGCGGGGGCGAAGCCGAGCGTCCGCGTGGCCGCCTGCACGGCCTCGGCCATGCCGCGCCGCAGGCTGGGGCCGCCGCCGCGGCCGTCGCCGGCCGTCCGCAGGCCGAAGATGGTCGACCGGATGATCTGGATGGTGGTGTCCAGGTCGTCGACGGCCCGGCCGACGCGCTCGGCGGCCTCGGGCCGGTCGATCAGCCGGGTGGCGCTCTGCAGGGTCATGCCGGTGGCGAAGAGCCGCTGGATGGCCAGGTCGTGCAGGTCTCGGGCGATGCGGTCGCGGTCGTGGAGGACGGCCAGCTCCTCGGACTCGGCGCGCCGCTGGGCGAGTTCGAGGGCGATCGCGGCCTGATCGGCGAAGCCGGAGATCAGCTTCACCTCGGTGTCGTCGAAGGGGGGCCGCCCGGGCCGCCGGTGCAGCCGCAGCGCGCCGCACGCGCCGGGGCCGGAGGGCAGGGGGACGACGACGGCGGGCCCGTCGCCGGGCGCGGTGTCGACGGCGTCGTCGCCGTCGTGGACGACGGCGACGCCGTCCGCGTCCGCGACCTCCCGCGCCCGCTCGGCGATGAGCTTCAGGGCCTCGTCCGCGTCCGTGCCGGACAGCAGGCTGCGGGTGATCTCGCCGAGCGCCTGCAGCCAGCGCTCGCGGCGGCGGCTCTCGTGGTACATGCGGGCGTTGTCGATGGCCACGCCCGCGGCGATGGAGAGCGTGGTGAGGACGGCCTCGTCGTCGGCGTCGAAGGCGGCGCCGCCCCGCTTCTCGGTGAGGTAGAGGTTGCCGAAGACCTCGTCGCGGACGCGCACCGGCACGCCCAGGAAGGTGCGCATGGGCGGATGGTGCTCGGGGAAGCCGTAGCTGCGCGGGTGCCGGTTGAGGTCGGTGAGCCGGAGCGGGGCGGGGTTGTGGATGAGCTCCCCGAGAATGCCGCGGCCGCAGGGGGTGCGGCCGATGCGCGCGGCGAGGCCCTCGGACATGCCGACGGGCAGGAACTCCGACAGCGTCCCCCCGTCGCCGACGATCCCGAGGGCGCCGTACTCGGCATCGGTGAGGGTGACCGCGGCCTCGACGATCCCGTGCAGGACCTGGGGGAGCTCCAGCCCGTGACCGAGGCTCATGACGGCGTCGAGGAGCCCGCGCATCCGATCGGCCGACGGTAACCCGCCGGCTATGTGATCACCGGTCTGATCTGCGGTTTCGGTCATGACTGCTCCCCGGGCCAGATACCTGTCCAGCAGCGTACGACAGGGCCGGCCGGCCCCGGGAAAGGGGCCCGCACGGCCCTGCCGCAACACCACGCCACCGGCAAGACTGACGGCAGGCCGGGAGGAGCCGCGTCCCCCTCCCCCGTTGTCCGGAACTCCTCCCGGCCCCGCTCACCGTCAGCCCGTCCCCCGCCCCCCGGCGGCCTCCGCGCCGCTGTCCAGGATGGGGCGGACGACCACGGGGTGCCCGGTCAGGCCCTCGGGGCCGGGGCAGCGGGTGATGCGGGCGGCGATTTCGGTGACGCGCTCCGGGGTTGCGCAGTCCAGGACCCAGTAGCCGGCGGGGAGCGGGGTCGTCCCGTCGTACGGGTCGTCGGTGATGACGGGGACGCCGTCGGGGCCGCTGGTCACCCAGAGGGTCTGCGCCGGTTCGGCGAGGCCGTTGGCGTCGATGAGTTCGCCGGACGCGGCCAGGTCCTCGCCGATCTTCCCCATGAAGGCGAACATCGCCTGCAGGTCCTCCTCGCTCCACGCGGGGCTGTGGGCGGACGCCCTGCCGCTCATCGCGTCGTAGTCGGCCTGCGAGCCCTGCACCATGACGAGGTACCTCATGACGCCACTGTCGGGGATTACCGGGCAGTACGCCCGGCCGGGTGAGTCGGGCGGTCAGCCGGGCGGGGGGACGTGTGGGGGCGGTCGGCGCGGGCACATGTCGGGTTCCGGGGGCGGCGGACGACGCGAGAAGGAGGCTGCACGCGATGAAGGCCCTCATCTGCGGCGGTGGGATCGCGGGGCTCGCCCTCGCGCGGTGCCTCGGCGACCACGGCTGGGAAGTGGTGGTCCTGGAGAAGGCCGGCGGCCTCCGCACCCAGGGCTACATGATCGACTTCTTTGGCCCCGGCTACACGGCCGCCCGCGAGATGGGCCTGCTGCCCCGGCTGCAGGAGCTCGGCCACGCGGTGGACGCCCTCCGCTACGTGGACGAGGAGGGCCGCACGCGGGCCGGCCTGAGCTACGAGCGCTTCGGCAGGGCCGCCGGCGGCCACCTGATCAGCATCATGCGGCCGGACCTCGAACGGGCGCTGTACGAGAGCCTGCCCGGCAAGGTCGACGTGCGCTTCGGGACGGGGCTCACCGCGATCACCCACCGCGCGGACGGCGCGGCCGCGACGCTGACCGACGGCACGGAGGTCGCGGCGGACGTCGTCGTCGGCGCGGACGGCGTGCACTCGGCCGTCCGCGGGCTCGCCTTCGGCGACGACGAGCGCTACGTGCGCCGCCTCGGCTTCCACACCGCGGCGTTCGTCTTCGAGGACCCGGAGATCCACGCCATCGGCCGGAGGAACTTCGTCCTCACCGACACGACCGACCGTCAGATGGGCTTCTACAGCCTGCGCGACGGCCGCGTGGCGGCGTTCGCCGTCCACCGCTCCGCCGACCCCGCCCTGCCGGACGACCCGCGGGAGACGCTGCGTCGCGAATACGGCGGCCTCGGCTGGGTCGTCCCACGGGCGCTGCGTGCCTGCCCGCCCGGCGACGAGGTGTACTACGACCTGGTCGCCCAGGTCGAGGTGCCGTGCTGGAGCCAGGGGCGGGTGACCCTCGTCGGCGACGCCTGCTCCGCGGTGTCCCTGCTCGCAGGCCAGGGCGCCTCGCTCGGTATGGCCGGCGCCTACCTGCTCGCCGAGCAGCTGGCCGGGGCGCCGTCGGTCGGGGCGGCGCTGCGGCGGTACGAGGAGAGGTGGCGCCCGGTGGTCGAGGAGAAGCAGCGGGCGGCCCGGCGGGGCGTGCGCTGGTTCCTCCCCGGCTCGCAGACGGAACTCCAGGCGCGCCGCCTGGCCCTGCGCGCCGCCCGCCTCCCGGGTGTGGACCGCTACGTGGCGACGGCGCTGGCGGGGAGGACGAGGGGGGTGCTCGGGCGGGCGCTGAGGTAGGGGCGCAGGGCGAGGGTGTTGTCAGACGAGGGCTGCGGCGGTCAGCGCGAGGGCGGAGCCGGCGAAGACCACGGTGTGGCGGACGTTCTGCAGGACCCGGGTCCAGGCGGGGAAGGCGCCCTCGGCGGCCTTGAGGAAGGCGGGGACGTCGACCCGCAGCAGCTCGGGGTCGCCCTTGCGTCGGAACGCGGCCCGGACGGACTTCACGGCGCCGAGCTGGCTCTGCAGGATGGCGATGTTCGCGAGGAGCGCGATGGAGGAGAAGACCCAGGTGAGGGTGGTGCCCCAGGAGCTCCCGGCCAGGTTGAGCACGGCGGCGGCGACCATGGCGGCGGCGAAGCCGCCGGGCGCCCACCACTCGTGACCGCTCGCGTCGAAGCGCAGCTTGTTCTCCTCCAGGACCGCCGGGCGGACGCCCTGCCGCTGCAGCTCGGCGACGGCGGCGGTCTTGGCGGCCGCCCCGAAGCGGTGGCGCAGCAGCGGAATGCTGGCGAAGGCGGCGGCGACGAGGATCTGGGCGACGGCGGCGAGCGTGTTCATCAGGGCGGTTCCTTCTCCTCGGGGTGGACTCTCGGAGGACTTGAACTAAGTGCAAGTCCTCGATGACGAGGACTCTAGCCCCGAACTTGAACACTGTGCAAGTGCTTACCTGAACATTGTGCAAGTCGGCTTGCGGTGTCCTATCGTGAGCGCATGCCACGCGAGACGCTGACCCGGGAACAGATCGTCACGACCGCCGTCGAGCTGCTCGACGAGGACGGGCTGGAAGGGCTCAACATGCGCAGCCTCGGCCAGCGCCTGGGCTCGGCGGCCACCGCCGTCTACTGGCACGTCAAGAACAAGGACAACCTCGTCACGCTCGCCGGCGACCAGGTCTGGGGCGAGATCCGGCTGCCGGATCTCGACGCGGTCGACTGGCGCACCGCGGCCACCGCCATGGCCGGCGACCTGTACGCGATGTTCACCCGTCACCCCTGGCTCGTGCAGGCCTTCGCGACCCACCTCTTCCACGGCGCCGGCAAGGCGCGTCACGACGACCACAACCTGGCCGTCTACGAGAAGGCGGGGTTCGTGGGCCCGCAGGCCGACCTGGCCGCCGCCGCCGTCTTCACCTACGTCCTCGGCAACGCCTCCGGCGCGGCCGCCTCGGCGTCGCTGACCCGGAGGATCGAGCGCGACGGCGGCGATGCGGAGGAGGTGTTCGCCGCCACGATGAAGGAGGCCGCCGAGACCGCATCCCGGTTCCCGCGCCTGCGCACCCGCATCGAGGCCGCCGAGTACGCCGAAGCGCCGGACGACACCTTCGACTTCGGTCTCCGGTCCCTCCTGGACGGCCTGGAGTCCCGGCTGCGCGGCGCGGCCGACTCGAAGGGTTCGCCTGCCACGGCGTGACGAGCGCCGACAGCCCGCTCCCCGCCCCGCTCCGTTCCCCACCCCTTCCCCGCCCCGTTCCCCGCTCCGTTCCCCGCTCCGCGCCCCGTTCCCCTGCCCCGCTCCGCGCCTCCCGCTCCCGCCTCCATCAACCGGGACGCCCTGTACGCGCTGGACCCGGTCGCCAAGCCGTTCACGGCGGCGCACGGAGCTGATTGCCCGACCGGTGTCTGACCGGTGCCTGACCGGTGCCTGACCGGTGCCCGGGCGGGCCTCCTGTGCCCGGACGGGCTTCAACCTGGCCGGGCGGATCGCCGAGAAGGCCACGGGCCTCGCCTGCGAACAGTCCGTCCGGCACCGAACTGTCTCCGGACCTCCCGACCTCGTAGCGCTCGCGGCGCCCCTTCTGCGGCGCCGTGGAGAAAAAATTTTTACCCGCGCAGCAAAATTACCCTTGATCAACTAAGTCGCCCGTGCATAAGGTTACGTCCGTCGTAAAAATCGTCTGGATCGAGGGATTCGTATTGCGCAAGCTCACCTACTTCGTCGGCGCCACCATCGACGGCTTCATCGCCGCCCCCGACGGTGACTTCGACTTCTTCATGCCGCACGTCACCGAGGACTTCGTGCCGCACCTGATCGCCGAGTACGCGGACGCGCTCCCGACCCCGGGCCGCGCCGCCCTCGGAGTCGCGGACGCCCCCAACACCCGCTTCGACACCGTGCTCATGGGCCGCGGCACGTACGCCCCGGGGCCGGCCGCCGGCCTCACCAGCCCGTACGCCCACCTGCGGCAGATCGTCTTCTCCCGCTCGCTCACCACCAGCCCGGACCCGGCCGTCGAGGTCACCGCGGAGGACCCGGTGGAGCTGGTCCGCCGGCTCAAGCAGGAGGACGGGCTCGGCATCTGGCTCTGCGGCGGTGCCGACCTGGCCGGCCGGCTCCTGCCCGAGATCGACGAACTGATCGTCAAGCAGTACCCGGTCGTGGCCGGTTCCGGCGTCCCGCTCTTCCGCGCCGGCTTCTCGCCGCGCACCTTCAGGATCACCGACAGCCGCGTGTTCGAGGGCGGGAACGTCGTCCTCACGTACGCCAAGGCGTCCGAGTAGAGCCACACCCGCCCAGCCGGGCCCTGCGCGATCCACCGCCCGAACCCGCCCCGCCCTGCCCCGCCCCGCACTTGCCAGGAGATGCCCTGAACGTCACCACCTCCACCCTGTCCCTCACCGTCGCCGACGTGGACGCCTCGCGTGAGTTCTTCTGCACCCACCTCGGCTACCAGGTCGGGATGGCCGCCGACGGCTTCGCGTCCTTGACCCGCGGTGATGCCGCTGCCGACCTCGTTCTGCTGCGCCGCGGCACCGAGGTGCTCCCGCCCGAGCAGCGCGACCGGCAGGCCACGGGCCTGATCTTCGCGCTCACCGTCACCGGCATCGAGGCCGAGGAGGAGCGTCTGCGCGGAGCCGGTGCCCCCATCACCATGCCGCTGCGCGAAGAGCCCTGGGGCGAGCGGCTGTTCCAGCTGACGGACCCGAACGGAATCGTCGTCCAGCTCGTCGAATGGGTCACCCCCGAGGAGCCCGTGCAGTCCGAGGAGCCCGTGCAGTCCGAGGAGCCGGAAGAGCCGGAAGAGCCGGAGGGGCCGGAGGCGCCGGTGCCCGCCATGCACGTGATCGCCCCCGCCGCCGAGAACGTCACCGAATCCCCGAATGCCCGCATGACCGGCCTGGCCGCCCCCAGCCGGGGCAGCACCGAGCTCAGCACCTGGACCGTCGCGATGGAGGCCGGGCGGACGGGTCCCGAGCACTCCGTCAGCCGCGAACAGGTCTGGACGGTGACCGCCGGCGTCCTCGAAGTCACCTGCGACGGCCGCACCGAGAAGATCGCGGCCGGTCGGACCGTCGTCCTGCCGCCGGACGTGCTCCGCCGGGTCCACGCCCCGCAGGCGGCAGAGGCTCACGTCGCCATGCGCGCGGACGGCGTGGCCTCCGTGCCCGGCGTCGACGGCACTCGGACCCTGCCTTGGGCTCAGTAGCAGCCCCATAACGGCCTATAGCGGCCCGCAGTAGCTCGCGGGCCCGCAGAGCCCGCAGAGCCCGCGCAGCCCGCAGCAGCTCACAGCGCTCCTTGCGGCCCTTGGCGGCCCTTCCCTTCGCAGTCCACTCTCCCGTGACGGAGGCAGCTTGTCCGTGCGCATCACCGCCCTGACCGACCCCGACGAGGACTCCTCCGGCCGCCGCCTGGCCTGGCTGGCCGCCGACCCCGACGGCAACCCCGCCGGGTACGCCTTCCTGCGTCTGTTCACCAAGGAGGGTCAGCGCCATCTCGCCGAACTGAGCATCCAGGTCCACCCGGCCGAACGGCGCCGTCAGGCAGGCTCCCGGCTGCTCGATGCGGCCTTGGCCGCCGCCCGCCGCCACGGCCGGCGAAGCGTCATCGCCCGGGCCGAGTCCCACTCCGCCGGGGCCTCCTTCCTGACGGCAAGGACCTTCCGCCCGGTACTGGCCCTGACCTACGCCCGGCTGGCGCTGGCCGACGCGGACCTCCCCGTGCTCACCGCGATCGCCGGGGAACCTCACGCCGGGTACCGGCTGACGGCGTGGGAGGGAACGGTTCCCGGCGAACTCGCCGACACCTTCGTGGCGTCGCGCCGGGCCATGGACGACATGCCGATGGGAGCCGTCGACCACGGCACGGTCGTCTGGGACCTCGACCGGGTACGGGCGGCGGCCTCCGCCGTCGCCGCGCGCGGAGACCTCCTGCACACCGTGGCGGCCGTCGACCGCTCGGACGGCTCCATCGCCGGCTTCACCGAGCTCGTGATCCCCGGCGACGCAACCGGCGACGGTCAGCACTACGGCACGGCGGTGCTGCCCGAGCACCGCGGTCACGGCCTCGCCCGCTGGATGAAGGCCGCAGCGATCGTCCAGGCCCGCGAACGCCACCCCCGGCTCGGTGGCCTGCTGACCGACACCGCCGACAACAACCCGTACATGAGGCGCATCAACGACGAGCTCGGCTACTTGCCGACGCACACGGCTCACGAGTTCCAGCTCGACCTGTAGACCGACCAGGGCCCCGACCGGTAACCGGACGGGGCCCTCATCCGCCCTGCTGGGCGGTGGCGCTGTTCGACCACGCCGGCGGCGTGGGCCCGCGCACCGGATGCTCAGCCCGTCGGCTGAGCAGGCTCGGCCGCCCCGTCGGCCGCCCCGTCAGTCGGCTCGTCAGCCGCCTCGGCCTGCCCGCCACAGAACACCGCCTTGACGAGCCTCTGCGTCGCCTTCTGGAACGGCTCGGCCAGGGACATCGCGGCGTCGTCCACATAGTTCAGCGAGGCGGTCAGGGTCCTACTCCCGTCGGGCGTGCTGTACATCAGCGCCGCATGGCCCGCGATGCCGCCGTTGTGGGTGATGACGGTGCCGCCGCCGTCCGTGTCCTGCACGAACACCCCCAGGCCGTAGCCGACCTTGGGATGCGGCTTGCACATCTCGGCCAGCAGCGGGGCCGGCAGGAGCTTGCCGCCCACGAGCGCGGAGATGAACGTGTGGAGGTCCTTGGTGGTCGAGATCATGTCACCGCCGCTGGAGATCCAGGAGGGGTTCTGACGGGTGACGTCGACCGTCTTGACCGTCTCGATGGGCTCGGCCGTCTCGGCCGTCTCGGCCCTCTTCTGCCGGCCGGCGTCCTCGTACCGGTAGTAGGCATGGGCGTGCGGCTCGGGGAGCTCCTGCCGGGTATCCGGCACCACGGTGCCCGACAGCCCGAGCGGCCCCAGGATCAGCCGCCGCATCTCCTCGGCGAGCGAGCGGCCGGTGGCCTTCTCGATCAGCAGCCTGGCCAGCACGTAGTTGGTGTTGGAGTAGCTCCAGTCCGTCCCCGGCTCGAACCGCGCGGGCTTGGACAACGCCAGCCGCACCAGCTCCTCCGGCCGGTAGGTCCTGAACCGGTTGTCCACCCACTCCTGGCCCTGCCAGGGGATCCCGGGCGCGACCGTCCCGTCGTCGTAGTACTCGCCGGTGAAGTTGAACACCCCGCTGGTGTGCTGCAGCAGCATCCGCACCGTGATCCGCCGGTCCAGCCCGAACTCGGGCAGGTGGTCGGCCACCGGGTCGTCCAGCCCGAACTCGCCCTCGTCCACCAGCTGTAGCACCAGGGTCGCGGTGAAGGTCTTGGTGTTGCTGCCGATCCGGACGTGCCCGTTCGTCGGCGGCTTCGCGGCCTCGCCCAGCTCGGCCACCCCGGCGCTGCCGACCCACTCGCCCCGCTCGTCGTGCACGCGCAGCGACAGCCCGGCGAAACCGGAATCGACGATCTCCTCGATGGCCTTCTGCAGCTCAGGGCGATCCTGCCCGGCTCCGGCCGTCGGCACGGCCCCGCTGTCCGCGGTGGCCACCCCGGCGGCGTCGAGGGCTTCGGTGATCTCGGGGGTCGTGTTCGTCATGCTGCTGCTCCTCAGAGGCTGCGGGACAAAGGCTGTGGGTCAGAGGCTGCGGGCGGTGATGTTGCCGTAGGCGGTGGTTGCGTGGATGTCGAGCTGGGTGTCGGTGCTGTCGGTGTTCTTGAGGGCGTTGTGGATGCGGCCGTAGGAGGTGCCGGCGTCCAGGGAGGCGGAGACTCCGCGGGCGGCGCCGATGGTGATGTCGCCGGCCTCGGTGCGCAGGGTGACGGTGCCGTGCATGGCTTCGGTGATGTGGAGGTTGCCCTTCTGGGTGCTGATCTGGGCGGGGCCGCCCAGGCGGCCGACGGTGATGTCGCCGGCGGCGAGGGTGAGGTGGGCGTTTGCGGTTTCGTCGAGCTTGATGGAGCCGTGGGCGCTGTTGAGGGTGACGTCGCCGAGGCGTCCGACGCCGCGGATCTCGGCGGTGGCGGTCTTCGCCTCGATGCGGGAGCCGGCGGGCAGCTGGATGGTCACCTCGACGGATCCGGGGTTGCCGAGGGTCCGGGTCTCCGCCGCCGGGTCCGCGATCCGCAGGACGCCGTCGCCGTATTCGACGGTGGTCCGCTCCGCGGCCTTCACGTCGCGGCCCTTGGAGGCGTCCGCGGGCAGGACCTCGACGGTGGTGTCGGTGCGGTCGGCTGCGATGAAGCGGATGCGTCCGGCGGGGATGTCGAGGACGGCGGCGACGGCGGCGGGGGTGTGGAACTTCTGCATGATGTTCTCCTGCGACTCGTTGTTTCGAACAAGGGAAACGCTACGTTGCATTCCAAAGCTCCGCAACGACTTCGTTGCGCAAAAACAACATCACCGCAGGTCAGGGCGTAAAGATCGTTGCAACAGCCCTGAACGTAACGCAACGAAAGCCACCTCTCTCGTTGCAATGAATTGAGAGTGAACGCTATGCTGGTGGCATCAAGGACCATCAAGGGGCACGAAGGAGACCGCGATGCCGGGAGGCAGGCTCACCCAGCAGGACCGTCAGCAGATCGCGCTGGGACTGGCCGACGGCCTCGCCTACGCGGAGATCGCCAGACGTCTGGACCGTCCGACCTCGACGATCACGCGTGAGGTGATGCGCAACGGCGGCCCCACTGCCTACCGCGCCGACCTGGCCCACCGCGCCACCGAACGCCGCACCCACCGGCGCAAGCAGGCCGCGCCCCAGGGGCCGGCGGCGTCCCCGCAGGCCCACGGGCGCGACGCCGAGGCCGTGCGCGAGTACGAGGAGCTGTTCACCACCGTCCTCATGGCTTCGGGCATGCCCAAGATGACGTCCCGGGTGCTGGCCTGCCTCACCCTCACCGACTCCGGCAGCCTCACCGCCGCCGAACTCGTCCAGCACCTTCAGGTCAGCCCGGCGTCCATCTCCAAAGCGATCACGTTCCTCGAGAGCCAGAGCCTCGTCCGCCGGGAACGCGACGCACGCCGCCGCGAGCGCTACGTCGTCGACGACGACGTCTGGTACCAGTCGATGATGGCCAGCGCCCGCGCCACCGCCCAGCTCGTCGAGATCGCAAGGCAGGGCGTCGGCATCCTCGGCCCCGACACCCAGGCCGCCGCCCGCCTCGAAAACATCGCCCGCTTCGTCGACTTCGTCAGCGAGAGCATCACCCGCGCCGCAGAACAGGCCCGCGACGTCCTCCACACCAAGCCCGTAGCGACCCCGGGCGCCACCGCCGAGCCGCACGCGGACCGCGAATAGGCAACCGCCTCGTCGGCCACACGCGGGTGCTGGTGGCCGGCGGCGGACCGCCGACGGCGGACGGGGGCTTCCCTCTGGCCCGGTTGCCAGCCCGGATGCCGACCCGGATGCCGACCCGGACGGCCGGGAGCCCGCTGTTGATCACGCCGTGCCGTCCCGGCGAGCACCGCCTGCAGCCCGCTCGCCGGGCCCGGGCCCGGGCCGCCGCAGCCGCCGTCGCCGACGGGCGTTGGCCCCGGCGGACGCTGCTGGACGGCGGCGGATGAGACCAGGACTGCCGCTGCTTGTCGTGCGCCTCACTCCGGCCCAGGGCCGAGATCCGCAAGCGCGGCTCCCAGCCGACGTGCACCTTCGGTCAGCTCCAAGCGGTCGGCTGTGGCGGCGAACCCGATGCGCAGGTGAGCCGCTGGTGGCTCGGTGGCGAAGTAGCGGCTGCCGGCGCTCACGGCCACGCCTCGTTGCCGGGCGGCGCTCGTCAGTACGGTGTCGTCCACGCCGGGCGGCAGGCGAACCCACAGGTGGAGTCCGCCGGTGGGCAGCGCGGCCAAGGACGCGCCGGGGACTCCCTGGGTGATCGCGGCGGCCAGCACGGCGCACCGCTCCCGGAGCGCCGTGCCGAGTGACCGGACGTGCCGGTCCCAGGACGGGGAGCTGAGCACCTCCAGCGCGGACTCCTGGAGCGGGCGGGTGACGAAGAAGTCGTCGACCAGGCGCACCGCCCGCATGCGCTCCATCACCGGCCCGCGGGCCACCAGTGCCCCGATCCGCAGGCTCGGCGCCGCGGGCTTGGTGAGTGAGGTCACGTAGACGACCGTGCCGTCGCGATCGTCGGCCACCAGTGGCCGCGGCACCGGGCCGCCGTGTCCCAGGTGCCGCGCGAAGTCGTCCTCGATCACGAACGCGCCCGAAGCGCGCGCCACGTCGAGGATCTGGCTGCGCCGTTCGGGCGCCAGCACGGCGCCGGTCGGATTCTGGTAGGCCGGCTGGCAGTACAGCAGTCGTGCGCCGGTCATCGCGAACGCGTCGGCCAGCAGGTCGGGCTGGACGCCGTCGGCGTCGAGCGGCACCGGCACCGGCCGCAGCCCTGCGGCGCGGGCCGCGGCCAGAGCCCGGGGATAGGTGGGTGACTCCACCAGGACCGGGCTGCCGGGCCCGGCGATCGCCCGGAACGCGATCGACAGGGCGCTCTGCCCGCCGGCGGTGACCAGCACGTCCTCCGGTGCCACGCTGCCGCCCACGATCCGGGCGAACACGGTGCGCAGCGCCGTCAGGCCGCCGGCCGGGGCCCGGTCCCAGGCGTCCGGACGGCGTGCCGCCCGCGCCAGCGCCGCGCTCAGGGCCCGGGTGGGCTGGAGTGAGCGGTGCACATAACCGCCGTCCATGGTGATCGTCCCGGCCGGTGGCGGTCCGAGCGGGTCGGCGATCAAGTGGGTGTCGACGGCGCGGTCGGTGAGGGCGACCGTCTGCCAGTCCGTGTTCCCGGCAGTGGCTCCGTCGTCGAGCCGGGTGCGCTGCGCCACGTACGTCCCACTGCCCGGACGGGTCACCACCGCGCCTTCGGCGGCCAGTGCGGCGATGGCCCGCGCCACGGTCGCAGGGCCGACCCGGTACTCCTTGATCAGCTCCCGGCTGCTCGGCAGCCGGTCGCCGGGGGAAAGCCGGGAGAGCAGCGTCCGCAGACTGTCGGCCAACTCACCAGAAGTGCTACCGTCATTCATGAGAGATGAGAATAGCGCTACTGGATCTGCTCCGGAAGCACTTCAGCTGGACGTCGCCGCCCTGCGGGCCGACACCCCGGGGTGCCGTCAGGTCATCCACTTCAACAACGCGGGCTGTGGCCTGCTGGCAGCCCCGGTACTCGACGCGATGGTCGGCCATCTGCACCTCGAGGCGCGGATCGGTGGTTACGAGGCGTCGGCCGTCCAGGCCGCCGAAGTCCGCGCGTTCTACACGGAGATCGCCTCCCTCATCAACACCACGCCCGACAACATCGCCTTCGCGGGCAGCGCCACCCACGCCTACGCCAACGCCCTGTCGTCGATCCCTTTCGAGGCCGGCGACGTCATCCTCACCACCCGCGACGACTTCGTCTCCAACCAGATCGCCTTCCTGTCCCTGCGCAAGCGATTCGGCGTACGCATCGTCCACGCACCCGACGCACCCGAGGGCGGGGTCGATGTGGAGGCGATGGCCGCGCTGATGCGGACCCACCGCCCGCGCCTGGTGTCCGCCACCCATGTCCCCACCAACTCGGGCCTGGTCTCGCCGGTTGCCGAGATCGGCCGCCACTGCCGCGAGCTGGACCTGCTCTACCTGGTCGACGCCTGCCAGTCGGTGGGCCAGTTCGTCATCGACGTGGAAGAGATCGGCTGCGACCTCCTCACCGCCACCTGCCGCAAATTCCTCCGCGGCCCGCGCGGTTCCGGATTCCTGTACGTCTCCGATCGCGTCCTGCGCGCGGGCTACGAACCGCTGTTCATCGACATGCACGGTGCCCGCTGGACCGGACCGGGCGGCTACGAGCCCGTCGGGACGGCGGCCCGGTTCGAGGAGTGGGAGTTCCCGTACGCCACGGTGCTCGGCAGCGCCGCCGCGACGCGCTATGCCCGCAAGGTCGGCATCGAGGCGATCGAGCAGCGCACGCCGGCGCTCGCGGCCCGGCTGCGCGACCGGCTCGTCCCCGTACCCGGAGTGCGCGTGCTCGACCGCGGCCCACGCCTTGCCGCACTCGTCACCTTCGGCGTGGAGGGCTGGCAGCCGCAGCCGTTCAAGGCGGCCATGGACGCCCGCGGCATCAACTCGGCACTCAGCTTCCGCGAGTTCGCGCAGTTCGACTTCGCGGACAAGGGCGTCGAATGGTGTCTGCGCCTGTCGCCGCACTACTACAACACCGAGGAGGAGGTGGACCACGTCGCCGCCGCGGTCGCGGACCTCGTCGGCCAGGGACGGCGATGACGGCTACGGAGACGCGCGCCGAGGAGCCGTCCACAGAAAGTCTGTGGCGCAACGGCGACTTCCTCAGGTTCTGGCTCGGCGAGACACTCTCGCTCCTCGGCACCCAGATCACGAACCTCGCCCTGCCGCTGACCGCGATCACCGCCTTCGACGCCACCGACGAGCAGGTCGGTGTCCTGCGGTTCCTGCAGCTCGTCCCCTACCTCGGGCTCGCCCTGGTCTTCGGGGTGTGGGTGGACCGGGCCCGGCGTCGGCGGATCATGCTCGGCGCCAACCTCGTCCGGATGGTCCTGCTGGCCCTCGTGCCCGTCCTGTACTGGACGGACGCGCTCAGCATGGTCTCGCTCCTGGCGATCGCCTGTGCCGTCGGCGTCGCCTCGGTGATGTTCGACGTGAGCTGGATGTCGTACGTGCCCACTCTCGTACGCGACCCCAAGCACTATGTCGAAGCCGGCGCCAAGATGGGGATGAGCTCATCGGCGGCGGACGTGGCGGGACCCGGGCTCGCCGGTGTCCTGGTCGGCGCCCTGACCGCACCCGTGGCGCTGATCGTGGACGCGTTCTCCTATCTGGTGTCCCTGGTCTCGCTGCTGCTCATCCGCACCCCCGAGCCCCACCCTCAGCCCCTGGCCGCACGACGGCACGTGCCGACCGAACTCCGGGACGGCCTGCGCTGGGTCCTGAAGAACCCGGTCCTGCGGTCCCTCGCGCTCATCGGATTCTGCTGCAACTTCTCCATGGTGACCGTATGGACCATGTTCCTGCTGTACGGAACACGCGACCTGCACCTGGAGTCGACGACCCTCGGCGGCATCTTCGCCACCGCCTCCGTGGGCGGACTGATCGGCGCGGCGATCTCCCGGAAGGTCATCCGGCGCTTCCGGCTCGGTCTCGTCTACCTGGTCGCCCAGTCGGCCCTTCTCGCCGGCCCGATGCTGATCGTCCTGGCCACCGGCCCCCGGCCGGTGATGGTGGTGATGTTCGTCCTCTCCTTCTTCATCACCTACCTCGGGCTCGGCGTCGCCGGCGTCGTCATCGTCAGCCTGCGCCAGGCCAGTACCCCGCAGTCGATGATGGGCCGGATGACGGCGGTCTTCCGCACCCTGCTGTTCGGCGGCGGCGCACTCGGCGGCCTGTCCGCGGGTCTGCTGTCGGGCGGGATCGGCGCCCAGGACGCGCTGACCGTGGCGGCGACCGGATCCGCCGCCGTACTGATCGTCCTCCTCCTGTCGCCCGTGAGCCGACTCCGCGACCTGCCCTCGGCACCGGAAGAACCCGTCACGGCGGCAGCGAACGGGCAGACCGCAGACTGAGACGGAAACTGAGCCGGAGAACGTCGAAGGGCCCCACCGCAAGCGGTGGGGCCCTTCGAGTCGTGCCCGGTGAGGCACTGGCGGAGGATACGAGATTCGAACTCGTGAGGGGTTGCCCCCAACACGCTTTCCAAATGTTCGTGTGGGTGGTCGGGCGGGTGTGGGACGGTCCTGACCTGGGGTGGAGCGGCTCGTGGGAAGGCTGGCGAACCGGGTTGGACGGGGCCGAATGAGACCAGAACTGAGACCACTCGAGTCCTTGTCCTCGCAGGTCAGGGAGCTGAGGTGGCTCGCCGGCGAGGTGGCGGTCTTTACCGGCAATCGAGTGCTCATCACACTACCGACCAGGTCCAGCGAGGGGGAGCCAAGATAGCCAACCGGCGGAGGCGTCGACGTTCTGCGGCGAGGCGTAGGCGCGAGGCGATAGCCAAGGCCGGCTTAGTGGGCGGGGGGCTGCTCCTGGTCGTGCTTGTGGTGTTCTGGTCGTCTGTCTGGCTGTACCTCGTGGCAGTTGCTGCGGTGGGTTGTGTGGCTGCGTTGGCGTGGTGGCTGTGGCGGACGGACCGATTGCTGCGGAGCCGGGATCGCGGTGGGCGACAGCAGGAGGCGGTCAAGGCCGGGCACCGGACCATTCGACTGGACGGGGCCGTGACCAGCGGACCCCGGCTGAGCGGCTCCGGTGGCCCTGTGCGCTGTGTGCACCCGCCCGAGCTGTGTACGAGCGAGGGCGGGGTGACTGCCTGCCGATGCGGTGCTCGGATCTCCGCCGACTACCGGGCACTCGGAGGCGCAGCGCTGGACATCGCCGAGCGCCGGTCTGACCCGCCGACCAGGCGTACGAACGCCACCACTGGCACGCTCACCCTCGGCGGCACGAAGCGTAAGGACGAGGCGGCCCCCGGCATCTCCGCCGCCCGGACGCAGTCGACTGGACTCCCGTCCCGGCCCCGGGCTGATGCACCTTCCTTCCGGGTCGGGTCGGCAAGTGCACGACGGCACAGGGACGGTCTCCGTGCCGGTGCAGCGCTGTGGAGGCAACAGTGGACGACCTCGTACCACCGGCCCGGCGCACCACCAGCTTCGAGAAGCTGCTCACGACGAAGGCCTATCGCCGGGTTCGGACGCCGGGCGAGTGCCACCAGTACAAGAAGGCCGCCGGCTCCTCGGACGGAGCCAAGACGTACGACACGACGGCCACTTGATCTGATCACGCCCCGCGCCCGGGGGCTCGGTGCACATGCCGGGCCCCGGGCCTGACCGCAAGGGAAGGGAACACCTTGATCACGTTGCGCCTCACCCCGTACGCGAGCACTTCGTGGAAGTGGGACGGTCGCCGGTACGTCACCAGCGATGGCACCAGTGGGATCACCCCGTTCGACCACCCCATGATCGAGCGGACCGCCGTCACGGACGGCACCCGGACCCTGCTCGTCGTACGGGAACGGGTGAGCGGCCGCCCTGCCGCTCACCCGGGCCCCCGCAGCGTCAGCCCCGCCGACCTGGAGGTCGGCCGTGGCTTCGCCGAGCAGTGGCCCACGGACTACTTCCTCGTCGAGGCCGCGCCCGGGTACCCATGCCGCGTGACGACCGGGCCGGATGGAATCGCACCGCTGTACCTGGCCCACGACACCGCGAGCCTGTACGGATCGTGGGACATGGCCGACCTCCGCGAGCACGCCGCCGGCCTCAGCCCCCGCGAAGTCGCCCGCTTGCTGATCAACGCCCCCGCTACAGCACGGAGACCGTGTTCAGGGGGATTTACCGCCTCACCGAGCGCCCGATCGCCACGTTCGGGGGCCACCGCGCAGGCGCGGTCGCGCATGACAGGCCCGCGCCCCGTGAGGGGGCGCGGGCCTGCGTGCCGGCTGAGGGCGGGTGGTCAGGCGAGCCGGCAGGCGCCGGCAGCGCGGTCCGGCCGGACCTGGGCGACCGGGCCCTGCACGGTGTTGCACAGCTGCTCCGCCAGCGGCAGGTTCGAGCTGCCCAGCAAGCAGCCGATGCTGTTGAGGTCGTTGGTGCGGTTGGGGGAGGGGCTGGCGGCCAGGTACCCCGCGCAGGCGGGGCCGTCGGCGTGGGCGGCCGGTGCGGCGATGACCGCCCCGCCCGCGATCAGGGCCGCGGCACCTGCCGCGGCGGAGAGGCGGGCCCGGAAGGTCGAGGTCATAACGTTTCCTCACGAGTCGGCGAGCACGGGCGAAACATCGGACCGGAATATGAGCTTCCAGCCACTCGGTTCGGTAACCACACAATGCGACGATCGGTTACGTCGCTTGCGGTGTCACTGGCAGCGCGCGGCGGTGCGCACCCCGCGCGAGGCCTGTCGCCCCGCGCCCCCTGCCTGCCGGCCGGTTCCAGGGAATGCCGCACGGCGGGCCAGGGAACCTCGACCCACCTGCACGCTTGGGGGTGCCCCTGGGCGCCATGCCGCAGCCGCTGGGGCCGACTGGCGGGTCAGATGGTTTCGCTGAAGTACACCGAACGGAACTGGTTCTCGGGCACGTCGTCCTCTAGCTCCCCGTTCGCCTTCAGGATCATGTGGTC
Organism: Streptomyces roseifaciens; assembly: GCF_001445655.1. Taxonomy (NCBI): domain Bacteria; kingdom Bacillati; phylum Actinomycetota; class Actinomycetes; order Kitasatosporales; family Streptomycetaceae; genus Streptomyces; species Streptomyces roseifaciens. The sequence continues at coordinate 1,740,775 of NZ_LNBE01000004.1, forward strand.
GCCTTTGCAGCCGGTTTCGAACCAGAGGTGGGCATACATGTCGGTCTGGTTGTGCGGCGCGTTGGAGGTATCTTCCGTGTCCGGGTCGTCGGACTCCGGGATGTCGTGGCAGGGCTTGGTGTCTTCGTTCGCCGGGTCGGTCAGAGCGAACCTCTTAAAGGTCTCGCTCGTCTTGTCCCAAGCCTTGTAGCTGAAGGTGCCGGTGGCGGCGTCCGATGAACCAGGCAGCATGAGGACCAGAGCGAGAGCGGCCACGGCAGTGGACGCGGCACGACGGAACTTCACGATGGCGGGATTCCTTCCGGAGGGTTGCTCGGGCATGAACTGGCGAGAAGCCGGAGAGACGGACCGGCCCCTCTCGAACGCCCCGCGGGGCGCGTGGCACGGGATGCGGACCAGCCGGACGGCGCCCGGTCACTGCCATCACGGCAGCGCTGGCGGGAGTCTTCCGGCCGTGACGGGCAAGGGAAGTTGTTCTGCGGCATCGGACCCGCACGGGGCCACGCACCACGGTCTGCCCAGCCATCTCGTCGGCCGATCCCAAGAACGCCACGACCACGCGAACGAGCGAGCGCCCCCACACCGCTCCCGCCACCCGGGATACCTCCACGCTCCGGCGTCTCACCGCGAAAGCCCCTTGCGTAGCCCCTCGTCGCGGGCTCACCGCGCCGCGGTCAAGCAACTGCGGGTGCTGCGCGCAACGCGCGCCGGGGGCAGCCCGACGCCCTGGCGGAAACGGGCGAGCCGCCGGACAGGCCGGTGTCCGGAGACTCATGTGAGGTGCCACAGGCCCAGGTGGGGCTATCGGGAGATAGGCCGGCTCCCGAAGGGCACCGGCGGCCGGCCTTCCGCGTCGCGTACGGTCTCGTCCGCGCCGCACCCGGAGCAGGTCTGTACGGTCACGGTCAGTGGCGAGACGGGATCGGCGCCGGGCCCCTCGGCCGTCTCGAACCGCGTGATCAACCTGTCCACCGACAAGCCTGTCGATTTCGCCAAGATCTTCCGCGCCCTGGCCGGTGACGAGGGCCACACGGCCGGCTGGGAGGCGTAGCGTGCCAATCCGTTCGCCCGCGGCCGGGTGAGGGGGCTTCCGGCCGACTGAGACCAAAACTGAGACACGCACGTCGAAGGGCCCCACCGCGAACGGTGGGGCCCTTCGACAACGTGCCCGGTGAGGCACTGGCGGAGGATACGAGATTCGAACTCGTGAGGGGTTGCCCCCAACACGCTTTCCAAATGTTCGTACGGCGGTCCAGCGGGGGTCGGGGGCGTCCTGACCTGCGGCGTAGGGAAGTCCGGGGCGAGCGCCGGACCCCTCTGGACGGGGGTGAACGAGACCAAAACTGAGACCAAGGCGCGGTGTGACTCGGCAGCCTGTGCCGCGTTCGGCGGCTCCGGCATCGACCCTTCGAACGCCTGGGGCTTTCCACCTGAAACGGGTGTCCATGATTCCCAGGCCGCGGTGCGGTCCAGAACCTCGCGTCGGGAAGTCCACGCCCCACACTGCTCGGTCGCTCTCGTCTCTGGCGTTCGAGCCTGTTGCACCAGGCTCTTAGTCGTCCTCGCCGAACCCGGCGCGGACGTTCTCATGCCCGCACGACGGACACTTGATGTAGGCAAGCGAGTTGCTTCCATCCTCATATGGCAGGTAGCTCACGCCACCAGACAACGACGACTGGCACATCTCGCAAGTGCCGCCTCCACTGCTTTTGCTCCGCTGCATGGAATCCACGAGCTGGCCGTCTTCCATGAAGAACACGCCGCCCTCGCAGTTCGGACATTCGAAGCGGCCCTCAGCCCATCCGCCCTTATCCGCGCCGATCAACGATGTGCTGCACCACGGACAGGTCTCAGCGGACCCACCACTGCTGCCGTTCGACAACTTGTCAAAGATGTCCATCGCTGTCTTCCCTCCTGCGGGCTACACGTCATGCTCCACACGGTTGTCCACCGCAGTGTCTTCACCCCGCCCTGCCGATCCACGATGAATACGTGGGCCGGTGCTTCGGATGGCTGCCGTTGCCCGTGCATAACGGGCGGCTGGTCATTGGGTCATCCTGCTGTGGTGTGGCCCAACCTACCGGCGTTTGGCTCTGGACCGTGTTGCGATCTTCCTGGCGCCCGAGGCGTTCATGCGCATTCGTGCGAACTCGATGCTCACATCGAAGCGCTGAGCGACCTCGTCATCGGCAAGGTTGTCGAACGCGGCCTTGATCGCGGCGGACTTGGGGATCAGGAGTTCCGCGGAGAGGTCGTGTGCCTCCTGCTCCTTCACCTTCATCGCCGGGTCCAGGCTGCGGCACCCGCCATCGCTGACCAGAACGCCAGTGAACTCGTGCTCAAGAAGGAGGTGCCCCATTTCGTGCGCGATGTTCGATCGGAGCCGCTGCGGTGTATGCGACGAGTTCACGAGGATGAAGCAGCCTGTCCCTGCCGGGACCAGGGCAGCGGACCACTTTCCTGCACCGGCGGAACTGAAGTACTCCAGCGCCGCCGGTGAGCAACCGTGAGCGGCGAGGTCGCTCAGGCCGTACACGCGGACACCCCACTCATCGGTCAGGCGCGTGAGGTCTAGGGGGTCGTGGAGGTCGACTTCGATCCGTCGACGCTCCTCGAGCGCCAGTTCTTCGAGCGCCTTTTTGGTCCACCGAGATCCCATGCTCACCCCACAGGGGAGTCGCGGTCGGAGGCGAACCGACGCATTGCCGCTCCGATCACTTCTTCCAGGTACCGCACGTCTTCTTCACCCAGGTCGCTGCGGGCGCGCAGGAGCGGGGCGAGTTGCACCAGCAGCTCCGGCTCGGCGGTGGGCTTGCCCTCGGCGTCGCCGCCCGAATCGATCATGAAGTTCTCGGCCGGCAGGGAGAGCCACTGCACGAGGGCGGCGAAGGCGTCCACGTCCGGTCGGTGGCCATTGGCTAGCCGGGTCATGGTTGAAGGGCTGACGCCCACCTCTCCTGCCAACTGTCGCCACGAGAGTCCTCTCGTGGTCCGCGCGGCATCGAGGGCCGCGTACAGAGCGGCCACGTTCACGCGGTTCCTGGCCATCGCCCTCCTCCTCTTGGTGTGGGGGTGTTGCCTCCTTTCTATCAGTGTTCGACATCTCAAACACCCCGTGCTAGCGTGATCGCGAGTGTTCGACATCTCAAACGATGCGAAGATCTCGAAACGCAGGCGTGCCCGCCTCTGACCAGGCGGCACCGGTACACCAGAAACGAGGAACGCGATGGACACCGCCATCGAGCCGACGGCCGGCCAGAACGAGCGCCGCCCCGTCCAGGTCACGGTCACCGTGAACAACCAGCCCGTGATCCTGCCCAGCCGTGAGCTCACTGGCCTGGAGATCAAGCAGGCAGCGATCGCCCAGGGCGTACCGATCGACACCGGCTTCCAGCTGTCGGTCAAGCGGGGGAACGGGCGCTACGAGGTCGTCGACGACGACGAGCAGATCCGGGTCCACCCGAACCAGGAGTTCCTGGCTGTGCCCCCGGACGACAACTCGTGAACACCCTCGCTTCGGCAATCACCGAAGCCGTCGAGGCCGTCCGGGCCCAGTTCACCGGTCACCCGGTCGAGGTGGTTCCGGACGGCACTGGTGGTGTGTTCGTCACCGTCGAAGACGTGTCGGTCGGCCCCTCCTACGCTCCGGCTGTCACCTGGCTCGGGTTCCAGATCAGCGCCGCCTACCCGGACGCCGACGTCTACCCCCACTACGTCGGGCCGCTTTCCCGTACGGACGGGCAGTCCCATGGACCGGCAGTCCAGTCGACGGGCTGGCGCGGCCAGCCCGCACTGCAGATCTCCCGCCGTTCCAACCGTCGAGACGCGATCGTCGACAGCGCGGCACTCAAGGCCGAAAGGATCCGCCGGTGGCTCGCCGACCAGTGAACCCGCCCGCCGAGGGATGGAGTCTGACCATCCCCCACCGCCTCTGGACGGAGCTGTCCGCGCATCTGTTCCCGTCCGGCGGTGGGGCCGTGCTGCTGGCCGGCCATGCCGAAGGGGCGCGGGGCCCGCGGCTGCTGGCCTATGACCTGATCACGGCCACCAATGACACCGACTACATCCCCGGCGAGTACGGCCACCGCGCTCTCGCCCCATCGTTTGTCCGGGATGCGGCAGTCCGTGCCCGTGACGAATCTGCGGCCTACCTTGCGGTCCATGCCCATGGGGGGCTGGATCGGGTTCGCTTCTCCTCCGTCGACACCGCGAGCCATGAGCGTGGGTATCCGGCCCTGCGGCAGATCACCGGACAGACGGTCGGTGGGCTCGTCCTTACCCCACACGCCGCTGCGGGGGACCTCTGGCTTGCCGACGGCAGCCGCACACCCTTGGCCGAGACCGTGATCCCGGGAGGCAATCTGCTGCGCCTCCGCCCCTGTCCGGCCACTGCAACACCCGCCGGGCCGGACCACGATCGGCAGGCCCGGCTCCTGGGCGACGTCGGGCAGGAGACGCTGAACCGGCTCCGAGTTGCGGTCGTCGGCCTGGGCGGTGTCGGCAGCATCCTCGTCGAAGAACTTGCCCGCCTGGGGGTCGGCACGCTCGTCCTCATCGACGACGACACCATCGAGGCCACCAACCTGCCTCGCCTCGTAGCTGCAGGAAAGGACGACATCGGCCTGCTCAAGACCGACCTCGCGGCCCGGAACGCGCAGCGCGCCAATCCCCGCATTCGTCTGATTCCCAAGGCCACACGCGTGGAGCACCCTGAGGCCCTCAAGGAGCTGGCGCTCTGCGACTGGATCTTCCTCGCCGCCGACAGCGCATCCGCCCGCCACTGGGTCAACGCCACCGTCCAGCAGTTCCTCATCCCAGCCGTCCAAGTAGGCGTCAAGATCCCCGTCGATTCCGCCGGCTACGTCGGCCAGATCCACACCGCCACCCGCATCATGCTCCCCGGCGACGGTTGCCTGTGGTGCAATCGGCTCATCGACTCCACTCAGCTCGCGATCGACATGCACCCCAAAGCCGAACGGGACGCCGCCCGCTACGTCCCGGGTGTCCCGGCGCCCAGCGTCATCACACTCAACACCCTCGCAGCTGCCGAGGCACTCAACCACTTCGTCCTGGCCGCCACCGGCCTGCATGATGACGACCACGATCATGCCGCCGTCATTCATCGCCCCCGTACTCGCCAGCGCGATCTGCAAGACCCCCGCCAGGACGCGAACTGTCGGTGGTGCACTCCGGCTGGCCGCCTCGGCCGTGGTGACAGCGGGAGCGTCGTGCAGACGGCCACCCTCTAACCAAATGTTCGTACGGGGGTCAGGGGCGTCCTGACCTGCGGCGCAGCGTTCGGTGCGGCCCCGCACGGACGGGCCCGCACGGACGCGAATGAGACCAGAACTGAGCCTAGGGAACCGCGGCCGATCAGGGACTGAGGTCTACGCTGAGGCAGTCGTTCGAGTCCACTGCCATCCCGGTCGGGGTGTAGGCGATGACACCGTGCTCGGTCCCGGCCAGTGCCCGCATCGCCGTGCAGCGTTGGCCGGCGTCGCCGCTGGTGTACTTGATCACTACTGAGTCCCTGCGGTCGGCTGGGTCTTCTTCATCAGGGTTGCCGGGCAGGATGTAGGCCGCCTCGACGTCCTGGACGCGCTTCACCCATGCGGGCACTCCGGCACCGTAGCTGGGGGACACACGTGGGGTGGGTGTGCCACCGGCCTGTGGTGTCGCCGCAGTCGTTGGCGAAACCGCTGAGGGGCTCCTCGGTGCTGGAGGTACCGCCGACACGTGCGGCGTCGCCGAAGCGGCCTCGTCCGGGTCGTTGCCACCGGAGTCAATAAGGAATGCCAAGGCGATGACGGCTATGAGTCCGGCACCGGCGAACAGGCCAGCCCGCGAGAGTGGTGGCCGCGCAGCAGCAGGTGGCGTCAGGGAGGTCAGTCTGTCCGGAGGGATGGATAGCTCGCTTCCGGTGCTGAGCATTTGTATCTCGACGTTGCCGTCGGCCGCGTGACCAGTGACATTGGCGCGGTTCCCCAGGTACAGGACGATCGAGCCGACTGGGAAGCTCTGTGGCGCAGAAGTCAAAGCGGGACCCTTCGGTTACAGGTGATGGCTGGCTTCAGTCACTGAGGCCGAGGATCTCCAGGTGACCCGCGAAGCTGTCGGCCAGGCTGGCGAGTACGGCCTTGCCCTTGTCTGCTGTCGCGTGCGATGGGAAGCCGATCACACCGGTCTCGGTGTACGCGCTTGTGCCCTGAACCAGCAGGAAGGGACGGCTGCCGCCGTCATGGTCGGCATCGGCGAACCCGTCCCGCACCAGTTCGGGCGCCGCGTGGAGAAGGATGGACGTCTCGATCTCGCCGCCGTGCATGTCGGCGTGGCGGTCGGAGACGAGGTCGCCGTGGTCGCGGGCTCGGTCCCAGTCAACTCCGAGGGGGAACAGGGAGACGGCGGGCCCGTCGACGTTGGCTTCCTGGACGACGTTGGACAGGACGTAGTTTCCGCCGTGGCCGTTGACGATCACCAGCTTGTGGATGCCGGAGCGGGCGAGGGACGCTCGGATGTCGTCGATCACGGCGTAGAGGGTTTTGGCGCTGATGCTGACGGTGCCGGGGAATGCGGCGTGCTCGTGGCTGCACGACATCGTGATCGGCGGCAGCAGGTGAACGCGGTAGGCATCGACTATCTCCTGGCTGATGATGCACGCGATGGCCGTGTCGGTGATCAGCGGGAGATGGCGGCCGTGCTGCTCGAAAGACCCGACGGGTAGGACCGCGACACGGGCTTGCTGTTCCTGGACGTCGGTGCTCGTGGCGGTCGGCAGCAAACTCACGACACTCCCTCTCATCGGGTTACAGGGCGGCGCTCCTCATGATCACCCTGATCTGGTCAGCGACTTCCGGACTGCTTCGGTCAGCAAAGCCGCGCGCGCATCGTCCGAGCCGCTGATGATGTGGTTCATGACGTAGCCGAAGGCGATGCCGTGTGCGGGGTCGGCGAAGCCGAGTGAGCCGCCGCGCCCGGTGTGACCGAAGGCATTCGGGCCGGTCATGAGGTTGCCCTCCGTGGGCAGCATGAATCCGGTGCTGAATCGGCTCGGGATCATCATGACCTGGTCCCTTCCGTTGGCCTGCTCCTGGATCGCCAAGGAGAGGCTCTCCTGGGCGAGCAGGCGCACGCCGTCGACCTTGTCGATCAGCGCGGCGTACATGCGGGCGAGTGCCCGTGCGGTGCCGATGCCGTTGGAGGACGGGAGTTCCGCGGCCTGCACCTCGGGGGAGTCGAAGTCGATCGCGGCCGGGTCGGTGACCGCGAACGCCCGGTTGCTGAAGGAGTTCGGGTCCCGCCAAGCGGCGACCTGTTCGCGGAGCTCCTCGGGGACCGACTCGGCCGGCACCGTCGTAAGGTCTACCGCCGGTCGCCGGTACACCATGCGGCTGACCCGGTCGCGCTCGCTCGCCGGCAGGCCGATGAAGAAGTCCAGTCCGAGCGGGCGCGCGATCTCGTCGGCGAAGAAGCGGCCTGGTGAGCGGCCGGAGGCCCGGCGGATCACTTCGCCGACCAGCCAGCCCCAGGTTCGGCCGTGGTACCCGTGTGCGGTGCCCGGAGTCCACTGGGGACGCTGCGCCGCCAGCGCTACTGCCATGGGCTCCCAGGACAGTGCCTCTGCCAGCGGCAGCGGTTGGTCCAGGGCGACCAGGCCGGCCTGGTGGGACAGGAGCCAGCGGACGGGGATGTCCGCCTTGCCGTTCGCCGCGAACTCCGGCCAGTACTTCGCCACCGGCGCGTCAAGGTCCAGCAGTCCGCGCTCGACCAGCATGTGCGCCGCGGTCGCGGTGGCTCCCTTGGTCGCCGAGTAGACCAGTTGCAGGGTGTCCCGTGTCCACGGACGGCCGGTCTTGGGGTCTGCGACGCCACCCCACAGGTCGACCACCGGCCGGCCGTGCCAGTAGACGCACACGGCCGCGCCGATGTCCCCGTGCTGGGTGAAGTTCTCCATGAACGCCTCGCGGACCGGCTCGAACCCGGGCGCTACCTCACCGTCGATCGTCGTCATGCCGCTCATCCTGGCATCTTGGCTGCCCGCTCTGGCAGGGCAAGTGAGCTGTGCTCAAAGGCGTTCGGCATCGATGCGTACGACGAGGGTGACGCGTTCGCCGCTCGTGATCGGCCGTACGCCGTGGATGTGGTCGCGGGTGGCCGGGAAGGCGACCAGGGTGCCGCAGGGCGGCTTGATCTCCTGGGCGGGGTTCTCGAAGAACAGCTCGCCGCCGCCGTAGGAGTCAGGGGTGTTGAGCCAGATCACGAGGGTGAGGTCGCCGCCGACGACGGGCTGTCCGTTGGTCCGGGCCCGCTCGCGTTCGATGTCGGTGACCTCGTCGTGGTGGGCTACGAAGCCGACGCCGGGGCCGTAGCGGTAGACGACCGCCGGCTGGGTGGGTATCCGTTGCGGGGCGATCTCGAAGTGGCCGCGCACGTGGGCGGCGCAGTGGGCGATGACCGCCTCCTCCAGGTGCGTCGGGATCTCGACGTACTCGCTCTTGCGCAGCGATTCGTCGATGACGCCCTGGTAGGTACGCGGGCGGGCGGTGTGGTTCTTCACGTGGTCCATCAGCGCTCCGCAGAGGCTGAGGGGGATCGCGCTCTCTACGACGAGCGGTAAGCGGCTCTTCCAAGTCATGAGGTGGGCTCCTTCCACCAACGGGTGCCTTCGGGCGAGTCCTCGAGGATCACGCCCTGCTGGGTGAGCTGGTCTCGGATCGCGTCGGCCTTGGCGAACTTCTTCGCCGCACGGAGCCGGTCGCGCTCCTTCACGAGTTCGTCGACGGCGGCGTCGCTCTGGGCGGGGCCGGTGATGTCGAAGGTGCCGAAGAGGTTGTTCACGTCCTCGATCAGCCGCATAGCGGCCGGGCCGGCCGGCTCCTCCATGCGGTTCTGCTCGCGGATGTACTGGAACAGGACGGCGAGGGCGCCGGGGGTGTCGAAGTCGTCGTCCAGGCGCTCACGCATCTCCTTCCAGGCATCGGCGGCGCGTGCGGCGTTCGCCTGGCTGTCCGTGTGCGCGGGGTCGATGGTCCGGGCGAAGTTCTCGATCCGGCGGCGTGCCCCTCGGGCCTGCTCCAGCGTGGAGTCGCTCAGCTCCATGGAGGAGCGGTAGTGCTGGGAGAGGAAAGCGTGCCGCAGCGTACGGAAGTCCGTCCGGGCGAGGGCGTCGCGGATGGTGAGGAAGTTGCCGGTGCTCTTCGACATCTTCTCGCCGTCGACACGCAGCAGACCGGTGTGCATCCAGTAGCGGGCCAGCGGCTCGATCCCGGAGGCGGCTTCCATCTGGGCCACCTCAGCCTCGTGGTGCGGGAAGATGAGGTCCACGGCCCCACCGTGCAGGTCGTACGAGGGTCCGAAGAACGTCTCCGTGATCGCGGTGTCCTCGATGTGCCACCCCGGCCGGCCCGGGCCAAGCACGGTCTCCCAGAACGGCTCGCCGTCCTTGCGGCCCTTCCACAGCGCGAAGTCGCCCGGGTTGCGCTTCTTCGAGTTGTCGTCGATCCGCGACACCGAGTCCTCGGGCCGCAGGTCGGTGCGGCCGGAGAGCTTGCCGTACGCGGGGAACGAGGCCAGGTCGAAGTACCAGCCGTCGTCGAGCTGGTAGGCGTGGCCTCGCTCGATCAGCCGCTTGATCTGGTCCACGATCCCGTCAATGTGGTCGTGGGCCCGCGCGTGGACGTCGACGCGAGTGTTCCCCAGCGCGGCCATGTCCTCCAGGTACTGCTTCTCGAAGAGCGCCGCGATCTCCTCCGGCGGGACGCCCTCCTCCGCCGACCGCCGGATGATCTTGTCATCGACGTCGGTGATGTTCTGGAGGTACGTGACCCTGTACCCGCTCACTTCCAGGTACCGGGCGATGAAGTCGAACTGCGTGTATGTCTTCGCGTGCCCGACGTGGCTCGGGCCGTAGACGGTGGGTCCGCACACGAACATCCGCACCTCGGCCTCCCGCTCGGGGCGGAACTCCTCCGACTGGTTGGTGAGCGTGTTGTGGACCTTGATCGACATCATGCCTCCTGTGTAAGCGGATCACGCAGCGTACTGAGCCCGGACATAAGCGTCTAACTGGAACCGCCGCGCCCGCCGAAGGGTACGAATCCCGGGGATGGCAGGGTGGCGAAAGCCGCTGCCTCGTCCCCGAGAAGGTGGTGGTTGGCCTGCTGGTAAGCCTTCCGCACGGTCGCGATCGCGCCGGTGCTCAGGTCCATCCCGGCGGACTGGCAGAACTCCCCCAGGGCTTCGCATCGCCGCTCCAGGTCGACCATCGACAGCGGGTTGCACTGCTGGGCCTCGATCAGCAGGTTCTCCTGCTCGCCGCTGATCAGGCCGAGCGCACCGAGGGAGTACAGCTTCCACTTCATGTTTGGCAGCAGCCGACCCGAGCGGGCGTACATCCAGTCCACGACCTCGTCCAGCGCCCCCGACAGGACGAAGTGGCCCGTGGGCACGCCGACCCGCCGAGCCATGCGCAGCGGGATCTCACGCACGTCCCAGGTGATCCGGTTGTACAGCCGGTGGGTCTCGCCCTCCAGCCGTTCCAGCTGCTCCCGCGTCTTATGGGAGATCAGCGTCTCGAAGGCGTTCTCGCGGTCGAACAGCGGCTCGCCCTTGTTCCCGTAGGCGTCGCACTTGTCGCTGTTCCACGTCGTGCGCGGGTCGGCCTCGTACTGGAAGAGGAGCTGATGGACGTTGACCTCCATGCGCCCCCAGGGCACGGGCAGGTGGAAGCTGAACTCCGGGACCCAGGCGGGGAGCCGGTCCCGGACCAGGGCGTACGTGTCCGCCGGCCGCGGCCTCCACTCGTCCTCCTTGATCGGGACGTCGAGGACGACGGCCAGGTCGAAGTCGGAGTCCGTGCTGAACCGCGTAACGTTGCGCGGCGCGACGGCCGAGGAGGAAAGGACGTAGAGCGCCTGGACCTCGGGCATCGTCTTGAGCGTCTTGAGTAGATCGCCGGCCGCAGCGCGGGCCTGCATTTTCAGGTTTTCCACGAGAACTCCTGGTCAGATGATCGGGCGATCCATCACGGAGCGGAGCGCGGGGACGAGCTCCAGCGCGACACCGCCGTGGGTGCGCTGGATGTGTGCGAGGGAAGGGCTGCTGTTGCCCTCGATGACCACGGGTCCGCTGGGCGTGAGTGCGATGTCCCAGCCGATGAAGGGCACCTGCGGGAACAGACGGGCACAACGCTCGGCCAGCTCTCGGACCTCCGTCATGCGGGAGATCCGGTGGTCGGCGAACGGCACCGAACTGACTCCGTGGCGGGTGTGGGCGTTCAGGTACCGGTCATAGCCGTGGCGGTCGAGTCGCCCGTCGGGGTGGACTCGGATCTGCATGCCGCCGACGGCCGAGTTGTCTGTCCTGCTGTCGATGCCGCCGAGCTTCAACATCACGTACCGGACCTCGGCGGCGCCGTCACGAAGCAGGGTGATCACGCGGAACGTGTTGAGGGCGTACGGGTTCAACACGTCCAGGTCGGGATGCTGTGGCACGTGCTGCTCCACGAGCCACGTACCCCACCGCTCCGCGTAGGCCGACAGGTCGAAGCCGTCCTCGCCAGGGCACACGATCACGACGCCGGATCCACCGCTGGAGTAGCGGGAGGGCTTGACCACCACGCGCCCGAAGCCGGAAGCGCGATCGAGGACGTCCGGCAGCGACACCGCCTCACCGTCGGACGTCACACCGACGCGGTGGTCGCCGCTCGCGATCAGTGTGGGCTGCGGGATGGCGGCCGCGGAGAGGATCTTCTTGCAGGACGCCTTGTCGTCCAGGTCGATCGTGTCCCGGTTCACGCGGGGAAGGAGCCGGTGGAACAGGGCCGTCTCCGGCAGGTACGAGCAGGCTCGTTCGGCGGACACCTCGCGCCGGTATCCGCCGTAGCGGAAGTAGTGGAAGGGCAGGCACTGCCACCGCTTGGTGACCTTCACCAGATCCCCCGCGATCCGGGCCATGCTCTTCCGGTCCTCATCGCGCAGCATCACGGGAAGGTGCTCGCTCCGCAGCTGCCGCACCTGGTAGGGGAGGAACCGCAATCCGGATACGCGGGGAAGAACCCGAGTGCGGAACCACTCCTCCGTCACGGCCTGGCGGTGGTTGAACCCGCGGTTCGCGGTACGTCTCATGGTGCTCCTCCCATTTCTCAGTAGTCCGGGCTTCCGGCGATGGCCAACGTGACGACGAGCGCGGTAACAGCGATTACGTAGGCCAGGACAGCGAGGCGCTGTCTCATCGGGCGGGCCCGATGTTGTCGGCGGCGGTCGACCAGCCGATGCCGTTCGCGGGCTGGATGTAGGCGATGCGGATGAGCCGGCCGCCGTGCCTCTCGTGGACGACTTCCGTTAGTTCCCCTTCGCCCCGGCTCGCGATGTCGCGGACCAGGTGGTGAAGGAGGGGGTGGTCCTCCCGGCCTTCGGAGTCGACCGGATTCACCGCTCGGACTCCTCACCGTCGCTCGCTCCGCGACGGAGGAATCTCGCCCAGCCGGATTCGGCGCGGGCACGGAGGACCGGGCTCGGACCGGTCGGCCGCTCGGGAACGGTGTGCTGGCGTCCGCTGGCGCCGGGCGCGCGTACGGGCAGAGGCTGGCTCATCACGATCTCCTCGGAGGTGGTGCAGCCCGTCACCCACGTGAGGGGCACCGATGACGGGCTGCGGTCCTGGGAGCCGTCCGGAGCGGGGCGGGGGAGCCGGTTGCCCGGGTGCTGAGCTCCGAACGGCGTGGGGCCCAGTGAACGGCCGTGGACCACGGGCCCGGAACGTTTCCCGGGGGTTTCTCCAACGAGAGAAACCCCCGTTCCTCACACGGGGAGTAACCTCCTGGCTACCGACCTGAGGGGAGAGGTGGGATGTCTGACCCGATGGCTCTGCACCCGCTGACCTACGTGCGAGAAGGCAAGGGCTGGGGCAAGGCCGAGTTAGCCCGGCTCATGTGCGAACGCGGGGGCGAGCTGGGCGTACTGCTGGCCACCAACCGGACGACGGTCTGGAAGTGGGAGCAGGGGCAGGAACCCGACGCGGACGCGCAGTTGGTGCTCGCCCACCTGCTGGGCGTTCCCGAGGACCACGTACGCTCGGCGGCCTGGCCCCGATGGCTACCGGCTTGGGAGTCAACGGCCTTGGTGGCCCCATGGACTCCGGCCGGTACCGTGAAGGTATTTGCCGATCTGGTCAGGAGCGGCCACATGGATCGCCGGGGGTTCCTCTCCATCACCGGTGCCGCGCTGACGGGTGTCGCGGCCAACTGGGCAGCCGCACCGGAGGCGTTCGCCTCGGCATTCGACGGCGACCGCGTCACCGACGCGATGGTGACCACCATCGAAGCGCGCGTGGACACCCTCCGCACGCTCGACGACCAGATGGGCGGCGCTCGCCTCCTGGACCAGGCCACCAGCGACCTCGCCCTGATCACCGGCCTCCTCGACCACGGGCGCTACACCGACGCCGTCGAACACCGTCTGTACGCCACGGCGGCCCGGGTGTCGTACCTCGCGGGATGGATGGCCTACGACAAGGGTCTTCGCTCCCTCGGCCAGCGCTACTACGTCGGCGCCCTCCGCAGCGCACACAGCGCGAAGGACGACGGCTTCGGCGCCTTCATCCTGGCCGAGATGGGCATCCACATCTCCGACTCAGGCGACACGGCCGCGCGCGTGAAGCTCATCGACACCGCCATCGACACCGCCATCGGCAACGCCCCGACGGCCCTCCCGCCGGCGGCGGCCTCCTACCTCTACCTCCATCAAGCCGAAGCCCTGTCCCGAGACACCCAGCACGAGGCGGCCGGCAAGTCGCTCAACCGGGCCTACGACCTGTGGGGCGCCCACCCCGAAGGCGACCGCCCCGACTGGCTGGGCTGGTACGGGGAAGCACAGCTCAAGTCCACCGAGGGCAAGATCATGCTCCGCTCCGGCTTCCCCGAGCGCGCCACCAGCGCCCTCGCGATCGCGGTGGACCAAGCGGTCCCGCGCGACCGTGCCGTACGCTCCGGCCGCCTGGCGACGGCCCGCCTGGCTGCCCGGGACCTGGACGGGGCCTTGGACGCCGCCAATCTCGGCCTGGAGCTGCTGGAGAACCGCGTCCGCTCCGACCGGGCATACGTCCGGCTGACGAAGTTCAGCGACTACCTGGAGCCGTACGTCGGGGTGCCGTCGGTCCTTGAGTTCCGCGACCGGCTTCAGGCTCTTCCGGCTGTCGCCTGACAGCGCTCCCGTGGCGCCCCCGGCGTCGGCGCAACAGCCGCTCTGTCCGGTCAGCGCCGTCGGGTTGAGTCGCTTGCTGTCTTGACTGCCGGCTGGGCGGCGGGTGCCGCAGGCGGTGTGCGCCTGTCGCCGCGGGTAGGCGGCTTGTGCGGAGCCTCGGGTGCGGCGGGCAGGTGGGCGCTGCGGCGTAGGCGCCAGACGAGGACATCGCTGATCGAGGTGGCGGTGTCGAGCTCGCGCCGTTGGGTGGCTTCGGCGAGCAAGGCGGCCGGGTCGTGTCCGGCCTTCTGTACGTCGGTGAGGGTGGCGGCCAGGGCGGGCCAGCCGGGCTCGGCCAGGATCCGTTCGGCCAGCTCCGGCAGCGCCTGGCGGACGAATGCAGCCTGTCGTTGCTGAACATGCAGGGCCATGCGCTGGCCTCGCTGCCGGAGGGCGCCCATGGGCTGGGTGGCGGCTGCCTGGTAGGCGGCGCGGAGATGTTCAGCGGCTTGCCTTGCGGCTGCCGCTTGTTGGGCGTGGTGCTTCTTGGCGTGCCAGTTCGCCGCGGTGATGGCGAGGAAGAACACCATCGACGGCTACCGCGTCGCGGTGAACCACCACCTCATCCCCGGCCTCGGCGCCCACCGCCTGGAGAAGCTCCAACCCGAGCACCTGGAGCGCTTCTACAAGAAGATGCAGGACTCGGGCAGCGCCGCCGGCACCGCCCACCAAGTCCACCGCACCGTCCGCACGGCCCTCAACGAGGCGGTCCGCCGCGCCCACCTCACCGTCAATCCGGCCACGATCGCCAAGGCCCCGCGCCTGGAAGAGGAAGAGGTCGAGCCGTACACGGTCGAGGAGGTCCAGCGCCTACTCGCCGAGGCCGCCAAGCACCGCAACGCTGCCCGCTGGGTCATCGCCCTGGCGCTCGGCCTTCGCCAGGGCGAGGTCCTGGGCATGCAGTGGCACGACGTGGACTTCGAGCTCGGCGTGATCCGCGTACGGCGTGGCCGGCTACGGCCCCGCTACAAGCACGGTTGCGGTGATCGCTGCGGTCGCAAGCCCGGCTTTTGCCCCCAGAAGATCAACACCCGGCGAGAGACCAAGAGCGCGAAGTCCCGCGCCGGTCAGAGGCCCATCGGCGCTCCGGACGAGCTGATGGAACTCCTCCGCCGCCACAAGGAGGCGCAGGCCCGTGAGCGAGCCCTCGCCCGCGACCTGTGGACCGAGAAGGGCTACGTCTTCACCTCGCCGGTCGGCGAGCCCTTGAACCCCAACACCGACTACCACAAGTGGAAGGAGCTACTGAAGGCTGCCGAGGTCCGAGACGGCCGCCTCCACGACGCCCGCCACACCGCGGCCACCGTCCTGCTGATCCTCGGCGTCCCGGACGCGGTCGTCGACGCCATCATGGGCTGGGAGCCAGGCAAGTCCGCGCGGATGCGGCGTCGCTACCAGCACCTCACCAGCCGGGTCCTGAAGGACACCGCGGACAAGATCGGCGGGCTCCTCTGGGGCAATGACTCGGCCCAGGCGGTCGGAGGCTCTTTGTCTGGCGCCAGCCAGAGCCCTGTCCCCGCTGAGCTGATGGTCCACGTCGCCCGCCTCGGCGAGCGGCGCGTGCCCTTCCTCCGGCGGGAGCATGCTGCCGAGGTCGTCGCCCAGTGGAGCGAGGACTGGCCGGACCGAACGGCCGAGGTCGAGGAGTGGGATCGTGGGCGCTGGGAGCGCAACGGCCCCGGTGGCGTACGGGCGGTCCGTGATCGGATGCCTGAGCGGACCGTGGTCTTCCACGCCCGTGCGCTGTTCCTCCCCAGCGGAGAGCGCGATTCGACAGCACTCCCCGAACAGTGGTCAGTGCCAGCCTGGGAGTTCGAAACCGATGCCTACACCAGCCGCTCGTCGGTCTGGCGCACGGCACGGCTCCCCGGTGCGGGCCAGGAGGTCGAGGCCAACGCGCGCGGTACGGACAAGGCGGCCGTGGAGACTGCCTTTGCCGAGGCATGTGCACAAGCTGTGGATCGCGCGCAGTGCCCCGGGAAGTACGGCGACACGGACGACTGGTGACCCATCCCTGGTCCGGGCCGATCTGACGGCCTGGACCAGGGATCGGCCCGTCACTCCAGGAGCAGACGGACCAACTGGTCGAGCTCTTCCGCCTCCGGGGAATCGGCAAGAACGGAGCGGACGACCTGGCGAAGCTTCACGTAGCCCTTGGACTCGTCGAGGACCAGCTCCGCGATGTGTTCGGCCTGTGCTGCGCCGAGGGCCACCAGGCGGTTGTGCGTCGCGCTGAGTGGGTCGAACTCTGGGATGGGGAGCTGCCATACAGCCTTGTCGATGTGACGCTCGTCCTTGCCGTAGGACATGAGCGGACGGA
Source organism: Streptomyces roseifaciens (assembly GCF_001445655.1). Lineage (NCBI taxonomy): Bacteria > Bacillati > Actinomycetota > Actinomycetes > Kitasatosporales > Streptomycetaceae > Streptomyces > Streptomyces roseifaciens. The sequence goes on from NZ_LNBE01000004.1 coordinate 1,757,332, forward strand.
CAACCTCAGTCAGGGCAGGGGTATTGAGGATGGCGCACAGGTACATGCCCTCCTCGCGACTGGCGACCGTGCCCCAGTACAGAACGTGGTCGATGACCGCATTCGGGTCCTCCACCAGCGCTGCGGAGACGTGCATGCCTGACTTGCCGTAGACGACGCGCAAGGGGGTGGCGGGAAGCTGCATTGACATGCCCCGGTGAAATGCAAGGCGTTCAATTAGGGTCAGCCGCTCACTGCTGCGGTGAGCCATCCACTGCTCTTCCGCGGCACGCCACCAGTTCGCCAGATCCGGGTACAGGTCCAGACGAGGGTGCTCACCGTGGAGGAGGGTTTTGGCTCCCTCGATAGGCAGTACGGCCTTCCTCGGAGGCAGCAGCCGGTATGGAAGGACGCTCTCTCCCAGGAGGACGGGGCGAACGAATTCGGTCTCCACGACCCCTTCCTGATCAGGAAGGTCCTTCCACGGCTTCTTTTCGGTACTGCTGCGCTCCGACCGGACCGCGACGCGGCCACCGCCAAGACCCAGTGGGCCAGCCTGCTGCGTTTCCACGAAATAGAGCACACGCGGCACAATCGTGGCGCCCTGCCAGAATCGATCCTTGTACGGCGAGGAGATCAGCCCCTCGCGTACGTACTGGACTTCCGCAGGCTCTCGGGTGATCCACTTCTCGGCGACCTCCCAGGTCACCCCTGCCCCGGGGAGCTTCCCCGTCCAGCGCTCGGTGTTCTTGGGCAGCGGGATGGGGTCGTTGTCGATGGCTTCGGCGCCGATGCCCACCTTCATACGAGTCCCGAAGATGACTGCACTCCCCCGCGGGAAGAAGTGGGGGCGCAGCCGACGCAGGTCCCACGAACCAGAGAACGCGACCTTTACAGAACCGTTTGGATCTGGGTAGTCGCCGGCTCGGAACCCCGTCCAGTACGGGCGATCCAGGACGGGATTCGGCACCACGAACGCGAATTTGCCGCCCTCAGCTAGGTACTGCTGCATGGCGCGGGCGATGAACAGGCCTGAGAGGTCCTGGTGCGTTGCCACTTCGTCACCCCGCCACAGGCCGCGCGACTGAGACATCGCCTTGAAGCGGTCCTGCATCTCGCTGGGCATGTGGCGGTAGGACAGCCACGGCGGGTTTCCGATGAGTACGTCGACTCGGTTCTCCACTCGCGCGAGCCACATCGGGCGTGCGAGGTTGCGCACGTAGTACGACCAGATGTGGTTACGGCCCTCGTCGACTAGCTGGCAGAGCAGCTTGAAGTTCGCGGTGAGCTCGTCCTGGTCGTCCTTCGAGGAGATGGCCAGTCGGTTGAAGAGGGTGGCCAAGGAGGGTGTACTTCCCGGGGTACGGCGCACTGCCTTGTCAGCCAGCTCGTTGACGATGGTGTCGAACCGGCCGGCGTCTTTGAGGAGGTCCTCAGAGAAGCGGAGCTCATTCTCGAACAGCTGGCCGCCAGTGCCCGTGCGGATCACTAGGTGACCGTGGTCCAGCAGGTCTGTGCGCTGCTCCCACTGGACACTGTCGCCGAGATAGACGGGAACCCTTATTGGGCCCCGCTTGTCCGACATCAGCCTATCGCGACCGATGGCCAGCAAGTACGTCACGCGGGCGAGGGCAACAGCGACAGGGTGAAGGTCGATGCCCGCCACGTGATCTGTGATGTCGATCAGCGTCTCGCGGAGGGGCCGGCCCGCGGCCTCGGCTGCTTCCAGGTATCGGCGTGCGGAATGGAACAGGAACGTGCCAGATCCACACGAGGGATCCAGGACCCGCTGGTTCAGCGGGTCCGTCACTGTGTCGGCGACAACCTTCTCGGCGAGCCAGTCCGGGGTGTAGTACTCGCCCTGCTGCTTCCGTGTCTCCGCAGAGATAACCGATTCGTACAACACCTTAAGGACGTCGTGCTCGACCTTTCCCCAGTCGAAGCGGGTGAGTCGGCGGGCAACCGTGCGCACGAACCCCTCGCCACCCGGTACCTCCATGACCCAACCGAAGAAGTCGGACTCGACGACCCCGTAGATCTGTGCCTGCTCGAAGCGCTGTCCCAGCATGAGTGTGGCGGGCTGGATGTCGGTGACGTCGATGCCCAGCACGAGGTGCGCAATGATCTCGGCGCTGTTCACGAGCAGCGTGTGCTCGATAAAGAGATCATCGGTGTCCTTGAATTGGGCACCCAGCGCACTGTGTAGAAGGCTGGCCCACAGCTCACGCTTGAGCTTCACTGTGGGCAGGTCCTTGTGCTCCGCGTAGAGGGCGGTCAGGGTGGCCCGGTCGAGCTTGTGCGACACACTCTCTGCGCCCAGACGGCTTTCGACCGCTTCGGGCGTCGGGCGGATTCCCTCTGCCGTGGCGAGCACGCCCTCCAGCCACCTCAGCAGGTCAGTCGGCGGAGTCTTCTGCTTCACCTCGAAACGGCTGACCAGAACCAGCTCCTCGCCGGACAGGCTGTAGGCGCGCCAGTCGGCCCCGTCTGTGAGGATGCCGACGTACCGCTGGCCGACCTGTTCCGTACGGGTGCGCACGTATCCGCCGAGCTGCTTCACAGCATCTCGGAGGATCGCGGCGCTCCGCAGGTCCTTCTTCGTCTCGATCGCCGTGAAGCCGATCTCGACATCTATGCGCCGGCCATCGCCGACCTGGGTCTCCAGGTCGACGCTCAGGTCGTTCTCTTCGAGGTTGAGCCCGCCATCGAGCAGCAGCTGGCGGACATCGGCCTGGAGTGTCGCCTCGGAGCGCATCGGCTTGCGGTCGATGAGCCGCGCCAGCACCTTCTCGAGGTTCGTCTGCGGAGTAGTGGTCATGAGATACGGCGAACGCCTAGCGTCGACCAGTCGGAGTAAGCCGACACTTTGCCCCGTCCGGGAGACCGGATGGGTGTGGCCTGACCTGTGGCGCCCTCCTCCTTCCCTCTGCCGAGACCGCAGACGTCGACGGCGGGACGCGGCGGCGAACCTAGAACACCGTCATTCTGCCGTAGCCGACCAAAGATGATCAGTGGTTCGACTGGTTGACGGGCAGGGAACAAGCGGACGTACCTCTGTGTCGGGCCTAGCTTCCGTACTCGAGCGTGTCGCAGCGACGCCACATGCGCCCCTCACGGCTCCGTGGCCCACGGCAGTCTGGCTGGATCTGAAAAGGCTCTTCCCGGAACGGTCCTCCACGCCGCCGCGGACAGACCAAGGTCCTTGGCGGCAACTGAGACCAAAACTGAGACCACGGAACGCGAAGAGCCCCACCGCAAGCGGTGGGGCTCTTCGACATCGTGCCCGGTGAGGCACTGGCGGAGGATACGAGATTCGAACTCGTGAGGGGTTGCCCCCAACACGCTTTCCAAGCGTGCGCCCTAGGCCTCTAGGCGAATCCTCCGCCGCAAACAATACAAGACGCGGAGGGGTGCTCGCGAACGCCTGGTCCGGAGGTGGGGGAGCGGGTACGGGCACTGCCCGGGATCCGCTAGGCTGGGGGCAAGCCCCTCACGTGGCGCTATCTCACCGAACTCCCCCAGGGCCGGAAGGCAGCAAGGGTAAGTGGGCTCTGGCGGGTGCGTGGGGGGCCCTTGTGTTTTCCGGGGCCCGCCACGGGGGCGCGTCCGGTGTTCGTGCCGGGGGCTGCAGGGGTCTGCAGATGTGATCGAGACCACTTGTCAGTGCGGCCCGATATCGTCGTACGTGTGTCGTCCCTCGCGCTCTACCGCCGCTACCGCCCTGAATCCTTCGCCGAGGTCATCGGGCAGGAGCATGTCACCACCCCGTTGCAGCAGGCGCTGCGGAACAACAGGGTCAATCACGCGTATCTGTTCAGCGGACCACGCGGCTGCGGCAAGACGACGAGCGCGCGCATCCTCGCCCGCTGTCTGAACTGCGAGCAGGGGCCGACGCCCACCCCGTGCGGGGAGTGCCAGTCGTGCCAGGACCTCGCGCGCAACGGGCGCGGCTCGATCGACGTGATCGAGATCGACGCCGCCTCCCACGGTGGTGTGGACGACGCCCGTGAGCTGCGGGAGAAGGCCTTCTTCGGGCCCGCCTCCAGCCGCTACAAGATCTACATCATCGACGAGGCCCACATGGTCACCTCGGCGGGCTTCAACGCCCTGCTGAAGGTGGTCGAGGAGCCGCCGGAGCACCTCAAGTTCATCTTCGCGACCACGGAGCCCGAGAAGGTCATCGGCACCATCCGGTCGCGTACGCACCACTATCCGTTCCGGCTCGTCCCGCCCGGCACGCTGCGTGACTACCTGGGCGAGGTCTGCGAGCAGGAGAAGATCCCCGTCGAGGACGGCGTGCTGCCGCTCGTCGTGCGCGCCGGTGCCGGTTCCGTGCGTGACTCCATGTCCGTGATGGACCAGCTCCTCGCCGGCGCCGCCGAGGACGGTGTGACATACGCCATGGCGACGTCCCTCCTGGGCTACACGGACGGCTCGCTGCTCGACGCCGTCGTCGACGCCTTCGCGGCGAACGACGGCGCCGCGGCCTTCGAGGTCGTCGACCGCGTGATCGAGGGCGGCAACGACCCCCGCCGCTTCGTGGCCGACCTCCTCGAGCGCCTGCGCGACCTGGTGATCCTCGCCGCCGTGCCCGATGCGGTCGAGAAGGGCCTCCTGGACGCCCCCGCCGATCTCGTCGAGCGCATGCAGGCCCAGGCAGGCGTCTTCGGCCCGGGCGAGCTCAGCCGCGCCGCCGACCTGGTCAACGAGGGCCTGACCGAGATGCGCGGGGCGACCTCGCCGCGGCTGCAGCTGGAGCTGATCTGCGCGCGCGTGCTGCTGCCCGCCGCCTACGACGACGAGCGGTCCGTACGGGCCCGGCTCGACAAGCTGGAGCGCGGTGCGGCCGCGCTCGTGACGGCTCCCATGGCCCCCGCAGCGGGCTACGTGCCGGGGCCGGGCGCGCACGCCCCTGACCAGGCGTACGGGCAGCCCGCGCCCGCCCCCGGGCTGTCGGGTCCGGCCGCCGCCCGCGCGGCGGTCTCCGGGGCTCCTGCACCCGCTGCCGCCCCCGCTCCGGCCGTCCCCGCCGCCCCGGTCGCCCAGCCGTCCCCGGTGGCCCCTCCGGCCCCTCCGGCCCCGCCGGCACACCAGGCACCCCCGGCCCCGCAGGCGCCTCAGGCCCCCGCCCCGGAAGCCCCCGCCGCACGCCCCGCCGGCGCGCGCGACAGCTTCGCCAACAGCGGCAGCGAGGAGGTCCTGCGCCAGGCGATCGGCGACGTCTACCAGGGCCAGGTCCAGTGGAAGATCGAGCTGATCGTCGGCGGGGGAGGCGGCGGAGGCGGTGCGGGCGGCAGCAGCACCGGCCCCGGACCCGCCGGAGGCGGCCGGGGCGGGGGCCTGAGGCGCCTGCGGGCGCGCCGGGGCCGGTGCTGCTGCCGCCCGCACCGCCTCCGCCGCCTCCCCCGCCGACGATCAGCTCGATCTTCCACTGGACCTGGCCCTGGTAGACGTCGCCGATCGCCTGGCGCAGGACCTCCTCGCTGCCGCTGTTGGCGAAGCCGACGACCTCGGCGTTCTGGCTGAGGACGATCCAGGTGAAGCGGCGGCGGTTCTTGACCGCGTCCAGGATGGCGGGCCACATCTGGCGGACCTGGGTGGGATCGCCGACGGACCCGGCCCCGCCGGCACACCAGGCCCCCGCCGCGCCCGCCCCTGCGCCCGTGCCCGCAGCCACCGCCCCGGCCGCCTCCGGCGGGTCCGGGGCCGGGTCCGTCGGCGATCCCACCCAGGTCCGCCAGATGTGGCCCGCCATCCTGGACGCGGTCAAGAACCGCCGCCGCTTCACCTGGATCGTCCTCAGCCAGAACGCCGAGGTCGTCGGCTTCGACGGCACCACCCTCCAGGTCGGCTTCGCCAACGCCGGCGCGCGCGACAGCTTCGCCAACAGCGGCAGCGAGGAGGTCCTGCGCCAGGCGATCGGCGACGTCTACCAGGGCCAGGTCCAGTGGAAGATCGAGCTGATCGTCGGCGGGGGAGGCGGCGGAGGCGGTGCGGGCGGCAGCAGCACCGGCCCCGGCGCGCCCGCAGGCGGCTACGGCGGAGGCAGCGGCTTCGGTGGTGGAGGGAGTGGCTTCGGCGGCGGCAGTGGCAGCGGCTACGCCCCCTCCGCGGCGGCCCCCGCCGCCCGGCCCGCGGCCCCCGCCCCGGCCGCCCCGCAGCAGCCGCAGTCCCACCAGCCCCAGGCGCCCGCGTCCCCCACGCCTCCGCCGCCCCCGGCGGCCCAGGCGTACCGCGAGCCCGAGCCCCCGCCCGTCGCCCCCGAGGACGACATGCCCGCCGAGGACGATCCCGACCTCGACGAGACGGCCCTGACCGGCCACGACCTGATCGTGCGAGAGCTGGGCGCGACGGTCATCGAAGAGATCGCGAACGAGTAGCGAGCAGAGCGAGCAGAGCGAGCAGAGCGACGAACAGGGCCAGTCAGGGCGAGCTGGACGAGCAGAGCGAACAGCGCGGGTAGAGGGAGCAGGGCGGGAATCCCCGGGTGCGCCGCATGCGCCCCAGGGCGCCCCCCGTTCTTCTTCGCCCGGCATGGGGCGCCGGAGGCGGCGACCACGTAGGCTCGGGCTACCGAGACAAACGTCGTCGAGAGCCAGGAGCGAACCAGTGATTCCCGGTGGTGGCCAGCCCAACATGCAGCAGCTCCTCCAGCAGGCGCAGAAGATGCAGCAGGATCTCGCCGCGGCGCAGGAAGAGCTCGCCCGTACGCCCGTCGAGGGCTCCGCGGGCGGCGGCCTGGTGAAGGCCACGGTCACCGGTGCCGGCGAGCTCCAGGCCCTGGTGATCGACCCCAAGGCCGTCGACCCCGAGGACACCGAGACCCTCGCGGACCTCGTCCTCGCGGCCGTCCGTGACGCCAACGCCGCCGCGCAGCAGCTGCAGCAGCAGAAGCTCGGCCCGCTCGCCCAGGGCCTGGGCGGCGGCAGCGGCATCCCGGGCCTGCCGTTCTGACGGCGGTCCCGCCACCCCGCCACATCCGGCGGCGGCCCCGCCGCACCCGCCACAGCTGAAGAAGACCGAGAAGGAGCATTCGATCCGTGTATGAAGGCGTGGTCCAGGACCTCATCGACGAGCTGGGCAGGCTGCCCGGCGTCGGTCCCAAGAGCGCGCAGCGGATCGCCTTCCACATCCTCCAGGCCGAGCCGGCCGACGTCCGCCGGCTCGCCCACGCCCTGACCGAGGTCAAGGCCAAGGTCCGCTTCTGCGCGGTCTGCGGCAACGTCGCCCAGGAGGAGCGGTGCCGGGTCTGCCAGGACCCGCGCCGCGACGCCTCGGTGATCTGCGTCGTGGAGGAGTCCAAGGACGTCGTCGCCATCGAGCGGACGAGAGAGTTCCGCGGCCGCTACCACGTGCTCGGCGGGGCGATCAGCCCCATCGAGGGCGTCGGTCCCGACGATCTGCGCATCCGCGAGCTGCTCGCCCGGCTCGCGGACGGCACCGTCACCGAGCTGATTCTGGCCACCGACCCCAATCTGGAAGGTGAGGCCACTGCCACGTACCTCGCCCGCATGGTGAAGCCCATGGGGCTCAAGGTCACGCGGCTGGCCAGCGGCCTCCCCGTGGGGGGAGACCTTGAATACGCCGACGAGGTCACGCTCGGGCGTGCCTTCGAAGGGAGACGACTTCTCGATGTCTGACGCAACGCTGCACGACGCCAAGCGCGACCCCGACGACTTCGCGGTCTCGGTCGCGGACTCCATCGAGAGCTTCATCGTCGCCGTCGCCGAGGTGTCGCGCGGCGATGAGCCCGACAGTGCCGTTCCCTTCCTGCTGCTGGAGGTCTCCCAGCTCCTCCTCACCGGCGGCAGGCTCGGTGCGCACGAGGACTTCCTCCCCGACGAGCGGTACGAGCCCGACGTGGGCCCCGAGCCGGACGTCGACGAGCTGCGGGAGCGCTTCGCACGGCTCCTCGACCCCGTGGACGTCTACTCGGAGGTCTTCGACCCGTACGTGCCGCGCTCCGCCCCCGTCGCCTGCCGGATCTCCGACGACCTGGCCGACATCATCACCGACCTGCGGCACGGCATGGCCCACTACCGCGACGGGCGGGTCAGCGAGGCCCTGTGGTGGTGGCAGTTCTCCTACCTGTCCAACTGGGGCCCGACGGCCTCGGCCGCCCTCCGCGCCCTGCAGTCCCTGGTCGCCCACGTCCGCCTGGACCAGCCGCTGGACGAGCTGGGCGACCTCGACACGGACTCCGGGGCCACGGAGGAGCAGCTCGCCGAGGAGGCGGGCCGCGTCATGGAGGCGGAGATCGCGGGCCCGCTGGGCCTGCGCGGCGCCTGACCGGCACGGCAGGGCACGGCAGGGCAGGGCACGGGCCACGCGCCAGTGCCGGCCCAGCCCAGCCCGGCCCGGCCCGGCACCGGCGCCGAGCCGAAACCGGGCCGGCACCGGCCCCGCCCGGCACCGAAGTGCGCTGTGGGCTGTGCCCTGTGCGCAGCGCACTTCGGCCATAGTTGAGAATTCGACGTTCCCGTCCTCCCTCCCCTCGTAGCCTGCAAAGCAGCCGACCCGAGGGGATGAGGACATGGACGTCGATCCCAGCACCAATCACCCGGCCCGGGCAGCCCAGTTGAGCGAGGTCGCCTTCGGCCTCTTCCAGGCCTCCGCGCTGCGCGCCGTGACAGTCCACCGCGTCGCCGACCACCTCGCCGGCGGCCCGCTGCAGCCCGACGAGCTCGCCCGCCGCGCGGGCCTGCACGGGCCGACGCTGCGCCGGTTGCTGCGGCTGCTGGCCACGCGCGGCGTCTTCCAGGAGGACGGGGACGGCGCCTTCGGCCTCACCCCGTCCGCCGAGCTGCTCCGCACGGACGTGCCCGGCTCGGCGCACAGCGGGATGATCCTGCTCACCGAGGAGGTCTTCCGGCGCTCGGCCGCGGGCCTGGAGGACGCCCTGCGGACGGGCGAGACGCCGTTCGACGCGGCGTACGGCATGCCGTTCTTCGACTACCTGCACACGGACGCGGAGGCGCAGACCCGGTTCGACACGGGCATGGCCGCCATGTCCGGCCCCGAGGACGAGGTCGTCGCCGAGGCGTATGCGTTTCCGGCCACCGGCACGGTCGTGGACGTCGGCGGCGGCCGGGGCGGCTTCCTGCGGGCCGTGCTGACCCGTAATCCCGGGCTGTCGGGCGTCCTGTTCGACCAGGAACAGACCGTCGCCGCACACCTCTTGGACGTCAAGGAGACCGCGGGCCGCTGGCGCACGGACGCCGGGAGCTTCTTCGAGGCCGTGACGCCCGGCGGCGACGTCTACCTGCTGAAGCACATCCTGCACGACTGGAACGACGAGGACTGCCTGCGCATCCTGCGCGCGATCCGCGCGGCGATCGCCCCCGGCGGCACGCTGCTGGCGGTGGACGCGATCCTGCCGCCGGGCAACGACCCGCACTTCGCCAAGGGGCTGGACCTCATCATGCTGGCCTGCCTGAGGGGCCGGGAGCGTACGGAGGAGGAGTTCCGCGCGCTGCTCGGCGAGGCGGGCTTCCGGATGGACCGGATCATCGCCACGGAGGCCTTCGCCTCGATCATCGAAGCGGTGGCCGAATAGCGCCATGGCGCCGGACCGGCCGGGGCGTGCGGTTCCGCCGCAGGTGAAGGCCAAACCTGCCCGCAGTAAAACAAGGGTCAAACGTTCCTCTGCTTGATCATCTGGCTGGAAAGCCGTGCCAGTATCGGCCATTGGTCCTGATCGTAGGGAGCTGCCGAGAAGTGGGGGGATGAAGTGCTCCTGGGGTGTTTGGGAGTCACTGAGGAAGAAGAGCGTATTTACCGGTTCCTGTTGAAGGGGGAGAAAGGAACCGTCGAGGAGATCTGCGAGGCGCTGGGGCTGGCCGGTTCGGAGGTCTGCTCCGCTCTGGAGCGGCTGGCCCGCCTCGGCCTGGTGCACACCCGCGAGGGCGGGGGCACGGCGGTCGACCCCGCCATCGGCGTGGAGCGGCTCATCGAGGACGCCCTGGCCGGCCTGCGGGCGCGGATGCAGCAGGTGGACGCGGCCAGATCGGCGGTGTCCGAGCTGGGGCAGGAGTTCCGGCAGGGGGTGCGGGCCCCGGCGGCGGACATCGAGCACGTCACCGGCGGCCAGGAGATCTGGGACCGGCTGGACGAGCTGGCCTTCTTCGCGTACCGCGAGGTCATGGCGATCCACCCCAGCTCGCCCTGGCGGGTCAAGAACATCGAGGCGGCCCGTCCGCTCGACATGCGCTGTCTGCGCCGCGGCCTGACCTTCCGGATGATCGTCGTGCGCGAGGCCCTGCAGGACGCCCTGACCAAGGCCTATCTGGAAGAGCTCGGATCGGCGGGGGCGCAGATCCGCTGCGTCGAGGAACCGGTTCAGCGGATGGTCATCTACGACCGGAGCCAGGCCGTCGTCCCGCTCGACCCGGGGGAGAGCCGGCGCGGCGCCGTCGTCGTGCGCCAACCGGGCCTGGTGACCAGCATCGTGGACCTCTTCGAGCACACCTGGCAGTCGGCCGTGGACATCGCCACCGTGGACGGCGGCGGCGAGGACCCGCTCTCCGAGCTCGACAAGCAGGTGCTGGACGTGCTCTCGCGGGTCGACAAGGACGAGGTCGCGGCCCGTGAACTGGGCGTCTCCCTGCGGACGTTCCAGCGGTACGTGGCCAACGTGCTGGGCCAGCTGGACGCCAGCAGCCGCTTCCAGGCCGCCGTTCAGGCGAAGGAACGGGGTTGGATCTGAGCCCGTGCCCGTGCCTGCCGCTACGGGGCTCGTACCCCCGCAGGCCGGCGTGGCGTGCGCCGGCTACGGGGCCGGGCACGCGGGGCAGGGTGCCGCCTCCGCGTTCTGAGCGAGTCGCCAGCCCTGCAGGGCCGGGTGGCCGAGCGCGCCGGCCAGCGCCTCGTCCCCGGCCCCGCCCGGTCCGGCGGGCCGTACGTGGATGTCCCCGCCCTCGGTGAGGTGCAGGTCCGCGTACCAGCCGGGCGGCAGCAGCGCCGCGAGCCGGGCCGCCGTGATGGCGGCCGCGCGACGGAGGGCGCTGTCGGGGGTGGTGAGGGCGAGGAGACTGCGGGGCCGTGAGGTCATGGCGGGTTCCTTCGGTGAAAGGGCTCTTGCCCTGGTGGACGGTTTTTCCGCCGGACACGTGCCGCCCCCGCCCGGGAGCCTTGGTGCTCGGCTCCCCGCGGGGGCATGACCGGTCTGCTCGATGCGCTGGACGGGGCGGTCCGTACCCGTCAGTCCGCTGTACCCGTCAGCCCGCCGTACGCGTCTGCCGGAGCCGGGCCGCGGCCAGGGCGGTCAGCAGGGCGAGGGCGGTGAGGACGGCGAAGGCGACGCGGTAGGCGTCGGCGTCGGCGTGCGGGCCGCCGAGGCTGCGGGCGGCCGTGGTCTGCACGGTGGCCAGGAGGTTGACGCCGATGGCGGCGCCGAGATTGCGCAGGAGGGTGACCGTGGAGGTGTGCGCGCCCATCAGGTGGGCCGGGGCCGCGTTCTGGACGTGGACCAGGGCGGTCGAGGTCACCAGGCCCGTCCCCACGCCGATCAGCAGCTCGGCGACGGCGGCGCCGACGACCGACGTACCCGGGAAGACGGCCAGGACGGCGCTGCCGAGCGCCAGCAGGAACGCGCCGCCGATCGCGGTCGTCCGGGCGGAGTGCTGCTGCAGCAGCCGGGCGGTCAGCGCCGAGCCCACGACCCAGCCCAGGGCGCCGGGGGCGACGAGCAGGCCCGCGGTGCCGCTGCCGGTGCTGCCGGACGCGGTGAGGGCGAGCGGCAGCAGGGTCACCGACGCGTAGAGCGTCACGGCCGCGCCGATGGTGACCAGGCCCGCGTTGCGCTGGGCCGGGCGGACGGCGAAGTCCGCGGGCACCATGCCCGTACGGCCGGGGGAGCACAGTCGGCGGACGTGCGCGGCGGTGGCGGCCACGAGCACCGCGGCGAGGGCGCCGTAGGACCACACCCGCAGGTGCAGGGTGGGGCCGACGAGCAGCAGGAGGAAGGCGGAGAGCGCGGCGGCGAAGGTGGTGAGCGCGACCGGGTCGGGGCCCTTGCCGGGGTTTTCGGAGCGGGTGCCCGGGCCGTGCTTGAGGATCATGGCGACTGCGACGGCGGCGAGGGGGACGTTCGCGGCGAACAGCCAGCGCCAGCCGACGGTGGCCTGTACCGCCGTGCCGAGCAGCGGGCCGGCGACGGCCGCGAGCCCCCAGACCGACGAGAGCAGGCCCTGCATCTTCGCCCGGCCCGCGTTGTCGAAGGCCTGGCCGATCAGTACGTACGACAGGGCGGTGACCCCGCCGGCGCCGATGCCCTGCGCGGCGCGGGCCGCGATGAGCGAGGGCATGTCCGTCACCAGCGCCACGGCCAGCGAGGAGGCGGCGAACCAGCCGAGGGCGGCGGTCATGGCCGCCCGGCTGCCCCAGCGGTCCGCGGCCAGGCCCGCGAAGGGCACGGAGAGCACGCTGGCCAGCAGGAAACCGGAGATCAGCCAGGGGTAGAGCGTCTCGTGGCCGAAGCCGTGGGCGATGGTCGGGAGGAGGGCGCCGACGACGGTGGAGTCGATGGCGGCGAGGAAGAGGGCGAGGAGGATGCTGGCGACAAGGGCCTTGGCAGGTGCCTTGGCGGGTGCCTTGGCGGGTGCCTTGGCAGAGACCGCGGGGGTTTCCGAGGGGCTTTCCGAGGGGCTTTCCGCGGGGGCGGCGGCCTGTCCCGGCCGGGCGAGCGTCTCAGACATGGACGGCCTCCGCATCGGTGAACTCCTTGATCAGAAGGCGGGCCTGGGGGTCGAGGCCGTCGTCGACGGAGCGGTACACGCCGTCCTCGCCGTGGGAGTGCGCGGCGAACATCTGCGTGAGCTGCATCTGGATCTCGTGGGCGACGTTGCCCGCGGTGTAGTCGAAGCCGAACTCGCCGATGACGGAGGCCGAGAAGCGCGCGGCCAGTTCGCGGTTGTAGTCCTCGGTCGCGTCCAGGAGCTCGCGCATCGCGGCCTTGTCGGCGTCGGAGAAGCCGGGGATCACCACGTTCATCACCAGGTGGTCGACCTTGATGTGGCGGGCCTCGTCCAGGCCGTGCTTGTACAGCAGGTCCGTGAAGAAGCGGGCGTGCTGCGGGTCCATCAGCTCGGTGCGCCGCTCGAAGACGGTGATCACCGACTCGCCGACGTACGCCGAGCAGCACAGGGCCGCCAGCTTCACCCAGGGCGACTGCGGGCCCTGGTAGAGGGCGAAGCGCTCGGCGAAGAGGTTGTCGCCCAGCTTGAGGTCGTGGCCGGAGAGGGTGCGGACGTAGCGGTAGAAGGTGTTGGCGTGCTGGGTCTCCTCGGCGGCGAAGCAGGACAGCGCGTAGTGGAGGTCGTCGCCGCGGTTCAGCGGGGAGTCGTCGGCCTGCAGCTCGGCGAGGACGAGGGCCATCACCGCGGCTACGTGCCGCTCGATCTCGGCCAACTGGGCGAGCTCCTTGGTGAGGTAGGCGATCGAGGCCTCCTCGTGGCCGGGCTCCTCGAAGCAGAGCCGGGAGAGGAAGGCCAGCTCCTCGGGGGTGCGGGCGAGGGACCAGTCGAAGGCGCCGGGGTGGAAGGTGTTGGTGTGGGCGTCGGCGGCGATGGCGGCGAAGTCCGCGTCGGCGGAGGCGTCGGCGGAAGGGCCGGCGGGAGCGACGACAGGAGCAACGGCGGGGGCGGCGATGGCGGTGGTCACTTCTGGATCTCCTCGGCGGTCGTGGCGGACTTTGCAGGCTCTGTGGGCTCTGCGTGCTCTGCGGTCGTGGCGGACTCTGCGACGGACTCCTCGTAGCTGCGGTAGCCGTCCTCGATGCCGATCTTGATGTCGGTGAAGGCGAGGTACTGACGGCCGATCAGCGGGGTGTCGCGGAGCTCCTCGATCAGGTGGTAGTACGCCCGGAGGTCCGTGGTCTCCAGCAGGGCGAAGTCGGTGTGCTGCGCGTGGAAGGCCTCGGCGTCGAAGAAGCGGGCCGAGACGCGGTCGGCGTACTTGGCGAACACCGGCTGGATGTACTGCTCCTCCATGGCGTTCCGCTCGTCGCGGGTGAGGTCGAGCCAGGCGGGGCTGAAGGCGTAGCTGAGGACGATGGTGTAGCGCATGAGGTCTGGGGCCCTTTCGGACGATCGGGGACCTGGGATCTGGGATCTGGGATCGGAGATCGGGGTGAGGGGCGGGCCGGGGCCGGGGACGGGCGTCTTCCGCCCGGCCCCGGGCGGCTGCGCAGGCCGGCAGCCAGGCCGGTCAGCGGCTGCGCAGCTCCGCGGCCAGGTAGCTCTGGGCGTTGTAGATCGTCCGCTCGGGGTCCTCGATGGGTCGGCGGCCGTGCATCACCCGGGTGTTGTCCACGAGGGCCACGTCGCCGTCCTGCCAGACGATCTCCTCGGTCATCTCCGCGGTCACCCGCTCGGTCTCCTCGACGAGCTCCGCGTCGAAGGGCGTGCCGTCGGCGAAGGTGATGCGCGGCGGCTCGTAGTTGTTGGAGGGGCCCAGGATGCTGTTGGCGAAGGCGAGCCGGTCGCCGAAGAGGGTCGGGTGCGCGGCGGGGATGTGGAAGTCGTAGCGGATCGCGCCGTCGTCGAGGAGCTCGATGACCGTACGGCCCTGGCCCTGCGCGAGGGCGCGCATGTCGTCCACGGTGATGTCCTCGGGGGCCTTCGTGCCGCCGGAGTGGTGGCTGACGAAGCCCTTCCAGCGGGACTCCTCGACGCGGCGGCTGTAGAGGATGTCCTGCGAGAGGTAGGCGGCACGGGTCCGCTCGCCGAAGGCGTCCCAGACGCGGTAGCCGTCGCAGACCGTGGTCTGGGAGCCGCTGGACGCGGCCTTCTCCGACAGGAACCAGGTCAGGTCCGGCGCGAACGGGCTGTTGCCGTTCTCGGTGTGCAGGCCCACGGAGTCGTAGCCGGCGTCGACCTTCTGGGCGACGTCGCCGCCGTGGAAGGAGCGGGCCGGGTCGAGCGTCACCCGGTCGGAGTGGTGCTTCACGAAGAGGGAGAAGTCCTCCAGGGACGGCGCGAAGCCGCGCAGCAGCAGGAACCCGGCCTCCGCGAGCTCGGCGACGACCTCCCGGGGGCGCAGCTCGGACAGCGCGGCGCCGTCCTCGGCGGTGATCAGGCGACCCTGGCCGGTGCCGAACGGGGCGATGGTGGCGGCGAACATGGCGATCAGGCTCCAGTCGGGGTGAGAGTGAGGGTGCGGGCCAGGGGCAGGGTGCGGGAGGGGCGCGGGAAGCGGCCGGCCGCTGCGGCCTCGGCGATCTCGCGGCGGCGGGGGCGCCCGGTGACGGTGAAGTACGCGAGGTAGGCGTCCTCGGTGCCCTCCAGCGTGTGGACGACGGCGACGCGCTCGACCGCGGACAGCTCGCGCAGCCCGAACTCCTCGATGTCGCGGCGCGCCTGCCCGGCGTCGGCGCCCGGCGGGATCAGGAACAGGCCGTGCAGGGACTCCAGGCCGTCGCCGAAGACGGCGCAGGCGCGGATGCCGGGCAGCGAGCGGTAGCGCGCCTCCACCCACTCCGGGGCGATGTTGCGGCCCGCCGCGGTGATGATGATGTTCTTCTTGCGGCCGACGATGCTGATGTAGCCGTCGGCGTCGATCTCGGCGAGGTCCCCGGTGTGCAGCCAGCCGTCCGGGTCGAGCTCGCAACTGGACGGGTCCTGCCGCGAGTAGCCCGCGAAGAGCGACTCGCCGGTGATCAGCAGCTCGCCGTCCGCCGCCAGCTTCGTCCGTACGTGGGGCAGGGCGCGGCCGACAGTGCCGACCTTGCGGGCGCCGGGCGCGTTCCAGCTCACCACGGAGCTGTTCTCGCTCAGGCCATAGCCCTCGTGGACCGGTACGCCGCCGGCGTCGAGGCGGGCCAGCACGCCCGGGTCGACGGGGGCGCCGCCGCAGCACACCAGCGGGACGCGCGGCGTGCCGAAGACGGGTGCCACGCCGTCCCGTTCGATCTCCGCGGCCAGCACTTCGGCCAGCGCCGGGGTGACGACCAGGGCGGAGGCCCGGGCCCGTGCCACGTACGGCAGGACGCGCTGCGCCGCGGAGGCGGAGGTTCCCACCAGCGGGGCGTCCTCGGGGAGGAGCATCACGGTGCCGCCGTCCAGGATCACCATGTACAGGGCGGTGACCTGCTCGATGAGGAGGCTGAACGGGACCAGGGAGAGGTAGCGGGCGTACGCGCCGGGCGGCATGACCGCGCGCAGGGAGCTCAGCAGGGCGTCGAGGCCGGCGGTGCGGATGCACACGCCCTTCGGCTTCGAGGTCGTCCCCGAGGTGTGGATGATCTTTCCGATGCGGTCGTCGGCGATGCGGTCGCCGGACGTGCGGTCGTCGGCGACGCGGCCCCCGGCAGTGAGGTCGTCGGAGGTGCGGTCGTCGGCGGTGCGGCCCTCGGCAGCGCGGTCGTCGGCGGTGTCCGGGCCGAACAGCGGGGGCACCGCGTCGTACGGGTCGACCAGCAGGTCGTCGACGTCGACGCGCAGCACGGGACAGCGGGCGGGCAGCACGGCTTCCCGTCCCCACTCGGCCAGGCGCCGCTCGCCGGGCCCGTCGACCAGGCACACGTCCGCGTCGCACAGCAGCGAGGCGGCCTGGTCCGCGGAGAACGCCAGGGGCACGGGGACCTCGATGCGCCCGCTGCCCAGCAGGGCCAGGTCGGCGACGACGAAGTCGGGCGAGTTGCCCATGACGACGGCGACCTTGGTGGGAGCGCCGCCCTCGGTGACCCTGCCGAGGCGGGAGGCGAGACCGGCAGCCGCATGCAGGATCTGGCGGTACGAGTAGGAGGAGCGGGCGCCGGTGCTGTGACCGGATTCGTCGTCCCCGGCTCCGTCGGCGAACACCTCGACGAATACATCGTCACTGGAAATCCGCTGCCGCAAGGCATTCTCAACGAGCCGCATGAGCCAGCTCCTTTCCGTTCCGCTCGCCGCGCAGGGCCACCTGCAGATTGGTGAAGTTGTACTTTCCGGTGGTCTGCGAGAAGAGGTGGGAAATTCCCTCCAGGCGGATCACGCCGACCATGGGCCGGTGGTCGTAGTACGTCCCCCAGCGCTGTCGCTCGAATTCCGTGAGCCGGTCCGCGGAGGATTCCGCGAGCGGCTGGAATTCAATGCCGACCCGGTCCAGCGTCTGCGCGAGCTCGGTGGTGACCGTGCACATCAGGAAGCGCATCCCGTGGCACCAGGAGAGGATCGGCAGCAGCCGGACCAGCTCCAGGCCCGCCCCGCCGCCCCCGGCCAGCGAGCCGACCTCGACGAGGTCCTCGCGGTCACAGGCCTCGCCGGTGGCCGCCCCGACGACCTCGTCGACCGGCCGGTCCAGATAGCGCTCCGAAAAGAATCCGCGGTCGGAATTGAAGGTCAGGCCTCCGCAGGCGATGATGCGCCCGCCCCGTCCTTCCTGTTTCCGGGCGATGACGAAACAATCCGGATCGGGCAGGATGTCCGCCCCGTAGGCCCGCTCGTACCGGGCGCGGACGAAATCGCTGGCCGCGCTCCAGTCCTGACTCAGTCGCGCCGCGACAGAGATATGCATGACTGACTTCCCCCAAAAAATCTTTCACAGGCCCGCCCTCGGATCCCCCGACCGGAGGCTTTTCCCCCGGGGCCTGCTGACACGGAAAACATTGCCGGACGGGAGAGGCCCATGGGGCGCAAAATGCCGCCGGGAAAGCGACAGGGGGGTGGCGTCTTCGCGACACGACGTACGCCACCGCGCCACGGGGGCTGGAAGGCCGCCACCGGGGCGGCCGAGTCACGTCGGCCGGGGCCGGCCGAGTCACGCCAGCCGGAGCCGGTCGAGACCGGCGGAGTCACCGCGGCCGAGACCGGCGGAGCCACCCGCGCCGGGGCCGGCGCGCATCGCCGCGCGGACCCCCGTATGGTGCAGCTCACAAAGTGAGTGGCTCGGGCCGCAGAGGGAAGAAGCGACCGCGGGCGGTCCGACGGAGCACCGTCCGCGATCACGGCGCGGTCGACACGTCTCACCATGCGATATCGGCATGGCTGATTCCGACCGCTCGTTAGACTGAGCCGACCGCATTACACAGAGCTGCGAGGAGCGCACGTGGGCCTTGTCGTGCAGAAGTACGGAGGCTCCTCCGTTGCCGATGCCGAAGGCATCAAGCGGGTTGCCAAGCGAATCGTGGAAGCCAAGAAGAACGGCCACCAGGTGGTCGTCGTGGTTTCCGCGATGGGTGACACGACGGACGAGTTGATCGATCTCGCCGAGCAGGTTTCGCCGATGCCTGCCGGTCGTGAGTTCGACATGCTGCTGACCGCCGGAGAGCGGATCTCCATGGCGCTGCTGGCGATGGCGATCAAAAACCTCGGCCACGAGGCGCAGTCCTTCACGGGCAGCCAGGCCGGTGTCATCACGGACGCGGTCCACGGCAAGGCGCGCATCATCGACGTCACGCCGGGCCGCATCCAGCAGTCCGTGGACTCCGGCAACATCGCGATCGTGGCCGGCTTCCAGGGCGTGTCCCAGGACAGCAAGGACATCACGACCCTGGGCCGCGGCGGCTCGGACACCACCGCCGTCGCCCTGGCCGCCGCGCTGAACGCCGAGGTCTGCGAGATCTACACCGATGTCGACGGGGTCTTCACGGCCGACCCGCGGGTGGTGAAGAAGGCCCGCAAGATCGACTGGATCTCGTTCGAGGACATGCTGGAGCTCGCGAGCTCCGGTTCCAAGGTGCTGCTGCACCGCTGCGTCGAGTACGCACGCCGTTACAACATCCCGATCCACGTGCGCTCGTCCTTCTCGGGGCTCCAGGGCACCTGGGTCAGCAACGAACCGCAAGGGGACCAGCCGATGGAGCAGGCGATCATCTCGGGCGTCGCGCACGACACCTCCGAGGCCAAGGTCACGGTCGTCGGTGTGCCGGACAAGCCGGGTGAGGCCGCGACGATCTTCCGGGCGATTGCGGACGCCGAGATCAACATCGACATGGTCGTGCAGAACGTCTCCGCGGCGTCCACCGGCCTGACCGACATCTCCTTCACCCTCCCGAAGACCGAGGGCCGCAAGGCCGTCGAGGCGCTGGAGCGGACGAAGGAGCGCGTGGGCTTCGACTCGCTGCGCTACGACGACCAGATCGCGAAGATCTCGCTGGTCGGCGCCGGGATGAAGACCAACCCGGGCGTCACGGCGACGTTCTTCGAGGCGCTGTCGAACGCCGGCGTGAACATCGAGCTGATCTCGACCTCCGAGATCCGCATCTCGGTCGTCACCCGCGCCGACGATGTGAACGAGGCCGTCCGGGCGGTGCACTCCGCCTTCGGCCTGGACAGCGAGAACGACGAGGCCGTCGTTTACGGAGGCACCGGGCGATGACCGCCGGCCCCGCGGCCCGTACCGCCACCCGCCCGGGTGCCGGTACGGGCCGTAAGCCGGTGCTCGCCGTCATCGGCGCCACCGGCGCCGTCGGCACGGTCCTGCTGGAGATCCTTTCGCAGCGTGCGGACGTGTGGGGCGAGATCCGTCTCGTCGCCTCCCCGCGCTCGGCCGGGCGCCGCCTGACCGTGCGCGGCGAGGAGACCGAGGTCGTCGCGCTGAGCGAAGAGGTCTTCGACGGCGTCGACGTCGCCATGTTCGACGTGCCGGACGAGGTCTCCGCCCGGTGGGCGCCGATCGCGGCGGCCAAGGGCACGGTCGTCGTCGACAACTCCGCCGCCTTCCGGATGGATCCGGACGTGCCGCTGGTGGTGCCCGAGGTGAACGCGCACGCGGCGCGGGTGCGCCCGCGCGGCATCGTCGCCACGCCCAACTGCACCACGCTGTCGATGATCGTCGCGGTGGCCGCGCTGCACGCCGAGTTCGGGCTCGGCGAGCTGGTCGTCTCCTCGTACCAGGCGGCTTCCGGGGCGGGCAAGGCGGGCGTGGACACGCTGCGGGCGCAGCTGGCCGCGGTGGCCGGCTCCTCCCTCGGGACGCAGCCCGGCGACGTGCGCCGGGCGGTCGGCGACGCGCTGGGCCCCTTCCCGGCCCCCCTCGCGCTGAACGTGGTGCCGTGGGCCGGCTCGCTGCGGGAGGACGGCTGGTCCTCCGAGGAGCTGAAGATCCGCGACGAGTCCCGCAAGATCCTGGGACTGCCGGGCCTGCGGGTGGCGGCGACGTGCGTACGGGTCCCCGTGATCACCACGCACTCGCTGGCCGTGCACGCACGCTTCGAGAACGAGGTCACGGTCGGGCAGGCGCACGAGATCCTGGCGAGCGCGCCCGGGGTCGTGCTGGTGGACGACCCGGCCGAGGGGGAGTTCCCCACGCCCGCCGACGCGGTGGGCACGGACCCGACCTGGGTGGGGCGGGTGCGCCGGTCGATGGACGACCCGAAGGCGCTCGACTTCTTCGTATGCGGTGACAATCTGCGCAAGGGGGCGGCGTTGAACACGGCTCAGGTCGCCGAATGCGTGGCGGCGGAGCTGAGTACTCCCTAATCTGGAGAACTGGTGAAGGTCTTGAAGGTTCTGTGATCAAGTCGTTGGTCCAGACCTCTTGAACTGGGCAGATGAAGTGTTCGACGATGCGCTCCCCGCCCACTGCAACCGCCGGCGGCCGGGGGGCGTCTTTGCTGCCGTCTCTCAGGGCGGCAACAGAACCGGGGCATTGAGGAAGAGCTGGTACGCATGAGGGCATATGACGCATCGTCACGCGGCGCATCGTCAGACGCGGCGCCTCGCGTGTACAACCCTGACGGGGGGAAGCGTGTCCAACAGGCGTGGCAGAGGTCATCAGCATCGCAACCGCCCCGAGGCGCGGCGGCAGCGCACTGCGTCCGCGTTCCCACCCGTCGGGCGGCATGCCGGTGATCGCTCCCTGGCCGGCCGCCCGCACCGCCGCCCAGCTCCCGCCCCAGCGGGGGGACGCTGACGAAGCAATGGCAGCGGGCACCACAGTCGACCACCTCACCGAGACCTACAGGGCCCACTACCGCTCCCTGCTCGGCCTTGCCGCGCTGCTCCTCGACGACACCGCCTCCTGCGAGGACGTGGTCCAGGAGGCCTTCATACGGGTGCACTCCGCGCGCAGCCGGGTCCGGGACCCGGAGAAGACCCTCGCCTATCTGAGGCAGACTGTCGTCAATCTGTCCCGCTCGGCGCTCCGCCGCCGCATCCTCGGGCTGAAGCTGCTCTCCAAGCCGATGCCCGACATGGCGAGCGCCGAAGAGGGAGCGTACGAACAGCTGGAGCGCGACCAATTGATCAAAGCGATGCGCGGACTGCAACGCCGGCAGCGTGAAGTCCTCGTCCTCCGCTACTTCGCCGATATGACCGAGGCCCAGGTCGCCGAGACCCTGGGCCTCTCGCTCGGCTCGGTCAAGGCGTACGGGTCGCGGGGGATCGCGGCGCTCCGCGTCGCCATGGAGGCTCCGGCATGACCCGCCCCCCCTACGACGGGCCCGGTCCCGACGACGAGCGTGGCGGCGGCATGGACGAACAGACGCTCCGGCAGCTGCTGCAGGGCGCCGTCGAGGACATCGAGCCCGCTCCCGACGCGCTGGAGCACATCCGGCGCGCCGTGCCGGCCCGGCGCACCCGCCGCAGGCATGCCCTCGTGGGCGCCGCGGCCGCGCTGATCCTCGGCGGCACGGCCCTGCCCGCGGTCGTCCACGTCGCCACCACCGGTGACGAGGTCGAGGAGCGCCACGCCAATACCGCCAGCTCCCAGCACACCCCCGAGGAGCCGGGCGCCGAGCCCGACGCGGTGGGCGACGGCGGGGGCCGGCCCGAGCAGGGCGAGGCCCGGAACCACGACGAGAAGCGGGAGCAGCGCAAGAACGAGGGGAGCAAGGGCAACGAGCCCAAGCCCGCCGCGTCCTCCCCCGCGGGCAACCTCCCCGCGCCCACGAACACCTTCGCCGCCGTCTCCCCGATCTGCGACCGCGACCAGCTCGGCAAGGGCAGCGGCTCCGTCGGCCCCGCCGACCGGGACGGCCGCGTCTACGGCGCCTTCCGCGTGGTCAACGTCTCCCGCGCCGTCTGTACGGTGGGCGGGCCCGGGACCGTCGCCGCGAGCCCGCGGGGCAGCGCCGAGAGCGGGCGCGTCTCCGTCGTCGACCACACGCCGGGCGACGCCGCGACCGGCCTGCCCGACCCCACGACCGAGCCCAGCGAGGTCATCCTCCAGCCCGGGCAGGCGTACGAGGTGAAGTTCGCCTGGATCCCGACGGCCGACGGCGCGCGCAACAGCTGCGCCAAGAACACCGGCGGGGCCTCTCCGGCGCCTTCCGCGGGCGGCGGCGCCAGCGCCTCCCCGGCCAGTGGCACCGCGGCCGCCCAGCAGCCGAGCGTGCCGGATTCGCCCCCGCCCACGCCGCCGCCGAGCGTCGTGCTCAGCCACACTCCGGACGTCGGCGAGCCGGCCATAGCCGACGCCAAGATCGACGACGCGTGCGCCGGCACCGTCTACCGGACGGGTCCGATCGTCACCGCGAGCTGACGACGCCGGGGCGGGCCGTAAGGGCAGCCGTGACGGTAGCCATGACGGCAGCCATGACAGCCGGCCTGACGTCTGCGGTGAAGGCCGGCCTGAGGCCTGTCGTGACGCCTGCTGCGACGCCTGTCGTGGTGCCTGTCGTGACGTCTGCCGTGACGCCCGTGCCGACGGTGGTGGCGGTGCCGGTGGCGCACCCGGCAGGGGGCGGTGACCGTCCCCACGGGCGTGCCCGTACCGTGGTGGTGTGTATCGGTTCCTGCTGACTCCCCGCTGGTGGGCGATCAACGTCTTCACTGTGGTGGCCATCCCCTTCTGTCTCTTCATGGGCAGCTGGCAGCTCGGCCGCTTCGAAACGCGCGTCGACTCGCACCGCGAGCAGCAGACGCAGGCCGACGACGCCCGGAAGTCCGAGGCCGAGCCCCTGCGCGACCTCCTCCCGGTGACGACGGAGACCTCCGGCCGCCGGGCGACGGCCTCCGGCCGCTACGACACCGGGCACCAGCTGCTCGTGCCGGAGCGGAGCCTGGACGACCGCCGGGGCTTCTACGTGCTGACCCTGCTGCGCACCGACGACGGCAAGGCCCTCCCCGTCGTCCGGGGCTGGCTGCCCGGCGACGCGGCCTCCAAGGCGGACACCGCCGGGGTGCCCGCCCCGCCGGCCGGCCGCGTGACGGTCACCGGCGCCCTGCAGTCCTCGGAGAGCCCCGGCTCCAAGGGCGTGCACGCGAGCGGCGGCCTGCCCGAGGGCCAGGTCGGCGTGATCAGCGCCGCCTCGCTGGTCAACCTCGTGCCGTACGGGGTGTACGACGCGTGGATCACCGCCACCGAGGCGGACGGGTCCATGACCCCGGTGCCCCCGGCCGCCGCCCCGAACAGCGGCCTGGACCTCAAGGCCTTCCAGAATCTCGGCTACACCGGTGAGTGGTTCGTCTTCGCCGGCTTCGTGCTCTTCATGTGGGCCAGGCTCTTCCGCCGGGAGGCGGAGGCCGCGCGCGACCTGGCCCTCGGCATCACTCCGGAGCAGGCTCCGGACGGTCCGGGACCGACTCCTGACGGCTCGGGGCAGACTCCGGACGGTCCGGGGCAGGACGGCCCAGATGACGCTCCGCAAAAGCGATCTCCAGCCGGAGCTGCTTGATCCGCTCCTCCACCACCAGGGAGCCGTGCCCCGCGTCGTAGCGGTAGACCTCCAGGGGGTGGCCGCGGCCCTCCAGCCGCTCCACGTAGTTCTCGATCTGCCGGATGGGGCACCGCGGGTCGTTCATGCCCGCGGAGATGTAGACCGGCGCCCGCACCTCGTCGACATACGTCAGCGGGGAGGACGCCGCGTAGCGCTCCGGCACCTCCTCCGGCGTGCCGCCCAGCAGCGTGCGGTCCAGGGCCTTCAGGGCCTCCATCTCGTCGTGATAGGCCGTCACGTAGTCCGCGACGGGCACCCCGGCCAGGCCCAGCGCCCAGGCGCCGGGCTGGGTGCCCAGGCCGAGCAGGGTCAGGTAGCCGCCCCACGACCCGCCGGCGAGCACCAGCCGATCGGGGTCGGCGATCCCCGCGGAGACCGTCCAGTCCCGGACCGCGGCGATGTCCTCCAGCTCGATGAGACCCACCCGGTGCTTGAGGGCGTCCGTCCAGGCGCGTCCGTAGCCCGTCGAGCCGCGGTAGTTGATCCGGACGACCGCATAGCCGTGGTCGACCCAGGCGGCGGGGCCCGCGGCGAAGGCGTCGCTGTCGTGCCAGGTCGGGCCGCCGTGGACGTCGAAGACGGCGGGGAAGGGCCCGGTGCCCTCCGGCACCTGGATCAGGGCGTGCACCTTGCCGCCCGGCCCGTCCACCCAGACGTCCCGGACCGGCACGGACCGCGGGGCCCGGCCGACCCCGCCCGGCAGCGCGGGCGGATCCAGCACGACCTGCCCGCTCGTGGACCGCACGACCGACGGCTCGGCCGCCGAGGACCACAGGAACTCCACGCTGCCGTCCGGCCGCGGCAGGGCGCCCGACACCGTGCCCACCGGGGTGTCCAGGCGGGTCAGCGAGGCATCGGCCAGGTCGTAGCGCCACAGCTCGCTGCGGGCCTGGTGGCTGTGCTCGATGAGCAGCGCGGAGCCGTCCGGATACCAGCCGGCGTCCAGGTCGCCCGGCAGGTCGACGGCGAGGGCCGTCTCCTCGCCCGTGGCCGCGTCCCACAGCATCGGCTCCCAGCGGCCCCGCCGCTGGTGCCCCACGAGCAGCCGGGAGTCCCCGGGCACCGGCGCGAAGCCCATGACCGCCAGGCCCAGCTCCTCGGTGCCGCCACGGGTGTCGTCCAGCTCGGCGACGGTGCTGCCGTCCGGCCGCACGATGCGGACGGCCGAGTGCATCGCGTCGCCGTGCTCGGTGTGCTCGATCGCGATCAGCGTGCCGTCGTACGACATGCCGCCGACCCCCGCCGACTCGGCGTGGCGGTAGATCTCCACGGGCCCGGCGCCGGGCCGCGCCACGTGGACCGTCGACCCGCCCTCGTCCGTGGAACGGCCGACCACGGCCGTGCCGTCCCGGCCCAGGGCCAGGCCGGCCGGGTAGGAGGGCTCGAGGCCGGGCACGGCGGGTTCGTCGGCCCCGCCGTGGAAGGGCTGGCGCATCCACACGCCGAACTCGTCCCCGTCCTTGTCGGCGAACCACCAGATCCACTCGCCGTCGGGCGGCAGCACCCCGCCCGTCGTGCCGTTCGGCCGGTCGGTCACCTGGCGCTGCGCGCCCGTGGCGCGGTCCCACGCGTACACCTCGAAGGTGCCCGTCACGTTGGACACGAACAGCGCGCGGTCGGGGGCGTCCTTCGCCCATCTCGGCAGCCCGACGCGCGGCGCCCGGAAGCGCTTCTCCCAATCGGGCACGGCCGCCGCCGCATCCGCCACGGCCGCGGCTGCATCCGGCACCGCCGCCGCGCCCTGCGGGGCGACGGCGGGCCCCTCGTCCTTCTGCCCGGACTTCTGCCCGGACTTCTGCTCGGACCCGTTGCTCTCAGTCATGGCCCCATTCTGCGACGGAGCGGGGACATCGCGCCGAGGGCGGCCGCAGCCTGTGGATAACTCCGTTCCGGACGGGCCCCTTCCGTCCGGGCGCGGGGCTCAGGACCGGTCGCCCGGCACCGGGCGCAGGCCCAGCCGGTGGGCCGTGTCGTCGTCGAAGTCCTCCAGGAATCCGGCGAGCGTGTCGGCGAGGTGGTTCATGCACCGCGCGCCGAACAGCACCGGCTGGTAGCCCGAGACCCGGTAGGGCGTGGCGACCATGGCCCGGACGTCCAGCTCCCGGACCTCGCACGAGCCCAGCCGCTCCAGCTCCCCGTACGAGGACAGCAGCGCCGCACCGTAGGCCTTGACCCCGCCCGAGCCGGAGCCCGGGCCCGAGCCGGAGCCCGAGCCGGAACCCGCTCCCGCCCCGCCCCTGGCCCCGCCACCCATCCAGCTCCCGCCCCCCGTCCAGCTCCCGGCCCCCGTCTCCGCCATCACGCCGAACTCCAGCGTGAACCAGTACACGCGGCTGATGACGTCGAGGGCCTCGGGCGTGGTCAGGCGCGTCGCCGTGCGGCCGAACATGCGGTAGAGCTCGGCGAACCCGGGCGACGCCAGGTGGATGCCGTGGCCGAACACGTCGTGGATCACGTCCGGTTCGGGCGTGTACAGCGGCACCGACGGATGGCGGACGAACTGCACGGCGTGGAAGTAGCCGCGCTCCATCGAGCCGAGGAAGCGCCGGTTCTCCACGAACCCGCCCGCGAGCGTGAACTCGAACCCCGTGAGCGGCTTCAGCCGCGCCCCGACCTCCGCGTGCTGCGGTACGTGGTCGGCCGGCACGGGGGCCGCCTCCGCGGCGTCCAGCACCTCCCGGCAGGCGTGCGCCCGGTGCGCCCTGCCCAGCGCGCCGTGGACCGTGCGCCACGTGGCGTGCTCGTCCTCGGTGTAGTCCACCGGCGGCGACGGGTCGCCCACGCGGTGACCGCGGGCCAGCTCCACCAGGGTTTTCCGCCGCTGCAGGTACCGGCTGTCGCACCGTCCCGGGTGCTGCGCCGCCGGGCCGAGCCTGCCTCCCGGCGTCACCGGCGTGCGTGACCAGAGTTGACTCATGACACACAGGGTGCCCAGGAGGGAGCAGAGGGTAACATCCCCCGGTCGGGTGGGGCTCTGAGATGCGGCGGGGCCCTACCGGTGCCAGCGTGGACAGTGGGCCCAGGTGTGTGCTCTGCGCTCTGGTACAGGAGGTTTGCCATGACGACCAAAACGGCGTGGAACGCCCAGATCGACATCACCGAAGAGGGCCGCAAGGTCACCGCCGATGCCACGCTGATCGGCAAGGGCGGGGAGCGGCGACTGGTGGGTCATGGCGTCGCCCGGTGCAATCCGGCCGACCAGAACGACCCCGCCATAGGCGACGAACTCGCGGCGGCCCGCGCCCTTTCCGATCTCACCAACAAGCTGCTCGACAACGCGGCCCGCGACATCGAGTCGCACACCCACCAACCGGTGAAGGGATCGCTCGGCTAGCCCCTGAACCCGGACTCTTCCCGAACCCGGCCTCGCGGCCGCAGAAACCCGCCCCGGCTCCGCACCGGGGCGGGTTTCTGCGTGCCGTAGCGAAAAGCGAGTCAAGCCTTCGCCGAATTACCAGCAATACAAGGAAAATTGAGAGTCGGCCCGCCGTCGACGACGTCTTCTGCACCGACGCCGAACGCCTGAAGGACGGAATCCGCGGCGGCTACGCCAACTCCATCCTGGTGAAGGTCAACCAGATCGGCTCGCTCACCGAGACCCTCACGACCGTGGAGACCGCGCACAAGGCCGGCTGCACCGTGGTGATGTCGCACCGCTCCGGCGAGACGGAGGACACCACCATCGCGGACCTGGCGGTCGCCACGAACTGCGGCCAGATCAAGACGGGGTCGCTCTCGCGCTCCGACCGCACGGCCAAGTACAACCGGCTCATCCGCATCGAGGAGGAGCTCGGCCCGCAGGCGGGGTCTACCCCGGCAGCAGCGTCCTGGGCATCCGCTGACTCGTAGGCTCGGGCGGATGAAGCGTTCTCCTGCCGCATCAGTGGATTCTGCTGCCGCACCGGTGCACTCTCCTGCCGCACCGGTGCACTCTCCTGCAGCGCCGGCGCACTCTCCCGCCGCATCAGTGCGCGAGTTCCACCTCGCCTTCGGACTCGATGCCCGTACGATTCCCACGGAGGTTCCCGCCGATCTCGCCGCCCACCGCCAGGAATTGCTGGCCGAAGAGGTGGCCGAAGTCGCCGAGGTCGCCGTCGACGGCCCGCTCGACAAGCTCGCGCACGAGCTGGCCGACGTGGTCTACGTCGCCTACGGCACGGCCCTCGTCCACGGCATCGACCTGGACGCGGTGATCGCCGAGATCCACCGCTCGAACATGACCAAGCTGGGCCCCGACGGCGAGGCGTCCCGCCGGGCCGACGGAAAGGTGCTCAAGGGCGAGCACTACCGGGCACCGGACGTGTCCGCGGTCCTGCGCAGCCAGGGCTGGCCGGACCGGTCCGGGGACTGACACCGGCCCGGTCCCGCGCCTCCTCACGTACACACGCACACCAGCCGCTCACAGCGAAGTGACCGGCCGCCCGATCCGGGCGGCCGGTCATTTTTCGTAGCGCACCCGCCCCCACGGCGATGGCCCGTCAGGACCCCTGACGGGGCGTCCGGCAGAGCCCCTGTCAGGACCAAACGGCCCGACGGGGGTGACGACAAGTCGCCGACGACTTCTCGCCATGGACATCTCATGGTCAACAAGGTCCTACCCGGGCAGAGTTGGACGCAGGGAGTGGCGGCCCGGCCTGCCACCGCGAAACCCCCTTCCCCCGAGCGCCCCAAGGAAAAGGCTCCGGAAAGTTGTCGGGGTGCCGTCGTTTCCCGTGCCCACCCGCGGAAATACGAGGCGATCAATCAAATGATCTATCAGAGCACGCACGAGATGATCCTGGACGACGTCTTCCTCGACCTGTCCGGGTTCATATCGGGGGTCGATGTCCTGCTCAAGCTGGAGGGCTTCAATCCGGCCGGATCCATCAAGATGAAGGCCGCGGTCGGCCTCCTGGAGGATGCGGAGAGCCGCGGGGTCCTGCGCCCCGGAGGCCATGTCATCGAATCCTCCTCCGGCAATCTGGGAATTGCGCTGAGCTCGGTGTGCGCGGCCCGCGGCTACCGTTTCACCTGCGTCGTCGACCCCAATACGTCCGCCCTCAGCATCGCGCTGATGAAGGCCTTCGGCGCGCAGGTCGTCTCGGTCGACCAGCGGGACGCCAACGGCGGTTTCCTGCAGTCCCGCATCGACTACATCCACCGGCGGCTCGCCGAGGACCCCGCGCTGGTCTGGCCCAACCAGTACGCGAACCCCGCCAACCCCAAGGCGCACTACGAGCGCACTGCGGCCGCCATCGTCAAGCAGGGGCTGGACGTCGACTACCTCTTCGTCGGCGCCGGGACCACCGGGACGCTGATGGGCTGCGTCGCGTACTTCAGGGAGCACTCCCCGCACACCCGCGTGATCGCCGTCGACACGGTCGGCTCGGTCACCTTCGGGAAGCCGCCCGGCAGGCGGTACATACCGGGGCTGGGCACCAGCCGCCGGCCCGAGATCTTCGACCCGGAGCAGATCGAGCACACCGTCATGGTCCCCGAGGCCGAGGCCGTGCGCATGTGCCGCCGCCTCGCCGCCCAGAGGGGCATCGTGGCGGGCGGCTCGACCGGGTCGGTACTGGCCGCCGTCGAAGGCCGGCGGGACGAGATCCCCTCCGGCGCCCGCGTCGTGGCCATCGCGCCCGACTTCGGCGACCGGTACCTGAGCACCATCTACGACGACACATGGGTCCAGGAACGGTTCGGCGCCGACGTCACGGTGCCGAACCAGCGCGGTCACTCTGCCACCACACCGAATCCGATTCCCGGCACCGGCGTGCCGGCCCTGAAGGGATAACAATGTTCGAGTTCAGCGTCATCGGCGGAAAGACCGCCCGCGACATCATCGGCCGCACGCGGCAGCAGATCGTCACGGAGGTGCGCGAGACCTATCTGACCCACCACGCGGGCGAGTCGGTCAACCCCAACAGCTACTTCCTGCGCTTCCCCGACAAGCCCGACAGCCGCATCATCGCCCTGCCCGCCTACCTGGGCGGCAAGACGGACGTGGCCGGCATCAAGTGGATCAGCAGCTTCCCGGGCAACATCGACAAGAGCTTCCCGCGCGCCTCGGCCGCCCTGCTGCTCAACGACTACGAGACCGGCTACCCCTTCGCCTGCCTCGAGGCCTCCCAGATCAGCGCCGCCCGCACCGCCGCCTCCGCGGTCCTGGCCGCGGAGCAGCTCACCGGCGGACGCACCGCCCGGCGGCTGACCATCGTCGGCGCCGGCATCATCGCCCGCAACATCCTGGAGTTCTTCACCGCCCAGGAGTGGGCCGTGGAGGAGCTGGTCATCCACGACCGGCTGCCCGAGTACAGCAAGGCCTTCGCCGAGTACGCCGGCTCGTCCCTGGGCTACCGGACTACGACCGAGGACGACCTGACCGCCGCCCTGACCGGCTCCGACCTGGTCGTCTTCGCCACGACGGCAGGCGAGCCCTACGTCACCGACGCCGCCACCTTCACCGCCGGCCAGGTCGTGCTGAACGTCTCGCTGCGCGACATCGGCCCGGAGATCATCCTCGGTGCGCAGAACATCCTCGACGACATCGGCCACTGCATGACGGCCAACACCTCCCCGCACCTGGCCGAGCAGAAGTACGGGCACCGCGACTTCATCGACGGCACGCTCGCGGAGGTCATCCTCGGCGACGTCCGGCCTGACCGCGAGCGCCCGGTGATTTTCTCCCCGTTCGGTCTGGGCGTCCTCGACCTGGCCGTCGGCATGCACGTCTACCGCACGGCGCGGGAGAGCGGCGAGACCGTCGACGTCCCGGACTTCTTCGGCGAGACCCGGCGGTGGTGACGATGACGCTGCCCCCTTCCTCACCCTCTTCCACCTCTCCCTCTTCCACTTCTCCCTCTTCCACTTCTCCCTCTTCCTCCGCTTCCACTGCGACTTCTCCCTTGCCGACCTTGTCCACGTCTTCCTCCGCCCCCGCCGCCGCGGACCTCGGCGCCTGCATCATCGGCTTCGGCTCCCGCGGCCTGGGCGTCCTGGAGCGGATCGTCACCCTGACCTCGGCCCCCGCATGGGGCGAGCGGCCGTTCACGGTCGACGTCGTCGACCCGCTGTGCGACGCCACGGGCATCCACGACCCGGCCCAGCCCGATTACCTGTTGCTCAACACCACCTGCAACCAGGTCTCGCCGTTCCCGGAGGAGGCCACCGTCGGCGACACCGTCGGCGACCGCGGCCCCACCCTCTACGAGTGGGTCCGCGAGCGGGGGCTCCGGCTGGCCGAGGACGGCTACACGCTGGGCCCCGTAGGCCGCGAGATACGCGAGGACGACTACCTTCCCCGCCGCATACTCGGCGAGTACCTCTCCTGGTTCCTGCGGCGGGTCGTGGACCGCGCCCCCGACCACCTGGAGATCCGCTTCCACACGGGCGAGGCCACCGAGCTGACGGTCCTGCCCGACGGCAACCGCCGCGTCGTCCTCGACGACGGCGGCATACTGACGGCGCCGTTCGTCTTCCTCACCACCGGTCACACCCCGCCGCCCGCCCCGCCCGCGCCGGAGCGGTCCCCGGGGGAGCACCGCAGGGTCCGGGACATCTACCCGCCGAAGAGCCGCTTCGCGGACATCCTGCCCGGACAGACCGTCGCCCTCGCGGGTACGGGACTGTCCGGCATGGACGCCCTCGCCGCGCTCACCCTCGGCCGGGGCGGCCGCTACACCACCGTCGACGGGACCCTGCAGTACGTCCCCAGCGGCTCGGAGCCCCGCATCCTGCTGTACTCCCGCACCGGGCTGCCGTTCCGCGCCCGCCCCAGGGCCAACCGCCAGGGCGCGCTGTACGAGTCCCTGGTGCTCACCCCGGAGGCCGTCGACCGCCTGCGCGCCGACGCGCCGGGGGAGGGCATGAGCCTTCACGGCGACCTGCTGCCGCTGGTCCGCACCGAGATGCGCATCGCGTTCCACCTGCGCTGCGCCGGGCTGCTCGGCGGTGGCGAGGCCGAGACGCGGACGGCCGGTGCCCTGCGCGAGGCCCTCGCGGCGGGTCGGCTGGAGACCGAGCTGGACCGGCTGGACGACGCGCACCGGGAGGACTTCGGCGTCCTGGACCCCGAGGCGCTGCTCTTCCCCGAGACGGGCGAACTCCCCGACAGCGGCGCCTACCAGGACTGGTACGCCGGGCGTATCGCCGAGGACCTGGAGCAGGCGGAGCTGGGCCTGTCCGGCAGCCCGCTCAAGGCGGCGCTGGAAGTGCTGCGCGACCGGCGCGAACTGCTCCGCCGCGCCGTGGACTTCGCGGGCCTCGACGAGAAGTCCCACGAGGAGTTCTACGGCTCCTTCGCCGCCGTCCTGAACCGGTCGGTGACCGGGCCGCAGCTGGACCGCCACCAGGAGCTGCTCGCCCTGCTCCGGGCAGGCGCCGTCACCGTCCCCTTCGGCCCCGAGCCGGAACTCGCCTGGGACGCGCAGGAGGAGCGCTGGCGGCTGTCCTCCACCCGGCTGGGCACGCCGTACACCGCGACCGCCGACTGGCTGGTCCACGCCACCTCCGGCCAGCCCGACGTCGAGCGCACCGGCAGCCCGCTGCTCGCGGACCTGGTCCGCAACGGCACCATCCGCCGGCACCGCCCCGCCGTCGCCAGCAGCCGGGGCGTCGACCTCACCCGCGGCCTGCACCCGGTCGGCCGCGACGGCGAGCAGGACGAGCGGATGTGGGTGCTCGGCCCGCTGTCCGAAGGCACCACCTTCTACAACCACTACGTGCCGTCGCCGGGCGGCTTCTCACGGGCCCTGATGGACGCCCACCGCAGTGCCACCGCCATGCTCGAAGCAGCGCAGCGCCTGTCCGAACTGCCCCTGACGACTGCAGAGATGGCATCTGCAAAGGTGGCTACGTGAACGCTGCTCTCGCAACCCTCCCCATCCTCGTCACGCTGGGGCTTCTCGCCCTGAGCGTGCGCGCCCTGTACGCAAGCCTGGCGGCCCTGGCGACCGCACTGGTCCTCACGGCCACCTCGTTCCGCACCCCCCTGGGCGATCTCGGCGACGCCCAGCTGCACATGCTGCCGACCATCGTCGAACTGGGCGCGATCCTCTTCGGAGGCATCCTGCTCAGTGAGCTGATGACCCGCACCGGCGCCCAGTCCCGCATGGGCAACTGGATAGGCAGCGCCTGCAGTTCCCCCAGCCGGGCGGTGCTGCTGGTGATGCTCGGCGTGACGCCGTTCGCCGAGTCGCTCACCGGCTTCGGCATCGGCGTCATCGTGGCCATCCCGCTCCTGCGCCAGCTCGGCCTGCCGCCGGCGAAGGCCGCCGTGGTCGGGCTGCTGGGCCTGGTCACCGTGCCGTGGGGCTCCCTGGCACCGGGCAGCCTCGTCGCCGCCGAACTCGGCGACGTCGACTTCCAGCAGCTGGGCATCGACTCCGCCCTGCTGTCCGCGCCCGTCTTCCTCATCTGCGGTGCCGCGACGCTGGTCGTCGCCCTCGGCGCGCGGCGGGCGCTGGCCTCGGCCGGCGACCTGCTGCTGGCCGTGGCGGCGCTCTGGGGCACCGTCTGGGCCGTCAACACCTTCATCGGCGTGCCGCTGGCCGGCGTCCTCGGCGGACTCGTCACCATGGTCGTCCTGCTGGTGGTCTCCCGGATGCTGGAGCGGGGCGGCGCGGAGGGCAAGCGCGAGCCCATCGGCCGCACGCTCTCCCCGTACGGCTTCCTCGTCGCCGGCCTCCTGGTGAGCCGGCTGATCCTGGAGTCGGCGGGCGTCAAGGAAGGCTGGTGGACGGTCGTCGCCGGCCCCGGCGGCTGGCTCCTGGTGACCGCCGCCCTCACGCCGAAGCTGCTCGGCGCCGGGGAGCCCGTCCTGGGCCCGGCCGCCGTCGCCGCCCTCGGCCGCTGGTGGCAGGTGACCCTGACGACCGTCGTCTTCCTCACCCTGGGCACCGTGCTCACCGTGACCGGCATGAGCCGGGAGCTCGCCGAGGCCTGCGCCACGATCGGCTCCTCCTACCTCGTGCTCGCCCCCTGGATCGGCGCCGTCGGCGGCTTCCTCGCCGGCTCCAACACCGGCGCCAACGCGATGTTCGCCGCCAGCCAGGCCAACACCGCCGAGGCGCTCGGCTACTCCACCGGCCACCTCGTCGCCGTGCAGAACGTCAGCGCGGCCCTGGCCTCGGGCGCCTCCAGCGCCCGCGTGGTCCTGGCCGCACAGCTGGCGCAGAACGCCCCCGGCCCGGCGGCGCCGTCCAAGGCACCGAAGCCGGCCGGAACGTCCGCACCGTCCTCTTCGCCTTCGGGAACGGCGACCGGGACGATGACCACCCCGGTGGTGCAGACCGCCGTGAACGCGGACACGGACACGGACGCCGACCGCCCCGTGGACACCCGGTGGGTCCTGCGCACGGTGCTTTCCGTGCACGCCCTCGTGTTCCTCACGACGGGAGTCATCGCAGTCCTCTGGCAATGAGACCCGAGAGAACCCGACAGAAAGAACGCTCATGACCCACCCCGTTGTGCTGATAGCCGACCCGCTCTCACCCGCAGCAGTCGACGCCCTGGGCGAAGGGGTCGAGATCCGCCACTGCGACGGCACGGACCGCGCCGCCCTCCTGGCGGCCGTCCGGGACGCCGACGCCCTGCTCGTCCGCAGCGGCACCCGCGCCGACGCCGAGGTCATCGCGGCCGGAACCCGTCTCAAGGTCATCGGCCGGGCGGGCGTCGGCCTCGACAACGTCGACGTCGACGCGGCGACCCGCGCCGGCGTCCTCGTGGTCAACACGCCCACCGCCAACATCGTCAGCGCCGCCGAGCTGACCTGCGCCCTGCTCCTGGCGGCCGCCCGCAACGTTCCGCAGGCCGGCCACTCCCTGAAGCAGGGATCCTGGGAGCGCAGCCGCTTCACGGGCACCGAGCTCTCGGGAAAGGTGCTCGGCATCGTGGGCCTGGGCCGCATCGGCGCGCTGGTGGCCGAGCGAATGACGGCGTTCGGCATGAAGATCGTTGCCTACGACCCCTACGTGACGCCCGCGCGCGCGGCGGAGCTCGGCATCGAGACGACCGGCCTCGACGACCTCCTCACCCGCGCCGACTTCGTCACGGTCCACCTGCCCAGGACGCCCGAGACGATCGGCCTCATCGGCAAGGACGAACTGGCGAAGGCCAAGCCCACCGCGTACTTCGTCAACGTCGCCCGCGGCGGGATCATCGACGAGCCCGCCCTGGCCGACGCCCTCCGCGCCGGCCGCATCGCGGGCGCGGCCCTGGACGTCTTCGAGACCGAGCCCCCCGTCGACTCCCCCCTCCTCACCCTGGACAACGTGGTGGCCACCCCCCACCTGGGCGCCTCCACCCACGAGGCCCAGGAGAAGGCGGGAACCCAGGTGGCGAAATCAGTGATCCAGGCCCTGACGGGCACCCCGGTCCCGGACGCGGTCAACACTCCGGAGCCCCGCCCCTTCGCGGCCGTGGGCAGCTGAGAGCCCGGAACACGTAGGCACGACGGGTGGGGCCGCTCTCCTTATAGGAGGAGAACGGCCCCACCCGTCGTACGCACGAATGTGTCCCGGACCACCACCAGGCCGTCCAGGCACACCAAAAACAGGCCAGGCCCGATTTCCCTCAGCGAGAGAAACCAGGCCTGACCTGCTGTTTCCGAAGTCGGGGTGGCGGGATTTGAACCCACGACCTCTTCGTCCCGAAGCAACTCGGGTGGGTGCCCGATCTCGGGACGCCGCGCCTCTCGCCTGCTACGAGGGTCCGCCAGCGTACGTGGTTGTTCGCCGTTGTGCGTCGGCGTTGTCACGCAGTTAGACACGCAGCAAGAGGGGTTGCCTCCAACACGCTTTCCAAGTCTGTTGGCGCAGGTGGGTGTCCTGTTCGGGGATGTTCGTAGGCGTTCAGGGCTCTCTTCAGGCCACCGCAAGGCAGCGGCGTGTACGGCTATGAGCGACGATGCACTGAGCTGAATGAGACGGAAACTGAGACGGCTCCTCCGGGGAGCCTTCGGCGGGCTGGGCTGGGGGCCACATGTAAGAGCGGTCAACTATTCGTTGACGCACGCAGAGGCTCGGATCGGCTGGCGAGAGCTCGTGACCTTGCCTTTCGCGGCCCCTTGGGCGTTCTCGGTACAGGATAACTTTTTACTGTGACGCGAGGCGTGGCGGGAAGGTTTGGCAGCCTATTTGCATCAGATTCCGAAGGGGGTTTCAGTGCAGAAGATCGCAGGTTCGATTCGTCGTCGCTTAATTCAAGCCGCAGCTGCGGCGGGGGAGGGGCAGTACTGTCAGCTCGGGCTCCTGGTTATCTGCTCGCGCTTTGTGAGTGCAGAGCAAATGACAGCGTTGACTGGCGTGCTTCTTGTGTGGCAGCGTGCCGTCGAGGCCCGTGCTGCACGGATGGCTACGCGTCCCTTGGATCGTCCGAGGTAGCTTGTTCCATCCGTAGTATCCGGAAGGCAAGTGCCAAGTTCTCGGAGTGGTTGTTCAGTCGATGCTGGGTATCGACCACATACCCGAATCGATTTTGCCTTCTCCGGTTCATGAAAGTGCGCTCCGCCTCGCTGGAGCCTCCGGCGAGGCGTAAGAACCGCTGCTCTGCGGCTTGGCGACTTCTCATGCCCATCGCATCCGCGATTTCCCGAAATGTGATCCCACGCTTGCGCGAGTTCCGTAGAAGGCCTTCCTCGATGAACTCGATAAGTACTTTTGCTTCGCTGACGAGTGTGAGACCGTCGAGGATATCTTGTCGCGTGCGCCTCATTCCCTTAGGGGGTGACGCCAATAATGCGAGAAAGATGGCCACGTCGACTATGAAATGGTTTGCCTCGTCATTTCTCTCCCAATATCGCTCCCCGAGTCTCGAATAGGACTGGATTACCTTGAGGGGTAGCCATATGTATCTGCCCGGGAATGATGTTCTGCGCGAACTCATGGGTGCACCCTAGAGCCAGTTGTGGCACTATGTCAGCGACTTTGGGAGGTGCGACTGGTGCTCTCCTGGGAGACGGGCACCGCTCTCTGTCGCCACAGTGGGCGTGAGTGCTTGCCGATATCGCCGGTTGCTGGGTTGTCAGTCCTATAGGTCGCGCTTAGGCGGATTCGAGCAGGTGGTGACCGTCGTGAGCGCGTACGTGAGGCATGGGTGTCGTGGTGTCCAGGGCGTCCAGCACGCGCACGGCGTAGACCTCTCCCATCCATTTCTCGACTTCCTCAGGCGTCAACCACTCCACGGCTGTCGACTCGCTCGATGTCCGCTCCATGCCTTCTTCCGGCCGGCACCGGAAGACGAGCGCCACAACGCCCCGGCTCATGTTCTTGTAGATCCCAGTCAGGCGCTCCACCGAGACGCGGATGCCCGTCTCTTCCAAGACCTCGCGGATGACGCCGGCCTCCGGCTGCTCCTCCAGCTCCAGGACGCCACCCGGAGGCTCCCACGTGCCGTTGTCCGCCCGGCGGATCGCGAGGACGCGGCCGTCCTCGCGTACGACGATGCCGGCGACGGAGACCGAGTGCAGCGCCACTATTGAGTCCTTCCCGGTAGCGTTACTCATGTAGAGGAGTTTAGGTCTAGAGGTCTTTAGGAGGCCCGGGGGCGTGAGTGCAATGTCGAGAGACTCCGGCAAGCCGCGGTATCTGCAGATCGCTGACGACCTCGCCCAGCAGATCAGGACCAAGGTTCTGGCGCCAGGCGAGCAGGTACCCAGTGAAGCCGATCTCATGGACCGGTACGCGGTGGCGCAGGGCACCGTGCGCAAAGCTATGACGGAGCTGCGGGCGACCGGGCTGATCGAGACGCACCACGGCAAGGGCTCCTACGTGAGGAACCGCCCTCCTGTACGTCGGAAGTCGTCAGATCGCTTCCGGCGGTCTCACCGCCTGGCAGGCAAGGCTGCCTACCTGGCGGAGGCTGAGCAGGCAGGGAGTACCGCCAGCGTCCGAGTGCTCTACGTGGGGCCCGTCGAGGCGCCGGCGGAGATCGCAGAGCGGCTGGCGGTCCCCGCTGGCGCAAAGGTGCTCGCGCGCCGTCGGCTCTACTTCAGCGACGGCATCCCAACCGAGGAAGCCACCTCGTACCTGCCGTGGGATGTGGCCAAGGACATCCCGGAGCTCTTCGAGGAGAATCCCGGGGGCGGCGGCATCTACGCCCGACTGGAGGAGCACGGCCACCGGTTGAAGGAACTCGCGGAAACCGTCCGCGTGCGCCTCGCGACGAAGCAGGAGACGGTTGCCCTGAGCCTCAGCCCTGGGTCCCCCATCATCCATCTGACCCGGAATGCCGAGTCGGAGGCGGGCCGCGTGGTCGAGGTCTGCGACACGATCATGGCGGCTGACCAGTTCGTTCTCGACTACCGCATCCCTGCAGGCGATTAGGCGCCTCCCAGCACGTCCGCAACCCGTCGCCGCCGACTTGGCGCGACGGGTTGACTCATGTGCAGGAGTGCGCCACTCTCTTACCTGTCACTCCTCTACATGAGTGCAGGAGTTCGACTGTTCTGCCCTGGACTGGGTCGGGATAGCTCGCGGTGCGCTGCGGGCCCCGCTCCGGCTGTTCATTGACAACTGCATGGGGATCACGCCGCCTCTCCTCAGCCAAGTAGGCGGTCCCGCCGGGTCAACCCCGGCGGGATGAGCAGCGCAACCCACCCTTCCGCGGCGCTCAGTGCTGCGGCCGGTTGCCTCCTCCGCCCGTCCGGCGCCTTCTGCGCTGTACGGGCGGGGTTGAGGGGAGCTGGACAGTCCGGACCATCCATTTCGGAGGGCACTGACATGGCTAAGCGCGTCATCACGGGGTTCGTGACCACCGGCACCGTCCACGGTGGCCAGCACCAGCACACCCACCACGCGGACGGCACGACGACCACCGTCTCCAGCCAGGGCGGCAAGACCATCAAGGTCGTCACCGACAAGAACGGCAACGAGCGCGTGACCAACGCCGACGGGTCGACCCACACCCGCTACAGCGACCCGCAGGATGCCTTCGACGCCATGATGCGGGCCCAGCGCAAGCGCTGACACGGACCCCGCGCTCCTCCCCGGGGCGGCCGACCCGAGCTGGTCGGCCGCCCCGGGCCTTTCGCTCCCGCCGCCGACTTCAAGGGGTACCGCCGTCATGGCTGCCGTTTTCGCCGCTGTTTTCGTCGCTCTGTACGTCGCTCACAGCGTGGGTGACCACTGGGTTCAGTCCTCGCATCAGTCCCTGAACAAGGGGCGCCCCGGGTGGGCCGGCCGTCTCGCGGACACCCGGCACGTCCTTACCCTGACGCTCACCAAGCTCGCCGTGCTGCTCCTGGTCGCCGTGCTGCTGGGGTTACCGCTGTCGCCGCTCGGCATCGTTGCCGGGCTGGGCATTGACGCGGCCTCGCACTGGTGGGCTGACCGCCGCAGCACGCTCGCGTGGCTGGCCAAGGTGACCGGCAAGGGCGAGTTCTACCGGCTGGGCGCCCCGCGCGCCGGCCACGACGACAACCCGCACATCGGCACCGGCGCCTACGCGCTCGACCAGTCCTTCCACCACCTGTGGCTGCTGGTCGCCGCGCTCATCGTCGCCACCGTCTGACGCCCGTTCTTCGCGGGGCGGTCGCACTCCCGGACAAGGACAGCCGACCGCCCCGCGCTTCCCGACGCACCAGGAGGAGAAGCCCACCATGTGCATGCGCACCTTCGTCGCCGGCCAGGACGCCCGCGGCGATCAGGAGTTCGCAGAACTGGCCCTCGGTATCGACGTCGACTTGTTCCGCGGTCCGCTGGAACTGGAGACGCCCGAAGAGCGGGCGGCCCGCGAGGACGCGGCCCGTGACATCCTCGCCGACCTGCGCGAGGCGGCCGCCGCCGGTGACGAGATCGCCGCGTGGGACGCCCTGTACGCCGACGCGCTCACCCGTACCGTCCCGTTCCTGCGCGCCGCTCGCGACCGCCGCCCGGAGGCGGGGGAAGCGGCATGAGCGACCTCGTCACCGCCCTCGCCGGAGCCGGACCGCTCGCTGCCGGATGGGCTGTTCACGGCATGTGGACGTGGCGCCGTCTGGGTGCCGCCCGCCGGGACCCGCTCTCCGGCCTGCCCACACGGGCCGCGTTCGAGCGGCGTGCCGCACGGGCGGTGGCCCGCGGCCCGCACGTCGTCCTGCTGGTCGACCTGGACGGCTTCAAGAAGCTCAACGACACCTTCGGGCACGCCGCGGGGGACGAAGCGATCCGCTTCACCGCTGCGAGCCTGAACGATGCGCTCGTGTACCGCCGGGGAAGCCTTGTGGCCCGTCTCGGCGGAGACGAGTTCGCCGCCGTCGTCCCGGCGCAGGGCCCCGCAGTCCTCCCGTGGCTGCTGGGTGGTCTGCACGGCGAGATCACCGCCCCGTTCGCCTACCAGGGGCAGACCCTCGCTGTCGGCGCGTCGATCGGCGCGTGCTTCACCGCCGAACTGGCCCTTCCCTCCCTGCCGCTGGCGTTACGGCGCGCGGATGACGCCATGTACGCGGCCAAGCGCAACGGGGGCGGGTGGTGCCTCGCAGACGGCTCCGCACCCGTAAGCCTCACCGCACCCGGCTGCAGGTCCCGGCGCGGCGGCACCGCTGCTGGAAGGGGGGCTGTGTGATGGCTGCGCGTACGCCTCTGTCGAAGGTGCAGAAGGCCGTGCTCGGGTGCGCGTTCGCGCCGATGCTGGCCACCGGCGCTGCGGGCGGCATCGGCACGTTCAGCAACATCAGCAGCGTCTACGGGCAGGGCACGGCGTTGGGTGCGGTCGCGGCCGGCGAGGGTGCAACCGCCGTTCTGGCTCTCGTTCTGCTGGGTCTGACGATGCTGGGGCAGTCCTCTCCGTGGCCGGTCCGGGCGGGGTTGTGGGCTCTTCCCGCCGCGGCTGCGGTCATGGCTGCGATGGCGGGTCCCGACGGCGGCCGGATCGTCATCTACGCCGTGACCCCGATGGGTATGTGCGCGTCCGCGGAGGGAATGGCGTTCCTCGCGCGGCGCATCGTCGTTCACACCGACGGCCGTGACGCCGAGGCCGAACGCAAAGCCGCCGCCGTCGTCCAGGCCCTCGCGTACCACCGGGCCCGTGCTGCCAACCATCCCGACGGTCGAGTCCAGAAGCGTTCCGAGCGGAAGTCGTGGCGCCTCGCTCGCAAGGTCGGTGCTGGAGACGTCGCCCTCGGATCGAGGCTGCTGGACGTCCAGCGCGATCGGGTGACGATTGGCGCGGACTCCGCCCTGTCCGCCATGTTCTCCGGGATCGCAAACACGGAGGAATCTACTGATGCCGGGAGGAAACGGTCTACGGCTGAGCTGCAGGAATCGACTCCGGAGCCGGTCGTGCTGACGCGGCTGCCGGTGCCCGATCCAGCGCCGGTCGACTTCATGAAATCGCCTCCTCAGCTCAAGCCCCTCCCGGCGAGCGCACCGGTCGATTCGGTGAAAGCCGATCGGCCGCCGGTGGAGTCGACCAAGAGCCAGGTGATAGCAGCGGACTCTTCCCGGACCCGGCGGGCGACCGGTCGAGTCCCCGACGCGGCACGCTCCCCCCGCCCGAACCGCACGGCGGAGCAGCTGCTTGAGGAGGCGCGCGCCGCGGTAGCCGACTGGCCGGACGGGCACGTCACCGGCGAGGGGATCCGCCGCGCGCTCCACACTTCGCCGGCCAACGCGCGGAAGCTGCGAGATGCCCTCCTCGCCGAACGCGCTCAGCGCGACGCCAGCGATGACGCCGGAGCGTCGGCCGCATGAGCCGGCTGACGCTCGCCGACCACTTCGAATCCCCGAGGAGGGGGTGACCCGTGGCCAAGCCCGATACCCGTCGCCTGGACCGCGTGATCCAAGAGGCCACCCGCCGGCTCAGCGCCGTCCGGGAACGCGAGATGTGGCCGCTGTCCGGCCCCGAGCGCCGTGCCGTGCTCGCCGCTCTGGCCGGCGGCTCGTACAAGACCATCCGCGGCAAGAGCACCGCCCGCGCCGATCAACGGTTGGAGACAGCCTGGAGCGCGGCTGAGACCCGGCTCATCGCGGAACTCACCGCACTGCAGATCGAGCGGCAGCGGCTCGTACGCGAGGCGGCCAAGGAGAAGGCCGCCAAGACGGCCAAGAAGTCGTCGGGGTGGTGGTGACCATGGCTCGCGTGGACACGCCTCCGGGTGAGTGCCCGCAGTGCTGGCAGCACGCCCACGATCCTCGCGTACACCGCCACCTCGGCCCGCGAGTGGACTGCCTGCAGTGCGTGGACCACATGCGCAACGGTTGCCCGAACATCGTGCCCAAGAAGAAGTCGAGCTGGTGGTGAGCGCAGGCCCGTCGCGCGCCCTTCCCGCCACCTGAGGCGCGGCATTGCACGCCCCGG
The DNA here is from genome assembly GCF_001445655.1 of Streptomyces roseifaciens. Classification (NCBI taxonomy): domain Bacteria; kingdom Bacillati; phylum Actinomycetota; class Actinomycetes; order Kitasatosporales; family Streptomycetaceae; genus Streptomyces; species Streptomyces roseifaciens. Next base: position 1,799,141 of record NZ_LNBE01000004.1, read on the forward strand.
CTGCTGGGGTGGCTGTCCCCGGTATGGGGCCCGGCCACCCCGGCACCTTCCCTTACCTCCCACCCCGATCGGGGCAGTCAGGAGAGCTTCGGCATGAGCGAGAACGTTGTACGCCTACACAAGGACACCGAACCGCCGGCCGACACGGCGGCCGTGACCACGCTGACCGTGGTCCCCGACCCCGAGCCGCCGGCGCCCGTGCCGCTGTGGGTGCGCTCCGGCCACGCCCTCAAGGCCGCCGTCACGCACGAGCACACCAAGACCGCTGTCCGCGTGGTGGCCCGGCACAGTCTCTACGTCGCCGGAGGGGCCCGGATCGTGGCCCGCCGTACCTGGGACGGGCGGACCGCCGCCCGCTACGAACGCATGCTCCGCGCTGCTGAGGCGGCCGGGAACTACGAGGTGGCCGCGGAGTGGGAGGAGCGCGGGCAGCGCTACCGCGAGGCCCGTCACCGACGCCGCATGGACCTGCTCCACTCCCCGGTCGACGCGGCCAGGGGCGCCCTGGTCGGCACGGGGATGGGCATTGGTTCGCTGGTCGCCCTCGGGGTGGTGCTGGCCATCGCCAACAAGGACATCACCGACGTGATCACGCCTTTGATGGCGGTGATCGAGTTCATCCGTCTGCTCATCACCGTCGTCCAGGTGGTGTGGGGGCCGCTGATCACCCTCGGCCCGTTCCTGGCCCTGCTCGGCCTGTGGGCCGTCGGCCGGCATCAGCAGGCCGCACCGCAGTGGGCTCTTCCCGCCCGCGTCCGTAGCGGCGAGGGCGAGCCCATCACCCCCTCGATCGTCGTCAAAGCCCTGCGGGACGTGGGGGTTCCCGCGCTGCGTAAGGCGATTGACGAGATGGGCGACGTCGGTGCCTCGATGCTGTCCCCGATCGTGATCGCCGGATGCGGCGTCGAGGTGGACGTCACCCTGCCGTCTGGGGTGTCCACGGATGAGATCCAGAAGCGGCGCCGGAAGCTTGCGGAGAACCTGTCGCGGCACGAGCACGAGGTGTTCATCACCATCCCGCCGGCCGCCCGCACCGTGCGGCTGTGGGTCTCGGACTCCGGCGCGCTGGATGAGCCGATCGGCCCGTCCCCGCTGACCACCGACGACACCCTGACCGCCGACTACAAGAACGGCAAGGCTCCGTGGGGGCAGGACCTGCGCGGCGACGCGGCAGCCCTGAGCCTGTACCAGCGGCACCTGCTCATCACCGGCTTGTCCAACCAGGGCAAGACCGCCGCACTGCGGGCCCTCGCGCTGTGGCTGGCACTCGACCGCACAGTGGAGTTCCGCCTCGCCGACCTCAAGGGCGCGGGGGACTGGGCCATGTTCGAGGGGCTCGCCACGGTGCTCATCCAGGGACCGACCGATGAGCACGTGATCGAAGCGACCGAGATGGTTGAAGGCGGTGTGCGGGAGATGGAACGTCGTCTGACGGCGCCGGCCGGCACTGCATTCCCGCTGCTGGTTCTGCTGGTTGATGAGGCGCAGGTGGCATTCATGTGCCCGCTGGTCGACGCGGACAAGCGGCCGTACGGCGGCAGCAAGGCCACCTCGCGCTACTTCATGGGCGCCCGGAAGATCCACAATCAGGGGCGTGCGGTGAATGTGCTGCTGTGGCAGGGCACGCAGGACCCCACCGACCAGAACCTCCCCAAGCTGGTTCGCGAGGGTGCACACACCCGCGCTTCGCTCGCGCTGGGCACCGAATCGCAGGCCCGCATGGCGCTGGGCGACAAGGCCGTAGACGGCGGCGCTGCACCCAACCTGCTGCGCCCCGGCCTGGACAAGGGCACGCTCGTCGTCGCGTCCGACGGCATCGCCATCCCGGCTGGCCAGTCCTCCGTCACGGTGCGCACGCACTACATCGACACCGACACAGCCACCAAGATCGCCGAGCGGGCGAAAGCGCTGCGGGACGGGGTGGCCACGCTGCATGTCATCGAGCGGGGCGAGGAACACGACCCGCTCGCCGACATCGCCACCGTCATCGGCGACGCCCCGCGGCTGCTCACCCAAGACGTCCTCAAGCGCCTCACCGCGCTGGACGAGGACGCCTACGGGGACTGGACGTTCGTGGACCTCAAGCGCGTCTTGGACGGCACCGGAGCCGAGCCCTACAAGTCCGACGGCCGCATGGTCGTCGGCCGTGACCGCATCCTGCGCGCCCTCGCCAATCGCCCGGAGACGGATTCCGCTTCTGCCGTCGGATAGAGGGAGCGCCGTCCCGCGCAGGTCAGGGAGACAGGGAGAACTCCCTGAACCTTTCCCTGACTTGCCTCCCTGGCTCTGACCAGGGCAAATGATCCATCAGGGAGGCAGGGAGGCGTGCAGGTCAGCACCCCTGAAACCCCCTCCATAAGCCTCCCGGTAGGGGGTGTCTTCGCCTCCCTGGCCCCTCCCAGGAAGGGATTCCGCATGTACCCCGAACACGACGGCCGCGCGCCCGCTGCACGGGCCGTGGAAGTCCACCAACCGACCCCCATCACCCCCGCTGCGGCGACGCCCGCGCCGCTCATGCCCGTGCAGCCGGGCAGCGTCCCGGCGGTGGCGAGCATCGTCCTGCCGGACGGCCGCGTCGTCACCGGCTACGCCCTCGAACCTGCCAAGCCCGCACCGGTCGCGGCCAAGCCGACCGTCTCCCGCACCGCGGTGAACATCGCCCTCGGAGGCGTCGGATTCCTCGCCGTCTGCGGCGGGCTGCTCCTGCTCACCGCGTTCATCACCGCCCTGACCGCGCTCATCACCCAGCTGATCATCCTCGCCGCCGTCATCTTCGGCGGCTGGATCGCCGTGCAGCTCTTCAGCGCGAACCGTCACGGCGGCGGGACCACGGTCAACATCCGCAAGGCCATCTTCAAGCGCAACCACTTCCACGGCTGACAGGAGACCACCACCCATGTTCGAGATCCGCGTCATCTGCGATCCGGCCGACACCGACCGCATCGTCGCCGCGCTGGACAGCACCTTCGAGGTCGGCACCGTGAGCGTCCACCCCACCCGGGACGGCAAGCGAAACCGCCTCTACGCCAGCGCCGACCACCGTCCCGCCCTCGAACCCTGGCCCGCGCCGGAGGAGGCGTACGCGCTCGCGCCGAGCATCACCAGCGAGATCGGCTGGACGACGGCCACGATCGCCGGCGCCGAGTCCTTCACCGAACTGGACCGGGACTACTACCTGCGCAGGGCCGCGCTACTTGACCGCATCGCGCTCGTTGACGAGCCCGCTCCGCCGTTCGGCGAGGTCAGCGAGGACGCGCACGCGGCGGCAATCTTCCTGCTCGACTCCGACCGCCTTGACCGGCACCTTGCGGAGAGGGCTGAGAGGGACCCGCGTGGCTACGTCCGTCAGGAATACGCCCGCTGGGCCAAGAACCAGTAGCTGTACCCGAGGGCGGCGGCACTCCCGGACAAGGAACAGCCCGCCGCCCTCGGTCTTCCCATCCCGACAGAGGAACAGGAGAGCTCAAGCATGGCCCAACCGATACCGATTCCGCGACCCGCCCGGCCCCTGCCGCGGGTGCTGGATCTGTTCTGCTGCGCCGGCGGCGCAGGCATGGGCTACGCCCGTGCCGGGTTCGTGGTCGACGGCGTGGACATCGCCGACCGGCCGAACTACCCCTTCCCCTACCACCGCGGCGACGCGCTCGACCGACTCGCCACCCTGATCAGCACTGGCGAGATCGCCGCGTACACCCTGGTGCATGCCTCCCCGCCCTGCCAGGACAAGTGCTCCCTGACCGTGGGCACCAACCGCTCACGGGGATGGGGCGGCCGCCACGAAGACCTTGTGGCGCCCACTCGCGCCCTGCTCGATGAGACCGGGCTGCCGTATGTGATCGAGCAGCCCAACGGCCGTGCCGAGATCCGCAAAGACCTCACCCTGTACGGGGAGATGTTCGGACTCGGGGTGATCCGGCACCGCAACTTCGAACTCGGCCGCTGGTCGGCGCCGCGGCCGGAGCATTTGGCGCATCGGGGGCGGGTGCGCGGCTACCGCCACGGCCGGCTCTACGACGGCCCGTACGTCGCCGCCTACGGCAACGGCGGAGGTAAGCCCAGCGTGGCGGAACTGCAGGCCGCGATGGGCATCGACTGGACGGACGTCCGGGAAGAGCTGATCGAGGCGATCCCCCCGGCCTACTCCCAGTGGATCGGCGCCCAGTTCCTCACCACCGAAGGGAGGGCCGCGGCATGACCGAGCCCCTGCGCACTGCGCTGGACCTCGCGGCGGCCGGCGTGCCTGTGCTGCCCCTGCGTGTGGGCAAGGTGCCGTTCGGCAACTGCCGCGCGTGCGCCAAAAACGCCTGCGGCGGCCGACCGAACATGAAGAACCCGGGTTCCTGCGAGTGCACCAGCGTCTGCCACGCCTGGGCCGCAGCCACCACCGACCCCTGCGTCCTCGCCTCGCCAGCGTGGGCGTCCGCATGGCGTGAGGCGGCGGCCGTCGCCTACCACCCCGGCGGGGCCGGGCTGACCGTGGTGGACCTCGACAACGCCGCGGCCGTCGCGTGGGCCCGCGAGACCCTGCCCGCAACCCGGACCGTGCAGACGACCCGCGGCGAACACTGGATCTACCGCGGCACCATGTCGTCGTCCAACGCGGTTCGACCTGACGTCGACATCAAGTCGCTCATGTCCTACGCCCGGTGGCTCGGCCCCGGAACCGGCACCATGACCGATCTTCCCGGCGCCGTGCGCGCGCTGGTCGTGAAGAAGCCCTCCGCGGCCCGGCCTGTCGTGACCGTGCCCGCGCTGGCCGGGGGCGGGGAGTGCCGGCACCGCACGCCCGCCTATCTGGAGCGTGGCATCGCCATGGCCGAGCAGCGCATCACGGAGGCCCGCAGCGCGGTCCACGCCACCGTGTACCGGACCTTCCTCGCCGTACTTTCCGCCCATGGCCGGTGCGGCTGCCTCACCGACGAGCACATCGCGAGGCTGTTCGCCGCCGCTCAGACCAAGGGGGAGTCGCCCCGGCACTGCACCGACGCGTGGACCAACGCCCGCACCAGGCTGGGACTGTGACCATGGCCGACGGCGACAAGACACCGGCCCGCGAGATCATCACCGATTACGCGCAAGCACACTTCCGGTACTTCCGTACCGCCGACGGGACCGTATTCGCGCAGAGAAACGGCCACCCCGTGGCGCGTCCGATCCGCTCACAGGGCACCTCGGGCAGCCACCGGCAGGAACTCATGATCGGCCTTTTCCGCGACGGTTACGGCGTCTTCAACGGAACAGCCCTCAAGGAGGCGTTGGACTTGATCGAGGCACTGGCGATGACCCAGGACGTACAGCCCGTTCACATCCGTGTCGCACCGGGATTCGACGGCGCGACGTGGCTCGACCTGGGGCGCGGCGACGGGCAGTCGGTCCGTATCCGCTCGGACGGCTGGGACATCCTCACCCCCGACCCGCGCGAGGTCTGCTGGCGGCGCACGCAGCTCACAGGGGAACTTCCCCTGCCGGTCAAGGACACCGACGGCAAGGGCATCGATCTGCTGCTGAGGCTGTGCAACTTCGCCAACGCGCAGACCGAATGCCTGGCCATCGCTTGGCTCATCGGCTGCCTCGGGCCGTCGGTGCCCGTCCCTGCTCCTTTCCTGACCGGCCCGCAGGGGGCGGGCAAGTCCACCGGCGGGCGGATGCTCGTGCGGATCATCGAGGGCATGAGCGGGGACCTGCGGCGCGCCCCGAAGGACGAGGAGAACCTGATCGCGGCCGTGGCGGCCGGATGGGTCACTGCCCTGGACAACCTCTCCCACCTGGCTCCGGACCTGTCCGACCTCATGTGCTGCATCGTCACCGGAGCCGAGACCATCAAGCGCGCCCTGTACACCGATGGCGACGTCGTCCGCGCCCGCTACCGCCGCCCCCTGCTGCTGACCGGCATCGACGTGGGCGTCATCCGACCCGACCTCGCCGAACGCCTCCTCCCGCTCCGCCTGGAACGCCCCGGTGTCCGGCGGACCGAGGCCGAACTGTGGCGCGACTTCGAAGAGGCACTGCCCGTGATCCTCGGCTCCGTTCTCGACCTCACGGTCAAGGTCCGGGCCGCCGAAGCAGACATCCCCACCGATCTCCGGATGGCCGACTTCGCGCACCTGTGCGCGCAGCTCGACGCGGCGACTGGTCTTGGCGCCCTCAACGCCTACCGGGCCAGCCTGGACGACCTCAACGACGACGTCATTGAGGGCGACCTCCTCGCGCAGACCGTGCTCAAGCATGCCGCCGGCCTCACCGCGGGCGATCCGACGCGGATGACGTCTTCCGAGTGGCTGCACTGCCTCACCGGTCTGTACACGGGGGACGACTGCCGTTCCCTGCCCAAGGGATGGCCCACCACGGGCAAAGTCCTCTCCGACCGCCTCAAGCGCCTGCAGCCGACCCTTGCCGCTCGGGGCGTCCTGATCGACTGGGGCCGTACCAGCCAGGCCCGCTACATCGAGATGACCCGACGCCCGACCCCGCCGCCACATCAGCAAGAACCGATGCTCTGACCGGCGAACCACAACCGGGACAAGCAAGAAGAGCACCGCCCCGCACCACGCCCGGGGTGCTCTTCTTGCTGTTCGGTGGCCGCGGCCACCGCCCGATGGTCGCGCCGCGAAGCGGCTCCTTCTTCACGCCTTGAGGCGCACAAACAACAGACACCCACCCTCCTCTTTTTCCTAAGAGAAGAGACGCTGCGTCACTCGCGTCACCCGTGGTAGAAACCGGCCCCTGACCTGCCGCTACAGGGGTGACGCAGGACGGCCGCGGCTGCGTCACCCCACGTCACCCGCGTCGTCTGCGTGACGAAAGCCAGTGTCACCACGCGACGCACCCCAAAACCTCTATGTCACTTAAAACCGCAGGTCAGGGACGTGAATGACGCCGAAGACGCAGTGACGCAGAATCCCGCACCTCGGACAGCCCGCCCCGACCGAAGGGAATCTCTGCATGGAGACGGCTGACATCGCCACTGCTCCCCTTGCCGCAGGTCAGGGCCAGATCGACGGTTTCTGCGGCTCCCTCCACCCCTACGGAGATGCCATGACACTCGCCTCCTCGGAGCGGGCCACGACGGTCGAGCCCCTCTTCTACAAGATCCCGGACGCCGAACGTGCCCTGAACCTGAGCCGGACGGTCATCTACGGCCTGATACGCACCGGCCGTCTCCGCGCCGTCAAGGAAGGGCGCGCCCGGCTCATCCCCGCATCCGCCATCCACGAGTACGCCGCGCTGCTGGAGCGCGAGGCAGGAGAACAGAAGTGACCAAGCGCCGCGGCAGAGGAGACGGTGGCCTGCACTGGGACGCCAAGCGGCAACGCTGGATCGCCACGGCGAGTCTGGGGTTCGACCCCGCCGGCAAGAGGATCGTCAAGCGCGCCAGCGGTAAGACCAAGACCGCAGCCAAGGACAAGCTGAAGGAAGTGCTGCGGGACTATGAGGACGGCCTCGCCATCGCGCCCACCGGCTATACGGTCAAGGACGCGGTGACGGACTGGCTCGCGTATGGACTCGCCGGACGAGACCCACAGACCATCAAGACCAACACCATCCTGTGCAACACCCACGTCATCCCCGCGCTGGGGGCGAGGAAGCTTCGTGATCTCAGTGCCGACGACGTGGACAAATGGCTCGCGCTCAAGGCCAAGGTGCTGAGTACCCGGTCCCTTGAGGCGATTCGTTCGTGCCTGAACCGCGCCGTGAAGCGAGCCATGGCGCGGGACAAGGTGAAGCGCAACGTCGTGGAGCTGTGCGCGATCCCCGCCGGCCGCCCGGGACGGCCGTCAAAGTCGCTGACCCTCAAACAGGCGGAGGCCGTACTGGCCGCTGCGGAGGACTTCCCGCTCTACGCCTACGTCGTCGTCTCGCTCCTCACCGGTGGCCGCACGGAAGAGATGCGCCCCCTCCGGTGGGATCACGTCGACCTCGAAGGGGACCCCGACGCGTCCCCGGAGGTCCCGCCGCACATCGCGGTGTGGCGGTCGGTCCGCAGCTCGGGGGATACCAAGACGAAGAAGTCCCGCCGTACGCTCGCGCTGCCCGGCCGGGCTATCGACGCACTGAAGATCCAGCGCGAGCGTCAAGGGTGGCAGCGCCTGGCAGCCGGCGACCGGTGGCAGGAGACCGGACTCGTCTTCACGTCGGCCGTGGGTACGGAGCTGGACGCCGCGAACGTGCGCCGCGAGTTCCGCAAGATCCTCGCGCAGGCCGCACAGGCGCTGGGGGCCGACGCCAGGCTTCACGAGTTCCGGCCCGATGAGTGGACGACCCGAGAGACGCGCACGTCCTTCATCTCGATCTTGTCGGACCAGGGGATCCCGATCGAAGAGATCTCACGGTTGGCCGGTCACTCCAGTACGGCGGTGACGGAGGAGGTCTACCGGAAACAGATCCGTCCGGTGATCCAGACCGGCGCGGTCGCCATGGACGGGATCTTCGGCACGGAACCCGGGATGAGACGCTAGTCACGCAGTTAGTCACGCATAAAAACCAGAGGGCCGGTACTGGATCAGTACCGGCCCTCTGGCCTGCTACTTAGCTGTCGGGGTGGCGGGATTTGAACCCACGACCTCTTCGTCCCGAACGAAGCGCGCTGCCAAGCTGCGCTACACCCCGATGTGCGGCCGGTTCCTGCTTTTCGCAGGCCCCCGGAGCAACGAGCTCTACTTTAGCGGACCGGAGCCCAGAGGTGAAATCCGATTCCGGGGGAGCCGCAGGTGGGCGGCCCGGAGGGGGCCGCCCGGGGGTGTCAGGCGCGCGGGGTCAGGGTGAGGAGCGTGGCCTCGGGGGGGCAGGCGAAGCGGACCGGGGTGTAGCGGTTCGTGCCGCAGCCTGCGGAAACGTGCAGGTAGGAGCGGTGGCCGCCGGCCTTGTGGGTGGAGAGGCCCTTGACCCGTTCGGGGTCGATGTCGCAGTTGGTGACCAGTGCCCCGTAGAAGGGGATGCACAGCTGGCCGCCGTGCGTGTGCCCGGCGAGGATCAGCGGATAGCGGTCGGCGGTGAAGGCGTCGAGCACCCGCAGGTAGGGGGCGTGGACGACGGCCAGGGAGAAGTCGGCGTCCTCGCGGGGGCCGCCGGTCACCTCCGCGTACCGGTCGCGCTTGATGTGCGGGTCGTCGAGGCCGGTGAGGGCGATGTCGTAGCCGGCGACCTTGAGGGCGCCGCGGGTGTTGGTGAGGTTGACCCAGCCCGCGGAGTCGAAGCCGTCGCGCAGCTCCTCCCAGGGGTTGTGGATCGCGCCGACCGCCGGGGCGTTGCCGTTCAGCCCGTGCTTGCCGCTCGCCCGCTCCAGCAGATAGCGGGCGGGGTTGCGCAGCTTGGGGCCGTAGTAGTCGTTCGAGCCGAAGACGTAGGCGCCCGGGAACTCCATCAGCGGGCCCAGGGCGTCGAGCGTCTCGGGCACGCCCTCCGGGTCGGAGAGGTTGTCGCCGGTGTTGATCACGAAGTCCGGGCGGAGCCCGGCGAGGGACTGCAGCCAGCGCTGCTTCTTGCGCTGCCCGGAGACCATGTGGATGTCGGAGACCTGGAGCACCCGCAGCGGCCGCATCCCGGCCGGCAGCACGGGCACCGTCACCCGCCGCAGCCGGAAGGACCGGACCTCGAAGCCGGCGGCGTAGGCGAGGCCGGCTGCGCCGACCGCCGCGATTCCCAGGGGTACTCCGTATCGAGCGCGCATGGGGTACATGGTCGCAGACCGCCGGCTTCGCCCTGTCACGGGCTGTGGATATCTTCCGGACGGCTCGGACCGGCATCCGGGCCGGTGCCGGGCCGGACCCGTGCCGGTGCCGCGGGTCAGATCCAGGGTCGTGTCGAGGGCAGTGTCGCGGGCCGATGTCGCGTGCGCCCCGCGGGAGTTGCCCCCGCCCCGCCGCCCCACGGCGTTAATGCGGGGCGTCACCCGCCGCCGAATGCGAAGATTGCGGCATGACCACGCTCAAGTCCACGCTGCACGACGACCTCACCGCCGCCATCAAGGCGCGTGACGAGCTGCGCTCCTCCACCCTCCGGCTCACCCTCTCCGCCGTCGCCTACGAGGAGACCGCGGGCAAGTCCGCCCGTGAGCTCTCCGACGACGAGGTGCTGAAGGTGATCACCCGCGAGGCGAAGAAGCGCCGCGAGGCCGCGGACGCGTTCGACAAGGGCGGCCGCCCCGAGCAGGCCGAGCGGGAGCGCGCGGAGGGCGAGGTGCTCGCCACCTACCTGCCGAAGCAGCTGTCGGACGAGGAGCTCGCCGCGATCGTCGCCGAGGCCGTGGCCGAGGCCAAGGCCGGCGGTGCCGAGGGGCCGAAGGCCATGGGCGCCATCATGAAGATCGTGAACCCCAAGGTCGCCGGCCGCGCCGAGGGCAGCCGCGTCGCCGCGGAGGTCAAGCGGCTCCTCGCGGGCTGATCGCCGGTACGTCCACACAGACCGGCACGTCCACACAGACACGAAGGAGGGGCGCCCGGACCGATTCGGTCCGGGCGCCCCTCCTTCATTCGCTTCCCAGCTGCGGATCAGGCGATCGGGCACCGCCTCAGCGGCCGCCGTCCAGGCCCGTCCCCGGCTGGCTGTGCCGCCCGGTGGTGCCACCGGTCTTGCCGGTGCCGGTGCCGCCCGGCTTGCTGTTCCCGCCGCCCTGCTTGTTGCCGCCGGCGCCCGGCTTGTTCTTGCCGCGCCCGCTGCCGGCGTTACCGCCCCTGCCGGAGTCGCCGCGCTCGCCGCCGCCGACCGCGACGGTGTCGAAGGTCGGGGCCTCCTTGCCCTCCAGGGCGCCCGCCATGGCGTCGCGCCAGATCGGGCCGGGGGTGTCGCCGCCGTAGACCTTGTCGTGGTACTGGCCGCCGATGGTGATGTTCTCCATCTCGACGTCCTTGCCCGGGCCGCCGACCCAGACCGCACCGGCCATGTTGGGCGTGTAGCCGACGAACCAGGCGGCCTTGCGGCCGTCCGTCGTACCGGTCTTGCCCGCGCTGTCGCGCCCGTCCAGACCGGCCTCCTTGCCCGTACCGTCCTCGACGACGCCCTTGAGGAGCGTGTTGACCGTGTCGGCGGTCTGCTCGGACATGGCGCGCGAGCACTTGCTCTTCGGGACCGGCAGGCTCTTGCCGTTCGGACCGGTGGCCGCGTTGATCAGGACGGGCGTGCAGTACGTGCCGCCGTTGGCGAAGGCCGCGTAGGCGGCGGCCATGGTGAGCGGGGACATGCCCTGCGTGCCGAGCGCGATCGACGGCACCTGGTCCATGTCGGCGCCGGAGGCCGGCTCGAGGCCGAGCTTCGCCGCCATCTTCGTCACCGGGCAGGTGCCGATGTCACCGATCATCTGGATGAAGTAGGTGTTGACCGACTTGGCGGTCGCCTCCCGCATCCCGTACGGGCCGACCTCGCTCCGGTTCTCGTTGCTGACGGTCTCGCCGCCGGAGTTCTTCCAGGTGCCGGTGCACGTGTCCACGGTGTCCGGGTAGGCCATCTGGTAGGGCGACGAGTACGACTTGTTGGGCGAGATGCCCTCCTCCAGGGCGGCCGCCGCCAGGATCGGCTTGAAGGTGGAGCCGGTCTGGAAGCCGAAGTTCGACCCGCCCCGGTTCTTGTCGGCCGAGAGGTTGATCTGCGTCTGGTGGTCGCCGAAGCCGTACGGGCGCGACTGGCCCATGCCGAGCACCTTGCCGGTGCCGGGCTGCACGATCGAGATCGCGGTGGCCACCGGGTCGGACTGGTAGACGTGGTCGGTGATCGACTTCTGGACGGACTTCTGCGTCTGCGGGTCGAGGGTGGTGCGGATCGTCATGCCGCCCTCGTTCCAGCGCTTGGCCCGCGCCTCCTTGGTCTTGCCGAAGGCCGGGTCCTTGAGGAAGACCTCGCGGACGTAGTCGCAGAAGAAGCCGGCGCCGTTCACGGCGGTGATGCAGCCGCTCTTGGGCCGGGTGACCTTGAGCTTGAGGGGCTCTGCCTTGGCGGCTGCGGCCTCCTCCGGGGTCACCACCTTGAGCTCGGCCATGCGCTGCAGCACGGTGTTGCGGCGCTTGGTCGCCTCGTTCGGGGCGTTCACGGGGTCGTAGCGGCTCGGCGACTGCACGATGCCGGCCAGCATCGCCGACTCCGCCAGGGTGAGGTCCTTCGCGCGCTTGCTGAAGTAGCGCTGGGAGGCGGCCTCGACGCCGTAGGACTGCTGCCCGAAGAAGGTGATGTTCAGGTAGTTGTTGAGGATCCGGTCCTTGCCGAGCTCCTTCTCCACCTGAATGGCGTACTTCAGCTCCTTGACCTTGCGGCCGAGGGTCTGCTGGGTGGCCACGGCGACCTTGTCGGGGTCGTCGCCGGCCTCCTCCACGAAGATGTTCTTGATGTACTGCTGGGTGAGCGTGGAGGCGCCCTCGGAGACGCCGCCCGACTGCGCGTTCTTGTTGAGCGCCCGGAGCACGCCCTTGAGGTCGATCGCGCCGTGCTCGTAGAAGCGCGCGTCCTCGATGGCGACGATCGCCTTCCGCATGTACGGGGAGATCTCGTTCAGCGGTACGACCGTACGGTCTCTGGAGTAGACCTTGGCGATTTCACCGCCCTCGGAGTCCAGGATTGTGGTGCGCTGGCTGAGCGGTGGGGTCTTCATACTGGCCGGGATCTCGTCGAACCCCTCGACCGACTCCTTGGCCACTAGGCCGAATGCCCCGACGGCAGGCAGGGCCAGGCCCGCCAGAACCGCTCCGGAGAGCACGCTGACACCGAGGAATTTGGCGGCCATCCGGGTCCTGTTGGACCCCTCGCCCGAGCGCTTCTTACCCATGGAGGGAAGCCTACGTTCTCATTCGGCGGACAGACGCCCGTGTGTTCGCCTACGCTGTTTCACGCCAGTCACTGCGGTGTGATTCAGCATCATCTCCACTCTCACTCTTGTGGGTGATGAGAGGTGTCCGTATTGCCGTCGGTGTCACTCTCTGGGTTATCCGACCCGGGTGACCTGCCCCGATATGACGAGTTAGTCGGTAATGTCGTCCGCTCACTCCGTTGGGTGATCTGCCGCGTACGCATAGTCCGTTCGGGCCATCCAAGATTGGGCCCGAAGGGGGTGTTGCCCCCTGCCCGCCTTCCGTAACGTCCTCAACTGGCAACGGTGAATATGCCGCTGCCGCCGTGGGGGAGCCCCGATTCGGGAGAGGACGGCGCCAGCATGGGCTGGGTAACCGACTGGAGTGCGCAGGCAGCCTGCCGCACTACCGATCCGGATGAACTATTCGTTCAGGGCGCTGCACAGAACAGGGCCAAGGCGGTATGCACCGGATGCCCGGTGCGCACGGAGTGTCTGGCGGATGCGCTGGACAACCGCGTCGAGTTCGGCGTGTGGGGCGGGATGACCGAGCGCGAGCGCAGGGCGCTGCTGCGGCGCAGGCCGACGGTCACCTCCTGGCGCAGGCTCCTGGAGACCGCCCGCACGGAATACGAGCGCGGGGCGGGAATCCTGTCCCTCGGCGACGACGAGTACGGCGACTACGCCGCCGTCGGGTAGGCGACGGCCGGCCGGCGGAGATTCCCGCAGGCGCGAGGCGTCCGTAGCCCCCACGCGCGGGGCATGTGCAGCGCTCGGCTCACTCCGCGTCGACGGTGCTCGCTTCGGCGCCCGACGGGCCCGTAGAGGCGTTCTCAGAGGCATCCGCGGGGGCATCCACGGAGGCGGTGGCGGCAGGCTGGACGGCGAGGCGCTCGCCGATCTCCCGCAGTCCCGCCAGGTCGTGCACATCACCGGGCAGGGCGGCCACTTCCGCCACCGCGACCTCCGGGTGCAGAGCGGTGAAGCGGTCACGCGTGCGCCGCTCGCGGGCGAGCACCTGCATGCGCTCGGCGTGCAGCCGCAGCAGACCGGCCGCGGTCTTCGAAGCATCGTCGGCCGCTGAAGCCGCTGAAGCCGCTGAAGCTGTGTTCGAATCTGTGCCCGGATCTGTGTCCGGATCTCCTGAGGATGCCGGCTGGGGGAGGCCGCTCTCGGGAGGGGACGGGACCGTGGGAGCGCCGGTTCCTGCGACGCGGGCGGTACGTGAGCCAGCTTGCCCGCTCTCACGATCCACAATGCCGCCGTCGGCAAGATTTTCCGATGTTCCTTCCGGGGTCGTGTCCGAAGCCGCGCCCGGGGGCGCCTCCGGCGCCTTCGCAGGCCGCTCCGGGAGCCCTTCCGCCAGGGCCTCGGCCGCGGCGAGCGCCCGGTCCGCCGGGAGCTGATCGGCCGCACTGCCGTGCACCCGGTTGAGGACGAGCCCCGCCAGCGGCATCCGTTCCGCGGCCAGCCGCTCCACGAAGTACGCCGCCTCGCGCAGCGCATCCCGCTCCGGCGCCGCGACGACCAGGAAGGCCGTACCGGGGGCCTGCAGCAGCCGGTACGTGGCATCCGCGCGCGTGCGGAAGCCGCCGAACATGGTGTCCATGGCCGCCACGAACGTCTGGACGTCCCGGAGGAGCTGGGCCCCCATCAGCTTGTTCAGCGGCCCGCTCATCACGGACATGCCGACGCCCAGGAACTTCATCCCGGCCCGCCCGCCGAGCTTCGCCGGAGCGACCAGCAGCTTGATGAGCTTGCCGTCCAGGAACGACCCGAGGCGCCCGGGAGCGTCCAGGAAGTCGAGCGCGGAGCGGCTCGGCGGGGTGTCCACGACGATCAGGTCCCACTCGTCGCGGGAGCGCAGCTGGCCGAGCTTCTCCATGGCCATGTACTCCTGCGTGCCCGCGAAACCGGCCGACAGGGACTGGTAGAAGGGGTTCTCGAGGATCGCCCGGGCGCGCTCCTTGTCGGAGTGGGCCTCCACGATCTCGTCGAAGGTCCGCTTCATGTCGAGCATCATGGCGTGCAGCTCGCCGCCGGCGGACGTGTCGATGCCGGGCACCCGGCGGGGCACGTTGTCGAGCTCTTCGATGCCCATCGACTGCGCCAGCCTGCGCGCCGGGTCGATGGTCAGGACGACGACCTTCCGGCCGCGCTCCGCCGCCCGCAGGCCGATGGCCGCCGCAGTGGTCGTCTTGCCGACGCCGCCGGAGCCGCAGCACACGACGATGCGCGTGCGGGGATTGTCCAGGACGGGGTCGACGGCGAGGACGGACGCGGCGTCGAGGCCCTTCCGCTGGGCCGGCAGATGTGCGGTCAACGGGCCACTCCTTGCTTCCGCAGTTCGCGCGCCATGCGGTACAGCCCCGCCAGGTCAACGCCGTCGCCGAGCAGTTCCAGTTCGTACGTGGGGAGGCCGAGCTCCGCTATGCCGGCGCGCCCGCGGTGCTCCAGGGCGAGCCGCTCGATGTGCTCGCGGGCCTCGGCCAGCAGGGGATCGACGAGCTGCTCGGCGAGGCCGGGGTTGCGCGCGCCGCCGAAGCCGGTGCGCTCCAGGGAGTGCGAGAGGGCCTGCGCCACGGCGGCCCGCTGCCCGTTCGCAGCGGCCTCCACGGCCTCGGCGTCCAGGATCTCCGGCCGCACCATGTTGATGACGACGCCGCCCACGGGAAGGCCCGCCGCGCGGAGCTCCGCGATGCCGTCGCACGTCTCCTGGACGGGCATCTCCTCCAGCAGCGTCACGAAGTGCACCGCCGTCTCGGGTGACTTGAGTACCCGCATGACGGCCTGCGCCTGGTTGTGGATCGGGCCGATCCGGGCGAGGCCGGCCACCTCGTCGTTCACGTTGAGGAAGCGGGTGACGCGGCCGGTGGGCGGGGCGTCCATGACGACGTGGTCGTAGACGAAGCGGCCCGTGCGGTCCTTGCGGCGCACCGCCTCGCAGGCCTTTCCGGTGAGCAGGACGTCGCGCAGCCCGGGTGCGATGGTTGTCGCAAAATCGATGGCGCCGAGCTTCCTCAGCGCCCGGCCGGCGCTGCCGAGCTTGTAGAACATCTGCAGGTAGTCGAGGAGCGCCCGCTCGGCGTCGATGGCCAGGGCGAACACCTCGCCCCCGCCCGGCGCCACGGCTATCTTGCGCTCCTCGTAGGGCAGCGCCTCCGTCTCGAACAGCTGGGCAATGCCCTGCCGGCCTTCCACCTCCACCAGGAGAGTGCGTTTGCCCTCGGCGGCGAGGGCAAGCGCGAGTGCCGCGGCGACCGTGGTCTTGCCGGTTCCGCCCTTGCCGCTGACGACATGGAGCCTGCTCATGATTCGGAGCCTAATTCCTTTCCGACGGCCTTGTGGCGGCAGGTGGCGACATGAGGCTGTTCGAACGGCGAGGGTGCGCCGGCGCTCGGCCACGCCCGCATGGACGACCCGTGGACGGGCCCGGCCGGGGCTGTCGGCGCGAGGCATTACAGTCGGCCTATGACCAAATGGGAATACGCCACCGTGCCGCTGCTCGTGCACGCGACCAAGCAGATCCTGGACACCTGGGGCGAGGACGGCTGGGAGCTCGTCCAGGTCGTGCCGGGGCCGAACAACCCCGAGCAGCTGGTGGCCTACCTCAAGCGGCCGAAGCCGTGAGCGCCGTCGAGAGCCGGCTCGCCGAGCTCGGCCTGACCCTGCCGGACGTCGTGCCGCCGATCGCCGCCTACCAGCCGGCCGTGCGGTCCGGGGCCTACGTGTACACGGCGGGCCAGCTGCCGATGGTCAAGGGCTCCATCCCCGTGACGGGCAAGGTCGGCGCCGAGGTCAGCGCCGAGCAGGCCAAGGAGCTCGCGGCGACCTGCGCGCTCAACGCCCTGGCCGCCGTCAAGTCGGTCATCGGTGACCTGGACCGGATCGTGCGCGTGGTGAAGGTCGTCGGCTTCGTCGCCTCCGCCCCCGACTTCACCGCCCAGCCGGGTGTCCTCAACGGTGCCAGCGAGCTGCTCGGCGAGGTGCTCGGCGAGAAGGGCGTGCACGCCCGCTCTGCCGTCGGCGTCGCGGTGCTGCCGCTGGACGCGCCGGTCGAGGTCGAGATCGTCGTCGAGGTCCGGGACTGATCCGGGACCGGCTCCTGAGCGGGCCGGCGGCCGAGTAGCGGCCGGACCGGGTCCGGGCACCTCCCGGCCGCCCCGGTCCGCTACGGGCGTCGTCCCCTCGAACATCCGCGCGCGAGCGCATAGCATCCGGCCATGTCGACTTCGAACGGCCAGTGGTATCCGCCGGAGTGGCCGGACCGGATCAGAGCGCTCACGCGCGGGGAGCTCCACCCCGTGAGCCCCCGCCGTGCCGCGACCGTCCTGCTGCTGCGCGACGGAGCCGACGGCCCCGCCGTCCACATGCTGCGCAGACGCGCCTCCATGGCCTTCGCCGGAGGCGCGTACGCGTATCCGGGCGGCTCCGTCGACTCGCGCGACGAGCGGGACGTGCCCTGGGCCGGACCGGCCCCCGCGCAGTGGGCCCGGAGCCTGGGCGTCGACGCCGCCTCGGCCCAGGCCATCGTCTGCGCCGCGGTCCGGGAGACCTTCGAGGAGGCCGGGGTGCTGCTCGCCGGGCCCACCCCCGGCACGGTCGTCGCGGACACCACGGGCCCCGAGTGGGAGGCCGAGAGGGCCGCCCTCGTCAGCCGCGAGCTGTCGTTCGCCGACTTCCTCGTGCAGCGCGGCCTGCTGCTGCGCAGCGACCTCCTGGGCGGCTGGGCGCGCTGGATCACGCCCGAGTTCGAACCGCGCCGCTACGACACCTGGTTCTTCGTCGCCGCGCTCCCCGAGGGGCAGCGCACCCGCAACGCCTCCACGGAGGCGGACCGTACGGTGTGGATCCGCCCCGCCGACGCGGCCGACGGCTTCGACCGCGGCGAGCTGCTGATGATGCCGCCCACCATCTCCACGCTGCGCGAGCTGCGCCCCTACGGCAGCGCCGCCGAAGCGCTGACCGCCGCGCGTGACAGGGATCTCACCCCCGTCCTGGCCCGAGCGCGGCTCGAAGGGGAGGAGATCGTGCTGAGCTGGCCCGGACACGACGAATTCACCCGGCGCGTCGCCGGCAAACCCTCGGGACCTTCGGAGGCCGACCGATGACATCCGCGACCGAACTCCCCGGCCGCCCGCGCGCAGGGGCCATCGGCGGTCCGGCGACCGCCCGCGCGACCTGCGTCCTCGCGCCCAACCCCTCCGCCATGACGCTCGACGGCACCAATACGTGGATCGTCGCCGAACCGGACTCCGACCTCGCCGTCGTCATCGATCCCGGGCCGCTGGACGACACCCACCTGCAGGCCGTTATCTCGACCGCCGAGGCCGCCGGGAAGCGCGTCGCCCTCACCCTGCTGACCCACGGTCACCCCGACCACTTCGACGGCGCCGCGCGCTTCGCCGAGCTGACCGGCACCCGCGTACGGGCCCTGGACCCGGCGCTGCGCCTGGGCGGCGAGGGCCTCGGCATCGGTGACGTGGTCACCACCGGCGGCCTGGAGCTGCACGTGCTCTCCACGCCGGGCCACACCGCCGACTCGCTGTGCTTCCACCTGCCCGCCGACCGGGCGCTGTTCACCGGCGACACGGTGCTGGGCCGCGGCACGACGGTCGTCGCCCACCCCGAGGGCCGGCTCGGCGACTACCTCGACTCCCTGCGCCGGCTGCGCGCGCTCGCCGTGGAGGAGGACGTGCAGACGATCCTTCCCGGGCACGGCCCGGTCCTCGACGACGCGCGCGGTGCCATCGACTTCTACCTCGTGCACCGGGCGAAGCGGCTGGCCCAGGTGGAGACCGCCGTGGAGAACGGCTACCGCTCGGCCGCGGAAGTGGTCGCCCACGTCTACGCGGACGTCGACCGCTCGCTGTGGCCGGCCGCGGAGCTGTCCGTACGGGCGCAGCTGGAGTATCTGGGGGAGCACGGGCTGATCCAGTGAGCGGCGCTCCGCGTCGCCGTCGCCGCCCTGTGCGCTCATGACGAGCGCATGGCTGATGACGAGCGCATGGCTCATGACCCCAGGGCATGCCGAAGGCCCCTGCCGTTCCCGGCAGGGGCCTTCCGAGCTTGTGGGCGCGCCGGAGGGCGCTCCCGTTGGGCCGTGCGCCCGGGGCGTGCGGTGTGCACGCCCCGCACGGCTTGCGTCAGCGGGAGCGCTTCGCGAGCCGCTCCACGTCGAGGAGGATCACCGCACGGGCCTCCAGACGCAGCCAGCCGCGGCCGGCGAAGTCGGCGAGGGCCTTGTTGACCGTCTCGCGGGAGGCGCCGACGAGCTGGGCCAGCTCCTCCTGGGTGAGGTCGTGCACCACGTGGATGCCTTCCTCGGACTGCACGCCGAAGCGGCGCGACAGGTCGAGCAGGGCCTTGGCGACGCGGCCGGGGACGTCCGAGAAGACGAGGTCGGACATCGAGTCGTTGGTGCGGCGCAGCCGGCGGGCGACGGCGCGCAGCAGTGCGGTGGCCACCTCCGGGCGGGCGTTGAGCCAGGGCTGCAGGTCGCCGTGGCCGAGGCCGAGCAGCTTGACCTCGGTGAGGGCGGTGGCGGTGGCGGTGCGCGGCCCGGGGTCGAAGAGCGACAGCTCCCCGATGAGCTCGCCGGGGCCCAGGACGGCCAGCATGTTCTCGCGGCCGTCGGGGGAGGTGCGGTGGAGCTTCACCTTGCCCTCGGTCACCACGTAGAGGCGGTCGCCGGGGTCCCCTTCGTGGAACAGGGCGTCGCCCCTCGCGAGGGTGGCCTCGCCCATGGAGGCGCGCAGCTCAGCGGCCTGCTCGTCATCGAGCGCCGCGAAAAGCGGGGCGCGCCGCAGAACGTCGTCCACGAGTTCTCTCCTTGTCGACATGCACAGAGGACCGTGGTCCCCATGATGCCCGTCGGTAAAACTGTGTGATCAAACACAAGTGTCGCGCATCGTCGCCCGAAGCCCTACGGCAGGGGTCCGATTGGGCTGTGGTTTTCCTGCGTGAGGGCCGGATGTCAGTGGTGGGGCTTAGTCTGGCCGGGTGTCCAATACGCCGGTGAGAGCACAGGGCAAGGGGGCTGGAAGGGTGACTCCGCCTCGTAATTCCGCTGTGGGCGAACGCGCGCCTACGGGGGCGGCGAAAGTCGCAAGCAAGGACAAAAAGGAAAGCGGAAGTGCATCTTCCGAATCTTCCGCAAAGGCGGCGAAGCGGGTGACCAAGGCTTCGGCGAAGCCGGAATCCCGCACTGCTCTCGTCCGCCGTGCCCGCCGCATCAACCGCGAGCTCGCCGAGGTCTATCCCTACGCCCACCCCGAGCTCGACTTCGAGAATCCCTTCGAGCTCCTGGTCGCCACGGTCCTCTCCGCCCAGACGACGGACCTGCGGGTCAACCAGACCACCCCGGCCCTCTTCGCCGCCTATCCCACGCCGGAGGACATGGCCGCCGCCGACCCCGAGGCGCTGGAACAGCTCATCCGGCCCACGGGCTTCTTCCGCGCCAAGGCCAAGTCGCTCATCGGCCTGTCCGCCGCCATCCGCGACCGCTTCGGCGGAGAGGTGCCCGGCCGCATAGAGGATCTCGTCAGCCTCCCCGGCGTCGGCCGGAAGACCGCCCACGTCGTCCTCGGCAATGCCTTCGGCAGGCCGGGGATCACTGTGGACACCCACTTCGGGCGGCTCGTACGGCGCTGGAAGTGGACCGACGCCACCGACCCCGAGAAGGTCGAGGCCGAGATCTGCGCGCTCTTCCCCAAGAGCGAGTGGACCATGCTCTCGCACCGCGTCATCTTCCACGGCCGGCGCATCTGCCACTCCCGCCGGCCGGCCTGCGGTGCCTGCCCGATCGCCCCGCTCTGCCCCTCGTACGGGGAGGGCGAGACGGATCCCGAGAAGGCCAGCAAGCTCCTGAAGTACGAGAAGGGCGGCAAGCCCGGTCAGCGGCTCAAGCCCCCGCCCGACTACCCGGGCCTGCCGGCCCCGCCGCTGGGAGGCGACGCATGACGAGCACGTACGGCCGAGGAGCCACGGTCACCGCCGAGGGGCTGCCCGGGTGGCTGGAGCCGGTGGCGCGCGCCTCGGAGACGATCGAGCCCCATCAGCTCAGCCGCTTCCTGCCGCCGGAGACCGGCGGCCGGCAGTCCGCCGTGCTCGTCCTCTTCGGTGACGGCCCCAAGGGCCCGGAGCTGCTCCTCCTGGAGCGGGCCGGGACGCTGCGCTCGCACGCCGGGCAGCCGTCGTTCCCCGGCGGCGCCCTCGACCCGGAGGACGGCGACCCGGCCTCCGGCGGGCTGGTGCGGGCCGCCCTGCGCGAGGCGGAGGAGGAGACCGGGCTCGACCCCTCGGGCGTCCAGATCTTCGGCGTCCTGCCCCAGCTGTACATCCCGGTGAGCGGCTTCGTCGTCACCCCCGTCCTCGGCTGGTGGCGCGAGCCGACCCCGGTCAAGCCGGTCGACAAGGCCGAGACCGCCCGGGTCTTCACCGTCCCGGTGGCCCACCTGACCGACCCGGAGAACAGGGCCACCGCGATACACCCGAGCGGTCACACCGGCCCGGCCTTCCTGGTCGAGGACGCCCTCGTCTGGGGCTTCACCGCAGGCGTGATCGACCGGATCCTGCACTACGCCGGCTGGGAGCGCCCCTGGGACCGCGAACGGCAGGTCCCGCTGGACTGGCGTTCCTGACGGACATGAGACGGTGATCCCGGCCCCCGCCGTCCCCCGGGCCGGCGACACCGCAGACGACATCATTGCGAGGCATACCCGGTGAACGTGCTGGACATCGTGCTGCTGGTCGCCGCCGTGTGGTTCGCCGTCGTCGGCTACCGCCAGGGCTTCGTGGTCGGTGTGCTGTCGGTGATCGGGTTCCTCGGCGGCGGTCTCGTGGCGGTCTATCTGCTGCCCGTCATCTGGGACAGCGCCACCGGCGAGGCCACCCCGGGCACCGCCGCCGCCATAGCGGCCGTCGTCATCGTCATCGTGTGCGCCTCCGTCGGCCAGGCCGCCACCACCCACCTGGGCAACAAGCTCCGCCGCCACATCACCTGGTCCCCGGCCCGCGCCCTGGACGCCACCGGCGGCGCGCTCGTCAACGTCCTGGCGATGCTGCTGGTGGCCTGGCTGATCGGCTCCGCCCTCGCCGGCACCTCCCTGCCGACGCTCGGCAAGGAGGTCCGCAACTCCAAGGTGCTCCTCGGCGTCGCCCGCGTGGTGCCCCCGCAGGCCAACACCTGGTTCGCGGACTTCAGCACCGTCCTCGCGCAGAACGGTTTCCCGCAGGTCTTCGCGCCCTTCTCCACCGAGCCGATCACCAACGTGCCCGCCCCCGACCCCGCGCTCGCGGGCAGCCCCGTCGCCACGGAGGCCCAGCGCAGCATCGTCAAGGTCGTCGGCACCGCGCCCAGCTGCGGCAAGGTCCTGGAGGGCACCGGCTTCGTCTTCGCCCCGCAGCGCGTGATGACCAACGCCCACGTCGTCGGCGGCGTCGACGAGCCGACCGTGCAGGTCGGCGGCCAGGGCCGGCAGTACGAGGCGAAGGTCGTCCTCTACGACTGGAAGCGCGACATCGCCGTGCTGGACGTGCCGGACCTGGAAGCGCCCGAGCTGCGGTTCGCGGAGGCCGATGCGGAGAGCGGCAAGGGCGCCATCGTGGCCGGCTTCCCGGAGAACGGCTCCTACGACGTGCGCGCCGCGCGCGTCCGCAGCCGCGTCCAGGCGAACGGCCCGGACATCTACCGCCGCGGCAACGTCCGCCGCGATGTGTACTCGCTCTACACGATCGTCCGCCAGGGCAACTCCGGCGGGCCCCTGCTCACACCGGACGGCCGGGTCTACGGGGTGGTCTTCGCCAAGTCCCTCGACGACGCCGAGACCGGTTACGCCCTCACGGCGGACGAGGTGCGCGGCGACGCCACCAGCGGCCGCCGGGCGACCGAGCGGGTCAACACCCAGGGCTGCGCCCTCTGAGGCCCTCCTGAGGGGCCCTCCGGGAACTTGCCGGGGTCAACCCGGGTCACGCGCACCGGCCGGGCGAGGCGCACCGGCCGGGCGGTCAGCGGCTGCGCAGCCGGCGGATGTGCGGTCAGCGGCTGCGCGGGTGATGGCGAAGCCGCGCCGACACCCAGCGGGCGCGGCGGCGGATGATGCGCGGAATGCCGATGCGCGGATCGTGGCCGGCGGACGGCCGGTGCTCACCCCTCCCGGTCCTCTCCGGCAGCTCGCTCACGATCAGCGCGGCGTCGCCCTCGGCGCCCCGCTCCTGAGTCACGTCACGGTAGTCGTGCGTCCAGCCCATACCGTGCTCTGTGCCCGGGCCGAAAGGTCGGTAATCGCCCGGGGGTCCCTCAGTTGGCCTATGCGTCGGGCAATTGGCCGTTCGAAGAACGGACGTTCCTGCCCGCTGTGCGGTGCGGGAGGCGTGCCGGAGCAGCCCGTCACCTGCCCGGAACCGGCCCGGCGGAGGCCTTCCGGCTGCCCTTTACCGGTCCGGCTCGGGGTCCTTGAGCCAGTTCACGAGCTCCGTCGAGAACGCCACCGGGTCCTCCTCGTGGGGGAAGTGGCCCAGGCCGTCGAACAGCCGCCAGCGGTACGGCGCCTCCACGTACTCCCCGGAGCCCGCGGCGCTGCGCGTACGCATCACCGGATCGAGGGAACCGTGCAGATGCAGTGTGGGCACCCGTACGGGCCGCTTCATGCGCCGGTTGAACTGGATGCCGTCCGGCCGCGCCATCGACCGCACCATCCAGCGGTACGGCTCGATCGAGCAGTGCGCCGTCGACGGGATCGTCATCGCCCGCCGGTAGGTGTCCACGGCCTCGTCCTCCGGCTGACGCGGCCCCGACCACTCCCGCACCAGACGCCCCACCAGTGCCGCGTCGTCGGCGACCAGCCGCCGCTCCGGGATCCACGGCCGCTGGAAGCCCCAGATGTGGCTGCCGGCCGAGCTCTGCTTGGGGTCGGCGAGCATCGCCGAGCGCCAGCGGCGCGGGTGCGGCATGGAGGAGACCGCGAGCCTGCGGACCAGCTTGGGCCGCATCACGGCCGCCGTCCACGCCAGGTAGCCGCCGAGGTCGTGGCCGACCAGCGCGGCGTCCGGCTCGCCCAGGGAGCGGATCACGCCCGTGATGTCGAGGGCGAGGTTGGCCGGGTCGTAGCCCCGCGGCGTACGGTCGCTGCCGCCCACCCCGCGCAGGTCCATGGCCACGGCCCGGAACCCCGCCTCGGCGAGCGCGGGCAGCTGGTGGCGCCACGTCCACCAGAACTGCGGGAAGCCGTGCAGCAGCAGGACCAGCGGCCCGTCGCCCATCTCGGCGATGTGGAACCGTGCGCCGTTCGCCGCGACGTCCCGGTGGACCCAGGGCCCCTCGGGACGCACGACCGACGTGGCGGAACCCCCCGGGACACCCGTCGGAGCCGGCCCCGGCAGGGCCGGGCCCGCCGGGGCGGCAGGGGTGGCCGAGGAGGCGGGGTCGGGTGACGCGGTCGCTGCGGGGGTTTCGGGCACCGTCATACGGTCGAGCGTGTCACAGATGCGTCGGCGGGGCTCGTGTCGGTGAGAGGACGCGGGTGCGGTTTGACGGTGCCCAGCACCGCGGCCGTCTGCTTCGCCGAGGCGATGCTCTTCTCGGGCTTGCTCACCTTCTTGAACTTGGCCACCGCCAGCAGCCCGAGCAGCGCCGCGATCAGCAGGAACGCACCGCCGACGATCAGGAACGACCAGGCGAGCCCGAGGCCCAGGTTGTGGATGCCGTACGCGGCCGCGAAGCTGAGCACGGGCAGCGAGAAGAGCGCGAGCGTCCCGGCCGCGCCGATCGCGCCACCGCCGATGCCGACCCGCTTGACGTCCTGCCGCAGCTCGGCCTTGGCCAGTGCGATCTCGTCGTGCACCAGCGCGGACAGCTCGGTGGTGGCCGTAGCCACCAGCTGGCCG
Source organism: Streptomyces roseifaciens (assembly GCF_001445655.1). Taxonomy (NCBI): domain Bacteria; kingdom Bacillati; phylum Actinomycetota; class Actinomycetes; order Kitasatosporales; family Streptomycetaceae; genus Streptomyces; species Streptomyces roseifaciens. The sequence continues at coordinate 1,823,796 of NZ_LNBE01000004.1, forward strand.
AGAGTGCGGTTCGCACCGTTCGCACCGTCGTCGGCTGCGCTCATCGGCTGCTCCCTCATCTTCGTCGCCACGTCATCCGCGGGCTTTCGGCGGATGTAAAGACTCTCAGATCATGCCGGACCATCGTCACGGGTGGTGTGCCCGGAGGCGACTTCGGCCAGCCTGCGGTGCTCGGCGGCCTTCGCCTCGAGGATCGCCGCCATCCGCAGGTGGTAGGCCGGGTTGTCCTGCTCGTAGATGTCGGGGATGCCGTCCTGGTCGTCGTCGCGGTCCTCGTCCGCGCACAGCTTCCTGTACTTGTTGTCGCGCAGTTTGAGCAGGACGCTCGCCACGACCGCGGCGATCAGCGACCCGACGAGCACGGCCGCCTTGACCTCGTCGGCCAGGACCGGGTCCGTGCCGAAGGCCAGCTCGCCGATCAGCAGCGAGACCGTGAAGCCGATGCCCGCGAGCGAGGCGACGGCCAGCACGTCGGGCCACTTCAGGTCCGGGTTGAGCTCGGCCCGGGTGAACCGGGCCGCGAGCCACGTCCCGCCGAACACGCCGACCGCCTTGCCGACCACCAGACCGAGGACGACACCCAGCGTCTCGGGCTTGGTGAAGACGTCCGACAGCGCGCCGCCGGAGACCACCACACCCGCGGAGAACAGCGCGAAGAGCGGCACCGCCAGTCCCGCCGAGAGCGGGCGCACGATGTGCTCGATGTGCTCGCCGGGGGAGTGCCGCTCGCCCTCGTGGCGGTGGCAGCGCAGCATCAGGCCCATGGCCACGCCCGCGATGGTCGCGTGGACGCCGCTGTTGTACATCAGGGCCCAGTTGACGAATGCCAGTGGCACGTAGACGTACCAGCCGCGGACGCCCTTGCGCAGCAGGAGCCAGAAGACGACCAGTCCCAGCACGGCGCCGCCGAGGGCCGCGAAGTTCAGGCCCGAGGTGAAGAAGACCGCGATGATCAGGATCGCGAACAGGTCGTCGACGACGGCGAGGGTGAGCAGGAACGCGCGCAGCGCCGAAGGCAGCGCCGTGCCGATGACGGCCAGGACGGCCAGGGCGAAGGCGATGTCGGTGGCGGTGGGCACCGCCCAGCCGGCCGTGGAACCGTTTCCGCCGGCGGCGACCGTGAGATAGACGATCGCGGGCATGGCCATGCCGCAGATCGCGGCGACGACGGGCAGCACCGCCGCCTTGGGGTCGCGCAGCTCGCCGGCGACCAGCTCGCGCTTGAGCTCGATGCCCGCGACGAAGAAGAAGACGGCGAGCAGGCCGTCGGCCGCCCAGTGCTGGAGGGAGAGGTTCAGCCCCAGCGAGCCCGGCCCGAAGTGGAAGTCGCGCACGGTCTCGTAGCTGCCGCGCAGCGGGGTGTTCGCCCAGATCAGCGCGGCGACGGCGGCGACGAGCAGGAGCACGCCGCCCACGGTCTCGGTACGCAGGGCATCGGCGAGGAAGTTCCGCTCGGGCAGCGGCAACCGGCCGAGGAATACGGAACGGCGGTTCTTGGGCGCGGCCACGGCGGGGGACCTCCAGGGTCGTCGGGTACACGTGTGCTGTGTGCCGACCAGACTTCCCGGCGCGCCTCTGATTCTTGTCGCATTTTTTACGCGACCACTCCCTACCTTAACCGGAACGAGTGACTCGAAACGAGCGAAAGGGCGCCCGGCTGCTGCCGGGCGCCCTTCCTGGGGATCACTGCTCCTCGGTCAGTCCTCGCTGGACGCCGAGGGGAGCTGGGACTGGATGAGGTCCATGACGGAGGAGTCGGTCAGGGTGGTGACGTCGCCCAGGGCGCGGTTCTCCGCGACGTCGCGCAGGAGCCGGCGCATGATCTTGCCCGAGCGGGTCTTGGGCAGCTCGGCGACCGGGAGGATCCGCTTGGGCTTGGCGATCGGGCCGAGCTGCTTGGCGACGTGCGCCCGCAGCTCCTCGACCAGACCCTCCTCCCCGGCGTCGGCGTCGCCGCGCAGGATGACGAAGGCGCAGATCGCCTGGGTGGTCTGCGGGTCGGTCGCGCCGACGACGGCCGCCTCGGCGACCTTCGGGTGCGAGACGAGGGCCGACTCGACCTCGGTGGTGGAGATGTTGTGGCCGGAGACGAGCATGACGTCGTCCACGCGGCCGAGCAGCCAGATGTCGCCGTCGTCGTCCTTCTTGGCGCCGTCGCCCGCGAAGTACTTGCCCTCGAAGCGGGACCAGTAGGTGTCGAGGTAGCGCTGGTCGTCGCCCCAGATGGTGCGGAGCATCGAGGGCCACGGCTCGGTGAGGACGAGGTAGCCGCCGTGGCCGTCGGGGACCTCGTGGGCCTCGTCGTCGACGACGGTGGCGGCGATGCCGGGGAGCGGGACCTGTGCCGAGCCCGGCTTGGTCTCGGTGACGCCGGGCAGCGGGCTGATCATCATGCTGCCCGTCTCCGTCTGCCACCAGGTGTCGACCACCGGGGTGCGGTCGGCACCGATGTGCTTGCGGTACCAGACCCAGGCCTCGGGGTTGATGGGCTCGCCGACCGAGCCGAGGATGCGCAGGCTGGACAGGTCGAACTTGGCCGGGATGTCGTCGCCCCACTTCATGGCGGCGCGGATCGCGGTCGGCGCGGTGTAGAGGATCGTGACGCCGTACTTCTGGACGATCTCCCACCAGCGGCCCTGGTGCGGGCTGTCGGGCGTGCCCTCGTAGAGCACTTCGGTGGCGCCGTTGCTGAGGGGGCCGTAGACGATGTACGAGTGGCCGGTGACCCAGCCGACGTCGGCGGTGCACCAGAACACGTCCGACTCGGGCTTGAGGTCGAAGACGGCGTGGTGGGTGTACGACGCCTGGGTGAGATAGCCGCCGGTGGTGTGCAGGATGCCCTTCGGCTTCCCCGTGGTGCCCGAGGTGTAGAGGATGAAGAGCGGGTGCTCGGCGTCGAACGCCTGCGGCGTGTGCTGCTCGGGCTGGCGGTCGACGAGGTCGTGCCACCACACGTCACGGCCCTCGGTCCAGCCGATGCCCTCCTGGCCGGTGCGCCGGACGACGAGGACGCTGCGGACGTTCTCCGTGCCGGGGCGGGTGAGGGCCTCGTCCACGGCGGGCTTCAGGGCGGAGGGCTTGCCGCGGCGGTAGCCGCCGTCGGCGGTGATGACGACGCGGGCGTCGGCGTCGTTGATGCGCGTGGCGAGGGCGTCGGCGGAGAAGCCGCCGAAGACCAGCGAGTGCGGGGCGCCGATGCGGGCGCAGGCGAGCATCGAGACGACGGCCTCGGGGATCATCGGCAGGTAGATGGCGACCCGGTCGCCCGCCTGGACGCCCAGCTCGGTGAGGGCGTGGGCGGCCTTGGAGACCTCGCGCTGGAGGTCGGCGTAGGTGATGGTGCGGGTGTCGCCGGGCTCGCCCTCGAAGTGCAGCGCGACGCGGTCGCCCAAGCCGTTCTCCACGTGGCGGTCGACGCAGTTGTACGCGACGTTGAGCTTGCCGTCGGCGAACCACTTGGCGAACGGGGGGTTCGACCAGTCGAGGGTCTCGGTCGGCTCGGTCTCCCAGCTCAGGCGGCGGGCCTGCGCGGCCCAGAAGCCCAGCCGGTCAGCCTTCGCCTGCTCGTACGCCTCCGCGGTGACGTTGGCGCTCGCGGCCAGGGCGGCAGGCGGTGCGAAGCGGCGCTCCTCCTTCAAGAGGTTGGCCAGGCTCTCGTTGCTCACGACATCTCCCTTTCCCAGGGTGCCCGTTGGGTGACCGTGCTGCGCCCGGTGGGTGCCCGTAGTGTCCCGGGGCATAGCTCACCAGCCCGGGGCACACCCTGACAAGGGCTGTTGATAAAAATTGGTTTAGACCTGTAGAAAGCCTGATGGTGGGGCCGGGCGACGCAGGGGTCAGACGGCGTCGAGGACCTCGGGGCGTACGGCCGTGAAGGTGCGCGAGGGCGGGTCCAGCACATAGGCCTGGGCCTCGCCCACGTGGAAGTACATGCCGTGGAGCTGGAGCGACCCCTCGGCCACCCGGCGGGCGACGCAGTCGTGAGCCATCAGGTGGTCGAGCTGCTGCATCACGTTGACGAGCGCGAGCCTTTCGAGGGCGTCCGCCACGGGGCGGTCCGCCATCGCCACCTCGCCGCGGCCGAGCCGCCCGATCCGCTGCATTCTGGCCAGGCTCGGACGGCCGTGCCGCAGCCAGCGCACGAGCGGCGTCTGCGGGTCGGCGGGCGCCTTGCCACCGGATGCCATGCCGTCGCCGCGGCCCGCGGGGCTCCGGCCCGTGGTGCTCTGGACGGCCGAGTCGAGCAGCGCCTGCATCGCGCCGCACCCCGAGTGCCCGCACACGGTGATGCTGCCGACCTTCAGCACCTCGACCGCGTACTCCACTGCGGCGCCGACGGAGTCGCAGGAGCCGTCCGTGGCGGGCGGCGGGATCAGATTGCCCACGTTGCGCACGGTGAAGAGGTCGCCCGGCCCGCTGGAGGTGATCATGCTGGTGACCAGCCGGGAGTCGGCACAGGTGAGGAAGAGCTGCGTCGGGCACTGGCCCTCGCGGGCGAGCCGCGCCAGCTCGTCCCGTACGAGCGGGGCGGTGTTGCGCTGGAATGCGCTCACCCCGCCCAGAAGTTGCTGCCCGCCGCCCGGCGCGGGGGCATCCGCCGGAACGGACGGCCGGGTGCAGTGGTGATTGCGCCAGGGCGTCCAGGGGCGGCACGCGTGTGTGCTGACCGGCTCGGCGATCGGGCGCCCGCCGCGGCCCCTGAGGGTGACCCATCCGCCCCGCGCGCGGTGGGCATTGGTCCACGACTGCAGGGTGTCGTAAGCGGTGTGGTCCATGAAGGAGCCGCCCAGCTCGACGATCACCACGGCTCCCGCCGGGATCTGGGCGAGCGCGCGGCTCAGCCGCGGAACCGCCAGAAAGGTCAACTGGCCGCTGACGCGGACCATGTGGGCGGCTCCGTCCTGCTCCACGGTGATGCGCGTGTAGGCGAGCCGCCGCAGGGAGAAGAACGCCGTGACCACGATGCCGACGGCGACCCCCTGCAGGACGCCGAACAGCACCACGGCCCCGAGCGTGGACGCGTACATGGGGAACTCGCGGTGCCGCTGTACGTGCTTGATGTGCGCGAAGCTCACCATCTTCACTCCCACCACCATCACCAGAGCGGCCAGGGCCGCCAGCGGGATCAGCTCCAGGACCGTCGTGAGCAGGCCGGCGCAGAGCAGCACCCACAGCCCGTGCAGCACGGTGGACTTGCGGGAAGCGGCACCCGCCTCCACGTTCGCCGATCCGCGGATCGCGCCGCCGGCGATCGGCAGGCCGCCCAGGAGTCCGGAGACGACATTGGCGGCGCCCTGGCCCGCGAGCTCGCGGTCGAGGTCGGCCGGGCCCTCCTGCATGCCTGCGCGCTCGGCACGCAGCCGGTCCACGGCCACGGCGGACAGCAGGGATTCCATGCTCGCCACGAGCGTCACCGTCAGCACGGCCGCGAAGATGCCCAGCACCGGCCCGTCCGGCAGGGCGGGCAGCGCCTGCAACCGCCATTCGGGGAGGGAGACGCGGGGCACGGGCATGCCGGTGCTCACTCCGGTGGCGGCGGCGACGGCGGCGAGGGGCGCGGGGACCGTACGCAGCCACTGCCCGGCCCGGCCGGGCAGCCGGGGCCAGGCCACCAGCACGGCCGCGGTGACGGCTCCGACCAGCAGGGCCGACGGGTGCGGATGGCTCAGCTCCGAGGGGAGCGCGGCCAGATTCTCCAGCGCGGAGCTGTTCGGCGTGTCGCCCAGGACGACGTGGAGCTGGCCGAGCGCGATCGTCACACCGATGCCCGCGAGTACGCCGTGCACGATCGCCGGGCTGACGGCCAGTGCGCCGCGCGCCACCCGGGCGGCGCCGAGGGCGAATTGCATCAGGCCCGCGAGGGCCGTGATCGCGCAGGTGGCCCGCCAGCCGTACTGCCCGACCAGCTCGGCGGTCACCACGACCAGGCCTGTTGCGGCACCGCTGACCTGGAGCGGCGCGCCCCCCAGCAGGCCCGCGACGATGCCGCCGACCGCCGCCGCCACCAGCCCGGCCTGGAGCGGGGCTCCGGTGGCCAGCGCAATGCCCAGGGAGAGCGGGACGGCGATCAGGAAGATGACGAGGGAAGCGGAGAGATCCCGGCGCCAGGTGGACTGGTCGGGAGCTGGCGGGCCGCTGCCTTCGGCTGCCGGCGGACGGTGTGTCGATGGGGGCTGAGGCTGCATGGTCGTTCCCGTCTTCGTCGGGCGGCGCGAATGCGGTGAAGACGCGGCCGTGGACACGGCGCGCAGCGGCGGGAGCGGCTGCGGTGGCGGGTCGTTAACTCAACTCTCGGTAAACGAATCGTAATGGAGAGTAAAGAGGCGAGGAAAGGTGACGGGTCGAATAAAGGCGCGGTTCCATCTATCGAGTGAATTCGTCATTTCATCTGCTTGTCATTCCCGCGTGTTGGCTCCCCACGTGCGACGTTGAGGTGCCGAATCGGGCAGCATGAAGGCAGAGGTGGCTGATGGCTGCTGGATGGAAAGTGGCGCTGGGAGCTCTCACGGCCATCGCCCTGGCGACGGGTTCGGCCGGCTGCTCGGGCGATGCGGAGCCCGGGGAACTGCGTGGCTCGGTGGACCCGGAGACCGCCGGACGCCCCGTCCGCCTCATCGGTGACGGCTCCACCGCGGACACGGGCCCCCAGCCCGGACAGCCCGCCCCCGACCGTCTGCAGCCCGGTCACAGGCCGCCGCAGTTCGTCGTCTTCTCCTGGGACGGCGCCGGCGAGGACGTGCAGCACCTGTTCTCGCACTTCCGCCGGGTCGGCCAGAAGTACCACGCCACGATGACGTACTTCCTCAGCGGCGTGTACATGCTCCCCGCAGGGAAACGACGGGTCTACAAACCGCCAAGACACCGCGCCGGAGCCTCGGACATCGGCTTCAACACCGTCAAGGGCGTCAAGGACACCGTCGAACAGCTCCGCGGCGCATGGCTGGACGGCAACGAGATCGGCACGCACTTCAACGGGCACTTCTGCGGGCACGACCGGGGCGTCGGCACCTGGTCGCCCAAGGAGTGGGGGAGTGAGATCCGGCAGGCGCGCTCCCTCGTCCGCCGCTGGAAGACCAACGCCGGGCTGAAGGAGGAGGAGCCGCTGCCGTTCGACTACACCAAGGAACTCGTCGGCGGCCGCGCCCCGTGCCTCGAAGGCCAGCGCAACCTCGTCAAGGCCGCCAGGACCATGGGCTTCCGCTACGACGCGAGCTCCGTGGGCGGCCGTCAGGTCTGGCCGCACAAGATCGAGGGTCTCTGGGACTTCCCGCTGCAGGACATCCCGGTCCCCGGACGGGGCTTCGAGACCCTCTCGATGGACTACAACTTCCTTGCCAACCAGTCCGGGACGACCCGCGGCGACCGTTCCCTGCACCGAGCCTGGGGCAAGCAGATGCGCGACGGCCTGCTCGCGGGATTCCACCGCGCCTACCGCGGCAACAGGGCGCCGTTCTTCATCGGCGACCACTTCGAGTCCTGGAACGGCGGCACCTATATGCGAGCGGTCGAGAGCACCATCAAGACCGTCTGCACGAAGGAGGAGGTGCGCTGCGTGTCCTTCAAGCAACTGGCCGACTGGCTCGATGCGCAGGACAGCAGACTCCTTGCGGAACTGCGCAAACTCGACGTGGGCAAGGCGCCCAAGGGCGGCTGGGAGCGCTTCCCCGCCGCCCAGCGCGTCAGGCGGGCTGCGGGCTAGTCGCCCAGCGCTCGTCCAGGACGAAGGCGGGGTCGACCTGAGCCGCCAGGTCGGCGCCCGTCTTCGCGTTGCCCCAGCTCTCCGCGTTCTTCAGGTGGAAGTGCACCATCTGGCGGGTGTAGCGCTGCCAGTCCCGCAGTCCGTACGAGCCGTCCGCCGTCTCGCGCAGGGTCCGCAGCGCCTGGTGGTTGTGCTCTTCGAGCAGTCCGAAGCGGGGCGGCCGGCCCTTCTCCATCGCCCGCACCCAGCCGGAGTGGCCGAAGGTCACCAGCAGGTCCTCGCCCACCTCCTCGCGCAGGAAGTCGACGTCGTCCGGGCCCTGCACCTTGTTGCCCACGACCTTCAGGCAGACGCCGAAGTCGCGCGCGTACTCCTTGTACTGCCGGTAGACGGACACGCCCTTGCGGGTGGGCTCCGCGACCAGGAACGTCATGTCGAAGCGGGTGAACATGCCCGAGGCGAAGGAGTCGCTCCCGGCCGTCATGTCGACCACGACGTACTCGCCGGGACCGTCCACCAGGTGGTTCAGGCACAGCTCGACCGCCCCGACCTTGGAGTGGTAGCAGGCGACCCCGAGGTCGGATTCGGTGAAGGGCCCCGTCACCATCAGCCGCACGGCGCCGCCGTCGAGCTCGACGGGCCGGGCGCACGCGTCGTAGACCGGGTTGTCCTCGCCGATCCGCAGCAGGCGCGAGCCCTCGCCGGGAGGAGTCGTCTTGATCATGGTCTCGGCGGAGGTGATGCGCGGATTGCTGCCGCGCAGGTAGTTCTTGATCAGGGGCAGCTGAGCGCCCATCGCGGGCAGTGCGGAGGTCTCCTCCTCGTCCAGCCCGAGCGCCGCGCCGAGGTGCTGGTTGATGTCGGCGTCCACCGCGACGACGGGGGCGCGGTCAGCGGCGAGGTGGCGGATGAACAGCGAGGACAGCGTGGTCTTGCCGCTGCCGCCCTTCCCTACGAAAGCGATCTTCATGTTCACCAAGCGTAGGTGTGAGGGTGCACGGAGTGAGAGCTGCGCGTGAAGAAGACCACTCGTTCGAGGGGTGTAGACCCGAAGTGCGTACTGTCTTACGCATGAGTACGACTGCCGATCCGCTCGCCACCCTGGCCTCGCTCCCCGGAGTGGCCGACTCCGTGGACTCCGTGCGCAAAGCCGTGGACCGCGTCTACGGGCACCGGGTGATGCGCCGCCGCAGCAACGAGATCACCTCCGAGGCCGCGCTGCGCGGCGCGCGCGGCTCGGCCGCGCTGTCCGGCGCCGACTGGGCGCTCGAAGAGGTGCGCCGCCGCACCGACTTCGGCGTCGAGGGCGAGGCGCGGACCGTGGGCGCGGCCCTCCGGCTGACCGCCGAGGCCGGGCAGCTGCTGAGCGTGTGGCGGCAGTCCCCGCTGCGGGTGCTGGCCAGGCTGCACCTGGTGGCCGCGGGCGGGACCCGACCGGACGAGACCGTGGGCCGGCCCCGGCTGGCCGGTGAGCCGGTCGAGGAGCCGCTGGTCCGGCTGGCGGTGCCCAGCGCGTCGGAGGTGGCCGGGCGGCTCGAAGGCCTGGCGGGGCTGCTCATCGCGGGGACCGAGGCGCCCGCGCTGGTGACGGCGGCCGTCGTGCACGGCGAACTGCTCGCCCTGCGCCCCTTCGGCTCGTGCAACGGGCTCGTGGCGCGGACGGCCGAGCGGATCGTGCTGGTGGGCAGTGGCCTTGACCCCAAGTCGATCTGCCCGGCCGAGGTGGGCCACGCCGAGCTCGGCGCGGAGGCGTATATGACGGCGCTCGACGGCTATGCCTCCGGGACGCCGGAGGGTGTCGGGGCATGGATCGCGCACTGCGGCCGCGCGGTCGAGCTCGGTGTACGGGAGAGCACGGCGGTGTGCGAGGCGCTCCAGCGCGGGGCCGCCTGAGCGGCGGAAGGCGCCGGACAGGGTTGCGGCGGTACCGGTCAATTCCGGTACCGCCGCTGGCATGTTCGCCGGGTTACCATGCGTGCACGATATTTGCCCATCAGGTCGGGAACTTCGCCCGTCACCTGGTGCGGCTGGCCCGTAATCGACGGGTCGGCGTCGCGTGGGTGCCCGACGTTCATGCTTCGGTCCGTGGGGCCTTGGTGCGTGAAGGGCGTCCTCCCGGATGTCCCTGGTCTCGCGGGCCGTTAAGTCCTTTCTACTCCTGTCGCTGCCGAAGTGGAAGGCTGAGCCGCAGATCTTTGTATTTAATGCTGAATCTGGGCAATGCGGACACCTGGTTCGCGGCGCCTGCCGGCCAGCCAGACGAGCCCCGCCGTGGCTGCGGCGGCGCCGACTGCCGCCGCGGCGACGAGGGCGGGGCGCGAGGGCATCGACAGTGCGGGCACCCGTTGCTTCAGCCGCACCGGGCGGTTGAAGGTGAGAACCGGCCAGTCGCGGGCCGCGGCCTCGCGGCGCAGCGCCCGGTCGGGGTTGACCGCGTGCGGGTGGCCGACGGTCTCGAGCATCGGGATGTCGGTGATCGAGTCGCTGTAGGCGTAGCAGCGGGACAGGTCGTATCCCTCGGATTCCGCAAGCTCCTTGACGGCCTCGGCCTTGGTGGGGCCGTAGGCGTAGTACTCCACTTCGCCGGTGAAGGCGCCGTTCTCGACGACCATGCGGGTGGCGACCACGCGGTCGGCGCCCAGGAGTTCGCCGATGGGCTCGACGACCTCGGCGCCCGAGGTGCTGACAATCACCACGTCGCGCCCGGCGGTGTGGTGTGCTTCGATGAGGGAGGCGGCTTCGTCGTAAATGATCGGGTCGATGAGTTCGTGCAGGGTCTCGGCGACGATCTCGCGGACCTGCTGGACATTCCAGCCCCTGCAGAGCGCCGAGAGATACTCGCGCATCCGCTCCATCTGATCGTGGTCGGCTCCGCCGGCGAGGAAGACGAACTGTGCGTACGCGGTGCGCAGCACGGCACGCCGGTTGATCAAGCCACCTTGGTAGAACGACTTGCTGAAGGTGAGCGTGCTCGACTTCGCAATGACCGTCTTGTCCAGATCAAAGAACGCGGCTGTCCGGGGCAACGAGTGGTTTTCCACGGTGCCGAGCATAGGCGCCCTCCATTCGGCGTAAGCTGAGGCGTGTGGGTTTGCCTGAGAAGGCTCTCGGGTACACCATGGAAGTCACGGATCGTTCGCGACCGTGTCTAACCCGGTCCGACTCCTCCCCCCCCGAGTCGGCCGTGGGGACGACCCCCGCTCTCCCCCCCGGCGGGGGTCGTCGCATGTCCGGATGCTTTTTGCAGGACCCCACCCGGCATTCCTCCCTCCCGCGCCGCCCGCTCGGCGACTGCCTCCCTCCCTTCATACACGCTACGCAGCGTAATCGGCGGGCTGCTCTCCGGAAGTCACCGGTATAGGTGACCGGGATATTCACAGCGGTTGAGTTGTCCACAGTTTTTGACCAAGATCCACATTATTTTCCAGTTCCCTGCACGGTGATTCCCCCGCGCTCTTCCGCGATGTCCGCGGATGCGAGAGCGCGCAGTGAGACGGGGAGGACGCCGTGGCCGGATCCAGCGCATCCGATTGGCCGCCCGCCGCCGGCAGGAGGCGGCGCGGACCACTGATCATCGCCGAGGACGAGGAGCTGCTCGACGACCTGTTGCGCCTGTGCGCGGCGGCCGGAGCAGTGCCCGAAGTGGCGCACGGGGCGCCGGCGCGCCGAGGTGCGGGGCAGGACCCGCCGCTGATCCTGGTCGGCGAGGACTGCGCCCGCCGGCTGCGCGGATCCCGCCTCGCGGCGCACGGGGAGGCGGTGCTGCTCGTCGGCCGGGACCGCGGCGACGCCGGGGTGTGGCGGCTGGCCATGGAGATCGGCGCCCGGGATGTGGCGCTGCTGCCCGGCTGCGAGAGCCGGCTCGTGGAGCGGATCGCCGATGCCGTCGAGGTGGCCGGGCGGCCCGCCCTCACCGTCGGGGTGATCGGCGGGCGGGGTGGTGCGGGGGCGAGCACGCTCGCGTGCGCGCTCGCCGTCGGTGCGGCCGGCGCCGGGCGGCGCACCATGCTCATCGACGGCGACCCCCTGGGCGGTGGCCTCGACGTCCTGCTCGGGGGCGAGAGGGCCGAAGGGCTGCGCTGGCCCGCCTTCGCCGACTCCCGGGGCCGGGTGGCGTGTCACGCCCTGGAGGAGGCGCTGCCCGAGCTCCACTCGCTGCGCCTGCTCAGCTGGGACCGGAGTCCGTGTACGGCCGTGCCGCCCGATGCGATGAAGGCCGTGCTGGCCGCCGCGCGCCGCCGTGGCGGTGCGGTCGTCGTCGATCTGCCGCGCAGGCTGGACGAAGCGGCCCTCGAAGCCCTCGGGCAGCTGGATGCGGGCTTGTTGGTGGTGCCTGCCGAGCTGCGGGCCGTGGCCGCGGCGCACCGCGTCGCCGCCACCGTCGGCGCCGTCCTCGGCGATCTGCGGGTGGTCGTCCGCGGCCCGCGCGTCTCCGGGCTCGACGGAGAGGAGATCGCCCGCCTCCTCGGCCTGCCCCTCGCAGGCGATCTCCCCCCGGAGACGGGCCTGCAGGCAGCGCTCGCGGCAGGCAGACCCCCGGGCGGCGAGCGCGGCCCGCTGGCCCGGTTCTGCACCGACTTCTGGGCCTGCTTCGAGGCCGCCCAGGGGGCGTCGGCATGAGCACCGGACTGCTGGACGCCGTACGGCTGCGGCTGGCCGAGAGCGGCGCCGACCCCACGCCCGCCAGGGTCGCCGAGGCCCTGCGCCAGGAGGGGCGGCTGCTGGGGGACGCCGAGATCCTCGGCGTCGCGGCCCGGCTGCGCTCCGAACTGATCGGCGCCGGCCCGCTCGAGCGGCTGCTCGCCGAGCCCGACGTCACCGACGTCCTGGTCACGGCGCCCGACGAGGTCTGGGTCGACCGCGGCGTCGGCCTGGAGCGCACGGACGTGACCTTCCCGGATGCGGCAGCGGTGCGCAGGCTCGCCCAGCGGCTCGCCGCGATCGCGGGCCGCCGGCTGGACGACGCCCGGCCCTGGGTAGACGCGCGGCTTCCCGACGGGACCCGGCTGCATGCGGTGCTGCCGCCGATCGCCGTCGGCTCGACCTGCCTGTCGTTGCGTGTCGTCAGGCCCCGCGCCTTCACCCTGGCGGACCTGACGGCCGCGGGGACCGTGCCACCGGGCGGGGACCGGCTGCTGCGGGCGGTGCTGGAGGCGCGGCTGTCGTTCATCGTCAGCGGCGGGACGGGCTCCGGCAAGACGACGTTGCTGACCACCTTGCTGGGGCTGGTGGCGGCGGACGAGCGGATCGTCCTCGCAGAGGACTCCGCCGAACTGCGCCCGGATCACCCGCACGTCGTCCGGCTGGAGACCCGTCCGGCGAACCAGGAGGGCATGGGTCTGGTCACCTTGCGGGATCTGGTGAGGCAGGCCCTGCGGATGAGGCCGGACCGGCTGGTGGTGGGCGAGGTCCGCGGACCGGAGGTCACGGACCTGCTGGCCGCGCTCAATACGGGCCATGAGGGCGGCTGCGGCACGGTTCATGCGAACGCCGCGGCGGACGTGCCCGCCCGGCTGGAGGCGCTCGGCTCCACCGCCGGGCTCGACCGTGCCGCGCTGCACAGCCAATTGGCGGCCGGGCTGTCGGTCGTGATCCACCTGGTGCGGGACCGGAGCGGCCGTCGGCGCGTCGCCGAGGTGCATGTGCTCGAGCGGGACGGCGCCGGGTTCGTCACCACGGTGCCCGCAGCCGTATGGGGGGCCACCGGCTTTCAGGAGGCGCGAGGCTGGGCCCGGTTGGCGGAGCTGTGCGAGCGGGGCGGAGTGACGCCGTGACGGCCGCCGGGACGATGCCGCCGGCCACGCTCGCGGGTGTTGCCGCGCTGAGCGCTCTGTTTATGGCCTGGCCGCCGGGCGCTTCCGGGAGGGAGTTGCGCCGCGCCCGGCTGATGTTCGCAGGCGGCGGGTCGCTCGTACCTCCTGCACCCTGGCCGCCTGCCCTGGTGGGCGAGTGGGGCACCCGCCTGCGGCGCTGGGCGCGGGCCCGGAGGGAGTTGGCGTGCCTCCCGCTCGGGGGTGCCGTGGCTCTGCTGGGCAGGTCGGTGCTGCCGCTGCTGGCGGCGCTGGTGGCCGTGCCGCTCGTGCGCAGATGGCTGGCCGTCCGCAAGGAGCAGCGCGAGAGGGAGCGGCGGGAAGCGGCCGTGATCGAGCTGTGCGGGACCGTCGCGGGCGAACTGCGAGCCGGCCGGCAGCCCGGCCAGGCGCTGGCCGGTGTGCCCGCGGGGGACTTGGGGCCGCAATGGACGGCGGTCTCGGCGGCGGCGAGGTTCGGCGGGGACGTTCCGGGGGCCCTGAGGGCCGTGGCCGCCTGCCCCGGGGCCGAGGGGCTGCACGGTGTGGCCGCCTGTTGGCGCGTCGCCGTCGACGGCGGTGCGGGGCTCGCCGCCGGGCTCGAACGGGTCTCGGCGGCCCTGAGCGCCGAGCGGGATCAAAGGGAGGAACTGCGGTCGCAGTTGGCGGGCGCGCGGTCCACCGCGGTGATGCTGGCCCTGCTGCCCGTGCTTGCCCTGCTGATGGGCAGTGCGCTGGGAGCGGCGCCGCTGCGGGTGCTGTTGCACACCCCGGCCGGGCTGGGCTGTCTGCTCCTCGGCGGGCTCTTGGAGGCCGCCGGCATCGCCTGGACCGGGCGGATCGTACGGGCGGCGGCGGGGGAGCGGGGAGGGGCCGGTGGGCCCGGCCCGGCGGAGGGGAAGGTGTCGTGAGGGGAAATGTTATCCACAGCCTGTGGATGATGATTCTTCCGGGAATCGCCGCCCTGGGTGCAGTGGTGGCGGCGGTCCGTGTGCGCAGGAGGCGGACGGTACGCCGCCGGATCGCCGCGCTGTTCGGCGGGGCATCGGCAACGGCTGCGAAGGGGCAGCGACTGCGTGCCCTGACCGGTCGGCTGCCGGGGATCCGGGACGGGCTGCTCGCGGCCGGGGCCGGAGCCGCAGGGGTCATCCTCCTCGGGGGAGCCGCCGGCTGCGCAGGGGGACTCGCCGCCGCGTACGGCATGTGGCGGTGGCTGCGGCGCCGGAAGCGGGCCGACGGGCCGGACGGGCTCCCGGTCGAAGAGGTCGAGCGGCAACTTCCGCTGGCCGCCGACCTCATGGCGGCGTGCCTGGCCGCGGGGGCGGGGCCGAGGGAGGCCGCCGAAGCGGTCGGCGTGTCGCTGGGCGGCCCGGTGGGCGAACGGCTCGCCCGCGCCGCGGCGGAGGTCCGGCTCGGCGGCGACCCGGCCACGGCCTGGAGCCGGCTGGGCGGCCTCCCCGGGGCCCGAGGGCTCGCCCGCTGCCTGGAGCGGGCCCAGGCGACGGGAGTGCCCGCGGTGGAGCCCATGTCCCGGCTCGCGGGCCATTTGAGGGCCCAGCGCGGCAGGGCGGCCGGCATACGGGCCCGGCGCGCGGGCGTCCTGGCGACGGCCCCTCTCGGGCTGTGCTTCCTGCCCGCGTTCCTGACGGTCGGAGTGGTGCCCGTGGTGATCGGGCTGGCGAGCGGTCTGACGAAAGGACATTGACGGTGAGTGGAGTGAAGGTCGTGGCCGTACGGACGGGGGAGAAGGCGATGGTCCTGCGAGGGATGCCGGGGCGCAGAGTCTGGCGGGAGGCGCCGCGGTCGCGGCAGGGCGCCCGGAGCGGACGGCGGCGGGCATCGGCCCGGCCGCGGCTGTGGCCGGCGGCCTGGCCGAACGGCCGTCCGTGGGCCCTTGCCGGTGCCGATGCGGGGATGTCGACCGCCGAGTACGCCGTCGGCACCGTGGCCGCCTGTGCGCTCGCCGCGGTGCTCTACAAGGTGGTCACGAGCGGCGCGGTCAGCGCGGCGCTGCAGGGGCTCATCGGGAGGGCGCTCAATGCGCCATTCTGACGGGACGTCGGGCATGACAGCTGATGCAGCGTCCAGTCGGTTGCGCAGCAAGGGCGCTGACGGTGGCTATGTGACCGCTGAGGCCGCGATGGCGCTCCCGGCCCTGATCCTGTTCGGTGCGGCCCTGATCTGGGGGCTGATGGCGGCCGGCGCGCAGATCCAGTGCGTGGATGCCGCCCGAGCGGGGGCCCGGGCGGCGGCCCGGTCCGATCCTGTGGGCGTCGCGGTCGCGTCGGCGCGGTCCGCCGCGCCGCCGGGCTCCCGTATCGCCGTCATGCGCGAGGGCGATCTCGTACGGGTGCGGGTCGAGGCCAGGGCGGCCGGTCCGCTGGCTCTCAGGCTGGGCGGAGAGGCGGTGGCCCTTGCGGAGGAGACGGTGCGGTGACCGGGGCGTGGCGACGGTGTGGGTGGCGGTCGCGGCCGCCGCGCTCTGTGCAGTGTTCGCGGCGCTGCTGGCCATGGGGCAGGCCGTGGTGGCCCGCCATCGCGCCGGAGGCGCGGCGGACCTGTCGGCGCTGGCAGCTGCCGACCACGCCCTCGACGGGCAGGAGACCGCGTGCGGTCTCGCCCGGCGGGTGGCCGCCGCTCAGGGGGCGAGAGCGGTGCGCTGCGCCGTGAGCGGCGAGATCGCCGAGGTCACGGCCGAGGCGAGGGTGGGGCCGTACGCCGTCCGGGTGCGGTCGCGGGCGGGGCCCGCGGAGGCCGCGGGGATCGGGCCCGTTGCGTCCGTGTGGCTCACCCGTCCTTCGGAGCGTCCCTGAGGAGCCGGGCCAGGAGGCGTATGGCGGCCCGTTTGTCGAGAGGGTCGTTGCCGTTGCCGCACTTGGGGGACTGGACGCAGGAGGGGCAGCCGGTGTCGCACTCGCAGGCGGCGATCGCCTCGCGCGTGGCGGTGAGCCAGCCCGCGGCGGTGTGGAAGGCCCTCTCGGCGAAGCCCGCGCCGCCGGGGTGGCCGTCGTAGACGAAGACGGTCGGCAGGAGCGTGTCGGGGTGCAGGGGGACGGAGACGCCGCCGATGTCCCAGCGGTCGCAGGTGGCGAAGAGGGGGAGCATGCCGATGGAGGCGTGTTCCGCGGCGTGCAGGGCGCCTCCGAGGGCCTCGGGGGCGATCCGGGCCTCGTCGAGCTGGTCCTCGGTGACGGTCCACCACACGGCGCGGGTGCGCAGCGTACGCGGCGGCAGGTCCAGCTTGGACTCGCCGAGGACCTCGCCGGTGATGAGCCGGCGGCGGAGGAAGGAGACGACCTGGTTGGTCACCTCGACCGAGCCGAAGCACAGCCGCGCCTCCCCCCAGGGGATCTCGGCGCTGGTCTCCAGGATGGAGACGGCCGTCGTGTCGCGGGCCGTCGTCGAGTACGGCGGGTCGGCCTGCTCGACGAGGGCGACGGAGTCCTCCAGGTCGAGGCGGCGGACGAGGTAGGTGCGGCCCTGGTGGAGGTGGACCGCGCCCTCGTGGACGGAGGCGTGGGCGGCGCCCGCGTCCACGGTGCCCAGCAGCCGCCCGGTGCCCTCCTCCACGACCTGGACGGGGCGGCCCCCGCCGCCCCGGATGTCGGTGAGGTCGGCGGCGCGCTCGCGCCGGGTCCAGTGCCAGGCGGCCCCGCGGCGGCGGAGCAGCTTGCGCGCCTCGAGCTGGGCGAGCAGGCCCGGCGTCTCGGGTCCGAACAGGGACAGGTCGGCCTCGGTGAGCGGCAGCTCGGCGGCCGCGGCGCACAGATGGGGGGCGAGGACGTAGGGGTTGTCGGGATCGAGGACGGTGGATTCCACGGGCTGCCGGAAGAGCGCCTCGGGGTGGTGGACGAGATAGGTGTCCAGGGGGTCGTCGCGGGCGACCAGCACGGCGAGGGCTCCCCGGCCCGTACGGCCCGCGCGGCCGGCCTGCTGCCACAGGGAGGCCCGCGTGCCCGGATAGCCCGTCAGGAGGACGGCGTCGAGGCCGGCGACGTCGACGCCGAGCTCCAGGGCGGTCGTCGCGGACAGGCCCAGCAGCTCGCCGCTGTGCAGGGCGCGCTCGATGGCGCGGCGCTCCTCGGGGAGATAGCCGCCGCGGTAGGCGGCGACACGCCCGGGCAGGGAACGGTTTACGGCCGCCAGGCGCTCCTGGGCGATCAGGGCGACGAGCTCGGCGCCACGCCGTGACCGTACGAAGGCGACCGTGCGGACGCCCTGGACCACGAGGTCGGTGAGGAGGTCGGCGCTCTCGGCGGTGGCGGTGCGGCGCACGGGGGCCCCTCGCTCGCCGTGGAGCTCGGTGAGGGGCGGCTCCCAGAGGGCGAAGACCAGCTCGCCGCGCGGGGAGGCGTCCTCGGTGATCTCCACCACCGGAACGCCCGTCAGCCGGCCGGCGGCGGTGGCCGGATCGGAGGAGGTGGCCGAGGCGAGGAGGAAGACCGGATCGGCCCCGTAGCGGGCGCAGACACGCCGGAGCCGGCGCAGCACCTGGGCGACGTGCGAGCCGAAGACGCCCCGGTAGGTGTGGCACTCGTCGATGACGACGTAGCGCAGGGCACGCAGGAAGGAGGACCACTTGGGGTGGGCGGGCAGGATCGAGCGGTGGAGCATGTCGGGGTTGGTGAGCGCGTAATTGGCGTACTGACGCACCCACTCCCGCTCCTCGACGGGAGTGTCCCCGTCGTAGACGGCGGGCCGCACGCCCTTGCCCAGGGGCTCGGCGAGGGCCTTCACGGCGCGCCGCTGATCGGCGGCGAGGGCCTTGGTGGGGGCGAGGTACAGCGCGGTCGCCCCGCGGCCGTTCGGGGCCTCGGAGCCGTCCAGCAGGGCGCTGAGGACCGGTGCCAGGTACGCGAGGGACTTCCCGGAGGCGGTTCCGGTGGCCACGACCACCGATTCGCCGCGCAGTGCGTGCTCTGCGGTGAGCGCCTGATGGGCCCACGGCCGCTCGATGCCGGCCGCCCGGACGGCCTCCACCACTTCCGGCCGGATCTTCTCAGGCCAGGGGGCATGACGTCCGGGACGCGGGGGCAAGTGCTCCGTATGAGTGATGCGTGCAGCCCTGTCCGCCCCGGCGGTCAGTCGGTCGAGGACTGTCCGGGGAGAGGGATGTACGCCCGCCTCCGGCGGGAGTTGATCGTTGGCCATCGGCACCGAGTGTGTCACTGGCGTGACGGACAATGGCGTCAAGGCGTCGTGCGCGCCTGCCGGTAAGTGATTGAATGCCATCGCGGCTGCCGATCCATGGGGGGCGACCGCTCGATGCAAGGTGCTGGAGGATCCGTGGACCTGTCCCTGTCGACCGAGACCGTAGGCGACCGTACGGTTGTCCGGGTCGGTGGCGAGATTGATGTGTACACCGCGCCCAAGCTGCGTGAGCAGCTGGTCGAGCTTGTCAACGACGGCAGCTATCACCTCGTCGTGGACATGGAGGGCGTCGACTTCCTCGACTCCACCGGGCTCGGCGTCCTGGTCGGCGGGCTGAAGCGGGTGCGGGCCCATGAGGGCTCGCTGCGCCTGGTCTGCAACCAGGAGCGCATTCTCAAGATTTTCCGTATCACCGGCCTCACCAAGGTGTTCCCCATCCACACCTCGGTCGAGGATGCGGTGCAGGCGACCGACTGAGGTCGCCGGGGAAGACTGTCACGCGGGGGGCACCCGGGCTCGCGGGTCCGGCCCCCTCGTGAGTCCGCCCTTTTCCGGATGAGGGGGAGAGGGCACGTACGACCGAGGGGGATGGCATGGCCACCGTCGAACTGCTCTTCAGTGCCCTTCCCGAGCATGTCCGGACCGCCCGGCTGGTGGCAGCCGCGGTGGCGCGCCGTGCCGGCGTGGACGAGGCCGTGCTGGACGAGGTCCGGCTCGCCGTGGGCGAGGCGTGCTCGCGCGCGGTGGGGCTGCACATCAGTAATGAGGTGACCACCCCCGTCCGGGTGACGCTGATCGAGGACGAGAAGAAGTTCTCCATCGAGGTCGGGGACGACGCCCCCGGCCCCGCACCGGAGGCGCTCGCTGCCGCGAACGGCTCGGAGCGCGCCGGCGGCGGCCCCGAGGAGAGCGCTGCCGACAGCGAGGACGACATGGGCCTGGCGGTCATCAGCGGCTTGGTCGACGACGTCGAGGTGACGGCGGACGAGCGCGGCGGCCTGATCCGGATGAGCTGGCCGATCGCTCCCGCGGCCGTGGCGCCGTAGCCCGTCCGGGCGTATCGCCGTAGCCGGCCCTCCTCGGACGGCCGTAACTCCCGGCTGCCCTGTGCGGCCGTTCCGATGACGCCTGCTGGACGACCGCCGCAGGATTCACCGGCTTCCTGTGCACCGAGCAGCCATATTTCTGCGATCTTTTTGCCGCCCCCTGCATCCGGCGGCGTCTCGCGGCCGACGATCGCCGCAGCCCCCATGGATCGTTCCTTCCGGGCCCATTGATCTTCCGCGTGATTCCGGTGATCCCGACGATCTTCCGGAATGGATCTCGCGTCGTCCCCCTTTCCCCGATCACCGCTGATCGCCATTGATCGTCATCGATGGCCGTTCCGGATCTCCGTCCGCGATCGTTTATGCGGCGGATCATTCACTCGATCTTCACTTGCACAGGCCAATTCCATTTGCCGCGCTCTGTTTTGATCTCGCCATGCTCCCTACAATCCGTCCATCTTGAGCTCAGGACGCCTGAGCGTGGCCGCTGTTCCGTGATCTCCCTTTCGCGATCGCGGATCAGCTGCGCGCCCATGTGCCAAACGTCAGGGAGGACGAATGGCGGGGCCCTTCACACCTCGACAGGTGGACTTTCAACAGCTCGACTTCACTCGGAATCTCGCGGCCGAACTCACCCAGGGCAACCGCACCATGGTGATCGTGATCGCGGCCGTCGCACTCGCGGCGCTCGTGGTCGCCGTCGCCCTGGTGCGGCAGGTCCTCGCGGCGGGCGAGGGAACCGACAACATGAGAAGGATCGCGGCGGCGGTGCAGGAAGGCGCGAACGCCTATCTCGCACGGCAGTTGCGCACCCTCGGCGTATTCGCCGTGGCGGTGTTCTTCCTCCTGATGCTCCTGCCGGCCGACAACTGGTCGCAGCGCATCGGGCGTTCGGTCTTCTTCCTGATCGGAGCGCTCTTCTCGGCGGCGACCGGCTATATCGGCATGTGGCTCGCTGTGCGCAGCAATGTCCGGGTCGCCGCGGCGGCCCGCGAGGCCACTCCGGCGCCGGGCGAGCCCGAGAAGGACCTGACGGCCGTTTCCCACAAGGCCATGAAGATCGCGTTCCGGACGGGTGGCGTCGTCGGGATGTGCACCGTGGGGCTCGGCCTGCTGGGAGCCTCCTGCGTGGTGCTCGTGTACGCGGCCGACGCGCCCAAGGTGCTGGAGGGCTTCGGCTTCGGCGCGGCCCTGCTGGCGATGTTCATGAGGGTCGGCGGCGGCATCTTCACCAAGGCGGCCGACGTCGGCGCCGACCTCGTCGGCAAGGTCGAACAGGGCATCCCCGAGGACGACCCGCGCAACGCCGCCACCATCGCGGACAACGTGGGGGACAACGTCGGCGACTGCGCGGGCATGGCCGCCGACCTCTTCGAGTCGTACGCCGTGACGCTGGTCGCCGCGCTGATCCTCGGCAAGGCCGCCTTCGGCGACGCGGGGCTCGCCTTCCCCCTGCTCGTCCCCGCGATCGGCGTGCTCACGGCGATGATCGGCATCTTCGCGGTCGCGCCGCGCCGCGCCGACCGCAGCGGGATGACCGCGATCAACCGCGGGTTCTTCATTTCGGCCGTCATCTCGCTCGTCCTGGTGGCCGTTGCGGTGTTCGCGTACCTCCCCTCCAGCTACGCCGATCTGAAGGGCATCGGGGACGAGGCGATCCGCGGCCACGCGGGCGACCCGAGGGTGCTCGCGCTCGTGGCGGTGGCCATCGGCATCGTCCTCGCCGCGCTCATCCAGCAGCTCACGGGGTACTTCACGGAGACCAGCCGGCGGCCCGTGCGGGACATCGGCAAGACGTCCCTGACCGGACCGGCGACGGTCGTCCTCGCCGGCATCTCCATCGGCCTGGAGTCCGCCGTCTACTCGGCCGTGCTCATCGGGCTGGGCGTCTACGGGGCGTTCCTGCTCGGCGGCACGTCCATCATGCTGGCCCTGTTCGCCGTCGCGCTCGCCGGCACCGGCCTGCTGACCACCGTGGGCGTCATCGTCGCCATGGACACCTTCGGCCCGGTCTCCGACAACGCCCAGGGCATCGCCGAGATGTCCGGCGACGTCGAGGGCGCCGGCGCGCAGGTGCTCACCGACCTCGACGCGGTCGGCAACACCACCAAGGCCATCACGAAGGGCATAGCCATCGCCACGGCCGTGCTGGCCGCGTCGGCGCTCTTTGGCTCGTACCGCGACGCCATCGCCACCGCGGTGAAGGACGTGCACGCGAAGTCCGGGGAGATGGGCCTGAGTCTGGACATCTCGCAGCCCAACAACCTCGTCGGGCTCATCCTCGGCGCCGCCGTAGTCTTCCTCTTCTCCGGACTGGCGATCAACGCCGTGTCGCGGTCGGCGGGCGCCGTGGTCTACGAGGTGCGGCGGCAGTTCCGCGAGCACCCCGGGATCATGGACTACAGCGAGAAGCCGGAGTACGGCCGCGTGGTGGACATCTGCACCAAGGACGCGCTGCGCGAACTCGCCACGCCCGGCCTGCTGGCCGTGATGGCGCCCATAGCCGTCGGGTTCTCGCTCGGCGTCGGAGCGCTCGGCTCGTACCTGGCGGGGGCCATCGGCACCGGCACCCTGATGGCCGTCTTCCTCGCCAACTCCGGTGGCGCCTGGGACAACGCCAAGAAGCTGGTGGAGGACGGCCACCACGGCGGAAAGGGCAGCGAGGCGCACGCGGCGACGGTCATCGGCGACACGGTCGGCGACCCGTTCAAGGACACCGCAGGGCCGGCCATCAACCCGCTGCTGAAGGTGATGAACCTGGTGGCGCTGCTGATCGCCCCTGCGGTGGTCAAGTTCTCCTACGGCGTCGACGCCAACAAGGGCCTGCGGATCGGGATCGCGGTGCTGGCGATCGTCGTCATCGTCGGCGCGGTGTACGTCTCCAAGCGGCGCGGGGTCGCGGTGGACGACGACGGCAACGCCGAGCGGACGGCGAAGCCCGCCGATCCGGCGGTGGCGTCGTAAGGAGCGGTGGCGTCGTAAGGAGTGGTGGTGTCGTAAGGAGTGGTGGTGTCGTAACGAACTGACGCTCCGGCACTTCGGGCGGCCGGGTGGGCGGCGTGCAGGGCACGTCGTCCACCCGTGTGCGGTTCCCCCTCTCCTCCCCTGTGCGGTGAATGCCACGCTGCGCTTGGTGCAAATGGCTTTAAAAGAGGGCATACGGGAAGCCCGCCTCCTGGGCGGTCCCGCTCGGACGTGTAAGTTCCGGGCCGAGAGCCATCGAAGGGACCGATCCGGTGAACAAGAAGCTTGCGGCCGTACTGTCCGGCGGTACGGCGCTCCTGCTGGCGCTGACCGGCTGCGGCAGCGACGACGAGGGCAACAAGAAGCTGGACGCCTGGGCCATGAAGGTCTGCGACCAGATGCAGCCCCAGGTGAAGAAGATTCTGGACGCGAACCAGTCGATCGCGAGCGTCCAGACCGAGGAGGACTCCAAGAAGGTCCAGCAGACCGACTCCGCGGCCTTCCAGGTCAGCGTCGACGCGTACAAGGCGCTCGCCAACGCGGTGCAGGACGCGGGCGCGCCGCCCGTCAAGGACGGCGAGACCAGCCAGAAGAACGCGGTCAAGGCGCTCAACGACCTCTCCACGGCGTACGCGAACCTGAAGAAGCGGAGTGACGCCCTCGACACCGGTGACAAGACCAAGTTCGGCGAGGGGCTGAGGGGCATCGGCGGGGACGTCGCCAAGCTCAGCGGCCAGAGCTCCGAGGCGCTCAAGAAGCTGCAGTCGGGCGACGTCGGCAAGGCCATGGCCAAGCAGCCGGGCTGCCAGAAGAACTCGCTCTCCCCGTCGCCTGCGAAGAGCTGACCCGGAGAACCGGATACTGGAGAACCGGGGCCCCGGAAGACTGGGCCCCGGCAACGGCCCCGGAGAACGGCCCCGGCGATCCCGAGCCCGGCGATCCGAGCCCGGAGAACCGGCCGGGTGAACGGCGTGCTGCGGCGTCGCGTCCCCACGGACGCGACGCCGCACCCCGCCGCTTTCGTCGTTTGCCGGTGCCGCCCCCGACAATGGTCCCGTGAGTACGCTCCTTCCCGCCGCCGACCGCGCGCGCACCTCCCGGCTGCGCGACGCCCTGCTCGCCGCCGCCTTCACCGCCGACGGCCTCCTCGACCTGCTGGGCGCCCCCGCCTACGCCGCGCTCGCCCGCAGCGAGACCGTGCCCGCCCTGCGGGCCACGCGCGGCGACAGCCCGCTGGAGACGCTCGTCCGGCTCTTCCTGCTGCAGCGCCCGGCCCCGTACGCGCGGGCCGCGGCCGCGCTGCCCGTCGACGACTGCCTCGCCGGGGGCTGGCTCGTCCGCGACGGGGACTCGGTGCGCGCCACCGTGGACGTGCGCCCGTACGGCGGCCCGGACGGGCAGGACTGGTGGATCGTCTCCGACCTCGGCTGCGCGGTCGGCGGCGCCGGCGGCATCGCCGGGGGCGGGGCCGGCCCCTCGGGAGTCGACCGCTCGCAGCTGGTCCTCGGCGTCGGCGGCGCCTCGACCACCCTCGCCGGGCTCACCGTCCGCACGCCCGTCGCGAGCGCCCTCGACCTGGGCACGGGCTCCGGCATCCAGGCGCTGCACGCGAGCCAGCACGCCACGCGTGTGACCGCGACGGACCTCAACCCGCGCGCCCTGCACATCACGCGGCTCACCCTGGAGCTCTCCGGCGCCGCCGAGGCCGACCTGCGCGAGGGTTCGCTCTTCGAGCCGGTCGCCCAGGACACCTTCGACCTGATCGTCTCCAACCCGCCGTTCGTCATCTCGCCGGGCGCCCGCCTGACCTACCGCGACGGCGGCATGGGCGGCGACGACCTGTGCCGCACCCTCGTCCAGCAGTCGGCCGACCGGCTCAACGACGGCGGCTACTGCCAGCTGCTCGCCAACTGGCAGCACGTCGAGGGCGAGGACTGGCGCGAGCGGCTCTCCTCCTGGGTGCCGCGCGGCTGCGACGCCTGGATCGTCCAGCGCGAGGTGCAGGACGTCGCCCAGTACGCCGAGCTGTGGCTGCGTGACGCGGGCGACCACCGCGCCGGCCCGGAGGAGTACGCGGCCCGCTACGACGCCTGGCTGGAGGAGTTCGAGGCCCGCAAGACCAAGGGCATCGGATTTGGCTGGATCACGCTGCGCAAGTCGGGTGCCGACCGGCCGTCCGTCGTCGCCGAGGAATGGCCGCACCCGGTCGAGCAGCCGCTCGGCCCGGCCGTCCGCGCCCACTTCGACCGGCAGGACTTCCTGCGCACGCACGACGACGCCGGGCTGCTCGCCGCCCGCTTCGCCCTGGCCGACGAGGTCGTGCAGGAGCAGGTCGGCCTGCCGGGCGCGGAGGACCCCGAGCACGTGGTGCTCCGCCAGAACCGCGGCATGCGGCGGGCCACCAAGGTGGACACCGTCGGCGCGGGCTTCGCGGGCGTGTGCGACGGCTCCCTGAGCGCGGGGCGGATTCTCGACGCCATCGCCCAGCTGATCGGCGAGGACCCGGTGCTGCTGCGGGACCGGACCCCGGAGTCGATCAGGACGCTCGTCGAGCAGGGCTTCCTGACGCCCGTGGCGGAGCGGCAGTAGCGGCCCCGGCCCCGTAGTGGCTGCCGTCTGATCAGGGCGTGTTTTCGGTCACGGCTTCCGGTCACGGCTTCCGGTCGCGGTGCGACGTCGGGCGCCGTGGCCGGGAACCGTCCACCGCCGTGGCCGGGAACCGTCCAACAGAAATGCTTCTTCGGCCGCCGAAGGCGTAAAGGCAGACCTCTGCCGGGGCCGAAGGCGATCGCGTAGAGATCGCCGATGCCGTTGTCTCGCGCCCGCCACTGGCAATGCCCGCAGACGGCCGGTGCACCGTGGGCCACGTGACGGGCCCCACGCCCCGTCCGTGTTTGCGGACCGCAATTCTGGACATCGTTTTCAGGACAACCTGTTGCCCGTGGTCCGTCCGGACGCATATGCGTCCGACGCCTCGGGCAGGGCCATGTCAAGGATCGTCCAGGGCTTCCGTGACTCTTTCGGGTCCAAGCCCGCGCCCTTGCGGCGCGCGGCCCGCCGTCCGCCTCTCCGCCGTCACACCCTTGGCCAGGGCCCTGTGAAGCGCGGCATCGGGGGCGGAGTGGACGTAGCCTTCATTACGACCCTAAGAGTGTGATGTTGGATACCGTGCTGGTTAGAACGTACATCGGGTTACCGTTCGAGTGGCGTTGCGGGCTTTTTCCGTTTGACACGGGGGCGGGATGTACCGTCACACTCCGCAGCGTCACCGCAGCGCCCACACCGAGTGCCGACCGGAAGAAGAGCGAAGTTGTCCCCGACCAGCGAGACCGCAAAGGGCGGCCGCCGACTCGTCATCGTCGAGTCGCCTGCCAAGGCGAAGACGATCAAGGGCTACCTCGGCCCCGGATACGTCGTCGAGGCGAGCGTCGGGCACATCCGTGACCTGCCGAACGGGGCCGCCGAGGTCCCGGCGAAGTACAAGGGCGAGTCCTGGGCCCGCCTCGGCGTCAACGTCGAGAAGGACTTCCAGCCGATCTACGTCGTGAACCACGACAAGAAGGACCAGGTCAAGAAGCTCAAGGAGCTGCTGGCCGAGTCCGACGAGCTCTTCCTCGCCACCGATGAGGACCGCGAGGGCGAGGCCATCGCGTGGCACCTGCAGGAAGTCCTCAAGCCCAAGGTCCCCGTCCGCCGCATGGTCTTCCACGAGATCACCAAGGACGCGATCCAGGCCGCCGTCGCCAGCCCGCGCGAGCTGAACAAGAAGCTCGTCGACGCCCAGGAGACCCGCCGCATCCTCGACCGCCTCTACGGCTACGAGGTCTCGCCGGTCCTGTGGAAGAAGGTCATGCCGCGGCTGTCGGCCGGCCGCGTGCAGTCCGTCGCCACCCGCCTCGTCGTCGAGCGGGAGCGCGAGCGCATCGCCTTCCGCTCCGCCGAGTACTGGGACCTCACGGGCACCTTCGGCACCGGCCGCTCCGGTGACAACAGCGACCCCGCGACCCTCACCGCCCGCCTGGCCTCGGTCGACGGCCGGCGTGTGGCCCAGGGCCGCGACTTCGGCTCGAACGGCCGGCTGAAGGACGCCGCCCAGGTGCTCCACCTGGACGAGGCCAACGCCCGCGCGCTGGCCGCCGCCCTCGCCGACACCTCGTTCTCGGTGCGCTCGGTCGAGTCCAAGCCGTACCGCCGCTCGCCGTACGCCCCGTTCCGTACGACGACGCTGCAGCAGGAGGCCTCGCGCAAGCTGGGCTTCGGCGCGAAGGCGACCATGCAGGTGGCCCAGAAGCTGTACGAGAACGGCTTCATCACCTATATGCGTACGGACTCCACGACGCTGTCCGACACCGCCGTGAACGCGGCCCGTGCGCAGGTCACCCAGCTCTACGGCGCCGACTACCTGCCGGAGAAGCCGCGCACGTACGCCGGCAAGGTCAAGAACGCCCAGGAGGCGCACGAGGCGATCCGGCCTTCGGGTGATCGTTTCCGCACGCCCGCCGAGACCGGTCTGACCGGCGACCAGTTCCGCCTCTACGAGCTGATCTGGAAGCGGACCGTCGCCTCCCAGATGAAGGACGCGACCGGCAACTCGGTCACCGTCAGGATCGGCGGCCGGGCGAGCGACGGCCGGGAGGCCGAGTTCACCGCCTCCGGCAAGACCATCACCTTCCACGGCTTCATGAAGGCCTACGTGGAGGGCGCGGACGACCCGAACGCCGAGCTCGACGACCGCGAGCGCCGCCTCCCGCAGGTCACCGAGGGCGACCCGCTGGCGGCCGAGGAGATCACGGCCGACGGCCACGCCACCAAGCCCCCCGCCCGCTACACCGAGGCCTCGCTGGTCAAGGAGCTGGAGGAGCGGGAGATCGGCCGCCCGTCGACCTACGCGTCGATCATCGGCACCATCCTCGACCGCGGCTACGTCTTCAAGAAGGGCACGGCGCTCGTCCCGTCCTTCCTGAGCTTCGCCGTCGTCAACCTGCTGGAGAAGCACTTCGGCCGGCTCGTCGACTACGACTTCACCGCCTCCATGGAGGAGGACCTCGACCGCATCGCCCGCGGCGAGGCCCAGGCCGTGCCGTGGCTGCGCCGGTTCTACTTCGGCGAGGGCACCGAGGGCGCCGCGGGCGGCGCCGCCGAGGCCGGCAACGGCGACGGCGACCACCTCGGCGGCCTCAAGGAGCTCGTCACCGACCTCGGTGCGATCGACGCCCGCGAGGTGTCCTCCTTCCCCGTCGGTAACGACATCGTGCTGCGCGTCGGCCGCTACGGCCCGTACGTCGAGCGCGGCGAGAAGGACGCCGAGGGCCACCAGCGGGCCGACGTCCCCGAGGACCTCGCGCCCGACGAGCTGACCGTCGAGTACGCCGAGGAACTGCTCGCCAAGCCCAGCGGGGACTTCGAGCTCGGCACCGACCCCGGCACCGGTCACCAGATCGTCGCCAAGGACGGTCGCTACGGCCCCTACGTCACCGAGATCCTCCCCGAGGGCACCCCGAAGACCGGCAAGAACGCGGTCAAGCCGCGCACCGCCTCGCTCTTCAAGTCCATGTCCCTGGACACGGTCACCCTGGACGACGCGCTGCGGCTGATGTCGCTGCCGCGCGTGGTGGGCACCGACGCCGAGGGCGTCGAGATCACCGCGCAGAACGGCCGCTACGGCCCGTATCTGAAGAAGGGCACCGACTCGCGGTCGCTGGAGACCGAGGACCAGCTCTTCAGCATCACGCTGGACGAGGCCCTCGCCATCTACGCCCAGCCCAAGCAGCGCGGGCGCGCCGCGGCCAAGCCGCCGCTGAAGGAGCTGGGCACCGACCCGGTCAGCGAGCGCCCTGTCGTGGTCAAGGACGGCCGCTTCGGCCCGTACGTGACGGACGGCGAGACCAACGCCACGCTGCGCCGTGACGATGACGTCGAGACGATCACGCCGGAGCGCGGCTACGAGCTCCTGGCGGAGAAGCGCGCCAAGGGCCCGGCGAAGAAGACGGCCAAGAAGGCCGTCGCGAAGAAGGCGCCGGCGAAGAAGACCGCCGCCAAGAAGACGGCCGCCAAGAAGACCGCGGCGAAGAAGACGACGACCGCGAAGAAGACGACGGCGTCCAAGACGGCCTCCAAGACGGCCGCCAAGAAGACGACCGCCGCGAAGAAGGTGGCTGCGTCCGCTCAGGCCGCCGACGAGTGACCGGCTGACGGCGCGGGCGGACGCTGCCCCGGCGCGGCGTCTGCCCGGGCCGTCCGCGTTCGTTCGTGTCTGTCTGCGTTCCTCTGCGTTCGCCTGTGTTCCTTCGTGTCCGTCCCCGCCCTCTTCCGGCAGTCGCCGGGGGAGGGTCGAGCCGAGGCCCGTCAGCGTCGGTGGGCCATCCATTCGTTCGGGCGCATGTTCGGGCAGAAACGCGGAAGCCCGGACAGGCCGGATAGGCTGGCAGGATGACGCGAGCCGAGCAGCCAACCGTGGTGACCCCCACCTCCGGCGCCCTAGCCGCGGACTCCCGCGAGCGTGCCGTCCGGTCCCTGCTGCGCTTCCCCCCGCTGCGGCGGCTGTGGAACGCCCAGTTCGCCGGCGGTGTCGGAGACTCCCTCGCCCTCCTCGTGCTCCTGCTGCTCTCGCTGCAGGCGGCCGTCGCGGAGGGCTCCCTCGGAGGCGGCTACCGGGGCGCGGCCTTCGCCGTCGCCGCGGTCCTCGCGGCCCGGCTGCTGGCGACCCTCCTCTTCGGCGCGGTCCTGCTCGGGCCGCTCTCCTCGCTCATCGCCCCGGCCGGTCCCCTCGACCGCCGGTGGACCATGATCGGCGCGGACGGCGTCCGGTTCGGCCTGCTGGCCGTCGCGCCCCTGTGGCTCGACTGGACCGGCAGCCGTGCGCTCGCCTTCCTGCTGATCTCGGCCTTCGTGATCGGTGTCGCCGAGCGCGTGTGGACGGTCGTCAAGGACAGTGCGGCCCCCGCGCTCCTGCCCGCGCCCCCCGTCGAAGGCTCGGCGGTGCGCCCGCTGCCCGATCACTACGACGCGCTGCGGCGCCTCTCGCTGCGCACGAGCTTCGTCTCGCTGCCCCTCGCGGCCGCCGCGCTCCTCGTCGCCACGCTGATCGGCAATCTGCTCGGGGCCGGCATCGACTGGTTCCACCAGCACCAGGCGGCCCTCGGGTCGTTCCTCGCGGCCGTGCTGTTCGGCACCTCGGCCGCCATCCTCTACTTCCTGGCGCTGCCCGGCGCGAAGTCGCCCCGCGTGCGCTCCCCGCTGGAAGGCCTGCGCCGCCCCAGGACCACCCAGGGCCCGGACGCCGGGCGGACGCCGGACACGGGTCGTACGGGCGCCATCCCGGTGCTCGTCCTGGCCTGCGCGGCCGTCGCCGGTGCCATCGCCGCCGCCGTCGGCGTGGCCGCCCTCCAGGCCGTCGACCTCGGCGGCGGGCCGGTCGCCTTCGCGCTGCTCGTGCTCGCCCTCGCAGGCGGCCCCGTCATCGGCATCCGCAGCGCCGTCAAGGTGCTCCCCGGCTTCTCCCGGCGCCGCCTGCTCGCGCTGTCCATCGCGCTGACCGGCCTGGCGCTGCTCGCTGCGGGCCTCGTGCCCGACCCCACGACGGTGCTCCTGCTCGTGCTGCTCGCCGGCGTCTGCGCGGGCATCGCCGCCAACACCGGCCACGCCCTCCTCGACCAGGAGACGGAAGAGGCCCGCCGGCCCCGTACGACCGATCACCTGCACGCCGTCGTGCGCGTCACGGCCGCGCTGGGCGCGGTCGCCGCGCCGCTGCTCGCCGCCGCCATCGGGCCGCACCGGCTGGAGCGCGGCAGCTTCGTCTTCGCGCACGGCGGGGCGGCCTTCACGCTGATGCTCGTCGGTGCGCTGCTGCTGCCCGTAGGCGCCCTCGTGCTCGGCAAGACCGACGACCGGCACGGCGTCCCCTTCCGCCGCGACCTGCTGGACGTGCTGCGCGGCGGCGACCCCGAGCAGGTCCCCGCCACGACCGGCTTCTTCCTCGCCTTCGAGGGCGGCGACGGCGCCGGCAAGTCCACCCAGGTACGGGCCATCGCCGAGTGGATCCGCTCCAAGGGCCACGAGGTCGTCGTCACCCGCGAGCCCGGCGCCACGCCCATCGGGCAGCGGCTGCGCGCGATCCTGCTGGACGTCTCGTCGGCCGGCCTGTCCGACCGCGCGGAGGCGCTGCTCTACGCGGCCGACCGCGCCGAGCACGTCGACTCCGTCGTCCAGCCCGCCCTCCAGCGCGGCGCGATCGTCATCTCCGACCGCTACATCGACTCGTCCGTGGCCTACCAGGGCGCCGGGCGCGACCTCTCGCCGACCGAGATCGCCCGCATCAACCGCTGGGCCACGGGCGGTCTCGTGCCCCACCTGACCGTGCTGCTCGACGTCTCGCCCGAGACCGCGCGAGAACGTTTCACCGAGGCGCCCGACCGGCTCGAATCCGAGCCCATGGAGTTCCACAACCGCGTCCGCACCGGGTTCCTGACCTTGGCCGCCGCCGACCCCTCGCGCTACCTCGTCGTCGACGCCGGGCAGGCGCCCGAGGACATCACCACCGTCGTACGCCACCGCCTCGACCAGGCCCTGCCGCTCTCCGCGGCCGAGATCGAAGCCCGCGAGCAGGCCCGCAAGGCCGCCGAGGAAGAGGCGCGGCGCAAGGCCGAGGAAGAGGCCGCGCGCAAGGCGGAGGAGGCGCGGCTGGAGCGCGAGCGCCAGGAGCAGCTCGCCAAGCTGCGCGCCGAGGAGGAAGAGCGCAAGCGGCGCGAGGCCGAGGAGGCCCGCATCCGCGAAGAGGCGCGCCTCGCCGAGGAAGCCCGGCAGCGTGCCGAGGAAGCCCGTCGCCAGGCGGAGGAGGAGCGCAAGCGCCGCGAGGCGGAGGAGCGCACCCGCGCCGCCGAGCAGGAGCGGCTCCGCAAGCAGGCCGAGGAAGAGGCGCGGCTGCGCGCGGAGGCCGAGGAGCGGCGCCTGGAGAAGCAGCGCAAGGCGGAGGAGGCGCTGCTGCGGGCGGAGCGGGCGCGGGTGGCGGCGGAGGAGGCTGCGGCGACGGCTTCGACTGCGGCTTCGGCTTCGACTGCGCCGGGCTCCTTCGACGCGGCGGCTTCGGCTGCCGATTCGGCTCCGGCTTCGGCTTCCGAGGCTCCGACCGTCGAGCGGCCCTCGTTCCGTAAGGAGGCCGTGGCCCCGGGGAGCTCGGACGAGACGCAGGTCGTCCAGTCGCCGGCCGTTCAGAGTCCGTCCGTCCACCGGCCGGACCCGCGCGACACGGACTTCACCCACCTGACGGCGGACACGACGCCCACGGTGGAGCGGCCGCGCATCGACCCGCGGGCCTCGCGGGCGTCCGGTGTGTCCGGCGCATCCAGTGCATCCAGTGCATCCAGTGCAACCGGTGCGTCCGACGACACCGAGGTGCTGCCGCCCGTTCCCGTACGGCCCGTGGACCAGCAGCGTGTGACGTGGGGCGTGGAGTCGCAGCAGGCAGCGCCTGAGCCCGCGTCTTCGCCCGCGCCGTCGCGGGAGTCGGAGGAGACGGCTGTGCTGCCGCAGCCGCCGGTTGCCGGCGCTGCGGATGCCGACGCCGATGCCGATGCCGACATGGATGTGACGGAGGTGCTGCCTCCGGTACGGCCCGAGCCGCGGACCGAGGATCCGGCGGACCGGGTGCCGGACTGGCTGTTCCGTCCGGAGGAGCGCGCAGGCACGGACGCGGGCGCGGGCGCGGGCGCGGGCTCGGACACCGAGCGGACGCGAGAGCTGCCGCAGGTGGACGAGGACGCCGCCGCCAGGGGCCGCCGCCGTCCGGGCTGGGCGGAGGAGAACTCCGGCGACGACGAGCCGACGCTCGCGGACGAGCTCCTGGGACGGGGTGGCCGCGATCGCGGCCGCCGCGACGACGACGAGCGGGGCGGCCGCCGCTGAGCCCTTGCCGGGCCTCGGCAGGTTCGGCCGGGGGCGGGGGTGGTCTCGGCACCGTCGGGTTGCGTCGTCGTGGTTGATCGCCGTTGCGGCGGGATCAAGGGGCGTGGCCTCCCAGCGGGACCAAGCGGCGGGCGGTGGGCGTCGGCGTGCGCTTGCCGGGGTGCGCGCCCTCAAGGGTGGCGGTGGTCTCGGCACCGCCGGGTTGCGTCGTCGTGGCCGGTCGCCGTTGCGGCGGATTCGAGAGGCGCGGGCCCTCGACAGGCCTTGTGGTGGGCGTGGCCTCGCCATCGGGCCGTGCTCGACCGGCGTTCGGTGTCGGTGGGGTGGCCCACAATGGACGTCGCAGGACAACCAGTGCGGAGGACAGCCATGGCGGTGTGGGACGACGTGGTCGGTCAGGACCGGGTGACGGAGCAGCTTTCCGCCGCCGCGCGGGATGCGGATGCCCTGGTCACGGTCACCGCCGCCGAGTCGGCCGCGTCGGACGCCGCGGCCGTCGGCGGCGGGTCGATGACCCACGCCTGGCTGTTCACCGGGCCCCCCGGCTCCGGACGGGCCGACGCCGCTCGTGCGTTCGCCGCCGCCCTGCAGTGCGTGAGCCCGGACAAGGCCGTCGGCGGGGCCCCCGGCTGCGGTTTCTGCGACGGCTGCCACACCTCGCTCGTCGGCACGCACGCGGACGTGGAGATCGTCCGCACCGATCAGCTGTCGATCGGCGTCAAGGAGACCCGTGAGCTGGTCCGCCGTGCCCAGCTCTCGCCGGCCGGCGGACGCTGGCAGGTGATCGTCCTGGAGGACGCCGACCGGCTGACGGAGGGCGCGGGCAACGTCCTGCTGAAGGCGGTCGAAGAGCCCGCACCGCGCACGGTGTGGCTCCTGTGCGCGCCGTCCCTGGAGGACGTGCTGCCCACCATCCGTTCCCGCTGCCGCCTCCTCACTCTGCGCACGCCGCCGGTGGCCGCCGTGGCGGAGGTCCTCGCCCGGCGCGACGGCATCGAGTCCGAGCTGGCCGCGCGGATGGCCCGTGCGACGCAGGGGCACATCGGCCGGGCCCGCCGCCTGGCCACCGACGAGCGGGCCCGTGCCCGCCGCGCGGCCGTGCTCAAGCTGCCGCTGCGCGTCGACGACGTCGGCGGCTGCCTGAAGGCCGCTCAGGAGCTGATCGACGCGGCCGCCGAGGACGCCAAGCAGGTCGCGGAGGAGGTCGACGCCAAGGAGACCGAAGAGCTGAGGGCTGCGCTCGGTGCGGCGGCCGGTACGGGCAGCCGTCTCCCGCGCGGCACGGCGGGCGCGATGAAGGAGCTGCTGGACCGCCAGAAGCGCCGCAGCACGCGTACCCAGCGCGACAGCCTGGACCTTGCTCTGGTCGACCTGACGGGCTTCTACCGCGACGTCCTGGCGATGCAGCTCCACTCGCGCGTGGAGATCGCCAACGCGGACATGCAGGACGCGCTGGAGCGCGTGGCCTCCGCGTCCGGCCCGGAGCGGACGCTGCGCCGCATCGAGGCGATCATCGACTGCCGGAGGGCGCTGGACCGCAACGTGGCACCGCTGCTCGCGGTCGAAGCGATGACGATGGCGCTGCGAGCCGGCTGAACCGACTGGCCCGACTGAACCGACTGAACCGACCGGCCCGGTTGAACGGACTGGCCCGGCTGAACCGGCTGCACCAGCCGAGCGCTGCGGACCGCCCGGGCCGGGCACGCGTCCGGTTACGCACTCTCACTCATATGAGGCCTCCTGGGCCCGGCGACTGGCGGCAGCCCGCAGGGGTGCGGATACGCTCCGTCGGTACGCAGTGATTCTCCGTGACGCTGCGTGAAGCTCAGCTCCTCCTCGCTGCCGGCCGGGCAACCCCCATGCCTCCGTGCAGCGGCACTCCACGCACCCACGCAGAGGGACAAGGGACCAGCCGATGGACTCCAGCCGCCTGCTCCGTACCTCCGGCACCGTCATCGCGGCAGCGGCGCTGCTGATCTCCGGCTCCGCCCTCGGGGACACCTCGCCGCGGGCGACGGCGGCGCCGAGAGCGTACGGGGCGGGCGACGATCAGCCCTCGCCCGCGGGGAGCCGGCACGGCCGCGCGGGGGAGGGGCGGGACGACCGCGGCCTCCCCGGTTTCGGGAGCTTCGACGCAGGGGGTTCCTTCGGGAACCTGGGCGGCCTGGGCGGCGCGGGCGGGCCCGGGGACGCCCCGCTGCTCGCCCCGCTGCCGACCGCCCTCCCCCCGGCCCTGCGCAGCTACTACGCGCAGAAGCTCACTTGGCACCCCTGCCGCACGAGCGGTTTCGAGTGCGCCACGCTCAGGGCCCCGCTGGACTACGACCACCCCCGCGAGGCGGACGACCTCAAGCTCGCCGTCTCCCGCAAGAAGGCCACGGGCGCGGGCCACGCCAGGCGCCTGGGCTCCCTCATGGTCAACCCGGGCGGGCCGGGCGGCTCGGCGGTCGGCTATCTCCAGCACTACGCGGGCGTCGGCTATCCCGCCGCCGTCCGCGCCCACTACGACATGGTGGCGATGGACCCCCGCGGCGTCGCGGGCAGCGAGCCGGTCACGTGCCTGTCCGACGCCGACATGGACCGCTACACGGAGGTCGACCAGACCCCCGACGACGCCGGCGAGACCGGGGAACTGGTCGCCGCGTACTCCGACTTCGCCGACGGCTGCGCCGCCCGCTCCGGCAAGCTCCTCGGCCACGTGTCCACGATCGAGGCCGCCCGCGACATGGACGTCCTGCGCGCGGCCCTCGACGACGCCAAGCTGACGTACGTGGGCGCCTCGTACGGCACGTTCCTCGGTGCCACCTACGCCGGGCTCTTCCCCTCCCGCGTCGGCCGCCTCGTGCTCGACGGCGCCCTCGACCCGGCCCTCGGCTCGGAGCAGGTCAACCGCGACCAGACCGCGGGATTCCAGACCGCCTTCGACTCCTTCGCCCGGGACTGCGCCCGGCGCAGGGACTGCCCGCTGGGCACCGATCCGGAGGGGGCGGGCGACCGCCTCTCCGCGCTCTTCAAGAAGGCCGATTCGGCCCCCCTGGCCACCGGCAAGTCCCGCAAGCTCACGGAGAGCCTCGCCACGACGGGTGTGATCTCCGCCATGTACGACGAGGCGGCGTGGGGCCTGCTGCGCACCGCACTGCGGTCCGCCTTCCTGGGCGACGGCGCCCCGCTCCTGAGGCTGTCCGACGCGTACTACGAGCGCGACTCCCGCGGCGCGTACCAGAACCTCATGTACGCCAACGCGGCCGTGAACTGCCTCGACCTGCCCCCGGCCTTCCGCTCCCCGGCCGCGGTCCGCAACGCGATCCCGGCCTTCCGCAAGGCCTCGCCCGTCTTCGGCACCCCCCTCGCCTGGGCGGCCCTGACCTGCGGATACTGGCCCGTACAGGCCACGGGCACCCCGCATCGCATCCCTGCCGAGGGCGCCGCGCCCATCCTCGTCGTCGGCACCACCCGCGACCCGGCGACCCCCTACGGCTGGGCCCGCTCGCTGTCCTCCCAGCTCTCCTCCGGCCGCCTGCTGACCTACGACGGCGACGGCCACACGGCGTACACGCGGGGCAGCGCCTGCATCGACAACGCGATCAACACCTACCTGCTGACCTCGACCCCGCCCCCGGCGGGCCGGAAGTGCTCCTGAGGCCCGAGGCCTGCAAGGTCCGTGAGGCCCGCAGGAACCAGAAAAGCCCAGGTCACACAAAGTGTGACCTGGGCTCCATCGGAGCCGCCTTCGGGATTCGAACCCGAGACCTACGCATTACGAGTGCGTTGCTCTGGCCAACTGAGCTAAGGCGGCAAGCTGCCTGATCCGGACCGGCTTCAGCAGCGCGCCCAAGTCTACACACTCCGGAGGGGTGCTCCGTACACGGTGGTCGGCGGGGTCTTCCGTGAGGTCTTCCGTGGTCAGCGGGCCGGGGCCGCGATGGTGTCCGAGATGAGGCCGACGATCTCCCGCGGGTGGTCGTTGAGGTAGAAGTGGCCGCCGGGGAAGACGCTGATCGCGAAGGACGCGGTGGTGTGGTGCTCCCAGTCCTGGACCTCGTCGACGGTGGCCTTGGGGTCGTCGTCGCCGGTCAGGGCGTGGACGGGGCAGTTGACGCGGAGGCCGGGGCGGGCGCGGTGGGTCTCTATCGCCCGGTAGTCGGCGCGGAGCGCCGGCAGGACCATCTGCAGGACTTCCTCGTCGTCCAGCATCTGGGTGTCGGTGCCGCTCAGCGCGCGGAGCTCCTCGATCAGCCCCTGGTCGTCGCGCTGGTGCACCGTCTCCTCGCGGTGGCGCGAGGGGGCGCGGCGGCCGGAGGTGAAGAGGACGGTGGGCTTGATGCCCCGCTCCTCCAGCCGCAGGGCGACCTCGTAGGCCAGGGTCGCGCCCATGCTGTGGCCGAAGAGGGCCAGGGGGCGGTCGGTCCAGGGGAGGAGGGCTTCGGTCGTCAGGTCCGCCAGTTCGGCCAGGTTGTCGATGCAGGGGTCCGTGCGCCGGTCCTGTCGGCCGGGGTACTGGACGGCCAGCACGTCGACCGCCGGCGAGAGCGCCTTCGACACCGGGAAGAAGTAGCTCGCCGCCCCTCCGGCGTGCGGCAGGCACACGAGGCGGACCGGGGCGTCCTGCGCGGGATGGAATCGGCGAATCCACTTTTGGTTGTCAGCGGGGGACATGGTCATCGTGCTGTTTTCCCTTCGGAGCCGTGCAGTTGCTGCCTTTCGGGTCCTGGGCAGGATACGTCGGGCGTCCATAGGGGCAGGCTCGTGGCCGGTAGGGGTTCCTTCGGGCGCCCCGGGCGTATTAGGTTCCCTTGCAGGGTACAGACATAGGTCGTGCCGGCTCGAAGTGCGCCGGAACACAGGGCTGTTCCGGTTTGGACCGGGGATTCGTCGAGAAGGACGCGAGAAGGACACACAGTGCCCAACGGAAAACTGCTGGCCGTCAGCGATCTGCACGTCGCCTACAAAGAGAATCGCGCGCTCGTCGAAACGCTCCGGCCCGAGAGCGACGACGACTGGCTCATTGTGGCGGGCGATGTCGGTGAGCAGTACGCGGACATCGAATGGACGCTGCGCCTGCTCGCCGAGCGATTCGCCAAGGTCGTCTGGGCGCCCGGGAACCACGAGTTGTGGACCCACCCGCAGGACACGGTCGACCTGCGCGGCGAGAAGCGCTATCTGCACCTGGTGGAGCTGTGCCGCAGCCTCGGCGTCGCCACCCCCGAGGACCCGTACCCCGTGTGGCAGGGCGAGGGCGGCCCGGTCGCCGTGGCCCCGCTGTTCGTGCTCTACGACTACACCTTCCGCGTGCCCGGGGCGCACACCAAGGAGGAGTCGCTGCGCCGGGCCTACGAGGCCGGAGTCGTCTGCGCGGACGAGCACTTCCTGCACCACGAGCCCTACTCCGGCCGCGATACGTGGTGCCACGCGCGCGTGGCGTACACCGAGCGCCGCCTGGCCGCCGTGGACCCCGCCCACCGCACCGTCCTGATCAACCACTGGCCGCTGGTGCGCGAGCCCACCAGGATCCTGCGCTACCCGGACTTCGCGCAGTGGTGCGGCACCGAGCTGACCGCGGACTGGCACGTCCGCTTCCGGGCGGCGGCGGCCGTCTACGGCCACCTCCACATCCCCCGGGTCACCTGGCACGACGGGGTGCGGTTCGAGGAGGTCTCCATCGGCTATCCGCGCGAGTGGCGGCCGCGCCCTCCGCGCAAGCCTCTGCGGCAGATCCTGCCCCGGCCGGCCGGTGAGCGCGCGGGGGACGGCGCCGGGGGGACCTGGTCGTGATCGAGGAGATCCTGCCCGCGGAGGCGGTGGCGGAGGAGAGCTTCGCCGTTCCATCGCAGCAGTCCGCCTCCGCCGGCCTCGGCACCTTTCCCGGGGACCCCCGCGGTCTCTATCCCGAGGAGGCGGCCGTCGTCGCCCGCGCCGTGCCCAAGCGGCAGCAGGAGTTCGCGGCCGTACGGGCCTGTGCGCGCAGGGCGCTGGGGCGGCTCGGCCTCCCGCCCGTGCCCCTCCTCCCCAACCGGCGCGGTGCTCCGCAGTGGCCCGACGGCGTGGTCGGCAGCATGACGCACTGCGACGGCTTCCAGGCGGCCGTCGTGGCCCGGGCGGACACCCTGGCATCGGTGGGCATCGACGCCGAGCCGAACGGGCCGCTGCCGGAGGGCGTCCTCCGCGTCATCGCGCTGCCGTCCGAGCGCGCGGCCGTCCAGCGGCTCGCCGCGGAGCGGCCGGGTGTGCACTGGGACAGGCTGCTGTTCAGCGCCAAGGAGAGCGTCTTCAAGACCTGGTATCCGCTGACCGGCCAGGAGCTGGACTTCGAGGAGGCGGAGCTGGAGATCGACCCGGAGGCCCGCAGCTTCTCGG
The DNA here is from genome assembly GCF_001445655.1 of Streptomyces roseifaciens. Taxonomy (NCBI): domain Bacteria; kingdom Bacillati; phylum Actinomycetota; class Actinomycetes; order Kitasatosporales; family Streptomycetaceae; genus Streptomyces; species Streptomyces roseifaciens. The sequence goes on from NZ_LNBE01000004.1 coordinate 1,862,699, forward strand.
CCCGGCTCCTCGTGCCCGGCCCGGTCGTGGGCGGCGTCCGGCTGGGCGGCTTCACCGGCCGGTGGGCCGCGGGCGACGGCTTCGTGCTCACCGCCATCGCCCTTCCCGCGCCCGCCCGGGGGCCGCGGCCTGCGGACGGCCCGCGGGTCAGCGAGTCCGCGGCATCCCGTGCCTGAAGGCGGCGAAGCCCTCCGGCAGGTCCCGGGCGTGCCGGGTGTTGAGCCACAGGCGCAGCAGGTCGCGCCGCCGGCCCGGCTCGTCCCGGAAGGCGGAGCGGCCGTGGACGACGACGTTGTTGTTCAGCAGTTGCAGGTCGCCGGCGCGCAGGGTCATCTCGACGCGGTGCTCGTCCATGCCCGCGACGTCCTGGAAGACCCGCAGGGCGTGCTGCTCGATCCCGCTCAGCGGGATTCCTGACTTCGGTACCGCGGAGTCGATGTAGTGGGTCATATAGAAGCGGCAGCTCAACTGCCCGTCGAAATAGCCGTACACGGAGTTCCGGTAGTAGGGGAGTTCGTCGGATCCCTCTTCCGTGCGCCGGTCGTAGACGAATCCCCGGTAGTACAGGCCGAGCAGCTCCCGGTGGTGGGCGAGGAGGTGATTGTGGACGGTCATGGAGCTGCTGAGCGTGCTGACGCCGCCGTCGCCCGCCTGGCGCAGGCACAGCAGGCCGACGATGTCGGAGCTGTCGGTGTGGAAGGGCAGCTCGGAGCGGGTCCGGTAGGCACGGGTGGCGGATTCGGTGACCTCGCCCTCCCCGTAGTCCTTCACGTGCGCGATCAATTCCCCGGCGGCGTTCTGGGAGACGGGGGTGCCGAGGTGCAGGGCGATGCCCCAGTACGCCAGGCGGGCCTCCTCCGGCGACCAGGTCTCCACCGGAAGGCCGCGGAGCAGCGTGAATCCCCGCCCGAACTCCAGGTCGTGGACGGCCGCTTCGAACGTCTTGCCGAGAACCGGAAGGGGGAAGTCGTCGACGGTGAGCCGGTCGAGCGGAAGTCCGCGGCTCTTCACCGCGGTGAGTGCCGTCTGCAACTCACCGATTTCCTCAGGGGTGAGGACGACCGTCCAGTCACGTTCATCGGTGAAATCGGAAGCCCGCCAGGCGCTCGGTCCGGTGACGGGCTCGGTGAGGACGACGGCGGTCTCGGCATCGGCGGACGGTGCAGGCATACGGACTCCACTCGGGATTCTCGGCGCTTGCGGCAGGTGTGCGGCACATCGATCATGAATCGAAGCCCGCGCAGGGTCAATGGAGTTGGGGGTGCGGCGCCGGGGGCGGAGTGTCGCGATTGCGCGTGAACTCGATCACCTTCGCGCCCTTCCGTGGTGCGGGGAGTGCGCCGGTGGTTAGTTTCCGGGAAGGCACGGCGACACAGAAGGAAAAGACGGCAGCGGGACGCACAGACACGGAGACACAGTGGCCAAGTCAACCGCCGGCTCGGGGCCGGCGTCAGGAGCAGCCTCCGGGGCATCGTCCAGGGCGGCGTCCGGAGCGGCGCTGCGGCGTACCGCCCGCGCGACCGGCTGCGCCCTCCTGGCCGGCACCCTGGCGGCCGCGTGCGGTTCCGGGAGCGGCAGCTCCGGTTCTGGCACGGCCGACTCGCTCGCCATCGGCCTCATCGCCGAGCCCGCCAGCCTCGACTTCACCACCACCGACGGCGCCGCCGTCCCGCAGGCCACGCTGGGCAGCATCTACGAGGGCCTGGTCCGGGTGGACCAGCAGGGGAAGATCCAGCCCCTGCTCGCCGAGCGCTACGAGCGCTCCGACGACGGCCGCACGTACACCTTCCACCTCCGCAAGGGCGTGAAGTTCACCAGCGGCGCCGAGTTCACCGCCGACGACGCGGTGTTCTCCATCGAGCGGGTGAAGAAGGACTGGAAGCTGAAGACGGCCCGCCAGATGGACGTCGTCGCCAAGGCGGAGAAGACCGGCGACCACACGGTCAAGGTCACGCTGAACCACGCGAGCAACGGCTGGCTCTACGCCATGACCACGCGCATCGGCGCCATGTTCAGCCGCACCGGCGTCGCCGACCTCGCCAGTCACCCCGTCGGCACCGGGCCCTTCAAGCTGGCCGAGCGCCGCCGCGGCGACCGCATCGTCCTCGACCGCAACGGCTCCTACTGGGGCAGCAAGCCGGAGCTCGGCAAGGTCACGCTGAAGTACTTCAAGGACGCCGGGGCGATGAACAACGCCCTGCTCACCAAGGGCATCGACGTCGTCGGCACGGTCCAGGCCCCCGAGTCGCTGTCCCGCTTCTCCGACAGGAATCGTTTCCGAACCATCGAGGGCTCCTCCACCGGCGAGGTCGTCCTGTCGATGAACAACTCCCGCGAGCCGTTCAAGGACAAGCGGGTCCGCCAGGCCGTGCGCCACGCCATCGACCACAAGGCGCTCGTGGAGACCTCCCGCGCCGGTCACGGCAAGCTCATCGGCACCATGGCCACCCCCACCGACCCCTGGTACGAGGACCTGACCGGCAGCTATCCGTACGACCCCGGCAAGGCGAAGCAGCTGCTGAAGGACGCCGGCGCCGAGGGCCGGACCGTGAAGTTCCGGGTGCCCAACATGCCGTACGCGATGTCCGCCGCGCAGGTCGTGAAGTCCCAGCTCGACCAGGTCGGGCTCAAGGCGGAGATCGAGCCCCTCGAATTCCCCGCCCGCTGGCTGTCCGAGGTCTACAACAAGGCCGACTACGACCTCTCCGTCATCGCCCACACCGAGCCGCGCGACCTGTGGACGTTCGCCGACCCCGGCTACTACTTCCGCTACGGCAACCCGGCCTACGCCAAGCTCCTCAAGGACGCCGACTCCGGCCGGCCCGAGGACGAGGCCGCCCGCTACCGCGAGGCCGCCCGCCTGCTCTCCGACGACGCCGCGGCCGACTGGCTCTACCTGATGCCCAACCTGATGGTGGCCGACAAGGACGTCACCGGCCTGCCGGTCAACCAGGTCGGCGAGGGCCTCGACCTCGCGAACGTCCGCTGGGCGAAGAAGAAGTAGGAAGCGGCCCCGGCATGCGGGTGTACCTGCGCAAAGCGGCGTCGTTACTGGTCAGCGCCGTGATCGCCAGCTTCGTCGTCTTCGCCTTCCTCTCCGTCCTGCCCGGCGACCCGGCCGAGGTCGTCCTCGGGACGAACGCCGGCGAGGCGGAGCTGGCCGCACTGCGCCACGACTTCGGCACCGACCGCCCGCTCGTCGTCCAGTACGCCGACTGGGCGCAGGGCCTGCTGCACGGCGACTTCGGCACCTCGTACATCAGCCACGACGCCGTCGGCCCCCGGATCGCCGACCGCTTCGGCGTCACCTGCTGGCTGGCGCTCGGCGGCATGCTCGTGGCGGTCCTCTTCGCGCTGCCCGCGGGCGTGCTGGCCGCCGCCTGGCACCGCAGGCCGGCCGGTGCGCTGCTGTCCGCGCTCAGCCAGGCGGGGATCGCGGTCCCCGCCTTCCTCGCGGGCATCCTGCTCGTCTACGTCTTCGCGGTCCGGGCCGGGGCGCTGCCGGCCGGCGGGTACACCCCGCTCGCCGAGGACCCCGCGGCCTGGGCGCGGCAGCTCGTCCTGCCGTGCCTGTCCCTCGGGCTCGTCCAGGGCGCGGTGCTCACCCGCTACGTGCGCTCCGCCGTCCTCACCGTCCTGCACCAGGACTTCCTGCGCACGGCCCGGGCCAAGGGGCGTAGGCGCCGCGCCGCGCTGTGGCGGCACGGGCTGCCCAATGCGGCGGTGCCCGTCCTGACCGTCCTCGGGCTGCAGCTGTCCACCGTCCTCGTCGGGGCCGTCGTGGTCGAGCGGGTCTTCGTCATCCCGGGGCTGGGCGATCTGCTGCTGCAGTCCGTCGCCGACCGCGATCTGCTGGTCGTCCAGGGCGTGGTGATCGTCCTGGTCGTGGCGGTGCTCGTGGTCAACGTCGTCACCGACCTGCTCTACCACCTGCTCGACCCGCGCCTGCGGAGCCGCTGATGCAGCCGCCGATGGAACTGCCCGGGAACCCGCCGGGGAATCCGGGCGAGAAGCCGCCCGGGAACCCGCCGGAGAACAGGCCCGAAAGGCAGGAGGCGGTCGCGCCGGCGGTTCCGCCGGTGCGGCGGCCCAGGAGCCTCCTCGGGCGGCTCGCCCGCCGTCCCACCCTCACCGCCGGAGGCGTCCTCGTCGCCTTCGTCCTCGCCCTGGCGCTGCTGTCCCTGATCTGGACGCCCTACGACCCGACGCACGTGGACGCCGCCCGCAGGCTGCTGCCGCCCGGCGGCGAGCACCTCCTGGGCACCGACCAGTTCGGGCGCGACGTCGCCAGCCGGCTGATGACCGGCGCCCGCACCACCGTCTTCGTGGGGATCGTGGCAGTCGGCTTCGCCGTCGTCATCGGTGTGCCGATGGGGGTGGCCGCAGGCATGTCGGGCGGGCCGTTCAGTGCGCTGCTGATGAGAGTGAGCGATTTCCTGCTCGCCTTTCCCGCGCTGCTGCTCGCCATCATGCTGGCGGCGGTCTACGGCACGAGCACGCTGACCGCCATGGTGGCCATCGGCATCGCCTCGGCCCCCGGCTTCGCGCGCGTCGCCCGCGCCGCCACGCTGCGCGTCATGGCAGCGGAGTACGTCGACGCCGCCCGGCTCGCGCGGCGCACGCGCGCCGCCATCGCCGTGCGGCACGTCCTGCCGAACATCCGGGACGTCGTCATCGTCCAGGCGTCGGTGGCCTTCGCGACCGCCGTGCTGGCCGAGGCCGCGCTGTCCTACCTCGGGCTCGGCACCCCGCCGCCCACCCCGTCCTGGGGCCGCATGCTGCTCGACTCGCAGGAGCTCCTCTTCGACAAGCCCGAGCTGTGCCTGTGGCCCGGCCTCGCCGTGGCGGCCGCCGTCCTCGGCCTGAACCTCCTCGGCGACGGCCTGCGGGACCGCTTCGACCCCACGCTGGAAGGTGTCCGGTGAGCAGGAGCATGCTGCTGGAGGTCGACGGCCTCACCGTCGACGCGGGCGACCGGCCGCTCGTGCGGGGCGTCGGCTTCACCGTGGACCGGGGCGAGCGCGTCGGCATCATCGGCGAATCAGGCTCCGGCAAGACCCTCACGGCCCTCGCCCTCCTGGGCCTCCTGGGCGAGGGGCTGCGGGCCGGGGGCAGCGCGCGCCTGGACGGCGTCCCGTTCGACCTGCTCGGCGCCACGGACCGCGAGCTGTCGACCGTGCGCGGGCGGCTCGCCGGCATGGTGTTCCAGGAGCCGATGACGGCCCTCAACCCCGTGATGAAGGTGGGCCCCCAGGTCGCCGAGGCGCTGCGGCTGCACGGCCCCCGGAGCGAACGCCCCGGCCGGGCCGCCGCCCACGCCGCCGCCGTCGGGCTCCTGGACCGGCTGCGCCTGCCGGACCCCGCCCGGGCCGCCCGCTCCTACCCCCACCAGCTCTCCGGCGGGCAGCGCCAGCGCGCCGTCCTCGGCGGGGCCCTCGCGACCGACCCCGCCCTGCTGATCTGCGACGAGCCGACGACCGCCCTGGACGTCACGGTCCAGAAGGAGATCGTCGACCTCGTCACGGGCGTGTCCGACGAGCGCGGCACGGCGGTGCTCTACATCAGCCACGACCTCGCGCTCGTCGCGTCCGTGTGCCACCGCGTGCTGGTGATGTACGACGGGGAGATCGTCGAGAGCGGGCCCGTCGAGCAGGTGCTGCGCAGCCCTGAGCACCCGTACACCCAAGCCCTGCTGAAGGCCTCCGACCTGACCGTCCCCGCGCCGCGGCCCCCGGCCCCCGCCGAGCCGCGGACGCTGCTCAAGGCGCGTGGCCTGACCCGCCGCTACGCCCGCCCCCGCCGCGGCCTCTTCGCGCCGCGTACGCACTTCACGGCGCTGGAGGGCCTGGACCTGGACCTCCGTGCGGGCGGGCGGACCGGTGTGGTCGGCGAGTCCGGATCGGGGAAGACCACGCTGCTGCGGCTGCTGTCGGGCCTGGACCGCCCGACGTCGGGGACGGTCGACAACGTGGCGGTCCGGGGCGGGGACCGGAGCCACAGCCGGGCCCGGAGCCAGGAGCAGAGCCGTGGCCATGGTCTTCAAGTGGTCTTCCAGGACCCCATGGGCTCGCTCGACCCCCGCATGCGCGTACGCGACATCATCGCCGAGCCGCTTCCGGACCGGCGCTCGCCCGAGGCCACGGCGCGCGTGGCCGAGCTCCTCGCCGACGTGGGCCTGCCCGCGGAGGCCGCCGCGCGCTATCCGCACCAGTTCTCGGGCGGGCAGCGGCAGCGCATCGCCATTGCCCGGGCCCTGGCGCCCCGCCCGTCCGTGCTCCTCGCCGACGAGCCGGTCAGCGCCCTGGACGTCTCCGTCCGGGCGCAGATCCTGGACGTCCTGAGCAAGGTCACCGCCGAGCGGGACATGGCCTTGTGCATCGTGACCCACGACCTCGGCGTGGTGCGCTACCTGTGCGACGACGTGGTGGTGATGAAGGAAGGGCGCGTCGTGGAGAGGGGGCCGGTCGAGCGCGTGTGGGAGGCGCCGGAGCACCCGTACACGCGCCAGCTGCTGGAGGCCGTTCCGGTGCTGCGCTGAAGGGGGGAGGCCCCGGGAAGCGGGCCGCGATCCGGCGGGAGCTGGTCGACACCTGTCCGCAGCGACGCCTCGGCCCGTTGCCGTGCATGCGCAGCAACGGAGCACTGTGTGCTGCTGTGTGAAGCCGCGGACAGGTTGCCGCCGTTTTTCAGGTAGATCATGACGGTCACCCACGAGCCAAGTCAATCCTATGAGTTGACTCGATCCATCCAAGCTTGAGCTTGTATCGTGGCGGCGTGACGCTAGATGACCTGAAGGTGTTCGTCATGGTGTGCGAGGCCCGCAACCTCAGTGCCGTGGCCCGCGAGATGAACTGCAGCCAGTCGGCCGTCAGCCAGCACGTGCGGCGCCTGGAGAAGGAGGTCGGCCTCTCGCTGATGGAGCGTCAGCCGCGCGGCGTGGTGCCCACGGCGGCCGGGCGGATCCTCCAGCGGGCCGCCTCGGACGGGCTCACCGCCCTCGGCGAGGGCCTGCGGACGCTGGAGGAGCTGCGCACCGGCCACGGCGGCGGCGTCGTCATCGCCACCGGCGCCACCACCATCCGCCACCTCATGGGCGCGGCCATCGAGGAGTACAGCAGGCGGTTCCCGGACGTCGGGCTGGAGTTCCACACCGAGCGCTCCAGCCACCGCTGCATCGACGCCCTGCGGTCGGGAGCGGTGGACCTGGCCTGGGTGACGGTCTCCGAGGACGCCCAGGGCGTCGAACTGCGTCCGGTCATCAGCCTGGAGTGGGTGCTGGCCGTCCACCCCGACGACCCCCTCGCGGCCGAGAGCGCGCTCGGCGCGGCGGACCTCGCCCGTACGCGCCTCATCCGCCCGCCCGCCGGGACGAGCTCCGGCCGCCGGGTGGAGGACGTGCTCGGCCCCGGCGGCCTGTCCCCGCGCTCCACCACCCGCGCCACGGACTGGGACACCGCGCTGCTGCTGGCCGAGCTGGGCCTGGGGCACGCCCTGATACCGGCCATGCCGGGGCTGGTCAGCCCGTCCGGCGCGGCCCGGCTGATACCCGTCACCGGCATCCCGTCACTCGACGTGGGCTGGGCCGCCCGGCAGTGGTCGGCCCTCGCTCCCGCCGCCCAGGAGTTCGCGGCCACCGTCACCCGGCACGTCGCGGGCGGCTGACCGCCGGTCCGTCCGGTCCAGGCCGCACAGCGCCTCGTACGACGCCTGGACGAAGGGCGCGGCCGGGGTCGGTGCGGCATCGGCCAGGGCCACCAGGGCGGCGCCCGGGCCGGGCAGGAAGCCGGCGAAGGCGGTGCAGCCGCGCGTGCCCCCGGAGTGGTGCAGCAGCGGGCCGCCGGGCCGCACCCGCAGGTTCCACACGAGGCAGATGCGGCGGCCGGTGCGCGGCAGCGCCAGCCGGGGCCGCTGCACTTCCGTGAGCGCCACCCGCAGGCTCGGCGGGGCGGCGGCCTCCGGCGCGAGCAGCGCCGCCATGCAGCGCAGCAGGTCGCGCGCGCTGGAGCGCAGGGCGCCCGCGGCGGGCATACCGGGGACGAGCCAGGGCGGCCGGGGCCGGCCGTGCCAGTGCCCGAGGACCTGGGGGCGGGTGGGGTCGCAGTCGGTGTCGGCCAGGCCGAGCGGTTGCAGGACGCGCTCGCCGAGCAGCGCCGGATAGTCGCCGGGCGCGCCGCCGGCCGCGCGCGCGAGGGCGAGGCCGAGCAGGCCCACGCCGTAGTTGGAGTAGCGCACGCGGGTGCCGGGGCGGTGGTGGAGGCGGGTGCGGGGGAGCGCGGCCAGCAGGTCGTCCGTGGTGAAGGCGGCGTACGGATTGCGGAACCAGCCCGTACGGGCCGAGCGGGCGAGCAGCCCCGGCGGCAGGCGCGGCAGGCCCGCAGTGTGCGTGGCGAGGTGGAGGAGCGTGACGGCCGGGCCCGGGATGCGCCTGGCACCGGGCGGCAGATAGCGGTCGAGGGGGTCGTCGTAGCGGACCTCGCCGCGGGCGGCGAGCTCGGCGAGCAGCAGTGCCGTGAACGTCTTGGTGAGCGAGCCGGTCTCGAAGCGGGTGTCCTCACCGGCCGGCCCGCGGCACACCACGATGCGCTCGTCGCCGCGCACGGCGGCGACGGCGACGGCGCTCGCGCCCCGGGCCGCGTCGGCCAGGGGCAGGAGCAGGGCGTTCAGCGGGATGCCGGGGAGGTTCGCGTCGTCCGGGGTGGTCTGCCGCAGGGACGGGGTCACTGCTCTCGTGCCGCCCTGGCGAGGGCGATGGAGCCCGCCACGGCGGCCACGACGGTGGTGTGCTGGTGTTCCTTGAACCTGCGGGCCGGGTCGTCGTCGACCGGGTCGCCGTCGCAGGGCACCAGGCCGTCCTCGTGCTGCAGGGAGGCCATCGCCTCCCAGTCGTCCGGGTTGCAGTAGGGCTCGGACAAGGAGGCGCCCACGATGAGGAGTTCCGCCACGAGGTCCCACTGGCGGACCTCGCGCCAGATGTCGATCCACACCGGCAGCCAGGTGCGGACGTACGAGGTGAGGGGGGCCGGCAGACCCTCGGGCCGGCCTCCCCAGTCGGTGAGGTGGAAGACCGTGTGGGTCATCGCGTAGGCGGTGATCCAGTTGATCGCCCACGGTTCGGGGGTGGCGCCCAGCCAGGTGGTGCGGGCGAGTGCGGCGAAGTCCTCGCCGTGGTCGAGGCCGGCGATGCGGGCGGCGTTGGCCACGGCCAAGCGGCGGTTGGGCAGCAGCTCGACGCTGTGCACCGAGCGCAGCCGGGCGCGGTGGGCCAGCAGCCGGTCGAGGTCCGCGTGCCGGTAGCCGCAGCGCACGAAGTGGGCGTACATCTCCAGCGGGTCGGTCATCAGGGTGTGGCGCAGCTGGCGTTCGTAGAGCATGTCGCCCTTGCGCAGCTGCAGCCACGTGAAGTCCATCAGGCTCTGTGCGGCGACCAGTTGGCCGGGCCCGGCCATGCCGTCGCGCAGGATGATGGAGGCGGCGAGCGTGCTCTCGCCCAGGGGTTTGTAGACGCCGTCGGGGTCGGTGAGCTCCTCGGTGGTGCCGGGCGGCAGGGCGCCGAGCGCGCGGTGGGCGTGCAGCCAGGACAGCGCGCGGTCGGCCATGGCGCGGGCGGCCGTCTCCACGGGGGCGGAAATCGTCATGCCGGCGCCTCCGTGGGCGGCTGGGGGGCGGTGTCGGAGTCGGCGCGGTTCCCGGTGTGCGTGCCGTCGCCCAGCAGGTGGGCGGCGACGGCCAGGTCGAGCGCCGTGCGCGGGCTCGCGCCGCCGAGCAGGCGCACGTGGTCGAGGACGGGTTCGGGCTCCACGGGCAGGGCGATGCCGTCGTGCCGCAGCAGGGCGAGCCAGCGCAACAGGCGGACGGCGGTGGGGAAGTCGCGGCGCAGCACGGACCGGGTCAGCCCGCGACTCAGCGGGAGGGCGGCGCCGCGGGCGGCGTCCCGTACGGGCCCGTCCAGGCAGGGGGTGGCGAGGGGCGCGAGCTGGGCCATGCGAACGGACCAGCGCTGCCAGTCGGTGGTGTCGGTGAGGTCCTCGCCGGCCTCGGGCGGGACGGTGGCCACGGGGTTGCCGGCGTAGCCGCGCGTACGGGCCAGGAGTTGAGCGGTCGCCCAGTCGCGCCAGGCGGCGGTGCGCTCGTCGGTGCGGGCGGAGGGGCCGCTGCCCGGCACCGGGAAGGTCTCGAAGGAACGGGCGACGGCGGCCGCGTCGGCGGCGTGGAAGGGGACGCCCGTCAGGATGTGGGGGGTGAAGGTGTCTGCTCCGATCACCCGGACCGCGGCCAGGGCCGCGAGTGCGTCGGGCGAGCTGCTGTCGAGGTGCGGGGCGACGAGCGCCGCGCCCCCCGCACCCCGGAGGGCGCGGAGGACGCGTGACGCGAGTTCGTCGGCCGCCGCGGCGTAGGCCGCACGGGAACTCACTTGCCCTTCGGCTCCTTCGGCTCCTTGGGAGACAGCAGGAGGAGGGCGAGCAGGAAGCCTGCGGCCTCCGGCGCGGGCAGTGGAGCCCCGCTCACGGCGGCTTCCGGCTCCACCATCAGGGAGCCGATCGCGGCCGTTCCGGCCGGATTCGCAAGGGGTCGGAGGGTTTCTTGGGCGAGCATGTGCGCCTCCTCGAGGAGATGCGGTCGGGATTGTCATCACTTAATCAGTGATGTCTGAAAAATTAGGCTAAGCACGACTTTCGGGTTCCGCAGCTCGAGACACGCCGGGGCCCGCACCGAGCCGTCCGTTGGGGCGCATGGCGGAGGCAAAGGGCACTCACGGGGGAATCGGGGGCGCCAAGGCGAAATGAGGGGCGCCAGGGAGGGATCAAGGGCGCCAGGGTGAAGTCGAGGGCGTGCGCAGGGGAGCCGGGGCGAAGCCTGGGGGAGTGGTGAGAAAGAAGGGAAAAGTGGGGGATGCGACGGGTGATTCTCCGAAATTTCCACCATTCGGGTGAACTGCGAAGGCTGGGGTGTGGCGGAGTGACTGGTGCGGCATGGTCTGAAAATAAGCTGGCACGCCACCCGGGCGGGGCCCTTGGGATGGGAGTCTTCGATGACCACCTCCGAGTCGGTGTGGACCTGTCCGTTCCGCCACGATGAGGCCCTGGAGTTCGACCCCTTCCTGGCCCGGCTGCGCAGCGAGCCGCCGGTCACCCGCATCCCGATGCCCCGGGGGGACGGCGCGGGCGATGCCACGGAGGACGGGCCGGGGGGTTCCGCAGCGCCCGGAGCCGGCGGCCCGGCGCCCGGCACCGCCTGGCTCGTGACGGGCCACCGCCACGTCCGCGCGGTCACCGCTGACCGCCGCTTCAGCCGCGCGGCCCTGATCGGCCGCGGTCTGCCGCCCGTCACGCCCGATCTCGTCGACCACGCCGAGTCGATCAACCTCATGGACCCGCCGGCCCACAGCCGTCTGCGCGGCCTCATGGCCACCGCGTTCGGCGACCGCCAGGTCGAGGAGCTCCGCCCGCGCACCCGGCGCACGGTGGAGGGCCTGCTCGACGCCATGGCCGACCACGGCTCCCCGGCCGACGTCTCCGACTGGCTGGCCGCCCCCCTCCCGCTGAACACGGTCTTCGAGCTGCTCGACGTCCCCGGGCCGGACCGTGCCCCGCTGCGCCGCTGGGCCACGGCGATGATGTCCCCCGGCACCCCCGACTGCGCGGCGGCCGCCGAAGGAAAGGCCGGACTCCGCGCGTATTTCGCCGAGTTGACCGCCGCGCGCCGCCGCCACCCCGGCGGCGACCTGCTCAGCGCCCTGGCCGCGGTGCGCGAGGACGGCGAGTTCCTGGACGCCCGCGAGGTCGCGGTGATGGGCATGCTCCTGCTCGTCACCGGCCACAACACCAGCGCCCACCAGATCAGCAACATCATCTACACCCTGCTCACCCACCCGGAGCAGCTGGCCCGCCTGCGGGCCCGTCCCGAGCTGCTGCCGGCCGCCATCGAGGAGCTCCTGCGCTTCATCCCGTACCGGCAGGGGGTGGGCATCCCCCGCCAGGCCACGGAGGACGTGGAGCTGGACGGCGTCACCATCCGCGCGGGCGAGACCGTCCACGTCTCGTACCTCGCCGCCAATCGCGACGAGCTCGTCTACGACCGCCCCGACGAGCTGGACCTCGAGCGGCAGGACGCGCCCGCCCACCTCACCTTCGGCCACGGCACGCACCACTGCCTCGGAGCCCGGCTGGCGCGCATGGAGCTCCAGGTCGCCATCGGCACGCTGCTCACCCGCTTTCCCGACCTGCGCCTGGCCGTTCCGGCGGAGGAGGTGCGGTGGAACACCGGTTCGATCTGGCGGTTCCCCCTCGCCTTGCCCGTCGCCTGGTAGAGCACCCGGCGCAGCGCACCGACGGGGCGCCCGGCCCACCGCCCGCGCAGGGCGGCGGAGCCGGCGCCCGGTAAGTCCACCGGTCAGTCCCCTGGACCGGTAAGTCCCTGGTAAGGAGGCAGTCATGGCTACGCTCTGCCGACCGGCCATCGCCGTACCCGAGCACGTCATCACCATGGAGGAGACCCTGCAGCTGGCTCGGACGCTGCACGCCGACCACCCTCAGCTGCCGCTGGCCCTGCGGCTGATCGGCAACACCGGAGTCCAGACCCGGCACATCCTCCAGCCCATCGAGCACACCCTCAAGCACCCCGGCCTCACCTGGCGCAACAACCTCTACGAGACCGAGGCCAAGGCCCGGGTTCCCGAAGTCATCCGGCGGGCCCTGGAGCACGCCGAACTGACCCCGCGCGAAATCGACTTGATCGTGTACGTCTCGTGCACCGGCTTCATGATGCCGTCCATGACCGCCTGGATCATCAACACCATGGACTTCCCGGTCACCACCAGACAGCTGCCCATCGCCCAGCTCGGCTGTGCCGCGGGCGGCGCCGCCATCAACCGCGCGCACGACTTCTGCACCGCATACCCCGGCGCCAACGCCCTCATCGTGGCCTGCGAGTTCTGCTCGCTGCTCTACCAGCCCACCGACCTCGGTGTCGGCAACCTCCTGTCCAACGGCCTCTTCGGCGACGCCCTCGCCGCGGCCGTGGTGCGCGGGGAGGGCGGCGAAGGCGTGCGCCTGGAGCGCAACGGCTCCCACCTGGTGCCGGACACCGAGGACTGGATCTCCTACGCGGTCCGCGACACCGGCTTCCACTTCCTGCTCGACAAGCGGGTCCCGGGCACGATGGCCATGCTCGCCCCCGCCATGCGCGACATGGCCGAACCCCACGACTGGAACGTCTCCGAGCTCGACTTCTACATCGTCCACGCGGGCGGGCCGAGGATCCTCGACGACCTGTGCAAGTACCTCGACCTCGCGCCCGAGTGGTTCCGCTACAGCAGGGCCACGCTCACCGAGCGGGGCAACATCGCCAGCGCCGTCATCTTCGACGCGCTGGAGCGCCTGTGGGCCGACGGCGGCGTGCCGCACGACGCCCGGGGCATCATCGCCGGCTTCGGCCCCGGCATCACCGCCGAGATCTCGCTGGGCACGTGGAGCAGCGGGGCGGGCGGCGGCGAGAGGGAGGGGCAGGCGCCGGGCCGCCCGATGCCGCAGCCCGCGTAACCGGCCTCCGGTCGGTTCGATCGGGCCGGTCGAGCCGGTCGGCCGGGCCGCTCCCGTCGCCCGGTGCCCGCTGCCTGAGCCCCCGCCCGGTGCCCGTCAGAGGTCGAATTCGGCCGGGTTGATGCCCAGCGCGAAGCACGCCTCGCGGACGACGGCCTGCTCGGTCTTGTCGAAGTCCCCGTCGGCGCCGCCGATGACGATGCCGATCTGAACGACCGCACGGGCCTCGGTCGGCTTCTTCTGCACCTTGCCGATGGTCTGCATCACGCTGACCTTGCCGAAGTCGAAGTCGGCCGTGAGCTTCTGGCAGTAGTCGTTGAAGCGGGCCTGCAGATCGTCGGCGGGGAAGTTCTGCAGCACCTCGTTGGTGGCGATCAGCGAGGCGACGCGCTGCCGCTCCGAGGCGTCGATCGAGCCGTCGGCGGCCGCAACCAGAGCGCACATGGCCATGCTCGCGTCACGGAACGCGCCGCTCTTCAGCTCGTTCTTCTTCGCCACCAGCTGACCCTGCATCGTCGTCGCGGAGTCCTTGAGCCGGTCCCAGAGCGCCATTTGCCGTTTCTCCTCATACATAACGGGGGTGTACGGGGAGAACGGGGGAGAGGGGTACGGAAGTTCCCAAAGTGACATAACAGCGAGAGAAGTGGCGCGAAAGGTTCGTTACGAAGGAGCGAGGCTCGTTACGAAGAAGCGAGCGGATCCAGGTGCAGCGGCTGCACCTTGCCCTCCATCATCGCGCCGAGCCCGAGCACCGCGCAGACGTCCGGCTGGTCGGCGATGCGCACGGTCATCCCCGTCGCATCGGCGATCATCCGGTCCAGGCCCGGCAGCACCGCGCTGCCGCCCGCGAGCATCACCCCGCGGTCGACGAGGTCCGCCACGAGGTCGGGCGGGCAGGAGCGCAGCACGCGGCCGATAGCGTCCAGCACGGCCGTGAGCGGCGTGTGCATCACCTCGCGGACGTCGGCCGTGCTCACCATGACCGTACGGGACAGGCCCGTCGCCACGTCCCGGCCGCGGACCTCCGCGCTCTCCTCCATGGGGTCCGCGGCGAGTGCCAGATGCAGCGGGTGCAGCCCCTGCGTGGGCAGCATCAGCTCGTGGCGGCTGCGCAGGTGCTCGACGACCGCGTAGTCCATGGCGTCCCCGCCCACCAGCACCTTCTCCGCCGCCACGATCGCCCCCAGCGACAGCACGGCCACCTGGGTGGAGGCCGCCCCGCACACCACGATCATCGTCGCCTCGGGCAGCTCGACGGGCTGCCCGCAGCCCACGGCGGCGGCGATGAGCGTGTCGACCAGCTCCACCCGGCGCGTCCCCAGCCCCATCAGGGTCTCGACGGCCGCGCGACGGGCGAGCGGATCCGCGTCGTGCGGGATGCAGACCGCGGCGCGCAGCATCGGCTTGCGCCGCCAGGCGCGGCGCACCTTGTCGCTGACGAGGTTGCGGAGCATCCGCTGCGCCATCTCGACGTCGACGACGGTGCCGCCGGACACCGGGCGGACGACGCTGATGTGCGCCGGGGTGCGGCCCGCCATGCCCTCGGCGAGGGTGCCGACCGCGATCAGCGAGCCGGTCCTGGTGTTGACCGCGGCGATCGACGGCTCGTCCACGATCAGGCCGGTGTCGCGGAGGTAGACCCGGGTGCGGGCCGCCCCGAGGTCCACGGCGACGGTGCAGCGCCGCAGCTGCTCAAGACTGAAGGACGTCATGGCAGGGCCTCCCCTGGAGCGGCGGTCGGGATACGGGGGCGGGCCGCCGCCGCCGGGCGTCCCTGGGATCATCGTGCGCGGCGGGGCGGAGAACCGCCCGCCGGAGTGGGCCGCACGGGGGACGGAGTGGCCCGCATGGCCGATACCGGGTTGACGGACTGTCAGAGCAGGGCTGCTTCCGCGGCGGCCGGCTGCGGTCCCTTCGCATCGGCGTAGCACTCCACGACCGCCGTCGTGAACGGGAACAGCACCGGCGTCTCCCCGAAGACGACGTGCGCGGCACGGCGCGAGGCGGTGCGGATGGCCTCGGCGGCCACGGCCGCCTCGGCTTCGGGGCAGTGCACGATGACCTCGTCGTGCTGGAAGAACACGAGCTCGGCGCGGAGCCCCGCGAGCTCCTGGCGCAGGGCCGCGAGCATCGCCAGGGCCCAGTCGGCGGCGCTTCCCTGCACCACGAAGTTCCGCGTGAAACGGCCGCGGGCCCGGTCGGCCGGGGTGCTGCCGTAGCCGGGCGCGGAATCCTCTTCGGAGGCCTGGGGGAGGCCTGCCTCGTCGGGCAGGGCCGTGGAGGCAGGCGGGCACGTACGCCCGAGCCACGTCCGTACGAGGCGGCCCTCCTCGCCCGCGCGCGCCGCGTCGTCCACGAGCGCGACGGCCGCGGGGAAGCGGCGGCGCAGATCCGCGAGGTGCTTCAGGCCGTCGCCGGAGGTCTGCCCGTAGATGGCGCCGAGCATCGCCATCTTGGCCCGCTCGCGGTCACCGGCGAAGGCCCGGTCCGACAGGGCCGCGTACAGATCGCGCTCGCCGCCCGCCGCCTCCATCAGCCCCGGGTCGCGGGAGACGGCGGCGAGGATGCGCGGCTCCATCTGATCGGCGTCCGCGACCACCAGCCGCCACCCGGGGTCGGCGACGACGGCCCGGCGCACTACGCGCGGGATCTGCAGCGCGCCCCCGCCGTTGGTGGTCCAGCGGCCGGAGACGGAACCGCTCGGCACGTACTCGGCGCGGAAACGGCCCTCCCGCACCCACGTCTGCAGCCAGGACCGGCCGTGGGCCGTGTGCAGCCGGTAGAGCTTCTTGTACTGCAGCAGGGGCTCGACGGCGGGGTGGTCGATCGCCTTGAGCTCCCACGCGCGCGTGGACGACAGGGAGATGCCCTGGCGGGCGAAGGCCCGGATGATGTCCGCGGGCAGATCCGGCCGTACGCGCACGCCCTCCTGGCCGAACGCGGCGGACACGGCCTCCGCCAGCCCGGCCAGCCGGCGCGGCTCCAGCCCGCCCGGGAAGTGCTCCCCGAGCAGCTCGTCCAGCAGGGCGCGGTGGACGTCGGCCCGCCACGGCAGACCGGCGCGGTGCATCTCGGCGGCGACCAGGGTGCCCGCGGACTCCAGGGCGAGGAGGAGCAGCATCCGCCCGCGGTGCCCGGCGGCCCCCGCCCGGGCGATCTGCGCGGCATGGACCTCGACCAGCGCGTCCAGCGGATCCGTGCCGGGCGGCAGCGGTACGGGCCCCGGCTCGAACAGCGACGGCTGCCCTCCGGCGGCCCGCGGCGGCGGATCGGCGGGCACGGGCAGGCCGCGCAGCCGCGCCCACGCGGCGGCCAGCGACCTGGGCTGCCCGGACTGACCTTCCTCGTGCCCCACGAGCAGGCTCTCGGCCGCCTCCACGTCGTAACACCGCTCGACGCGCAGCCCTTCCGCCAGCAGCTGCGGGTAATGGTGCGCGGTGGACCGCCACACCCACCGCTCCACGTGGGGATGCGACCGCACGGCCTCCGCCAGGCTGCCCGCGGACGCGACCGGCCCGACCGGCGCCCCCGCGAGATCGACGGCGCGGAGACGGACACCCCCGTCGCCCGTCTCCGCCACCGCCAACCTCACGCGAACGATCCTGCCAGGGGGCACTGACAATCGCCCTGACCTGCGGGATTGCGCGTGCCGGGCTACGTTGGGGACATGACTGGAACCTGGCAGGTGTCAGCGGACGTGGAGGGCCGCCCGACCCGGCGGGACTGCGCCCACCTGAACGAGGCGGCCGCGGAGGTCACCCCCAGCACGACGGAAGGCTGCGAGGACTGCCTGCGCACGGGCGGCACCTGGGTGCACCTGCGTGAGTGCCTCGTCTGCGGCCACGTCGCCTGCTGCGACAGCTCCCCGAACCGCCACGCAAGCGCCCACGCCCGCACGGAGCCGGGCCACGACCTCGCCCGGTCCTTCGAACCGGGCGAGGACTGGGCGTGGTGCTACGCCGACCAGCTGCTGCTGGTACCGGGCTGACGGGGTTCATTTCCCCCAGGTGCTACGGGAGTTGACCTCGCGGACTTTGGCGCGCAGGGCGTCGGAGTCGGAGACGGGGTCGGTGGGGTGGACGGGGTGCGGCTTGGCGGCACAGGTGCAGGCGAGGAGCGGGGTGGTGGGCCGCAGGTCGATCCCGTGCGCCGTCGCCCAGACGTAGACCCCGCAGTGGGGGCGGAGGGGTTCGGGGGTACGGGGGGCCGGGAGCGCGGGGGGCGCCGGGGGCGGCGTGACGGGGACTTCGGGCGCCGCGCGACGGCTGAAGAGAGCCCTCGTCCGGGCGAGGAGGCGGGAGATAGAGTCCTTCACGTCATCAGCTCCTGAGGCTGGTGGCCATGCCCCCGGGCCGTGACAGCGGTCGCGGGGGTCTTGAGTGCGCCCACCCTAGAGCCCCCTGTAGGGCCCTGTCTACACCTAGCCGTCTAGAGTAGGCTCTATGTTCGGTTGCATACCGCTGTTTACAGTCAGGCGCGTGATGGAGTACGACCCGACGCGACCGAAGTGGATGCAGATCGCCGACGTGATCCGGCAGCGCATCGCCAGCGGTGAATATCCGCTCAATCACCTCATCTCAGAGGTGCGGATGGAGCAGGAATTCGATGTCGCGCGGACGACGGTCCGCAAGGTCACGGCCGCCCTCCGCGCGGAGGGCCTGATCGTGACGACGCCCGGCATGGGCTCCTTCGTCGCCGCCAAGCCGCCCAAGTCGTAAGGCTCCGGCGGTTCCTGACGTAGCGATTGCGTGATCGTCTGCTTGTTGGGATCCGCAGACCGCGACAGAGGGGGCCCCATGGCTGACGGCTACAAGGACATCAAGGCTGCAGCGAAAGATACCCACAAGGAAATCTGGAGTGTCTGGTTCTTCTTCGGGATCGTGGCGATTGCTGTCGCCCTCTTCACCGATGACGACTCGGTGACCGGAATCATTGCGGACTTCGTTGCCAAGTGGGGATGGATACCTTCGACCATCATCGCCTTGGGCGCTTCCGTCCGGGCAAGCAGCCGGGCGGACGAGGCCCGCAAGCGGGCACTGCAGTAAGGCTGTCGCCGCTCAGGCCACTTCGGCGCGCACGAGCAGGGTGCCCAGGGGCTCGTCCTCCGGAGGGGGCACGATGCAAGCGTCGACGTGCGTGAAACCGCTCCGCCTGAGCAGATCGGCCCACGCGGCGGGCCCGTACTGCCAGCGCAGCACTGTCAGCTCGCGCTGGCGGCCTTCGAGCCACTTCCCGCGCATTTGCTGAGCCCCATGAGTGCCCGGGCCTGCTTCTGCGTGGCTGAATACGAACACTCCGCCGGGCGTGAGGCGCTTGGCCACCAGCGGGAGGAGCCGCTCGGGGTCGGTGAACCAGACCGCTCCCCACACGGAGTAGATCGCGTCGTATTCGGTCGCCTCGGACATGAGGAAGTCGCACACGTCCGCGTGCAGGAAGGTGACGCCCGGGATGTGTGACCACCAGCGGCGGGCGCGGGCGATCTGGAGGGCGGAGAAGTCGACGGCGGTCACCTGGGCGCCGCGGCGCGCGAGGTGGACGGCTTCGGCGCCTTCGCCGGGGCCGAGTTCCAAGGCGGTGCGCGGGGTGCCGAGAAGTTCCGGACCGGGGCCGTGGCCGGGGAACTGCGTCCACTCGAACCGGTCGGCCGACGGGGCCGGCTGTTCGCCCTCCCCGCGGTACGGCTTGTACAGGTCCCAGTATTCGGCCGGTGTGAGGGGCGGGCGGGGCATGAGGCTCCTCGGGGGAACGGTGGGCCACGTGAGTCCGTCACCGTACCGCCGCCTGCGGCCGCGTCAGGTGGCGTTGACGGAACTCCGCCCTGTTGCGCCACAGGTCAGGCCCGGGGCCGCTCATGACGTCCCCGGGCCTGACCATTCCGGTTCGTTCAGTGACAGTTCGTTCCAGGCGCGCACGGGCCGCACTTGGCGTAGTCGGCCTCCCAGAGCTTCCAGTCGACCTTGAATCCGTTGTCCGCGATGATCTTCGCGGTGCGCTCGACCGAACCGTCGTACTTGAAGGCGATCTCGGGGATGTGCTCCAGGAAACGGCCGGCGAAGTGCTGGGCGCAGAACTCGCGGTAGTTCTTCGTGTCCAGGATGAAGGTGTGGACGGCGATGTCGACGGTGCGGCCGCAACACATCTCCAGCTGCTGCCCCCACTTCTCCATGGCCGTGATCAGGTAGGACACGGCCGCACTGAACAGGCGGTCGGCGTACACCTCGTCGAAGGGGTGGTCGCGCATGAGCAGCTGGATCTCGCGGTCCCACACGTCCGGCTTGACGAAGTCCCGGGGGTCGCGAACCGACGGCACCGCCTCGGCTGTCGTAGCCATGCTGTCCTCCCTGATGTTCGATGCCCTTGCGCCTCTCGGATGAGGGCGCCCCTCCAGTGCAGCGCGTCCCGGGCTCGCGAGGTGATCCATCGCCGCAGGCCGCACGCGATGTGCAGATGCTGCACACGGCCTTGGCCTGCTGCGCGGCCACGCCTACCGTGGGCGGGCAGGACTCACGCCCGTGAAGGTGGTGTGATGAGCACCGATCCGCTGTGGAGGACCCCTCAGGCACAGGCGCTGATGGGGCGTCATCAGGTCGGCGCCCTCATCCGTCTGGGCCGCACTCACCGCGGCTGGCGCCAGGCCGACCTCGGTCGGCGCGTCGGCTGCTCGGCCTCCACCATCTCCCGCCTTGAACGACACGGCACTGCCGACCTGGGGCTGTTGCGACGCGCCGCGCAGGAGGTCGGGTTACCGACGGAGGTTCTGGCCGTGGCTGTCGGCCTGGGTAGGGATGCGGCCACTACAGTGGCCGCATCCGGGCCGCGTCATGCCGAGGAGGACCCGTTGCGCCGCCGCACACTGCTCGCCGCCGCCGGGGTGGCGGGCCCCCTTCAGCTCCTCCTCGCCGGCCTCGATGACGCACTCGCGGCCGTTCCCGCCTCGCTCGGTGCGGCCGCGCCTGTGCAGCTGCGCCTGGCCGGGGCCCAGGCCCTGTTCGACACCGGTCGGCACGCCCAGCTGCTCGAAGCGCTCCCGGCGCTGCTGGCTGATGCCCACGCCGCCATCCACACCCGGTCGCAGACCGCTTACGCGACGCTGTCCTCCTGCTATTCCCTGGCCTCGCGGGTCCTCACGAAGATCGGGCGCTACGAGCGCTCCAGACTGACCGCCGACCGGGCCCTCACCTACGCGGACCTGTCCGGCAACCCCATCGCCCAGGCCGCCGCGTCCCGGGAGCTGAGCATTGTGCTCCGCCACCAGGAGCAGCCTCAGGCTGCCCAGCGCCTGGTCGAACACTCCCTGGCCGCCGTCGAACGCTCGGGGCTGGCCACCCAGGCGCAAGCGATGGCGTATGCACAGATGCTGTGCACCACTGCGTACACGGCCGCCCGCACCGGCGACCGCGATCAGGCCCTCAGTCTCATGCGTGAAGCCGGGCGCAACGCCTGGCGTCTGCCGGAACAGCCCCCCGCCGGTGCCGCCTTCTCGATCAGCCCCGCTGCCGTCACCCTCTACGAGGTCGGCGTGCATTGGGCTCTCGGTGACGCCGGAACCGCCCTCCAAGCCGGGCGCGCGCTGCACCCCGGACAGTTCCCCACTGCAGAACGCCGTGCCCGCATGCACACCGATCTCGCCCGTGCCTGGTGGCAATGGGGCAAACCCCAGCAGACCGCTGACGCCCTCCTGGAAGCCCTCCGCGTCTCCCCGGCCGAGGTACGCGACCGGCCTGCCATCCGCCGTGTCGCCAACGACCTGATCAACCGGCGCCCGCACACCGTCGGCGCGCGGGAGCTCGCTTCTGCTATCGGGCTACGTGGCCGGTAGCGGCTGAGACCGGTTGTCCCGGATTTCTCAGGACTTGCGGGCGACCGCCGTCTGGGCCATGCCGGGCAGGAAGTCCGTGAACAGTTCGTGGATTTCGAGGACGAGCGGGCGGAGGACGCGGAAGCGGGCCAGGGAGATGCCGCGGGTCGTCAGGCGGGCGCCGCGGTCGGCGAGGCGGCGGGTGCGTTCGCGGTCGGGGGAGCGGTCGAAGACCCAGTAGAGGACGAGGCCCATCTGGGAGAGCCACATCAGCTCGGGGAGGACGTCGGCGAGCTCGGCCGGGACCTTGGCCTTGGCGCCGGCGAGCACCTCGCGGTGGACGTCGATGGCGGCTTCCCGCGCGTGCTCGGACTCGGCGGAGAAGGGGCTCAGCGGGGAGTCGGGGTCGGCGGCGTTCTTGAAGAACTGGGCCGCGAACTCGTGGTACGGCATGGCGATGTCCAGCCAGGCCTGCAGGACGCCGGAGAGCCGCGCCTCCAGGTCGGTCTCCCGGTCCAGCACCTCGCGGACCGCCGCCTGGTGCTCGGCGGCGATCCGGTCGTAGAAGCCCTGGATCAGGTGTTCCTTGCCGGCGAAGTAGTAGTACGCGTTGCCGACGGAGACGCCGGCCTCCTTGGCGATGGCCCGCATGGTGGTCTTGTCGTAGCCGTGCTCCTGGAAGAGCCGCATCGCGGTTTCCAGGATCAGGGTGCGGGTCTGCTCGCTCTTCGCAGGCCGGGGCTCGTTCTCTGCTGGCACGGTTCAGAGCCTAAGGGGTCCTCTTGAAGCGGAACTGGGTGGTGGTGTCCCGGGAGGGTCTGATGAAGAGGCCGTCGCGGGCGCCCTGGCCGGCGATGGAGAGTTCGAACGTCTCGCCGAGGGTGAGCCGGATCCGCTGGTGGCCGAGCTTGGGCTTCTTCTCCAGGTGCCAGGTTCCGTTGCCGGTGAACCGTCTGGTGGGCTGCTCGTCGTCGTCCTCGGAGAAGGCGGTGGGGACGCCCACGGCGGTGAGCGTGCCGTCCTCGCGGAGGGTCAGCCGCGCGCCTTGGTGGGCTCGCCAGGAGCCTATGAGCTCGCCGGGTTCCGCCGAGCCGGCGGGCGGGCTCAGGAGGACGACCAGTGCGGCCAGTGCGGCCACGGTGCCGAAGGCGACGAGGCCGACGATCCGCGCGGGTCGACCGGTGCGGGGGCGGGGGCTATGCGGGCGCACTGCCGGGCTCACAGGCGCTGCCGCAGGCCGGGGGAGGGGCGGCGTACGCCCATCCGTTCGTGCCGGGCGCGGGCTGGGCCTGCCAGTACGCCCCGCGGTACCTTGACGCGGCCAGGAGCGCGTTGCGGGCGAAGCGGAGGCCGGACGGGGTGCTCATGCGGTGGGAGAGCGGGCGGTACTCGGCCAGGGCCCACAGGCACACGACCCACGCGGCGGCCCCGCGGTAGACCTGCCCGGCGTCGCCGACGACGGTGATCTCCTCGTACGTGGCGGCATGGTCGAGCTCCGGGAAGCGGCGCCGGGCCTCGTCCGACCCGAGGGGCACCAGGTCGAGCGGTACGAGCTGACGCTGCTTCACGAGCCAGTTGCGCACGAAGGTGCAGAGCGGGCACTGCGCGTCGTAGAGCACGGTGAGCCGGCGGACCGAGACGCTCCGGGCGTCCCGGTCGGCGGCGGCGATGGCCGTGGTGGCCGCCGTGACGGTCGCCATCGGGCTCAGCGCCCGCCGGCCGGCGCGGTCCACGGGCCCTGCTGACCCGCCCACCCCTGCGGGGCGACGGGCGGGAGCTGCTCCCGGTCCATCATGCCGCGGCGGCGGAACTTGTTGAGGGCGTAGACGTTGCCGAGGTGCATGACGCCGAGCACGAGCAGGACGACGCCGAGCTTCTGCGACAGCGCCTCGAACACCCCGCGGGCGTCGGTGACGGTCGTGTCGTCCTGCAGGTACAGGGCGATGAACCCGAGGTTCACCAGGTAGAAGCCGACCACCAGCAGGTGGTTCACGGCTTCCGCGAGCTTCTCGTTGCCGTGCAGGACGTCGGCGAGGAAGACCCGCCCGTTGCGGCTGAGCGTGCGTGCGACCCAGACCGTGAGGCCCAGGCTGAGCAGCAGGTAGATGACGTATGAGACGACTGTGAGATCCACGTCCCCAGCCCTTCTTGAACGTGTTCAAAAGCTCTGATGATCGTGACTGTAGACCTGTTTTTGAACACGTTCAAGCCGGGCTTCGGTCTCTGTTTCCGCCTCTACGCCCCGGGTGTGCTCCCGGGTGCGCTCGCGTAGTCGCCCAGGGAAGGGGTGAGCAGGTCGAAGACGTGCGCGGCCTCCTCGGCCACGATGCCGGCGATCCGGTCGGTGGAACGGCCCGCCAGAGTGAGCTCCTGGATGCGCTCGAAGAGCAGTCGCTGCGCGGCAGCGAGGAGGGTGGCGGCGGCCCGGGGTGCGATCCCCTCGCTCCCGCCCCCGCCCGCGCTTCCGGCGAGGGCCTCGGCGAGGGCTTCCTCGCGCTGGTCGTGCAGTTCGCGCAAGCGGGCCGTGAGCGTGGGGCTTTCGGCGATCATGTGCGCGAACTCGTACCCGGCGAAGCCCGCGACGGGGCTGCGGTCCTCCACCGCGGTCAGGAAGTACCGCCGCAGTGCGGCGAGTGCCGATTCGCCCTCTGCCCGGTCCGCGACGGCGCCGGCCAGGCTCGCGGCGAACTCCTCGTGGTGGTCGAGGGCCAGATCCTCCTTGCGGGGGAAGTAGTTGGTGACCGTTTTCTTCGCGACCCGTGCCGCTGCGGCGATCTCGGCGATCGTCGTCTGCTCGAAGCCCTGTGCGAGGAAGAGCCGGGTGGCGTGGTCGGAGATCAGCTGCCTGGTCTCCTGCTTCTTGGACTCACGGAGTCCCATTGTCTCGACGCTCATGAGGCAATCTTACTCTCGACGTAAAAATGCTCTTGGTGAACGTAGGAACGTCGGTCGACGGCAGGCATATGGTCACACTTGCCTCCTTGTCGTGTGAAATGTTCGCCTGTTCGGCGTAACGGCAGAAGGCGTGGGTATCCCGGGGCTCACGGTGCAGTTGCGTTGCATGCCGCACCGCTGGACAGCAGTCGCCGGGAGGGGGCCGGGCAGTGTGGTTCGCGGTTCTGCCGGACAGTGAGGCGGGCCTGGCTGCGGCCCGCGTGCTGCGCCCCCGGGCGTCCCGGACGATCGACCACGCCTCGGGACGGCCCTGGCTGGTGGGCAGTTGGCCGGACGAAAGGGTGACGCTCGCCGGGGCGGGAACGGGAACAGGGGCGGGGGCGACGGCAGGCGCAGCGCGGGTGGCGGTGATCGGCCGCTGCCCCGTCACCGCAGCGGAGCTGGCCGCACGGCTGCGGCAGGTCCGTGACGTCGTGGACACCGAGCGGGCCGTGGCGGGCCTGGCGGGGAGCTTCCACGTGGTGACCTCGGCCGGCGGACGGGTCCGGGTACGAGGCTCGGCGTCCGGCGCGTGCGGCGTCTTCTACACCCGCTTCGACGGGGTGACGGTGGCGGCCGACCGCGCCGACCGGCTCGCGGAGGCCGTCGGAGCGAGCCCGGACGAGCGGATGCTCGCACTCCATCTGCTCTCCTCGCCCCCTCCCCACCCGCTGGACGACCGGAGCCCGTGGCGCGGCGTGCACCGCGTACCGTCCGGGGACTGCCTGCTGATCGAGGCCGACGGCCGGGCCCGTACGCGGCGCTGGTGGACTCCGCCGGATCCGGTCCTGTCCGCGGCCGAGGGCGCGCGCGAGGTGCGCCGGGCGCTCGTCGCCGCCGTCGAGTCCTGCACGGCCGGCGGCGGCACGGTGAGCGCGGACCTCTCCGGCGGGATGGACTCCACCGGCCTGTGCTTCCTCGCGGCCCGGATCGGCGCGGCGAAGCTGGTCACCCTGCGCTGGGAAGGAGCCGACCCGGGCGACGACGGCCGCCGGGCCGCGCAGGCCGCCGCCGCACTGCCCGACGCCCGGCACGTCCGGCCCGGCCGCTCCGGAACGCCCCTCTTGTTCAGCGACCCGGCCGAGGTGGTGGACGTCCTGCACCCGGGGGCCGGATACGGCATGAGCCACCCGTCCCACGGCGTGAGCCACCTGTCCCACGGCATGAGCCACCCGTCCCACGCCATGAGCCGCTCG
Source organism: Streptomyces roseifaciens (assembly GCF_001445655.1). Taxonomy (NCBI): domain Bacteria; kingdom Bacillati; phylum Actinomycetota; class Actinomycetes; order Kitasatosporales; family Streptomycetaceae; genus Streptomyces; species Streptomyces roseifaciens. The sequence goes on from NZ_LNBE01000004.1 coordinate 1,888,165, forward strand.
GCCGACGTCACCGGCCACCCGCCCCACGGCCTCGGCCACCCGCTCCACGACACGAACCGCCCGGCCGACGAGCCCGGCGCCTGGGTGCGGGACGCCGCCCGCTTCGCCAAGCTGTCCGCCCTGATGACCGTCCGGGGATCGCGGCTGCACATGTCCGGCGGCGGCGGGGGCGAGCTCTTCACCGCTCCCGCCCCGCACCTGCACGACCTCCTGCGCAGCCGCCCGCTCGCCGCCCTCGCCGCCGTCCGCAGGAAGCGCGCCGGCCGGCGCCTGCCGCTGCTCCCGGTCCTCGGCGGCCTGGCGGACCGCAGCAACTTCCCGCAGTGGCTGACCGCTTGGGCGGACAGCCTCGTCCGCCCCGCCGCCTTCCCGGCGGGGAACGTCCCCTCCATGACCTGGGGACCGGACCTGCGCATGCCCTCCTGGGCGACCGCGGACGCGGTCCTCGCGGTGCGGGGCCTGCTGCGCGAGGCCGCGGCCGCCGCCCCGGAGCCGCTGCACGCGCAGCGCGGCCAGCACGCGGCGCTCGCGTCCGTACGGGCAGGCGGGCGCAGCGTCCGCCAGATCGGCCAGGTGACGTCCGCGAGGGGGCTGGAGTACGCCGCGCCCTACCTCGACGACGGGGTCGTCGAGGCGGCGCTGTCCGTACGCGTCGACGAACGCGGCGCGCCCGGACGGTACAAGCCGGTTCTCGCCGCCGCCCTGCGCGGCATCGTGCCGGACCCGGTCCTGGGGCGGTCCGCCGGGGGCGAGTTCAGCGCGGACCTGTATGCGGGGCTGCGGCACAACCGGGGCCGTCTGGTCGCACTGTTCGAGGATTCCCTGCTGGCCCGCGCGGGCCTGGTGGATGCGGCGGCCCTCCGCGCGAGCGTGCTCGGCCTGCACCCCGTACCGGAGCCCCTGCGCCCGCTCGACGCCACGCTGGGCTGCGAACTCTGGCTCCGTTCCCTCCCCGACCGCGCCGCCTTGATGCCGTAGCCGTCGTAGCCGCCCCGGCAGCCGTAGCCGTCCTCCACACGACCACCTCACACGACCACGGGAGACCGCTGTGAACCTCACCCTTCGCCGGGACGTGTCCGCCACGGACACCGAGGACGGCATGGTGCTGCTCGACGAGCAGTCAGGGAGCTACTGGCAGCTCAACAGCACCGCCGCGCTCGTCCTGCGCACCCTGCTCGACGGCACCCCGGAGCGGGCGGCGCAGCTGCTCACCGAGCGGTACCCGGCCGTCTCCGCAGAGCGGGCCGCCACCGACGTGGCGGCCCTCGTCGACTCCCTCTCCACGGCCCGCCTGGTGGTGACCGACGGGTGACGGGCCGGCAGCCGCCGGCTCGCCCCGGTGCCTGCCGGCCCGGCGGCTGACGGCCCGGTGCCTGTCGGCCCGGTGACTGCCGCCCCGGTGCCTGTCGGCCCGGTGACTGCCGCCCCGCCGTCTACCAGCTGGACTTCCGCACCCCCGGCAGGTGCCCGGCGTGGGCCTCCTTGCGCAGGTTCACGCGCGACAGGCCGAACGCACGGAAGTAGCCGCGCGGCCTGCCGTCCGCGGAGTCGCGGTTGCGCAGGCGCGTCGCGCTCGCGTCCCGCGGCTGGCGCCGCAGTTCGCACTCGGCCGCCAGCCGCTCCTCCTCCGGCGTCCGCGGGTTGCGGATGACGGCCTTGAGGAGGGCCCGGCGCGCCGCGTAGCGCGCGACCGTCAGCCGCCGCTGCTCGTTCTTAGCGATCTTGCTCTTCTTGGCCATCAGACCTTCCCTCCACGGGCCCGGATGCGGGCGACGGCCGCCTCGACGCCGATCGTGTCGACGGTCTTGATCCCCTTCGCGCTCAGCCGCAGCCGTACGTGCCGGCCTTCGGAGGGGAGCCAGTAGCGCTTGCTCTGGATGTTGGGGTCGAACCGCCGCGACGTGCGGCGGTGGGAGTGGGAGATGGTCTTGCCGAATCCGGGCTTGCGTCCGGTCAGCTGGCAGTGCGCCGACAAGGGTCAGACCTCCTGGGAGGGCTCCGGAAGAGCCTTAATGAAAATGGGAACCATTTCTGTATAGTAGCCCCCATGGCCCGCAACGAGCTACGCCCCGTCATCAAGCTCCGGTCCACCGCCGGAACCGGTTACACCTACGTGACCCGCAAGAACCGCCGTAACGACCCCGACCGCATGCAACTGCGCAAGTACGACCCGGTCGTCGGCCGCCACGTCACCTTCCGAGAGGAGCGCTGATCCGCCGTGAAGCCCGGAATCCACCCGCCCTACGGCCCCGTCGTCTTCCGTGACCGCGCGGCCGGCTTCGCCTTCCTCACGCGCTCGACCGCCACCAGCGACAAGACGGTCGAGTGGGAGGACGGCAGGACGTACCCCGTCATCGACGTCGAGATCTCCTCGGCGAGCCACCCCTTCTACACGGGCACGGCCCGCGTCCTGGACACCGCCGGCCGCGTCGAGCGCTTCGAGCGCCGCTACGGCAGCCGTGGCGGCAGTCATGGCGGCAGTCGTGATGACCGCGGGGGCCGGCGGTGACCGCGCCGCATCCCCTGCCCGTGGCCCTGGTGGGCGGTCTGCACGCGGACGCCCGCCGGGCCGCGGTCGAGCGCCTCCTGCGGACCGTCCCCGGCAGCGTCGCCCTCCACCACGACCTGGCCACCGCCGCCGCGGGAACGGTCCGCCGGACGGTGCGGGACCGCACCGGCACGCTCGACGAGGGCGAGGCGCCGCTCGTCAACGACTGCGCCTGCTGCGCCCTGCGCGAGGACCTCATGCCCGAACTGGAGCGGCTCGCCGCCTCGGGCACGTGCCGGCTCGCCGTCGTCGAGCTCTGGGACTCGGTCGAACCCAAGGCCATGGCCGAGGTCGTGGCCGCCCACGCGGGCGAGGACCTGCGGCTCACCGCCGTGATCACGGCCGTGGACCCGGCCCTCGTGCTGCCCGCCCTCGGCTGCGGCGACGACCTCGCGGAGGCCGGACTGGCCGCCGCGGCCGCCGACCAGCGCACCGTGGCCGACACCTTCGCCCGTCAGCTGGAGTACCCCACGGTGCTCGCGCTGGCGGAGGGGACGGCGGCCGGGGAGGACGCCGACGGCGACCGGACCGCCTTCGGCGAGCCCGTGGCCCCGGCCGACGCCGCCGACCACGCACTCCTCTCCCAACTCGCCCCCACCGCACGTCACATCGCCGTCGACTCCGTCGAACTGGCGGCCGCCGCGGTCGCCGGATTCGACGTGGAGGCGGCCGCGGCCCGGCAGCATCCCGCCTGCGCGCTGCTGCCGCAGGAGGCCGACGCGGACGGCGTCGCCACCCTCGTGTGGCGCGGGCGCCGGCCCTTCCACCCGGGGCGGTTGTACGCCGCGCTGGAGGACCTGTGCTGTGCCGCCGCGCGCAGCCGGGGCCGCTTCTGGCTCGCCGACCGGCCGGACACGCTGCTGGCGTGGGACGCCGCGGGCGGCGCGCTGTGCGTGGAGAGCGCGGGGCCGTGGCTGGCGGCGCTGCCGGACGCCGCCTGGGACATGGTGCCGCCGGAGCGGCGCGTGGCCGCCTCCCTCGACTGGGATCCCGAGCACGGCGACCGCGTCCAGCACCTCACGTTCACCTCGCCGGGACTCGACGCCGACGGGCTGCGCACGCTGCTGGAGTCGTGCCTGCTGACCGACGCCGAATACGCGGGCGGGCCCGACGCCTGGCGGCTGCTCCCGGCCGCGTTCGACGAACTCCTCGACCCCGTTTCCTGACACGCCTGCAGATCAGCAGTCCACGGATTCACCGACCCGCAGACCGCAGATTCCCCGCCCCGCAGATTCACCGACCCGCCGATCCAGATCTTCAAGGACCTTTCATGCCGCGCCGCCCCGACCACCGCAAGAACCTCAAGCCCCGCCCCAACCCCCTGGATGCGGCAGGCATCACGTACATCGACTACAAGGACACCGATCTGCTGCGGAAGTTCATTTCGGACCGGGGGAAGATCCGTAGCCGCCGGGTGACCCGGGTCACCGTTCAGCAGCAGCGCCAGCTGGCCCGGGCGATCAAGAATGCACGTGAGATGGCACTCCTGCCGTATTCGAGTACGGGCAAGTAGTCGTCGGTCGCCTGGTCACGATGGTGTAGTCACCTTGAAGTAATGGTGGGAACACCGTAAGTGCACGTGCATTCGCTCATGCAGAAGCATGTGAACGCAGCTATGATCCGGAGTAGTTGTCAACCCCACCATTCGCCGCCGGGCGTGCCGGGGTGCCCTGCAATTCTCCGGGAGAGTCCTGTGCCTCACGCGTACAACGGCATGGCTGCCGCGGACCTCGACGGCGTCGTCTGGCGGAAGAGCCGGCACTCCAACTCCCAGGGATCGTGTGTGGAGTTCGCCAAGCTGCCTGGCGGCGGGGTCGCCGTGCGCAATTCCCGTCATCCGGACGGTCCGGCGCTCGTCTACACCCCTGCGGAGATCGACGCCATGCTGCGCGGGGTCAAGGACGGGGAATTCGACTATCTGGTGACCGACTGATCCGCTGGTCGGTTACTGCCGAGTGCGGCGCTCGGACTGCTGAGTGAGCTGCTCGTACCGCTGAGCGCGCCCGCTCGTACCGCTAAGCGTGCTGTTCGTGCGGCAGCCGGAAAAGGGCCCACACGACCTTGCCGTGCAGCGCCCCCGCGAGCGGGTGCCAGCCCCAGGTGTCGCTGAAGGACTCGACGAGGAAGAGCCCCCGCCCGCACTCCGCCGAGGCGTCCGCCTCGCCGGCCGTCGGGCTCTCCTCGCTGGGGTCGCGCACGGCGCACACGAGCCGCGACGTCCACCGCATCAGGTGCAGCCGCACCGGCGGATCGAATTCGCCGCCGGATATCGGCTCGGCGGGCAGGGCGTAGCGCAAGGAGTTGGTGACCAGCTCCGAGACCACGAGTGCCACGTCGTCGAAAAGCCCGGCCAGGCCCCACCCCTGGAGGGTCGTTCTGGTGAACGTACGGGCGGTCCGGACCGCTTCGAAGCGGGGTGGGAGCGCGCAGGACGCCGAGTTGGGGACGGCCGATGGGGCGATCGGTGGCAGCCCTCGCCACAGAGGAGAGAGCACAGTCGATCCTTCGGTACCCATCCGAGGCACTCCTGGCAATCGTGGACGTGACACGCACGTGTGCGCTCCCCATCGTTCCCAATGCGGATGGCGGATGCAAGGGCAGATGCACGTGCACGTGGGGGGTTTGGGGGCGCACGTTCGCGTTCGGCCGCAATTCTTCCTACGCCCTCTTCCGTACGACCTCCGGCCTACTCCCCTCCGGGTAGCCGGATGCACACTCAATGCACACTCAACCGAGCCCGGAGATGGCAGACTTCACCGCCGGGGGCTGCGGGGGTCGCCCCCGGAGAGGGCGAGCGCGGCAAGGCCGGAAACGGAACCGGAAGAGGAGGAGTCGCAACGATGGCCACGAGCGAGTCGAGCGGTTCAGTGGTGCGCCGCATACTCCTGGGCTCCCAGCTCAGGCGACTGCGTGAGTCACGTGGGATAACCCGTGAGGCGGCCGGCTACTCGATCCGTGCGTCCGAGTCGAAGATCAGCCGTATGGAGCTGGGCCGGGTGAGCTTCAAGGCACGCGATGTGGAAGACCTGCTGACCCTCTACGGCGTCACGGACGAGCTGGAGCGCGAGGCGCTGCTCGGCCTGGCCCGCGAAGCCAACGTGGCGGGGTGGTGGCACAGCTACGGCGACGTGCTGCCGGGCTGGTTCCAGACCTACGTCGGGCTGGAGGGGGCCGCCTCGCACATCGGGATCTACGAGGTGCAGTTCGTGCACGGGCTGCTGCAGACGGAGGGGTACGCCCAGGCCGTCGTGGTCCGCGGCCAGCCCGCGGCCGACGGGGCGGAGGTCGAGCGCCGCGTCTCGCTGCGCATGGAGCGCCAGAAGCTGCTCTTCTCCGAGCGCGCCCCGCACTTCCACGCCGTCCTGGACGAGGCCGCGCTGCACCGCCCTTACGGCGGCGAGGCCGTCATGCGCGGCCAGCTGCAGCACCTCATGGACATCTCCGAGCAGGCCAACGTGACCTTGCAGGTGATGCCCTTCGCGCACGGCGGGCACGCGGGCGAGAGCGGCGCCTTCACCATGCTCCGCTTCCCCGAGTCGGACCTGTCGGACGTGGTCTACCTGGAGCAGCTCACGAGCGCGCTCTACCTCGACAAGCCCGACGAAGTGGCCCAGTACGGAAGGGTGATGGAGCGGCTGCACGAGGACAGCCTCTCGCCGTCGGCCACCCGGGACCTGCTGAGGCGGCTGCTTCAACTCATGTGACACATCAGTACGATGACGTCCCATCAGGAGCGCGTTCCGGTTCGGGCGCCCCCGAGCGCCCCCGTATCTCCAGGCAGGGATGGCACATGTCCTACTTCGAAGAATTGGCCTTCCAGTACATCGACGGCGAGTGGCGGTCCGGCACCGGCTCCTGGGACATCGTCGACTTCAACCCGTACAACGGGGAGAAGCTCGCCTCCATCACCGTCGCCGGCGTGGACGAGATCGACCAGGCCTACCGCGCCGCCGAGCGCGCCCAGCCCGCGTGGGGCGCCACCAATCCGTACACCCGCCGGCTGGTCTTCGAGCGGGCGCTGCGCGTCATCGACGACCGGGAGGCCGAGCTGTCCGCCGCGATCACCGCGGAGTGCGGCGGCACGGCCCTGAAGGCGGCCTTCGAGCTGCACCTGGCGCGGGAGTTCCTGCGGGAGGCCGTCCACCTCGCGCTGCGGGCCGAGGGGCGGATCCTGCCCTCCCCGGACGACACCAAGGAGAACCGCCTCTACAGGGTGCCGGTCGGCGTCGTCGGGGTGATCAGCCCGTTCAACTTCCCGTTCCTGCTGTCGCTGAAGTCCGTCGCGCCGGCGCTCGCCCTCGGCAACACCGTCGTCCTCAAACCGCACCAGAACACGCCCATATGCGGCGGCGGCCTGGTGGCCAAGGTCCTGGAGGAGGCCGGGCTGCCGGCGGGCGTGCTCAACGTCGTCGTCACCGACATCGCGGAGATCGGCGACGCGCTCATCGAGCACCCCGTGCCGAAGGTCATCTCCTTCACGGGCTCCGACAAGGTCGGCCGGCACGTGGCCACGGTCGCCGCGTCCCACTTCAAGAAGACCGTCCTGGAGCTCGGCGGCAACAGCGCGCTGATCGTCCTCGACGACGCGGACCTCGACTACGCCGTCGAGGCGGCGGTATTCAGCCGTTTCATCCACCAGGGGCAGGTCTGCATGGCCGCCAACCGGGTGCTCGTCGACCGCTCGGTGGAGCAGGAGTTCACCGAGAAGTTCGTCGCCAAGGTCAAGAGCCTCAAGGTCGGCGACCCGGGCGACCCGGCCACCCACATCGGGCCGCTCATCCACGCCGGGCAGGCCGAGGCCATCGGCTCCCTGGTCGAGCAGGCCGTCGCCGACGGGGCGACCGCGCTGGTGCGCGGCCGGACGGAGGGCACGCTCGTGGAGCCGTCCGTACTGACCGGGCTGAAGGCCGACGCCGCGATCCTCGGCCAGGAGATCTTCGGGCCGGTCGCGCTGATCATCCCCTTCGACGGCGAGGAGGAGGCCGTCCGGCTGGCCAACGCCACGCCGTACGGGCTGAGCGGCGCGGTCCACACGGGGGACACCGAGCGCGGCGTGCGCGTGGCGAAGCGCATCGACGCCGGGATGGTCCACGTGAACGACGGGACCGTGCACGACGAGCCGATCGTGCCCTTCGGGGGCGAGAAGGCGTCGGGCGTGGGGCGGCTGAACGGCGACGCGATGGTCGACGTGTTCACGACGACGAAGTGGATCTCGATCCAGCACGGGAAGAGCCGTTTCCCGTTCTGAGGGTGTGGATCCCGTTGGGAGGGTTCCGAGGGTTCCGAGGGTTCCGAGGGTTCCCGAGGGTTTCGAGGGCACTCCGGCGCGTGTGCGCGTTGAGGACAGAACCTGACCGCATGGGGTCCTACGTTTGCTTCGACGGCACAGCGGAGCGAAAGAAGAGGCGGACCCCATGGTTACCCACGTCATCGAGAAGAACCCCTCCGACGAGCGCGCCACGCTGCTGGCGTTCGTGGAGGCCCAGCGGGGCGGCCTGCGGCGGGCGGTGCTCGGGCTGACCGACGAGCAGGCGGCGCTGAAGCCGAGCGCGAGCGAGCTGTCCCTGGGCGGGCTGCTCAAGCACGTGACGCAGGCCGAGCAGAACTGGCTGCTGCTGGCGCAGGGCCGGGCGGAGGAGGCCGGGCACGACGAGTCGGCGTGGGCCGACGGCTTCCGGCTCCTGGAGGGCGAGACGGTCGCCGGGGTGCTCGCCCGCTGGGAGCAGGTGGCGGCGGAGACGGAGAAGTTCATCCGCTCCGTGCCCAGCCTGGAGGACACCTTCCCGCTGCCCGAGGCGCCGTGGTTCCCGGCGGACTCACGGGTGTCGATGCGCTGGCTGCTGCTCCACCTGGTCGAGGAGATCGGGCGGCACGCCGGGCACGCGGACGTCATCCGCGAGTCGCTCGACGGGAAGACCGCCTTCGAGCTGGTGGCGCTCGCCTCCGGGGACGACGAGGCCTGACGCCGCCCGGCCCTTCGTTCCACCTAGTCTGGGCATCGTCCGGGCGCTGTCCGGGCGTGGCCCGGGCACTGCCCGGGGATCCGGTCGGCGGTGGAGCGAGGAGGCTGAGGGCGCGATGTCGGCGATCCGGTTGCTGGTTCTGGGCGCGGTCCGGCAGCACGGCCGGGCCCACGGCTACCAGGTCCGCAACGACCTGGAGTTCTGGGGCGCGCACCAGTGGTCCAACGCCAAGCCGGGGTCGATCTACCACGCGCTCAAGGCGATGGCGAAGCAAGGGCTGATGGTCGCCCACGACACGGCGCCGAGCGAGGCCGGCGGCCCGCCCCGCACGGAGTACGAGCTGACGCCCGCCGGCCAGGAGGAGTACTTCCGGCTGCTGCGGCACGCGCTGTCCGCCCACGACGAGAAGATCGACGTCCTCACCGCCGGCGTGGGCTTCCTCGTCGACCTGCCGCGCGCCGAGGCCGTCGCCCTGCTGAAGCAGCGGGTGGCGGCCCTGGAGGAGTGGCGCGAGGAGATCCGCCGGAACTGGACCCCGGCCGAGGGCGAGGACTGGGGCCACATCGCCGAGATCATGGGCCTGTGGGTGCACACGGCGGAGACCGGCGGCGAGTGGACCCGCGGACTGATCGAGCGCCTGGAGGCCGGGGCGTACGAGATGGCGGGGGAGGGCGGGCAGTGATCCCGGCGGGGGAACGGGAATCACGATGATCCCGGCGGGGAAAGGGCGTTGCCTGCGCCCAACCCCGAACCACTCGTCACCCTCGCGGCCCTGGCGAGGGTGAGGGGCCGTCGTTCCTCCGTGCCAACCGGACGGCAACTGTGCTTGCACCTCACGTAGCGGCAGGACGCACTGTGGGGCCCGTAAGGGGAAAGGAGCGGGGATGAGCTACTCCGTGGGACAGGTCGCCGCCTTCGCCGGGGTGACCGTGCGGACGCTGCACCACTACGACGAGATCGGGCTGCTCGTGCCCGGCGGGCGCAGTCACGCCGGGCACCGGCGCTACGACGACGCCGACCTCGACCGGCTGCAGCAGATCCTGTTCTACCGGGAGCTCGGCTTTCCGCTGGACGAGGTGGCGGTGCTGCTGGACGAGCCGGGTGCGGATCCGGTCGAGCACCTGCGCCGCCAGCACGGTCTGCTCGTCGAGCGGATCGAGCAGCTCCAGCGCATGGCCACCGCCGTGGAGCACGCCATGGAGGCGAAGAAGATGGGGATCAGGCTCACGCCGGAGGAGAAGTTCGAGGTGTTCGGGGACTTCGACCCCGACGAGCACGCGGAGGAGGTCGAGCAGCGGTGGGGCGATACGGACGCCTACCGCGAGTCGCAGCGCCGGACCGCCTCGTACACGAAGGAGGACTGGCTGCGGATCCAGGCCGAGGCGAACGGGCTCAACGAGCGCATCGCCGCCCTCATGGGCACCGGTGCGGCCGCGGACTCCCCGGAGGCCATGGACCTCGCCGAGGAGCACCGGCAGCAGATCGTGCGCTTCTACTACGACTGCACGTACGAGATTCACACCTGTCTCGCCGAGATGTACGTCACAGACGAGCGGTTCACCGCCACCTATGAGGCCATCCGGCCCGGCATGGCCGGCTACCTCCGGGACGCCATCCTGGCCAATGCGGTGCGCAACGCGTGAACGACAGGGGGCGGCCCGGCTTCGACGCCCGGGCCGCCCCCGCCTGCCGTCCCGTCACGGACGGGGCGAGATCACCACCGCCGTGCCGTACGCACACACCTCCGTGCCCACGTCCGCCGCCTCCGTCACGTCGAAGCGGAACATCAGCACCGCGTTCGCGCCCCGGGCGCGCGCCTGCTCGATCAGCCGCTCCATGGCCTGGTTGCGGGTCTCCACCAGGGTCTTCGTCAGGCCCTTGAGCTCGCCGCCGACCAGGGACTTCAGGCCCGCGCCGATCTGGCTGCCGATGTGGCGGGAGCGCACGGTGAGGCCGAAGACCTCGCCGATGACGCGGTCGACCTTGTAGCCGGGGACGTCGTTCGTCGTCACGACCAGGACGTCGGACTGGGTCTGCCCGCCGCCGTACTCCTCGATGCCCATCGCATCCACCTCCGTGTGTGCAGTTTTGCCGGTGCCTGACCAGGACGCATGCGGGGGTCCGGCGGTTGCTCCGACCGGGTGTACGCCACAAGGGGCTGCCGCTGCCGGGCCGCTGCCGCACACTGGAACGCGGAGGCTCCCGGTGGCGTTGGTAACTTGGGGCCGCACATCACCCCGCCCAGCCTGTGCCCGGGCCTCGCACGAGCCTGCGCCCTCGACCCAGGAGCCTGTCACCCGTGACCCCCACGACCACTCTCGCGCTCGGCCCCCAGTGGCTGGATGCGAACTATCTGATCGAACAATTCGGTCTGATCGGTGTCCTGGCCATCGTCTTCGCGGAGTCCGGCCTCCTGATCGGCTTCTTCCTCCCCGGTGACTCCCTGCTGTTCACCACGGGCCTGCTGGTGACCACGGGGCAGATCAGCAAGCCCCTGTGGGTGGTCTGCACGCTCGTGGCGGTCGCGGCGATCCTGGGCGACCAGGCGGGCTACCTCTTCGGCCGCAAGGTCGGCCCCTCGCTCTTCAAGCGCCCCGACTCCAAGCTCTTCAAGCAGGAGAACGTGGAGAAGGCGCACGAGTTCTTCGAGAAGTACGGCCCGAAATCGCTGGTCCTGGCCCGTTTCGTGCCCGTGATCCGCACCTTCACGCCGATCATCGCCGGCGTGAGCCGGATGAACTACCGCTCGTTCCTCATCTTCAACATCGTCGGCGGCATCCTGTGGGGCGTCGGCGTCACGGTGCTCGGTGCGGCGCTGGGCAAGATCGAGTTCGTCCACAAGAACATCGAGATGATGCTGATCGCCATCGTGCTGATCTCGGTGGTCCCGATCATCATCGAGTTCCTGCGGGCCCGCTCCAAGAGCAAGAAGGCCGCGGCTCAGGGCGGCGCCCACCCGGGCGCGGTGGGCGGCCCCCGCCCGCCGGCCCAGCAGCAGCGCGGCCGCCACGCGCGCCGCTGAGGCCCGCCCGCGGGATCTTCCTTCCGCATAGTCCTCGCCCCACTGGGCACACGCCCCCCTGATCAGGCATGGTGACCCTAGGGCTAGTGCGCCGCCGGGGTTCCACCGGCGGCGCGGGGCGTACGAGGAGCGCGAGGTGGCTGAGCGGCAGCGGGGTGGCAGCGGGGCCGGAGAGGCTCCCGAGGACCGCAAACCCCAGTCCGACGAGGCGCGCAGCGCCTTCACCCCGCCGCTCGGCGTCCCGCTGCCGCCACCGCCCGAGGAAGAGCACCCGACCTCGGAGTTCGCCATTCCGGAGGGCATCGCCCCCGAGCCGCCCAGCGAACCCGAAGGCTCGGCCTTCGCCCTCCCCGCGGGCACCGTCGCCCCCGACTCCAGCACCACCCAGAGCACGCTCCTGCCCGGCTACACGCCGCCCTACGGCTCGCCCAAGGTCAGCCTGACCAAGGACACGCCCTGGCAGGACCGCATGCGCACCATGCTGCGCATGCCCGTCGGCGAGCGGCCCGCCCCCGAGCGGGCCGCGAAGCAGGACGAGCCCGGCCCGCCCGTCCCGCGCGTCCTCGACCTGACCCTCCGCATCGGCGAGCTGCTGCTCGCGGGCGGCGAGGGCGCCGAGGACGTGGAAGCGGCGATGTTCGGCGTCGCGCACGCCTACGGGCTCCACCGCTGCGAGCCGACGGTCACCTTCACGCTGCTGACCGTCAGCTACCAGCCGTCCCTCGTCGACGACCCCGTCACCGCCAACCGCACGGTGCGGCGGCGCGGCACCGACTACACGCGCCTGGACGCCGTCTTCCGGCTCGTCCACGCCATCACGTCGCAGGGGCTGACGCTGGAGGAGGCCTACCGCGGCCTCGCCGAGATCCGCCGCAACCGCCACCCGTACCCCGGCTGGGGCCTGACCGCCGCCTCCGGGCTGCTCGCCGGCGCGGCGAGCATGCTCGTGGGCGGCGGGCTCGTCGTCTTCCTCGCCGCCGCGGTCGGCGCGATGCTGGGCGACCGGCTGGCATGGCTCGCGTCCGGGCGCGGGCTGCCGGAGTTCTACCAGTTCGTGGCGGCCGGGCTGCCGCCCGCGGCGATGGGCGTCACGCTGAGCGCCCTCCACGACTACGTGGACGTCCAGGCGTCCGCGGTGATCACCGGTGGGCTGTTCGCCCTGATCCCCGGGCGGGCGCTCGTGGCGGGCGTCCAGGACGGCCTGACCGGCTACTACATCACCGCCGCGGCCCGGCTCCTCGAAGTCGGCTACCTGATCGCCGGCATCGTCTGCGGCGTGCTGATGGTCCTCTACGGGGGCGTGCACATCGGCGGTGCCACGCTCAACCCGGAGGCCGCGCTGGAGCGCGTGGAGCGGCCGCTGATCCAGATCGTCGCCGCGATGCTGCTGTCCTTCGCCTTCGCGGTGCTGCTCCAGCAGGAACGTCACTCTGTGTGGGTCGCCACGCTCAACGGCGGGGTCGCCTGGGTGGTCTACGGCGCGCTCGCCGACACCGCCGGGCTGGACCCCGTGCCCGCCACGGCCATCGCCGCCGGGCTCGTCGGCCTCTTCGGCCAGCTGCTCTCGCGCTACCGGTACGCGTCCGCGCTGCCGTACGTGACGGCGGCGATCGGGCCGCTGCTGCCCGGTAGCGCCGTCTACTTCGCGCTGCTGAACTTCGCCAAGAACGAGCTGAACACCGGCATCGCCAGCCTCACCAAGGCGGCCGCCCTGGCCCTGGCGATCGCCATCGGCGTGAACCTGGGCTCGGAGATGGCCCGGATGTTCCTGAAGGTCCCGGGCGAGGCGGCGGGCCGCCGCGCGGCAAAGCGCACGCGAGGCTTCTAGCAAGCCTTGCGCGGGGAGCACCCGCACGCTTCGGGCGCAGAAACGGCGCGGGGCCGGGGTTGCCGTACGACTCGTACGGCAACCCCGGCCCCGCGCGAAGCGAGCCGCAGGCTCAGTGGTGGGCGCCGCCCGCCGCCTCGAGGCGCTTGTACGAGGCCTCGATCTCGGCCTCGGCCTCGGCGCGGCCGACCCAGTCCGCACCCTCGACCGACTTGCCCGGCTCGAGGTCCTTGTAGACCTCGAAGAAGTGCTGGATCTCCAGGCGGTCGAACTCCGACACGTGGTGGATGTCGCGCAGGTGCTCCATGCGCGGGTCGTTCGCCGGGACGCACAGCAGCTTGTCGTCGCCGCCGGCCTCGTCCGTCATGCGGAACATGCCGATGGCGCGGCACTTGATGAGGCAGCCCGGGAAGGTCGGCTCGTCGAGGATGACGAGGGCGTCCAGCGGGTCGCCGTCCTCACCGAGGGTGTTCTCGACGAAGCCGTAGTCCGCCGGGTAGCTGGTCGAGGTGAAGAGGCGGCGGTCCAGGCGGATGCGACCGGTCTCGTGGTCCACCTCGTACTTGTTCCGCGAACCCTTCGGGATCTCGATGGTGACGTCGAACTCCACGGGTGGCTCCTCCATGATCAACACATACGTCTGGTGGTTAAGTGTCTCTCACGTGGGTGTGTGCTGGCGAAAGGGGCTGGTCCGGGATGTCGGAGACCAGGTCGTGGCGGCTGCGGCTGCGGCCGTGGCGGGGCACGCCCCGGGCGCGGACCGCACGGTTCGCCGCGGTGTCCGCCGTGGCGGGGCTCGTCGTGGCGGGCACGGCGGTGAGCGCGGCCGGCCCCTGGGAGGGCGGCCAGCGCAAGGCCGAGCGCGCGCGGGCGGCCGCGGACACGGAGGCCGGCGGCGGCCGCCGCGCGGAGCCCGTACGCCCGGACGCGCCGGCCGTGCTCGCGGCCCTCGGCGGCCGGGCGACGGCCCCGCAGCCGACCCGGGACGGGCTCGGCGGTGCCCTCGACGGCCTGCTGAAGGACTCCGCGCTGGGCGCGCAGACCTCGGCGGCCGTCGTCGACGTCGCCACCGGGCAGCAGCTGTTCGGGGCCGACCAGGACACGCCGTACACCCCGGCCTCCACGATCAAGACCGCCACGGCCGCGGCGGCGCTGGCCGCGCTGGGGCCCGCGCACCGCATCGAGACCACCGCCGTGGCCGACGGCGACACCGTGGTGCTCGTCGGCGGGGGAGACCCCACGCTCACGGCCCGCCAGGCCAAGGAGGGGGCGCAGCCCGCCGCGAGCCTGAAGGAGCTGGCGGACGCCACCGCGCGCGGCCTCAAGGCGCGCGGCAAGGACCGGGTGAAGGTCGCCTACGACGCCTCCCGCTACTCCGGTCCCGCCACCCACCCCATAGGGCCCAACGAGAACATCGCGCCCGTCAGCGCTCTGATGATCGACGAGGGCCGGCTGGACGACTCCGACCACGGCCCCGCCGAGCGCACCGCGGACCCGGCCGGCGACGCGGGGCGGAAGTTCGCCGGGATGCTGCGCGAGGCGGGCGTCGACGTGGACGGCGACCCGTCCGCGGGGCGCGCGGGCGACAAGGCGGAACGTCTCGCCTCGGTCTCCTCGCCGCCGCTGTCCGCGCTCGTCGAGCGCACCCTCACCAACAGCGACAACGACATCGCCGAGGCGCTGGCCCGGCAGACGGCGCTGGCGTCCGGGCAGCCCGCCGACTTCGAGGGCGCGGCCAGGGCGGTGACCGGCCGCCTGGAGAAGCTCGGCCTGCCGCTGTCCGGGGCGCGCATCGCCGACGGCAGCGGGCTCGACCGCGCGGACCACGTCTCGGCGGCCTTCCTGGCCTCCCTCCTCTCCCGGGCGGCCGACCCGGCCCGCCCGGAGCTGCGGCCGGTCCTGACGGGGCTGCCCGTGGCGGGCTTCAGCGGGACGCTGAGCGGGCGGTACGGGGCGGACGCGGCGGGGCGCGGCGTCGTCCGGGCCAAGACCGGCACGCTCACGGGCGTGAACACGCTGTCCGGCACGGTCGTGGACGCGGACGGCCGGTTGCTGTCGTTCGCCTTCATGACGACGGGCGCGGCGTCCGGCGAGGGCGCCCAGGGGGCACTGGACCGGCTGGCGACGGCGGTCGCGGGCTGCGGGTGCCGCTGAGCGCTTCGCTGCAGGCGTGGTCGGTCGGCTGCGGGTCGGAGGTGGCCGGCCGCGCAGTTCCCCGCGCCCCTTCCGGGGCGTGATGCCGCCCGGCCTCCCGCCGCAACGGCGGTGCACCCCCGCGGCGAGGGTCCGGCGGAATGGGCAGCCGCCCCGGGCGATGGGTCCCGCTCGCGGAGCGGCCCACGTACGGTGAAGCCATGACGAGCATCGGTGGTGCGGAGATGGTCGACTGGAAGCTCGCGGTGGCGACCGCGACCCGGTTCGTACGGCCCGGGCCGGAGGTGAGCCGGGAGGAGGCGCGGGCGGTCGTCGCGGAGCTGCGGCGGCACGCGGCGACGTCGGAGGAGCACGTCCGGGCGTTCACCCGGATGGCGCCCGCCCCGGGGGAGGACGGCGCCGGGAACGACACCCCGGTCCTCGTGGTGGACAGGGCGGGCTGGATCAAGGCGAACGTGGCCGGGTTCCGCGCGATCCTGGGCCCGCTGCTGGAGAAGATGCAGGACCGCCGGGCGAACGTGCCCGGCGGCGCGGTGTTCGGTGCGGTCGGCGGCAAGGTGACCGGCGTGGAGCTGGGGATGCTGCTGTCGTTCCTGGCGTCGCGGGTGCTGGGCCAGTACGAGACGTTCGCCCCGGTGAGCAGGGCCCTGCCGGGCTCGGCGACGGGCGGTGGCCGCCTGCTGCTGGTGGCGCCGAACATCGTCCACGTCGAGCGCGAGCTGGACGTGGACCCGCACGACTTCCGCCTGTGGGTGTGCCTGCACGAGGAGACGCACCGGACGCAGTTCACGGCCGTGCCCTGGCTGCGCGACCACATCGAGGGCGAGATCCAGTCGTTCCTGGGGGAGACCGAGGTCGACCCCGCGACGCTGCTGGAGCGGATCCGGGAGGCCGCACAGTCGCTGGCGGGCGGCCGTCCTCCGGAGGAGGAGGGCGCGGACGAGGGCGGGCGCAGCATCGTGGACCTGGTGCAGACGCCCGCGCAGCGGGAGATCCTGGCCCGGCTGACGGCGGTGATGTCGTTGCTGGAGGGCCATGCGGACTACGTGATGGACGGCGTCGGGCCGCAGGTCGTGCCGTCGGTGGCGGAGATCCGGGAGAAGTTCCAGCAGCGGCGGGCCAAGGGCGCGGGCCGGCTGGACGCTGCGCTGCGCCGGCTGCTGGGCCTGGACGCGAAGCTGCGCCAGTACCGTGATGGTGAGCGCTTCGTGCGGGCCGTCGTCGACGAGGTCGGCATGGACGGCTTCAACAGGGTGTGGACCTCCCCGAACACCCTGCCCACCAAGGCGGAGATCGCCAAACCGGCGGACTGGGTCGCAAGGGTGCACCGCAAGAACGAGCCGTGAACCGGAAGCTCCTCCTCCGGGTAGAACGCCTCCGTAATCACCCGTCCGAGGGACCGTGGGTCAGGGGTGGGCGTGCGATGCTCGGGTAATGGCTCGCTTCTGTCACCATCGACGCACACAGCGTGACTGAAGGCCTCGAAGCTCGCGCAGCTCCGAACGATCTCCATATGGAACGATTGGACACACGGACATGGGTCCACATCCCGCGGTCGCCGCGATACGCCTGGCGGTCCGCCGCGTACTTCACGACGTCCTCACCCCCACCACACCCGAATCCGTCCCCCCCGGCGGCCGTGAGCCGCTCGTCCTCGTCGCCTGCTCCGGCGGCGCGGACTCCATGGCCCTCGCCTCCGCCCTGGCCTTCGAGGCCCCCCGGCTCGGCATCCGGGCCGGCGGAGTCACCGTCGACCACGGCCTCCAGCACGGCTCCGACCTGCGCGCCGCCGAGGTGGCGAGCCGCCTCGCCGCCTTCGACCTCGACCCCGTCGAGGCCCTGACCGTCACGGTCGGCAGGGACGGCGGCCCCGAAGCCGCCGCCCGTGACGCGCGCTACGCCGCCCTCGACGCCGCCGCCGAGCGGCACGGCGCCGTGGCCGTCCTCCTCGGCCACACCCGCGACGACCAGGCCGAGACGGTGCTGCTCGGCCTCGCCCGCGGCTCCGGCACCCGCTCCCTCGCCGGCATGGCCGTCACCTCGGGCGTCGGCGGCCGCTACCGCCGTCCCTTCCTCGGCCTCGACCGGCAGACCGCGCGCAAGGCCTGCATGGTCCAGTCCCTGCCCGTCTGGGACGACCCGCACAACGCCGACCCGGCCTACACCCGCTCCCGGGTCCGCCACGAAGCCCTCCCCGTCCTGGAGAAGGCCCTCGGCAAGGGCGTGATCGAGGCCCTCGCCCGCACTGCCCAGCTCTCCCGGGACGACGCCGACGCCCTGGACGACTGGGCCGCCACCGTCGAGCCCTCCGTCCGGGACGACAGCGGCGCCCTGGAGACCGCCAAGCTCTACGCCCTGCCCCCCGCGGTCCGCCGCCGGGTGCTGCGCCGGGCGGTCATCTCGGCGGGTTCCCCGGCCGGATCGCTCTTCGCCCGGCACATCGAGGAAGTCGACCGGCTGATCACCGGATGGCGCGGCCAGGGAGCCATCAATCTGCCCGGGCGGGTCGCGGTCCGCAGGCAGGGTGGCAGACTGGTCCTCCGGCAGGGCTGATTCGAACGGGCACGAACGTCACGAACGGGCCTCAGCTCGCCGCGGAAATGCCGGACGATCCGTAGACAAGCGAGAGTGGCGCGGGTGGACGACAAGGACATGGGCACCGACCTCAAGTCGGTGCTCATCACCAAGGAAGAGATCGACGCGAAGCTGGCGGAGCTGGCTGCGAAGATCGACGCGGAGTACGCGGGCAAGGACCTCCTGATCGTCGGTGTCCTCAAGGGCGCCGTCATGGTGATGGCGGACCTGGCGCGTGCGCTCTCCAACCCCGTGACGATGGACTGGATGGCCGTGTCCTCGTACGGCGCGGGCACCCAGTCCTCCGGCGTGGTCCGCATCCTCAAGGACCTCGACACCGACATCAAGGGCAAGGACGTCCTGATCGTCGAGGACATCATCGACTCGGGCCTGACCCTGTCGTGGCTGCTGTCGAACCTGGGCTCCCGCGAGCCCGCCTCGCTCAACGTCGTCACCCTCCTGCGCAAGCCGGAGGCGGCGAAGGTTGCGATCGACGTCAAGTGGGTCGGTTTCGACATCCCCAACGAGTTCGTCGTCGGCTATGGTCTCGACTTCGCCGAGAAGTACCGCAACCTGCCCTTCGTGGGCACGCTCGCGCCGCACGTCTACGGCGGCTGAGCCCCCGGGCCTGGTCGGCGGGCACCCACCGGCGCGCGGGAACCGAATGAGGGTTCCCGCCGTTGGAGCAGGGTAAGGCGGGTTGGTTGACCGTCTGCAGCGGCGTCGGGAGACAATGCTGGGGTACCGTCCGAAGGTCAGTCTTTTTCAGGCTTTCAAGTCAAGCTTTCAAGGTCGAGCAGGACACCGTACGCACAGGCACCCCGTCCAGGGGCTGGCCGTGCCTCACTGTGGCAGGAGGGACGGGGCGCTCGCGCCCCGTATGGATGGACGTGAAGCGCTACTTCCGTGGGCCGGTCATGTGGATCGTGCTGGCCGTCCTCGCCGTGGTCGTGTTGATGCAGGTCGTCGGCTCCGGCGGCGGCTACAAGTCGGTGGACACCAGCCAGGTCGTCAACGCGATCAACAAGGACCTGGTGAAATCGGCCGAGCTGACGACCGGCGACGAGAACAAGATCAAGGTTGAGCTCAAGGACGGCCAGAAGGTCAAGGGCTCGAGCAAGATCCAGGCGAACTACATCGGCGAGCAGGGCGTCGACATCGCGAAGTCCCTGCAGGCCAACGCCGAGAAGAACATGATCCCGGAGGGATACAACGTCTCGACGTCCAAGCAGAACCCGTTCATCGGCGTTCTGCTGTCGTTGCTGCCGTTCGTCCTCATCGTCGTGGTCTTCCTGTTCCTGATGAATCAGATGCAGGGCGGCGGCTCCCGGGTGATGAACTTCGGGAAGTCCAAGGCCAAGCTGATCACCAAGGACACCCCCAAGACGACGTTCTCCGACGTCGCCGGCGCCGACGAGGCCGTCGAGGAGCTCCACGAGATCAAGGAGTTCCTGCAGGAGCCGGCGAAGTTCCAGGCCGTCGGCGCCAAGATCCCCAAGGGTGTGCTGCTCTACGGCCCGCCCGGTACGGGCAAGACGCTGCTCGCGCGCGCCGTCGCCGGCGAGGCGGGCGTGCCGTTCTACTCGATCTCCGGCTCCGACTTCGTCGAGATGTTCGTCGGTGTCGGTGCGTCCCGGGTCCGTGACCTCTTCGAGCAGGCCAAGGCCAACGCCCCGGCCATCGTCTTCGTCGACGAGATCGACGCCGTCGGCCGGCACCGCGGTGCGGGCCTCGGCGGCGGTCACGACGAGCGCGAGCAGACCCTGAACCAGCTCCTCGTCGAGATGGACGGCTTCGACGTCAAGGGCGGCGTCATCCTGATCGCCGCCACGAACCGTCCCGACATCCTCGACCCGGCGCTGCTGCGCCCCGGCCGTTTCGACCGGCAGATCGCCGTCGACCGCCCGGACATGCAGGGCCGTCTGGAGATCCTCAAGGTCCACCAGAAGGGCAAGCCGGTCGCCCCGGACGTCGACCTGTCGGCCGTCGCCCGCCGCACCCCCGGCTTCACCGGTGCCGATCTCTCCAACGTGCTGAACGAGGCCGCGCTCCTCACGGCCCGCAGCGACAAGAAGCTGATCGACAACCACTTCCTGGACGAGGCGATCGACCGCGTCGTGGCCGGCCCGCAGAAGCGGACCCGGATCATGAGCGACAAGGAAAAGAAGATCACCGCGTACCACGAGGGCGGTCACGCCCTGGTCGCGGCGGCTTCGCCGAACTCCGACCCGGTGCACAAGATCACGATCCTGTCCCGCGGCCGTGCCCTCGGCTACACCATGGTCCTGCCCGACGAGGACAAGTACTCCACCACCCGCAACGAGATGCTCGACCAGCTGGCGTACATGCTGGGCGGCCGCGCGGCGGAGGAGCTCGTCTTCCACGACCCGACCACCGGTGCCGCCAACGACATCGAGAAGGCCACCGCCACGGCCCGCGCGATGGTCACGCAGTACGGCATGACCGAGCGCCTCGGCGCGATCAAGTTCGGCTCCGACAATTCCGAGCCGTTCCTGGGCCGCGAGATGTCGCACCAGCGCGATTACTCCGAAGAGGTCGCCGCGCTGGTCGACGAAGAGGTCAAGAAGCTCATCGAGACCGCGCACAACGAGGCGTGGGAGATCCTCGTCGAGAACCGCGACATCCTCGACAACCTGGTTCTGGCCCTCCTGGAGAAGGAGACGCTGAACAAGGAGGAGATCGCCGAGATCTTCAAGCACGTGGTCCGGCGCCCCGCCCGCCCGGCGTGGACCGGCTCCTCGCGGCGCACCCCCTCCACCCGCCCGCCGGTGCTCTCCCCCAAGGAGCTCGCCCCGAGCAACGGCGGCCAGACTATGGAGTCGCTCGACCTCCCGGACGACGCCCGCCCGGAGAACTGAGCCGCCGCACAGGCCCTGCCGGGCCCTGCACCACAGGGCCCGGAATGGATGCCGCGTCACCCAGGTTTTAGCCTGGGGGACGCGGCATCCCGTTTATCCGGCCGTGCCGGTTGCTACGAACGCACGAGAGAACGAGGCACTCCATGACCGACCCGGTGACGCTGGACGCCGAGCGGAACGTCGGCGCATTCGACGAGAAGCGCGCCGAGAACGCGGTGCGTGAGCTGCTCCTCGCCGTGGGTGAGGACCCGGACCGGGAGGGCCTGCGGGAGACGCCGGCCCGGGTGGCACGCGCGTACAAGGAGATATTCGCGGGGCTCTGGCAGGAGCCGGAGGACGTGCTGACCACGACGTTCGACCTCGGGCACGACGAGATGGTGCTCGTGCGCGACATCGAGGTCTACAGCACCTGTGAGCACCACCTGGTGCCGTTCCACGGCGTGGCGCACGTCGGCTACATCCCGTCGACCAGCGGGAAGATCACCGGGCTGTCGAAGCTGGCCCGCCTGGTGGACGTCTACGCCCGCCGGCCGCAGGTCCAGGAGCGCCTGACCACGCAGATCGCGGACTCGCTGATGGAGATCCTGGAGCCGCGCGGCGTGGTCGTGGTCATCGAGTGCGAGCACATGTGCATGTCCATGCGGGGCATCCGCAAGCCGGGCGCGAAGACGCTGACCTCGGCGGTCCGCGGCCAGCTGCGCGATCCCGCGACGCGCGCGGAGGCGATGAGCCTGATCATGGCCCGCTGAGCGGGGTCGCTCCCGCGGGGGCTCGGCGGCCGGGCCGCGATGCGGGCCGGTCCGGCACCGCCGGAAATGAAAAGCCCGCCGCAGCGGCGCGAAGCCACTTCGGCGGGTGTTCGGCGGAATGCGGACGGCGGAATGCGGACGGCGGAACCGGCAATGGTGCGGGAACCGCCGGAGGCGTTACGCGGAAAGCCGGCTGCCCATCCACTTCAGGGTCGGGTTCAGCTCGCGACGCCACGTGTTGAAGTTGTGGCCGCCGCTGTCCAGGATGATCGAGGAAACCCGGGCCGAGCCCTTGGCCATCTCGATGAACTTCAGCGTGTCCTTGTAGTTGTGCTCGCCCTGCTTGCTGCTGGTCACCAGAACGGAGATCGGCGGCGTCTTCTCGTGCTTGAGGCGCCACATCACGTCGTTCTCGTTCTCCAGCTTCTTGCTGCCGCCGAAGAGGGAACCGGTCGTGGGGTCCTGGAGGGCCTTGTAGTAGCCCGAGAGGGACGCCGCGGCGCTGTAGGAGTCCGGGTTGCGCATGGCGATCTTCAGGGCGCAGTAGCCGCCGGTCGAGTTGCCGATGATGCCCCAGTTGGCGGCCTTGTCGCCGACCCGGTACTGCTCGGTGATGGCCTTGCGCAGGTCCTTGGCGAAGAACGTTTCGGCCTGCGGGCCGTTCGGTATGTTGATGCACTCGGTGTCGCGCTGGCCGATGATGGACGGACGCATCATCACCAGAACGGTGGGCTGCATCTTCTTGTCCTTGCTCAGCTTGTGAGCGCGGACCGGGTAGTCGAGCCCTTTGATGAGCGCCTCGGCGGTGCCCGGGTATCCGGTCAGGACGACGGAGGCGGGGAATTTGCGGTTCGCGTACTCCGGCTGGAAGTACTCCGGCGGCAGATATACGTAGGCCGGACCGTTGATCTTCGACTCGACGCCGGCGACCTGGATCTTCTCGATCTTTCCGCCGACGCGCGGGACGTTGCCCCGCGGCACCTTCACGGCCTGGGTGTTCACGACCTGCACCCGCTTGCCGCCGGCGCTGTGGTCGACGATCACGCCCTCTTCCTTGACCTGGCCGAAGAGGTCGGCCCAGGAGCCGTAGAAGCCGAAGGACTGGTTGGCCCACAGGCCGATCGCTGCGAACAGGGTGAGCTGTGTGGCCAGCATCATGCCCACCCTGCCGAGTATGGAGCCCACGCTCCGTTTGCCCAGGCGGGGCCAGAGCCAAATGGTCAACGCGAAGAGCACTACCGCAGCCGCGATGGCAAGCAGCAGAACTGCCATGCTGGTGAGACCCATGAGGTGCTTTCTGCCGAGCGACCCGGCGCCGAGTCGCGGAATGGTTACTTCTTTCCGGGCTCGGCCCCCCGCGGAACCTCAACCCCGAAACCGTCGTCCTACAGGGCGCACATTGTCCGGGCGCTGCCGCCAGATGGCGCAGGTCCACTCGACAGGACGACGGGAAGAGATGTCTGTCAGGGTAGATGGCAAAAAGTCCGATGGGGTTCCCGAGGGAACCAAGCGACTGTCGAGGCTTGCGCGTATCGTCAGAGGGCCCAAGCCCGAGAACGTGCCTGCCGTCGTGGGAACGGTCGCTGCCCTCATCGGCCTGCTCGACGTCCTTGCCGGTGTCGTTCCCCGGTTCCGCTGGAGCAAGGTTCACAGCCTCGCCGAGGTGCTGCCCGGCTCGGTGACCCAGCTGGCCGCGGCCGGCTCGATCATCGTCGGCATCCTGCTGCTGATGCTCGCCCACGGGCTCAAGCGGGCCAAGCAGCGCGCCTGGCTCGCCGCCGTGGTGCTGCTGCCGATAGGCGCCGCCGCGCAGCTGGTCTACCGCCACTCCTACATCGGCGCGATCCTCTCCCTGCTGCTCTTCATCTACCTCGTGTGGCACAAGAGCTCCTTCTACGCGCTGCCGGACCCGCGCAGCCGCTGGAAGGTCGCGGCCAACTTCGTCCTGATGGGCGCGGCCAGCTTCGGCCTCGGCTGGGTGATCGTCGGCTCGCACCCGGACCAGATGATCGGCGACCCGCCGGTCAGCGAGCAGATCCAGCACGTGCTCTGGGGCCTCTTCGGCTTCGAGGGTTCGATCCGCTACACCGAGCACGTCGACTACACCGTCGGCTACTCCCTGGGCGCCCTCGGCCTGCTGACCGTCGCCACCACCGCGTACCTGGCCTTCATGCCCGCGTACCCGGCCGCCGTCCTCACCGAGGAGGACGAGGACAAGCTGCGCGAGCTGCTCGCCAAGCATGGCGCCCGCGACTCGCTCGGCCACTTCGCGCTGCGCCGCGACAAGAGCGCGGTCTTCTCGCCCTCCGGCAAGGCGGCCGTCTCCTACCGCGTCGTCTCCGGCGTGATGCTCGCGAGCGGCGACCCCATCGGTGACGTCGAGGCCTGGCCCGGCGCGATCGAGCAGTTCATGGCGCTGGCCAAGCGCCACTCCTGGACGCCCGCCGTCGCCGGCTGCAGTGAGACCGGCGGCGAGGTCTGGACCCGCGAGACCGGTCTGGACGCCCTGGAGATGGGTGACGAGGCCATCGTCGAGGTGTCCGACTTCTCCCTGACCGGCCGTTCCATGCGCAACGTCCGCCAGATGGTCAAGCGCATCGAGCGCAACGGCTACAGCACCAAGGTGCGCCGCGTCGGCGACCTGGACCCCGAGGAGCTGGAGGCCGTCCAGAAGGCCGCCAACGCCTGGCGCGACACCGAGGACGAGCGCGGCTTCTCGATGGCCCTGGGCCGCATCGGCGACCCGAAGGACCTGGACGCCATCATCGCCACCGCCCACAAGGACCCGGAGGAGGGCGAGGACTGCCCGTTCGGCGACCTCCGCGCCATGCAGCACTACGTGCCGTGGGGCCCGGACGGCAGCTCGCTGGAGCTCATGCGCCGCGACCGCAGCGCGGACCCGGGCATGAACGAGCTCCTGATCGTCGCCTTCCTGCAGGCCGCGCCCGAGCTCAAGATCAAGCGCCTGTCGCTGAACTTCGCGTTCTTCCGCTCCGCCCTGGAGCGCGGCGGCAAGCTGGGCGCCGGCCCGGTCGTGCGCATCCAGCGCTCGGTGCTGGTCTTCCTCTCGCGCTGGTTCCAGATCGAGTCGCTGTACAAGTTCAACGAGAAGTTCCGGCCGCGCTGGGAGCCGCGCTTCATCGTCTTCCCGAACAGCCGCGACCTGCCCCGCATCGGCTTCGCGATGATGCAGGCGGAGGGCTTCCTGGAGCTGCCGCGCCTGCTGCGCCGCCGCCCGGCGCCGCCGAAGGACGTCCCGGAGGACGCCGACGAGCAGGTCTCGGCCGCGGAGGTCACGCGCGCGGCGTGAGCGCCCGCGCCGTGGTGACCCCGCGGAAAGTGTGTGCGGCAGTGCCCCCGACCGGCTTCCGGTCGGGGGCACTCCTCTTTACGGCACGCCCTAGGCTGGTCCCATGAGTACCTTGCGCGGTCGTCACGGGCCCGTCGGTCTGCCGGAGTGGAATCGCTGTGCGGTGATGGGCGTCGTCAACGTCACGCCGGACTCGTTCTCCGACGGCGGGCGCTGGTTCGACACCGAACTCGCGGTCAAGCGCGGTCTCGACCTCATCGCCGGCGGCGCCGACCTGGTCGACGTGGGCGGCGAGTCCACCCGCCCCGGCGCGTCGCGGGTGGACGAGGGCGAGGAGCTGCGCCGGGTGGTCCCGGTGGTCCGCGAGCTGGTGGCCGAGGGCGCCGTGGTGTCGGTGGACACCATGCGGGCCTCGGTCGCGGAGGCGGCCGTCGAGGCCGGAGCGGCCCTGGTCAACGATGTGAGCGGCGGGCTCGCCGATCCGGCGATGGTGCCCGTGGTGGCCACGGCCCGGGTGCCCTTCGTGGTGATGCACTGGCGCGGCTTCAGCGCCGACATGAACAGCCGGGCGGTCTACGGGGACGTGGTCGGCGAGGTGATCGCCGAGCTGCAGCAGCGGCTGGACGCCGTGGTCGCCGCGGGCGTCGACCCCGAGCGGCTCGTCGTGGACCCGGGCCTGGGCTTCGCCAAGAACGCCGAGCACGACCTCGCACTGGTGGCGGGCCTGGCGCGGCTGCGCCGGGAGCTGGGGCTGCCGATGCTGGTGGCCGCCTCCCGCAAGCGCTTCCTCGGCCGGGTGCTGGCCGGCCCCGGGGGCGAGCCGCCGCCGGCCCGGGAGCGGGACGCCGCGACGGCCGCGGTCTCGGCGCTCTCGGCGCGCGAGGGCGCCTGGGCGGTGCGGGTGCACGAGGTGCGGGCCAGCGCGGATGCGGTGCGCGTGGTGCAGGCGGTGCAGGACGCGGCGGCGGGTGCAGCGGGCGTGGCGGATGCGGCTGGTGCGGCAGGCGCGGCAGGCGCCGAGGAGGCCGTGTGAGCACCGCCCGTACGGACGGCGAGCTGGTCGAGCTGGCGAACACCGCGCTGTACGAGGCGGTGGAGCGCGGCGACACGGACGCGATGGGCCGCCTGTGGCTGGACGACCCCGACACCGACGTGTCGTGCGTCCACCCCGGATGGCCGGTGCTGCGCGGGCGGAAGGAGGTGCTCCGCTCGTATGCGCTGATCATGGCGAGCACGGACTACATCCAGTTCTTCCTCACCGACGTCGAGGTCTCGGTCGCCGGTGACACCGCCCTCGTCACCTGCACGGAGAACATCCTCAGCGGCGGCCCGGCCGAGGAGGAGGGCGAGCTCGGGCCCCTGGTCGGGCAGCTCGTCGTGGCGACGAACGCCTTCCGGCGCGTCGGCGGGGAGTGGAAGGTGTGGTCGCACCACGGCTCGCCGGTGCTCGCCGGGCGCGACGACGAGGAGGACGAAACGGACGGCCCGGACGGCGCGGACGGCATTCCGGGAGCGTGACGTATCTCGCGTCACACCCGCCCCACGAGGCGTGATCCACGTCAGCGCGGCGGAATGCCCGCCACTCGTTCGGGCTGCTGGGCAGGCGGGTAGGGGTGGGGGACGGGGTCGCCGGGTAAGCGCGGCGCGAGTCGGGAGCGGCCGGCTGCTCCAGCCGTCCGAAAGGCCCCGAAACGTCCGGAAGTATCCGCAGATATGTACACCGACCCCTAGCCTCCATGTGCGAGCGCTGTCGGCGCTCGCAGGTAGATTCGACGTGGGTACCGGGCATCGGAGGTGCCCCCGTCCGACGACCAGCAGGAGTGATTCGTGTGGATCGTGTCGCGCTGCGCGGCCTGAAGGCCCGTGGGCACCACGGCGTGTTCCCCCGGGAGCGCGAAGAGGGGCAGACCTTCATCGTGGACCTCGTCCTGAGCCTGGACACCCGGCCCGCGGCCGCCTCCGACGACCTCGCGAAGACCGTGCACTACGGCGTCGTGGCGGAGGAAGTGGTCGGCATCGTCCAGGGTGAGCCCGTCGACCTCATCGAGACCCTGGCCGAGCGGATCGCCCAGAACTGCCTCAAGCACGATGCGGTGCGCGAAGTGGAGGTCGTCGTCCACAAGCCGGACGCCCCCATCACCGTGCCCTTTGACGATGTGACGATCACTATTACGCGGAGCCGAGTATGAGCAGCAGCGACCCGACCGTGCAGCCGGTGCCCGCCTCCGTGGTGGAGCAGGTGGACGCGGCGGACGTGACCCTGAGCAATCCCAAACGAGCCGTGATCTCCCTGGGCAGCAACCTCGGCAACCGCCTGGAGACCCTCCAGGGCGCGATCGACGCCCTCGAGGACACGCCCGGCCTGCGGGTCAAGGCCGTCTCCCCGGTCTACGAGACGGAGCCGTGGGGCGTCGAGCCCGGCACCCAGCCCTCTTACTTCAACGCCGTCGTCCTCGTGAAGACCACCCTCCCGCCGGACTCCCTGCTCGAGCGCGGCCACGCCATCGAGGAGGCCTTCGAGCGCGTGCGGGACGAGCGCTGGGGCCCGCGCACCCTCGACGTCGACATCGTCGCCTACCAGGACGTGGTCTCCGCCGATCCCGTGCTCACCCTGCCGCACCCGCGCGCCCACGAGCGCGCCTTCGTCCTCGCTCCCTGGCACGATGTTGACCCTGAGGCCGTTGTGCCGGGCCGCGGCGCCGTGGTCGAGCTCCTCGCCGCCGTCGGCCTCGACGGCGTGCAGCCGCGGGTCGACCTGGAACTCCGGCTGCCCGAGTAGGCGTTTGCCCTGAGTAGGCCCCCGGTTCCGGGGACGTGATCGAGAAGAGGAGCGACGGCTCGGTGAAGCAACTGCGGATCGGTGTCCTGGCCGGGCTGTTCGCCGTGGCCGGGGTGCTCTCCTGGGCGGGCGCCCGGCTGTGGGACGCGGTCGGCACGCTGCCGCGGGTGCCGGTGGCCGCGCCCATCGTGCTCGCGGTCATCGCCGTCGTCCTCGCCGCCACGGCGCTCTCCCTCCGCGCCCGGCTGCGCGCGCAGCGCGAGCGGCGCCCCGGGGCGAAGGGCGTCGATCCGCTGCTCGCCGCCCGCGCGGTCGTCTTCGGCCAGGCCAGCGCGCTGGTCGCGGCGCTCGTCGCCGGCATGTACGGCGGCGTCGGCGTCTTCCTCGGCCTCGACGGCCTGGACGTCGCGGTCCGCCGCGAACAGGTGATCTACGCGGGCGCGTCGGTCGTCGCGGGCGTGGCCGTGATCGCCGCGGCGTTCTTCCTGGAGCGCGTCTGCAAACTCCCCGAGGACGAGGACGAGGGCCCGGGCGGCCCGGGCACGGCCCGCGGCTGACCCCGCCGCCCAGGGGTGCGCAGCACCCTTGAACCCGCCCCGTCCGGGCTCGCCCGAGAGCATCCCCGGGCTATGCCCCGGGGATGCTCTCGAGATCTACCTCGCTGCGCGCAGCGCCCCTCGCGTCTGCGTCGATCGAGCGGCGCAGCGCCTCGTGCAGCCGGGCCGGGGTCAGGACGCCTACGAAGCGGTCCGCTGCGGCGCCGTCCAGGACGGCGATCCAGCCTGCGTCGTGCTGCAGCATCGTGCTGAAGGCCTGCTTGAGCGAGGCCCCTACCGGGAGCCAGGCGTCCATGCGGCGTGCCCGTTCCCGTACCGTGCCCCCGCCGTCGGCGAGCGCTTCGGCCGAGATCCAGCCGTGGAGCCGGTCGGCGTCGTCGAGGACGACGGCCCACCGGGCGTCGTCCACGGCCAGTGCGGCGCCGGCGGCCGCCACGGTGTCGTCCAGGTGGACGACCGGAGGCTGTTCGAGGTCGCCCGCTTCGATCGGGGTGACCGAGAGCCGCTTCAGGCCCCGGTCGGCCCCGACGAAGTCGGCGACGTAGGGCGTGGCGGGCGCGCCCAGCACCGTCGCCGGGGCGTCGAACTGTTCGATGCGGCCGTGGCCGTAGACGGCGATGCGGTCGCCGAGCCGGACGGCCTCCTCGATGTCGTGCGTGACGAACAGGACGGTCTTGCGGACCTGCGACTGCAGCCGCAGGAACTCGCTCTGGAGCCGCTCCCGCACCACCGGGTCGACCGCACCGAACGGCTCGTCCATGAGCAGCACGGGCGGGTCCGCGGCGAGCGCCCGCGCGACGCCGACCCGCTGCCGCTGCCCGCCGGAGAGCTGGTGGGGGTAGCGGGCGCCGTGGACGGCCGGGTCGAGGCCGACGAGGTCGAGCAGTTCGGCGGCCCGCTCCCGGGCCTTCTTCCGCTGCCAGCCCAGCAGGTGGGGGACGGTCGCGGTGTTCTCCAGCACGGTCTTGTGGGGGAAGAGCCCGACCTGCTGGATGACGTAGCCGATGCGGCGCCGCAGTTCGACGGGGTCGACGCCGGCGATGTCGTCGCCGTCGAGGAGGATCCGTCCCGACGTGGGCTCGATGAGCCGGTTGACCATCTTCATCGTGGTGGTCTTGCCGCAACCGGACGGTCCCACGAGCGTGACCAGCTCGCCCTCCGCCACTTCGAAGGACAGGTCGTCCACGGCGGTCGTGCCGTCGGCGTAGCGCTTGGTGACGTGTTCGAAGCGGATCATGGTTCCCCATTCTGGCCGTACTCCCTGCGGACATTGTTGCCGTTGTGTGGCGGCCGGCTCGAATGTCAGTGCCCCGGGTTAGGGTCGCTGGTAACCGGCAAACCGACGGTCGGCGGCCTGGGGGAGGTGGGAGCGCATGGCCGGTCAGGACTGCCTGATCAGCAATGACTGGATCTGCGGCGAGTATCTGCGCACGCGGGGCCAGGAGTTGACGGACGCCACGCTCCAGCACATCGGCATCACGCTCGCGTCGGTCGCGATCGGGCTGCTCGTGGCCTTTCCGCTCGCGCTGCTGGCCCGCAGGTGGCGCGCGGTGGCCGGCCCGGTCCTCGGCCTGACCACCGTGCTGTACACGGTGCCGTCGCTGGCGATGTTCTCGCTCCTGGTGCCGTTCTTCGGGCTGTCGCCGGCCGTCGTGATCACGGGCCTCGTGCTGTATTCGCTCACGATCCTCGTGCGCAACATCCTCGCCGGGCTCGCCGCGGTCCCGGAGGAGACGCGGGAGGCGGCCCGCGGCATGGGCTACGGCCCGGTGCGCCTGCTCTTCGGGGTGGAACTGCCCCTGGCGCTCCCGGCCCTGATGGCGGGTCTGCGGATCACCACGGTCTCCACGATCTCGCTCACCACCGTCGGCGCGATCCTCCACTACGGCGGTCTGGGCAATCTCGTCTACGACGGGATGCACAGCTACTTCAAGGCGCAGGTGCTCACCGCCTCGGTGCTCTGCGTGGCCCTGGCCGTCGCGGCCGATCTGCTTCTGCTGCTCGTCCAGCGGCTGCTCACCCCGTGGACGAGGGCGGGGAAGAAGGCCGGGAAGGCGGCGGGGAAGGCGAAGTCCGGCCCCGGGGGCGGGAAGGCCACCGGCCGGCCCGCGGCTGCCGAGGGGGCGCTCTGATGGGGGTCGTCGAGCGTACGTGGACGTGGCTGGCCACCGGCGCGCACTGGTCGGGCACCGACGGCGTGTGGCACCGGCTCGGTGAGCATCTGTTCCTGACGGTGGTGTGCCTGGCCCTCTCCTGCGCGATAGCGCTTCCGGTGGCCGTGCTGCTGGGCCATCTGGGCAAGGGCGGCGCCCTCGCGGTGAACCTCTCCAACGCGGGCCGCGCGGTGCCCACTTTCGCCGTGCTGGTGCTGTTGCTGCTCAGCCCGCTGGGCACGCACGGCTCCTGGCCCACGGTCATCGCCCTGGTGCTGTTCGCGATACCCCCGCTGCTGACCAACGCCTACGTGGGCATGCGCGAGGTGGATCGCGACGTGGTCGAGGCGGCCCGCGGCATGGGAATGACAGGCCGTCAGCTGATCGCCCGTGTCGAGCTCCCACTGGCCTTCCCGCTGATCGTGACGGGCGTGCGGACCGCCGCCGTCCAGGTCGTGGCGACGACCACGCTCGCCGCCCTGCCCGGCGGCGGCGGCCTGGGCCGCATCATCACGGCCGGCTTCCGGCTCACCGACACCGCCCAAGTGGTGGCGGGCGCGCTCCTGGTGGCGGTGCTCGCCCTGCTCGTCGAGGGCGTGCTGGTGGCGGCCGAGCGGCTGCTGGATCCGGTGCGCCGGCGTACGGGTCCGGTGCCGGGGTAGGCGCGGCGCCGGTCATCGAAGCGACGGCGGCCGGAGAGCCGGGCGCCGGAACCGAAGGGCGGATTTTTTCGTGTTTTCTGTGTTTCCCATGTTTTCTGCCGGTTCCGCGAGCAGCGCCCCGCGCCGGGCACGGACCTCCCGCGCCCTGCTGGCGATGGCCGGTGTCACCGCCCTGACGGCGGGCCTCGCCGCGTGCGGGGGCGACAGCCTGGAGAAGTCCGGGGGAGGGGGCGGCGGCTCGGCGAAGCCGGGCGGGGGTTCCCTCGTCATCGGGTCGGCGGGGTTCACGGAGTCCAAGGTGCTCGCCGAGATATACGCGGGCCTGCTGAAGGACGCCGGATATTCCCCGTCGATCAGGACGGCCGAGGCGCGCGAGCTCTATGAACCGGAGCTGGAGAAGGGCCGGATCGACGTCGTCCCGGAGTATGCGGCGACGCTCGCCGAATTCCTGAACAAGAAGCAGAACGGCAAGGACGCTCCCGCCGTCGCGTCGGCCGACGCGGATGCCACGGTGAAGGCCCTGCGCAAACTCGCGGAGCCGCGCGGACTGAAGGTGCTCGATCCGGGGCGCGCGGTCGATCAGAACGCCTTCGCGGTGACGGCGGAGTTCGCGGAGAAACACCAGCTCAAGACGCTTTCCGATCTTGGGAAGTCGAGTCAGGAGGTCAAGCTCGCGGCTGGTGACGAATGCCCGCAGCGGCCCTTCTGCCAGCCCGGCCTGGAGAAGACCTACGGCATCAAGGTCGCGGGCATCAGCCCGCTGGAGGTGGGCAGCGTCCAGGCCAAGCAGGCGGTCAAGGACGGCAAGGCGCAGCTGCTCCTGACCACCACCACGGATGCCACCCTCGAACAGTTCGGACTGGTCCTGCTCAAGGACGACAAGAAGCTCCAGAACTCCGACAACGTGCTGCCGGTGGTGAATGCGGAGAAGGCCGGTTCGCAGAAGGTCGCCGATGCTCTCGCGAAGCTCACCAGGGTGCTGACCACGGAAGATCTCACCGAACTCAACAAGAAGGTTGATGCGCAGCGGCTCAAGCCCGCGGATGTCGCCGCGCAGTACCTCAAGGAGAAGGGGCTGCTGACGAAGTGAGAGGTGTAGGGGACAAGTAAGATCAAGGGAAGAGTTTCGTGGTGGAGTCACACTCCGAAGGCGACGCACGGTAAGTTTCA
Source organism: Streptomyces roseifaciens (assembly GCF_001445655.1). Taxonomy (NCBI): domain Bacteria; kingdom Bacillati; phylum Actinomycetota; class Actinomycetes; order Kitasatosporales; family Streptomycetaceae; genus Streptomyces; species Streptomyces roseifaciens. The sequence goes on from NZ_LNBE01000004.1 coordinate 1,920,513, forward strand.
GGCCATGCCACGAGGACGCCACCGCCATTCGCCATCCCTGCACAGGCTTCTTCCCCCATCGGCGGTCGCCGCGACATCCGTCGCCTGCGCCGCCGGTGCCTGGGTGGTAGGTGAAACGGTCGTCATCCGGGGCCTCGCCGCGGCGGCAGCCGCCGCCGCGGTGGTCGGTGCCGTGCTGATGCGCCGTTGGGACCGCTCCGCCGGAAGGCGGGTCGCCCAGCTCACCGCCGCCCGCACACGGGACGAGTGGAAGACCGAGGAGCGCATAGCCGAGCTGGAGACGGACCTGGAGGACACCCGGGCGGCCAAGGCCCGGCTGGAGTCCAAGCTGCGCGGCAAGCGCGCCGAGCTGGCCCGTCTCCGCACCGAGCACGCCGACCTGCTGCGCCGCTACGCCGCCGCCGAGACCGGGCGGGCCAGCGCGCTGGAGAGCCGCCGGGTCGCCCGGGGCGGTGCGTCCCTCGGCGCCCCGGCGCTGGGGCCCGGCGCGCCGCTCACGGTGCCCGGCCCGGCCGTCGACCCGGCCGCGTACCGCAAGGCCGCGGAGGCGCTGCGCAGCCTGGGCGGCGGCGCGGCGGAGGCCGAGCCCAAGAGTGGGGCCCGGCCCGCCCCGGGGCCCGCGGCCCTGCCCCGGCAGAAGCCCGCGAGCGCTTCCCGCGCGGCGTCCGAGGCCGTGCCGCAGCCGCGCCCGGAGGCGCGTCCGGGCACGGAGCGGGCGCCCGAGTCGGCCGAGCCGGCCGAGGCGGGCAAGCCTGTCGAGGCGGGCAAGCCGGCCGAGCCGGAGACCGAGGGCAAGCCGGAGCCCGGCGCCGCCCTCAAGCCCGCGCTCCGCGCCGCCGTGCCGCAGGCCCCCGCCCGGCGTCCCGCCTCCCGTGCCACGGGCGGCTTCGACTTCTTCGGCACCCAGCGCCCGGCCCCGGCCCAGCGCCCCGTCGAGGAGACGGACCTCGCGGACGTCGTCGGCGAGGAGGCCCTCGCCGAGGCCAAGGCCAAGGCCGAGGCCGAGGCCGACGCGGAGGCCGGGAAGGACGGCGAGCGCGCCGGGGACGACGTCATCGACCTGACCGCGCACGACGAGACCGAGCAGATAGACGTGGCCGAGCTGCGTACGGCCGCCTCGTAGGCAGCCCGCGACCCGGCCTGCAGAAACGAAACCCCCGGTGGATGCCCACCGGGGGTTCTGCGTTGACTCGCCGATGCTTACTCGCCGGCCTCGCCGGCGTCTACTTGTCGATGTCGCCGACCACGAAGAACAGCGACCCCAGGATCGCCACCATGTCGGCGACCAGCGTCCCCGGCAGCAGCTCGGTCAGCGCCTGGATGTTGTTGAAGGACGCGGAGCGCAGCTTCAGCCGGTACGGCGTCTTCTCGCCCTTCGAGACCAGGTAGTAGCCGTTGAGGCCGAGCGGGTTCTCGGTCCACGCGTAGGTCGCGCCCTCGGGGGCCTTGAGGACCTTCGGCAGCCGCTGGTTGATCGGCCCGGGCGGCAGCTCGGCGATCCGGTCGAGGCAGGCCTCGGCGAGCTCCAGCGCGTTGTGGGTCTGCTCCAGCAGACACTCGAAGCGCGCCAGGCAGTCGCCGTCCTCGCGGGTGACGACCTTCAGGGTGTCCTGCAGCTCCCCGTAGGCGAGGTACGGCTCGTCGCGGCGCAGGTCGAAGTCGACGCCGGACGCGCGGGCGATGGGGCCGCTGACCCCGTACGCGTGCACCGTCTCGCGCGTGAGCACGCCGACGCCGCGCGTACGGGCCCGGAAGATCTCGTTGCCGAGCACGAGCCGGTCGTAGACGTCCATCCGGGAGCGGACCTGGGCCACGGCGTGCCGCGCCCGGCCCAGCCAGCCGGCGGGCAGGTCCTCCTTGAGGCCGCCGACGCGGTTGAACATGTAGTGCATGCGGCCGCCGGAGACCTCCTCCATCACCGTCTGGAGCTCCTCGCGCTCGTGGAAGGCGTGGAAGACGGGGGTGATGCCGCCGAGCTCCAGGGGGTAGGAGCCGAGGAACATCAGGTGGTTGAGGACCCGGTTCAGCTCGGCGAGGAGCGTACGGGTCCACACGGCGCGCTCGGGGACCTCCATGCCGAGCATCCGCTCGACGGCCAGGACGACGCCCAGCTCGTTGGAGAACGCCGACAGCCAGTCGTGGCGGTTGGCGAGCATGATGATCTGCCGGTAGTCGCGGGCCTCGAAGAGCTTCTCCGCGCCGCGGTGCATGTAGCCGACGATCGGCTCGGCCTCGCGGACCCGCTCGCCGTCGAGGACGAGCCGCAGGCGCAGCACGCCGTGCGTGGACGGGTGCTGGGGTCCGATGTTGAGCACCATGTCGGTGCTCTCCGCCGCACCGCCGATGCCGACTGTCGTCTCCGTCATGGGGGTCATGGGGACAAGTCTGTCAGCCTTCTGCCCCGGCCCCGTCCGGGGCGGGGTCCGGGCGGCCCGGGAGCAGCCCCCGGCAGGCCTCGCCGACGGGCTGCACCAGCCAGCCGAAGGCGCCCAGGCCCGCCGGGGAGGTGAGCTCGGCGGCCTCGCCCGCCCGCCCCAGCGCGCGGACGTAGGCGGCCGGGTCGGTCGAGGCGAGCGACAGCGGCGGGCGGCCGCCGTCCACGCCGAGGGCGTGCAGCGCCTCGCGCTGGGTCAGCACGGTGCTGCCGGGGCCCGCGCACGCGTCCATGGCGACGTGGGCGGTGATGTCGCACGAGCCGTCCGGCACCGGCCGCACCTCGCGGCCCTCGCGGAAGCCGGCCAGGGTGCCGAAGGGCGGGCGGCCGGCCCGCTCGTGGGCGTAGTCGACGGCCACGGCGAGGCCGGCGCGCAGGCTGCCCACGGCCCGCGCCCAGGCGGCGTCGCGCGGGTGCCCGATCTCGGCGCGGGTGCCGGGGGGCGCGCCGTCGACGGGCCACCAGCGGGCGAGCCACGCGGCGTCCCCGCCCGTGACCGGCTCGCCGAGCATCTCCTCGCCGTCCTCCTGGACGAGCACCTGGCGCGCGACGCCCTCGGCGTCGGTCTCGGCGACGTCCACGGGCACGTTGTCGAGCCATTCGTTGGCGAACAGCAGGCCCTCGGTGCCGTCCGGGATGTCACCCACCCAGGTGATGCGCGGGTCCAGGCCGTCCGGGCGGGCGGCCCGCTCGACGGCGACCGGCCTCAGCCGCGCCGTCACCTTCTCCGGCAGCCGGGCGAGGACGCCGGTGAGCAGTTCGCCGCGGCCGGCGCCGACGTCCGTGAAGGTCAGCTCCGCCGGGTGCCCGAGCGCCTCGTCGACCCGGCGCAGCAGCTCGGCGACGGCCCCTGCGTACAGCGGGGAGGCGTGCACGGAGGTTCGGAAGTGCCCGGCGGGGCCCTCGGGGCGCCGGTAGAAGCCGCCGGGACCGTAGAGCGCGGCCTCGGTCGCAGCGCGCCATGTCATCGTTCCGCTTGCCATACGCACACGCTATGCGCCCTTCGCGGACACGCCGCCTCCACCTTGCGGAGTAGAAGGAGCGTCACCGGATCGATCGCCGGGCTGACCCCGGCACGTACCCGACGTGCCTACGCTGGGTGACGTGCACCGCCTCTACGACTTTCTCCGCAGGCACCCGACGGGTGTGGACAGCTTCTGGGCCTTCCTGCTGTTCGGGATCAGCATGCTCGCCGCCGCCGAGGAACACGGCGTGTCGGGGACCCAGCAGGCCGTGAACGTCGTCACGGTGGTGACCCTCAGCCTCGTGATCGCCCTGCGCCGCCGCGCCCCCGTGCCGATGCTGTTCCTGGCGATCGCCAGCGGCCTCGCCCAGATCGCGGCCGACGTCCAGGGCACGATCGCCGACATCGCGATGCTCGCGATCGTGTACACCGTCGCCTCCGGCCACGTCCGCTGGGCGTCGAGGGTGGCCCTGGCCGGCGGGCTGGCCGCGCCGGTGCTCTTCCTGATCCGGTGGCCGGTCGTCGACCGCGGGATCGGCGGCACGCTCATCGCCCTGGCCTTCCTCACCGCCCCCTTCGTCCTCGCCTGGGTGCTCGGCGACTCCATGCGCACCCGCCGCGCGTACTGGGCCCAGCTGGAGGAGCGCGCCACCCGCCTGGAGAAGGACCGCGAGCAGCAGGCGCGGATGGCCGTGACGGCCGAGCGGGCGCGCATCGCCCGCGAGCTGCACGACGTCGTCGCGCACAACGTCTCGGTGATGGTCGTCCAGGCCGACGGCGCCGCGTACGTCCTCGACGCCTCGCCCGAGCAGGCCAAGCAGGCCCTGGAGACGATCTCCGGCACGGGCCGCCAGGCGCTGGCCGAGATGCGCCGCCTGCTGGGCGTCCTGCGCACCGAGGAGGGCACCACCGAGGGCGGGGACTACGTGCCGCAGCCCGACGTCGAGCAGATCGGCGATCTGGTCGAGCAGGTGCGCGACGCGGGCCTGCCCGTGGAGTACGAGGTCGAGGGCGCGGCCCGCCCGCTGCCCAGCGGCGTGGAGCTGACCGCCTACCGCATCGTGCAGGAAGCCCTGACCAACACCCGCAAGCACGGCGGCCCGGAGGCCGGTGCGAGCGTCCGCCTGACGTACTTCGACGACGGGCTCGGCCTGCTCGTCGAGGACGACGGCCGGGGCGCGCAGCACGAGCTGTACGAGGCGGGCGGCGCCGACGGCATGGGCCACGGCCTGATCGGGATGCGCGAGCGCGTCGGCATGGTCGGGGGCACGCTGGACGCGGGCCCGCGGCCCGGCGGCGGGTTCCGGATCAGCGTGCTGCTGCCGGTGAAGCCGGGCGGTCGCTGACCATGGTGTTTGCTGGTGCCGGACGTTTTGCCGCCGTATTCCGACCGAGGGAAGGGACATCTGCATGTCCATCCGGGTGATGCTCGTCGACGACCAGGTACTCCTGCGCACCGGCTTCCGCATGGTGCTGGCCGCCCAGCCCGACATGGAGGTCGTCGCCGAGGCCGGGGACGGCGCGGAGGCCCTGGAGGTGCTGGCCGGCACCGAGGTGGACGTCGTCCTGATGGACGTCCGCATGCCGCGGCTCGACGGCGTGGAGGCGACGCGCCGGATCTGCGCCCAGGAGGATCCTCCGAAGGTGCTCATCCTGACCACCTTCGACCTGGACGAGTACGCGTTCTCGGCGCTCAAGGTCGGCGCGAGCGGCTTCATGCTCAAGGACGTGCCGCCGGCCGAGCTGCTCGGGGCGATCCGTGCCGTGCACAGCGGTGACGCGGTGGTCGCGCCCAGCACCACCCGCCGCCTGCTGGATCGTTTCACCCCGATGCTGCCGAGCACGACGAAGGAGCCGGCCGGCACGGAGCTGGGGCGCCTGACCGAGCGGGAGCGCGAGGTCATGCTGCTGGTGGCGCAGGGCCTGTCCAACGGCGAGATCGCGGCGCGGCTCGTGCTCTCGGAGGCCACGGTCAAGACGCACGTGGGGCGCATCCTGACCAAGCTGGGGCTGCGCGACCGGGTGCAGGTGGTGGTGCTGGCCTACGAGAGCGGTCTCGTGCGGGCCGGGGGCGGGACGCCGCAGAGGTAGCGCACGGGGCGCGGTGGGCCCGGCGGCCGCGGTGCCGGCCGCGGCGCCCGGCTACCTCAGGACCGTCTCCAGGAAGTCGCTTCCCAGGCGGGCCACCACCGGCAGGTCCAGCTGGTGGAGGACGTAGCGGCCGCGGCGGCGGGTGGTCAGCAGGCCCGCCTTCTTCATCACGGCTATGTGCCGGGAGACCTCGGGCGGTGTCAGGCCGAAGACGGTGGCCAGCTCGCTGGTGGTGTGCGGGCCGCGGGCCAGCGTGCGGCACAGCCGCATCCGGACGGGGTGCGCGAGCGCCTCCATCCGGTGCTGCACCAGCTGCAGGGCCGTGCCCTTGGGGAGCTCGGGCGTGGCCACGGGGTACTGCACCATCGGCTGCCAGCCGGGCCGGTTCAGCACGATGAGGTGGGGCCATCCGAACGCGGTCGGTATGAACGTGAGCCCGTCCCCGTGGGCCGTCGCCCGGCCGTTCTGCAGCTTGTCGAGGACGATCCGCGTGCCGCCCGCCCTCAGGGAGACGGCCGTGGAGACCGCGGCCATGGCCTCGGCGAGCCCCTTGCGCCGCAGCAGGTCCGCCTTGTGCCGGGCGTCCGTGGAGAGCTGCACCCGTACGCGCTGCCAGTTGTCGGCGAAGAAGGCTTCCTCGCAGTCCTCCAGGAGCCTGCGCAGCCAGGCGCGCAGCGCGGGCGGGTCCTCCAGCATGCGGTCGGTGAACTGCGCCTGCCGCGGGCCCCGGGCGGCGGACAGCTCGCGCACCCGTACCCGCTGCCCGGCGTCGACCAGCGGGGAGGGCTCGGGCCGCTCGGAGCTGCAGGTGACCTCGAAGGCCGCGGCCACGAACTTCTCGTCGTCCATGCGGTCGAGGTCGTCGAGCTCCTCGGCGAGCGTGGCCCGGGGTACGGCGGGCAGCAGCAGGTCGGAGCGGGCGGAGCGCCACAGGAAGTCGGCCTCGGTCAGCCGGTCGGCGAGGTCGGGCCGGAGCCCGGAGGCGGTCGCGGTGGCCCAGCCGTGCAGCCCGGGGTGGTGGCCGGGCTCCGCCAGGACGTGCAGCATCGCACCGAGTTCCGCCAGCGGCGACGGGTTGAAAAGGATGCGCTCGTGAGGCAGCCCGGTGATGTCGATCTCCACGCTCATGCGCCCATCGTGCCTCTCCCCCCGGGGGTCCGGCCGTCACTTGACGGCTCTCGTCAATTGAAGCGGCAGGGGCGCCCCCACCGGCGCACCGTGGATCACATGAACGCAGCCCAGCAGCACATGCTCGACCTCTACCGCGCCGCCCAGCACGGGGAGCCGGCCCCGCCCGCCCCCGGCACCGGGGACGTGGAGGCCTACCGCTCCTTCCGCACCTGGCGCGCCTTCCAGGCGGTCGTCGACGGGCGGGTGGCCGCCCGCCGCGCCCGCCGGGCGGCGGTGTTCCGCTTCCTCCTCCCCGCCGCCCTCCTCCGCCCGGCAGCGGTCCGCCCGTCGGCCGTCCGGCCCTCTCCGGTGCGGGACGCCGGGCGCCGAGTCCCGGACGCCTGCGGCCGTCCGGCCGAGTGCTGACGCGCCCCCGGCCCGTCGGCCGCCCGGCCGGGCGCAGGGGAGTGGACCACCTGGTGTTCTCCCGCCTCCGGCGATCGCCGGCCCGGCACCCGGCCGATCACTCGAACGCGTGGCCGGGTTGTCCGCACGGCTAGCGTTATCCACAGGGCTGGGGACGGCCGGGGACCGCCCCTCGCGCCTCACGTAGCATGACGAAGGAATCGTCCGGTACCCGCCGCGGACTGGAACGGAAGGCCATCGCCGCGTGAACGCACATACCCATCCGGAGCACCCGAGCCCCCAGGACCGACCCGCCCGGCTCACCGTCGGGGTCGTCGGCACGGGCCGCGTCGGCCCGGCGCTCGCCGCCGCGCTCCGGCTCGCCGGGCACCGCCCGGTCGCCGCCTCCGGAGTCTCCGACGCCTCGGTGCGCCGGGCCGCCGCCCTGCTCCCGGAGGTCCCGCTCGTCACCCCCGCCGAGGTGCTCGCGCGCGCCGAGCTGGTCCTGCTCACCGTGCCCGACGACGCCCTGCCGGGCCTGGTCGCCGGGCTCGCCGAGACCGGCGCCGTCCGCCCGGGCCAGCTCATCGTGCACACCTCGGGCCGGCACGGCACCGCCGTGCTCGACCCCGCCCGCCGCGCCGGGGCCCTCCCGCTCGCCCTGCACCCCGCCATGACGTTCACCGGCACCCCGGTCGACGTCGACCGGCTCGCCGGCTGCTCCTTCGGCGTCACCGCCCCCGACGAGCTGCGGCTCGCCGCGGAGGCCCTGGTCATCGAGATGGGCGGCGAGCCCGAGTGGATAGCGGAAGAGGCCCGCCCGCTCTACCACGCGGCCCTCGCCCTCGGCGCGAACCACCTGGTCACCCTGGTCGCCCAGGCCATGGACCTGCTGCGGACCGCCGGCGTCGGGGCACCCGACCGCATGCTCGGCCCCCTCCTCGGCGCCGCGCTCGACAACGTCCTGCGCAGCGGCGACGCGGCCCTGACCGGCCCGGTGGCCCGCGGCGACGCCGGAACCGTCGCCGCGCACATCGCCGAGCTGCGCGCCCACGCGCCCCAGGCCGTCCCCGGATATCTGGCGATGGCCCGCACGACCGCCGACCGCGCCCTCGCGGCCGGCCTGCTCAAGCCGGAACTGGCGGAGGACCTGCTCGGCGTCCTCGCGGACGGAGGCACCGCATGACCACCCAGCTCACCCGCGACGCCGAGGAGCTGAAGGCCCTCCCGCGCGAGGGCCGCCGCGCCGTCGTGATGACGATGGGCGCCCTGCACGAGGGCCACGCCACCCTCGTCCGCGAAGCGCGCCGGCTGGCCGGGCCGGACGGCCAGGTCGTCGTCACGGTCTTCGTCAACCCGCTGCAGTTCGGCGCGGGTGAGGATCTCGACCGCTACCCGCGCACCCTCGACGCCGACCTCGCCATCGCCGGGCAGGCGGGCGCCGACGCCGTCTTCGCCCCCTCCGTGGACGAGGTCTACCCCGGCGGGGAGCCCCAGGTCCGCATCACCGCCGGCCCCATGGGCGAGCGCCTGGAAGGCGCCTCCCGCCCCGGGCACTTCGACGGCGTGCTCACCGTCGTCGCCAAGCTCCTGCACCTGACCGCGCCGGACGTCGCGCTGTTCGGCCAGAAGGACGCCCAGCAGCTCGCCCTGATCCGCCGCATGGTGCGCGACCTCAACTTCCCCGTGGAGGTCGTCGGGGTGCCGACGGTCCGAGAGGGCGACAACCTCGCGCTGTCGAGCCGCAACCGCTATCTCTCCGAGGCCGACCGGTCCACGGCGCTGGAGCTCTCCCGGGCCCTGCTCGCGGGCGCCGCGGCCGTGGACGGCGGCGCGGCCGCGGTCCGCAGCTCCGCCCGCGGCATTCTGGAAGCAGCGGCGAAGCTGGAGCCCCCGGTCCTCCTGGACTACCTGGCCCTGGTCGACCCCTCCGACTTCACCGAGGTCCCCGACGACTACGCGGGCGAAGCCGTCCTGGCCGTCGCCGCCAAGGTCGGCACCACCCGCCTGATCGACAACGTCCCCCTGCAGCTCGGAGCCGAGCGATGACCGGCATACGCCTCCACGCACCCAAGCCCGGCTGGTCCGTCGACGCCGACGTGGTCGTCGTGGGCTCCGGCGTCGCCGGGCTCACCGTCGCCCTGCGCTGCGCCGCCGCCGGCGCGAAGGTCACCGTCGTCACCAAGGCCCTCCTGGACGACGGCTCCACCCGCTGGGCGCAGGGCGGCATAGCGGCCGCGCTCGGCGAGGGCGACACCCCCGAGCAGCACCTGGACGACACGCTCGTCGCGGGCGCGGGCCTGTGCGACGACGAGGCCGTGCGCACCCTGGTCACCGAGGGTCCCGACGCGGTGCGCCGGCTCATCGCCACGGGCGCGCAGTTCGACACCGACGCCGAGAGCGGCGCCATCCTGCTCACCCGCGAGGGCGGTCACCACCGGCGCCGCATCGCCCACGCGGGCGGCGACGCCACCGGCGCCGAGATCTCCCGCGCCCTGGTCGAGGCCGTGCGGGCGGCGGGCATCGAGACCATCGAGCACGCCCTGGTCCTCGACCTCCTCAAGGACGCGGACGGCCGCGCCGCGGGCGTCACCCTGCACGTCATGGGCGAGGGCGAGCGCGACGGCGTGGGTGCCGTACGGGCCCGGGCCGTCGTCCTCGCCACCGGCGGCATGGGCCAGGTCTTCTCCGCCACCACGAACCCCGCCGTCTCCACCGGCGACGGCGTCGCCCTCGCCCTGCGCGCCGGGGCCGAGGTGTCCGACCTGGAGTTCGTCCAGTTCCACCCCACCGTGCTGTGGCTCGGCCCGGACGCCGAGGGCCAGCAGCCGCTGGTGTCGGAGGCCGTGCGCGGCGAAGGCGCCCACCTCGTCGACGCGGACGGCCACCGCTTCATGGTCGGTGCGCACGAGCTCGCGGAGCTGGCCCCGCGCGACATCGTCGCCAAGGGCATCATGCGCCGCATGCAGGAGCGCGGCGCCCAGCACATGTACCTGGACGCCCGCCACTTCGGCGCCGAGATGTGGGAGCACCGCTTCCCCACTATCCTCGCCGCCTGCCGCGCGCACGGCATCGACCCGGTGACGGAGCCGATCCCGGTCGCGCCCGCCGCGCACTACGCCTCCGGCGGCGTCCGCACGGACCTGCTCGGCCGCTCCACCCTCCCCGGGCTCTACGCCTGCGGCGAGGTCGCCTGCACGGGCGTGCACGGCGCGAACCGCCTGGCGTCGAACTCCCTGCTGGAGGGCCTGGTCTTCGCGGAGCGCATCGCCGCCGACGTGACCGCCGGCCTCCGCAAGGCGGGCGCGCCGGGGGAGGCCCTCCCGCCGGAGGCCTCCGCCGCCGGCACGGTGCTCGCCGGCCCGAAGGCCCGCCTGGAGATCCAGCGCATCATGACGGAGGGCGCCGGGGTCCTGCGCTCCAGGGAGAGTCTGGAGCGGGCCGCCGCGGAGCTGGCGCGCATCGACGAGGACGCCGCCGCCGCGCTGGAGGCGCCCGGTACGGAGAGCTGGGAGGCCACCAATCTCCTGCTCGTCGCCCGCGTCCTCGTCGCCGCCGCGCTCCGCCGCGAGGAGACCCGCGGCTGCCACTGGCGCGAGGACCGCCCCGACCGCGACGACACCGCCTGGCACCGGCATCTTTTGGTGACCCTGCGCCCGGACCGTACGCTCTCGGTCTCCACCACCGGGACGGCGGCCTTCCCGTCCGTCACGCCCGACCCGTCCACGACCGGCGCCGAACCGAGGAGCACCACGTGACCACCCCGAACGAACTCCCCCTCCACCAGATCGGCCAGGACATCCAGGTGAACCTCGAGACGGCCACCGGCGGCTGCGGTGACGGCTGTGGCTGCGGTGAGACGTTCGCGGAGGACGCGCTGGAGTGCGGGCTCGACCCGGACCTGGCCCGGCTGCTCGCCGAGGCCGGCCTCGACCCCCTGCAGATCGAGGACATCGCCCACCTCGCCATCGAGGAGGACCTCGACGGCGGCCAGGACGTCACCACCGTGGCGACCATCCCCGCCGACGCCGTCGCCACCGGCGACTTCACCGCCCGCGAGGACGGCACCGTCTCCGGCCTGCACATCGCCGAGGCGGTCCTCTCGGTCGTCTGCACCGAGGAGTTCGAGGTCGAGCGGCACGTCGAGGACGGCGACCGGGTGACCGCCGGCCAGAAGCTGCTCACCGTCCGCACCCGCACCCGCGACCTGCTCACCGCCGAGCGCAGCGCGCTCAACCTCCTGTGCCGCCTGTCCGGCATCGCCACCGCGACCCGCGAGTGGGCCGACCTGCTGGACGGCACCAAGGCCGCCGTCCGCGACACCCGCAAGACCACGGTCGGCCTGCGCGCCCTGGAGAAGTACGCGGTGCGCTGCGGCGGCGGCGTCAACCACCGCATGTCCCTGTCGGACGCGGCGCTCATCAAGGACAACCACGTGGTCGCGGCCGGCGGCGTGGCCGAGGCCTTCAGGGCCGTGCGGGAGGCCTTCCCGGGCCTGCCCGTCGAGGTCGAGGTCGACCGGATCGACCAGATCCCGCCCGTCCTCGCCGAGGGCGCCAACCTCATCCTGCTCGACAACTTCACCCCCGAGCAGACCCGCGAGGCCGTCGAACTCGTCGCGGGCCGGGCCCTGCTGGAGTCCTCCGGCCGGCTCACGCTCGTCAACGCCCACGCCTACGCCGAGACCGGCGTGGACTACCTGGCGGTCGGCTCGCTGATCCACTCGTCCCCGATCCTCGACATCGGCCTCGACCTGCGGGAGCGCGACGAGGACGACGCGCAGGAGGAAGCCGCCTGATGCTGCTCACCATCGATGTCGGCAACACCCATACGGTCCTCGGCCTGTTCGACGGCGAGGAGATCGTCGAGCACTGGCGGGTGTCGACCGACGCCCGCCGCACGGCCGACGAACTGGCGGTCCTGCTCCAGGGCCTGATGGGCATGCACCCGCTGCTGGGCGAGGAGCTGGGGGACGGCATCGACGGCATCGCCATCTGCTCCACGGTCCCCGCCGTCCTGCACGAGCTGCGGGAGGTCACCCGCCGCTATTACGGCGACGTGCCCGCGGTGCTGGTCGAGCCGGGCGTGAAGACCGGCGTGCCGATCCTGATGGACAACCCCAAGGAGGTCGGCGCCGACCGGATCGTCAACGCCGTCGCGGCCGTCGAGCTCTACGGCGGCCCGTGCATCGTCGTCGACTTCGGCACGGCCACCACCTTCGACGCGGTCAGCGCCCGCGGCGAGTACGCGGGCGGCGTGATCGCCCCGGGCATCGAGATCTCGGTGGAGGCGCTGGGCGTCAAGGGCGCGCAGCTGCGCAAGATCGAGCTGGCCCGCCCGCGCGGCGTCATCGGGAAGAACACGGTCGAGGCCATGCAGTCCGGCATCCTCTACGGCTTCGCCGGGCAGGTGGACGGCGTCGTCGAGCGGATGGCCCGCGAGCTCGCCGACGATCCGGAGGACGTCACCGTCATCGCCACCGGCGGCCTGTCGCCCCTGGTGCTCGGCGAGGCGTCCGTCATCGACGAGCACGAGCCGTGGCTCACGCTGATCGGCCTGCGGCTGGTCTACGAGCGGAACGTCTCCCGCGCGTAGCACGCAACCAACCGTCCGTTTCAACTGTCCTGTCAGCTGCGGAACCTGATTCGGCATCCGACGGGCATGGAGTGTATGGGGAATGAAGCGGACAATGCGGTGGGCGGTGCTCCCCGCCGCGACGCTGGCGGCCGGGCTGGGGCTGTGCGCCGGCCCGGCGCAGGCCGGAGCGGCGCCCCGCGCCGACTACCAGGCCATCGCCCATCCGGTCGTCGGGCAGGTCGGCGAGACCGTCGAGGTCGAGCTGGGGGTCAGGAACGGCGGCCCCGGCCCGGCCGGCGGGCGGCCCGGGTACGGCGCCGGCACGTACGAGGTGACGCCGCCGCCCGGCACGACGATCGTCGCGACCCCGCACAGCGGCGTCCGGCAGCCCTGCGTGGCGAAGCCGGGCCCGTCCGCGGAGCCCGGCTCGTACGTCTGTTCCATCGGGGAGAACTTCACGGCCGGGGAGCGGGAGACGCTGGGCTTCCGGGTCCGCATCGACGAGAAGGTCGACGGCGCCGAGGGCCGGGTCCGGATCCTCGACCGCGACGGCGAGCCGGCCGCCGACCCCGACCCGGACCCCGGCAACGACTCGGCGCCGATCCGCGTCGAGGTCGTGGACCGGGTGCCCGAGCCGTACGCCGAACCGTCCACCAACAGCACCCTGCTGCTCGCCACCACCTCCGGTACCGCCGTCTCGGCGGGCGCCATCGCGCTCGGGGTCACCCGTCGCAAGCAGCGCTGACTCCCCGGGCGTCCCCCGGGCGTCCCGTGGGCGCCTGTGGGTGACCGGCCCGTGCCACGCCGTAAATATCCAGCTAGGCGAAAATTGTCCGTTTAGCACTTAAAGTCGGCCCATGCCCACGCCCTATGGATCACGCGGCGGCATGGCGTTCAGCGCGGACGAACTGCGCGTGCTGCGCCGAGCCCTCGCCATCGCCCTCCACCCCCACGCCGTCCCCGGGCGCCCCGGCCCCGAGCGCGCCGCGGAGGTGCGCGACTGCCACCGGCTCGCCGCGGCCGTGGACGAGGCCGTGCTGGAGAGCGGAAGGCTGCGCGCCTTCCTCCTCGCCGACCTCGCCCGCTACCGCGCCGCCCTCCCCGGCGCCGCCTCCGGCTACGCCGAGCGCCTCCAGGACGCCCTCGCGGCGGGCTACCGGCCGCGCACGGAGGACCTCGACGCCCTCCGGGCCCTGTGCTCGACCCCCTCGGCCGGGCCCGCCACGACCGGCTACCGGGCCCTGCTGCGCCGCTGCGAGCTCGTCGCGGGCCCGGCCGGCCGCGCCGCGGCGGCCGACCGCGTGGCCTGCGCGGTGCCCGCCGCGCGCATCCGGCTGCGCCGCACTCCGCTGCTCGCCCTGCCCGGCGGCCTCCCGCCCACCGCCGACGGCCCGGCGGGCCCCGGGCAGAAGCCGCACCGGAAGCCGGAGGAGAAGCCCCCGGGCAAGCCCGGCACGGATCCCGGCAAGCAGCCGTCCGGGCCGCGCCCGGACCGGCCCATCCCCACGCCCGGCGAGGTCTTCCCGCCCCGGCGCAAGCCCGCGCCGCCCCCGGCGGGCGAGACGCCGCACGCCCGACCCGCCTGAGCGGCCTTCCGGAGCGCGCGTAATCTGGACGGGTCGCTCAGATCCGCGCAAGCCAGACCCAGAAGGAGCCGACGGCCATGGATTATGTCGCCGCGCTGGTGCCGCCCGTCGTGATGGCAATCGCCTTCACCGCCCTGGTCGTGACGATCATCAAGAGTCAGGGCGGCGCGAACAGGGGCAAGGAGGACGCCCTGGTCGACGCGGCCCTGGCCCGGGCCGAGGCCGCCCAGCAGGCCGGCAAGGGCAGCGCCGCCTGACGCGCACCCCCGCCTGACGCGCATCTCCGTCCGGCACACATCTCCGTCCGGCACGCATCCCCGTCCGGCGCGCACCTCCGCGCGGCGCGACGGCCGCCGGATGCGCCCCCGGCGGGCGCAGGTGCTCACGGGCGTACGGTTCGAGACCGCATTTCTCGGCCGTGCGCCCTTTTTGCCGCCCCTTTGCTGCCCCGATAAAGCGTCATTCCAGACATCTCCCACTATTATTCGCGTGTGGTCAGACGCCTGGGTGATCTGGAAGACGCCGTCATGACGCGCGTGTGGGACTGGAACCGGCCGGTCACTGTTCGAGAAGTGCTGGAAGACCTTCAACAGGAACGGTCCATCGCCTACACGACGGTCATGACCGTAATGGACAACCTGTATCAGAAGGGCTGGCTGCGCAGGGAAGCGGAAGGCCGCGCCTATCGATATGAGGCGGTCTCGAACCGGGCCGCCTACTCAGCCGCACTGATGAACGAAGCGTGGTCCGTGAGCGACAACCCCGCGGCCGCTCTCGTCGCCTTCTTCGGCATGATGTCGGCCGAACAACGCGAAGCCCTGCGGGACGCCATCCGGGTCGTGCAACTCGACGGGCCCGGCGACGGCACCGGGGCCCCGGGGCGATAGCGTCCGGGCATGCCCGCACTATCAAAAGTCGTCACCGTCCGCCGTGCCCGGACCAGCGATGTGCCGGCGCTGCGCCGTCTCATCAACACGTACGTTCGTGACCGCATCCTCCTCGACAAAGCCACCGTCACTCTTTACGAGGACATCCAGGAGTTCTGGGTGGCCGAGCGGGACGAGGACGGCAGCGTCATCGGCTGCGGGGCCCTGCACGTGATGTGGGAAGACCTGGCCGAGGTGCGCACTCTCGCGGTGGACCCGGACGTCAAGGGCGGCGGGGTGGGCCACGCCGTACTGGGCAAGCTGCTGCAGACGGCGCGCTGGCTCGGCGTGCGGCGCATTTTCTGCCTCACCTTCGAAGTGGACTTCTTCGCGAAGCACGGCTTCGTGGAGATCGGTGAGACACCCGTGGACGGTGATGTCTACAGCGAGCTGCTGCGTTCCTATGACGAGGGTGTCGCCGAGTTCCTGGGTCTCGAACGGGTGAAGCCGAACACCCTTGGCAACAGCCGGATGCTTCTGCATCTGTGATCGCGGTCCCTATGTCCGAATCGCGCCCCTATCACATGCCTCCGGAAGGGATGGTTCCCACGCGGAAGGCGGGCTGAACCTTCCCGGGGGGTTTGTGTTTTTCCGGGAAAGGCGGTTTGCTATTCCTCCGTAATCCCATTTTCCACTGAAAGGATTCCCCGTGGCGCAGAAGGTTCAGGTCCTTCTTGTCGATGACCTCGACGGTGGCGAGGCCGACGAGACCGTGACGTTCGCCCTGGACGGGAAGACGTACGAGATCGACCTCACCACGGCCAACGCTGACAAGCTCCGCGGTCTGCTGGAGCCGTACACCCGCAGCGGGCGCCGTACCGGCGGCCGTGCCGCGGGCGCTCGTGGCAAGGTGCGCGCCGCCGCCGCTGCCGGCAGCCCCGACACCGCGAAGATCCGCGCTTGGGCCAAGAAGAACGGCTACAGCGTCAACGACCGCGGCCGCGTGCCCGCCGACATCCGCGAGGCGTACGAGAAGGCCAACGGCTGATCTTCCGCCGGCCCCTGCGAGCGTGCCCTGCGGGCGCGCAGCAACCGGGCCCGGTGGACCTCCGTGGCCGCCGCGCCCACGAGCCGTGCGAGATCGGGGGCGCCCCCCTCGCCCCCGAGGCCGGTCACCGGCAGTGACGGCTCGACCTCGTTCCCAGGGCTCCCCGGTACGGGAGGCCGTACCCACACGGCCCTTCCCGGCTTGTCCGGCTTCCCGGGACCGAGCGCCCCGAAGCGCCCGTGGCCCGGGCCGACGGGCACCGGCGCGGCGATCCGCCCGCCCTGCCCCAGCGCGGCCAGGTCCAGGGGGACCGCGCCCCACTCCAGCCAGTCGAGCAGCTCCGGCAGCTCGTCCGCGCTGCCCGCGGCGACCAGGAACCACAGCCTCCGCGTCCGGACGTCGAGGGCGACGGGGCCGGTGCGCACCGGGCGGCCGAGCACGGCGGAGCCGGCGTCCAGGGGAAGGTCCAGGACGTCGAAGCGGAGGCCGGTCGGCAGCTCCAGGGGCGTCGCGCCGGAGGTCGGCCAGCCCAGCTCGTGCTCGTACCACCGACGCGCCTGGCACCATTGATCTGCGGGACCGCCGGGGCGCGGGAGGGCAACGGTCATGTGCGGTGCAACTGTGAAAACGCCAAGAGGTTACTCTGGGTGGGTAGTTGGGCACACTCCGTATAAGGAGTGGGGGGCGCACAGGCGCTCCGGGCGGCGTGAGGGTGTTCGCCCGTAGCGGATGGACGGTGCCCGCGCCGCATGGATTGTCAATCCTTGCGGGTAAGAGGTTCCCCATGGGAAGAGGCGGTGCGACACCGCGCGGAGCGCGTCATCAAGGGTGGCGGCGGGCGATGGGCGGGCGTGTCGGGCCGGGCTCGCGTTCGCCGTCGGCGTAGTGACGGCGAGCGTATATGCCTGGCCTGCGGGAACATCGTCTCCCACCATCGGGTTGGAGGAGATGTCGGCTGTTCGGCAGCAGGTTTCCCCGCCGACGCGGGGTGATCCGGACGGATGTCGGCAGTTGGAATGAGCTGTCCCGTCCCGCGGGACTAGCATGCGGAAGGACAGGGAGGGGACCGACCCCTACTTGCCTGACCGCTCTGAGGAGCGATTAACGATGTTCGAGAGGTTCACCGACCGTGCGCGGCGGGTTGTCGTCCTGGCTCAGGAAGAAGCCCGGATGCTCAACCACAACTACATCGGCACCGAGCACATCCTCCTGGGCCTGATCCACGAGGGTGAGGGTGTCGCCGCTAAGGCCCTGGAGAGCCTCGGGATTTCGCTCGAGGCGGTCCGCCAGCAGGTGGAGGAGATCATCGGCCAGGGCCAGCAGGCCCCGTCCGGGCACATCCCCTTCACCCCCCGTGCGAAGAAGGTGCTGGAGCTCTCGCTCCGCGAGGCCCTTCAGCTCGGCCACAACTACATCGGCACCGAGCACATCCTGCTCGGCCTGATCCGCGAGGGCGAGGGCGTCGCCGCCCAGGTCCTCGTGAAGCTGGGCGCCGATCTCAACCGAGTCCGGCAGCAGGTCATCCAGCTGCTCTCCGGCTACCAGGGCAAGGAAGCCGCCACGGCCGGCGGCCCGGCCGAGGGCACGCCCTCGACCTCGCTCGTCCTGGACCAGTTCGGCCGCAACCTGACGCAGGCCGCCCGCGAATCCAAGCTCGACCCGGTCATCGGGCGCGAGAAGGAGATCGAGCGGGTCATGCAGGTCCTGTCCCGCCGTACGAAGAACAACCCGGTCCTCATCGGCGAGCCCGGCGTCGGCAAGACCGCCGTCGTCGAGGGCCTGGCCCAGGCCATCGTCAAGGGCGAGGTGCCCGAGACCCTCAAGGACAAGCACCTCTACACCCTCGACCTCGGCGCCCTGGTCGCCGGCTCCCGCTACCGCGGTGACTTCGAGGAGCGCCTGAAGAAGGTCCTCAAGGAGATCCGCACCCGCGGCGACATCATCCTGTTCATCGACGAGCTCCACACCCTGGTGGGTGCGGGCGCCGCCGAGGGCGCGATCGACGCCGCCAGCATCCTCAAGCCGATGCTGGCCCGCGGCGAGCTGCAGACCATCGGTGCCACCACGCTCGACGAGTACCGCAAGCACCTGGAGAAGGACGCCGCCCTCGAGCGCCGCTTCCAGCCCATCCAGGTCGCGGAGCCCTCGCTGCCGCACACGATCGAGATCCTCAAGGGTCTGCGCGACCGCTACGAGGCCCACCACCGCGTCTCCATCACGGACGAGGCGCTGGTCCAGGCCGCCACGCTCGCCGACCGCTACATCTCCGACCGCTTCCTGCCGGACAAGGCGATCGACCTGATCGACGAGGCCGGCTCCCGGATGCGCATCCGCCGGATGACCGCGCCGCCGGACCTCCGCGAGTTCGACGAGAAGATCGCCGACGTGCGCCGGGAGAAGGAGTCCGCGATCGACTCGCAGGACTTCGAGAAGGCCGCCTCCCTGCGCGACAAGGAGAAGCAGCTCCTCGCCGCGAAGACCAAGCGGGAGAAGGAGTGGAAGGCCGGCGACATGGACGTCGTCGCCGAGGTCGACGGCGAGCTGATCGCCGAGGTCCTCGCCACGGCCACCGGCATCCCGGTCTTCAAGCTGACGGAGGAGGAGTCCTCCCGCCTGCTGCGCATGGAGGACGAGCTGCACAAGCGCGTCATCGGCCAGAAGGACGCCATCAAGGCGCTCTCCCAGGCCATCCGGCGCACCCGTGCGGGCCTCAAGGACCCCAAGCGTCCGGGCGGATCGTTCATCTTCGCCGGCCCCTCGGGTGTCGGTAAGACCGAGCTGTCCAAGACCCTCGCCGAGTTCCTCTTCGGCGACGAGGACGCCCTGATCTCCCTCGACATGTCGGAGTTCAGCGAGAAGCACACCGTCTCGCGCCTCTTCGGCTCGCCCCCCGGCTACGTGGGCTACGAAGAGGGCGGCCAGCTGACGGAGAAGGTCCGCCGCAAGCCGTTCTCGGTGGTCCTGTTCGACGAGGTCGAGAAGGCCCACCCGGACATCTTCAACTCGCTCCTGCAGATCCTGGAGGACGGTCGCCTGACCGACTCCCAGGGCCGGGTCGTGGACTTCAAGAACACCGTCATCATCATGACGACGAACCTCGGCACCCGGGACATCTCCAAGGGCTTCAACCTGGGCTTCGCCGCCCAGGGCGACGTCAAGACCGGCTACGAGCGCATGAAGGCCAAGGTCAACGAGGAGCTCAAGCAGCACTTCCGGCCCGAGTTCCTCAACCGTGTCGACGACACGGTGGTCTTCCACCAGCTCACCGAGGAAGACATCATCCAGATCGTCGACCTCATGGTCGCCAAGGTGGACGAGCGGCTCAAGGACCGCGACATGGGCATCGAGCTCAGCTCCGAGGCCAAGTCGCTCCTGGCGAAGAAGGGCTACGACCCGATCCTGGGCGCCCGCCCGCTGCGCCGCACGATCCAGCGCGAGATCGAGGACATCCTCTCGGAGAAGATCCTCTTCGGCGAGCTGCGCCCCGGCCACATCGTGGTCGTCGGCACCGAGGGCGAGGGTGAGGAGAAGAAGTTCACCTTCCGCGGCGAGGAGAAGTCGGCCCTGCCGGACACCCCGCCGATCGAGTCGGCTGCGGGCGGGGCGGGTCCGAACCTGTCCAAGGACGCGTAAGCGCTCCTGCCACAGCTCATTCCGCGACAGCGGGGCGGCCCCGGAACCTCACGGTTCCGGGGCCGCCCCGCGTTTTCAGCGCGTTTTCAGTGAAAGGGCTGCCACGACGTCCCGGCCCAGGGCATGCAGCTCCCTCTCGTCGCGGGCCGGAAGGAGCCTCCTCAGGCCTTTCCACACCTGCTCGTACTGCTCGTCCTCGATGTACCGGGCATTCAGCGCGCAATGCGCCGCCAGCGCGCGCAAGGGCCACTCCGTCTCCCGGTCCGGGGCCTTGTCCGCCGTCGCCGTCAGACCCGCGACGAGCCGGTGCTCCTCGCTCCGGCTGCAGTGGCCGACGGCCAGCCGGAGAACGTCCTGCCACTGTTCCTCCGCCGCGTGGAGCAGTAATTCGTCCAGGCAGTCGCTCTCCTGGAGTTCCTTCGCCGCGAGATAGTCCTGGAAGGTGCGGTGGATGAACTGGATCGAATCCGGTGAGCGCTCCTGGAGCAGCCCGCTGCGGTTGAGCAGGTGCGTCAGAACGGCATGGGCCGTGCCCTGCGCCCGTACGCGGCGCAGGCCCCGCAGCGCCGATTCGAGCTGGCGGACGGCCTGGGCGCGCGTGAGCTCGGCGCGGCCGTTCCGCACCAGCCAGACCGCGATGCGCTGCAGCAGCTGACGGCCCTCGTCCGCCGTGAGTTCGATGCCCTCCGGCTGATGAATGCGGCGGTGGATGTCGCGGGTCGCCAGCATCAGGTTCAGCGCGGCGCTGTAGAGGTCCCAGCGGGTCTCCGGGAGGAATCCGTTGCGCTGCCGGTGCAGGGCGCAGATGACGGCGCACAGCAGCGGTGTCCGCGCCAGATCGCGGAGTACGTCGTTGCGCCGGAATTCCCGGTCGAGCTCGCGTTCGAGCGCATCGAGCCGTTTGCGCTGGCGTCTCGCCCAGTGCTCGTCCGCGTATCTGTCGCATTCCAGCCGGGCGGCCCTGTGCCACGCGCCGGTGAACGACTGGATGTCCTCGTCGCCCAGGGGGAGCAGCCGCAGCTCCTCGAAGCCCTCCTGTTCCAGCCAGTCGCTGCCGACGGCCAGGGGGCGCACGGTGACCAGGCAGCGCGTCCGCGGATACATCCGCAGGAGCCCGGCGAGCCACTTGCGGGCCAGCTCGCGGTCCGCCTGCGGGATCTCGTCCATCCCGTCCACCAGCAGCAGCCCGCGGCCCGCGTCCAGGACGCGCCCCGCCCAGCCGTCGGGCGGCCTGTCGACCGGCAGGCGGGCGATCTTGGGGAGCTGGGACGGGGTGGGAGAGGTGATGCCCCGGGCGGCGAGGCTGCGCATGGGGACCACGAAGGGGATCAGCCCGTCGAGCTCGGCCAGCTGCGCGGGCAGGGTGCGGCACACGGCGTGGGAGGCCAGCCACCACACGAGGGTCGTCTTGCCCGCGCCCGCCTCGCCCCGCAGGACGGTCCGCGGGCGCGAGCCGAGGAGGTCCTCGATCCGCCCCCGGGGCTCCGGAGGGCCCGGCCGCGCCGCGGGCGAGCACTGGGCCTCCAGGCTCAGGTAGGCCGTGTCCAGGTCCCAGTCGCCCGAGCTCAGCTCGTCCAGACCGAAGATCTCCAGCCGGCTGTACGCGGCCTTGACCGCCTTCGCGTACGCGGGCTCGTAGGCCAGGTCCTCGGGATAGGCGGAGGAGATCTCCTCGAACTCCGGCGGGTCGGGCCAGTGCTCCAGCAGGGCCTTCCGGAAGCCGGGCTCGTCGATCACGGCGGTCAGCGGCACCGACTCGATGGACGAGTGCTGCCAGCCCAGCGGGTCCCCGCTCGCGATGCCGATCAGCAGCGGGCCCGCGAACACCGGCCCGCCCGACAGGCCGGCCCAGGGCGAGCCGTCCGGGACGGGTGCCGGGGGGTGGTGGTCGGCGTGCAGGACGTACCGGCCGCGCATCCGGCCCGACAGGGGCATGAGGGTGCCGGGGATCTGTGCGGCCTCCAGCTCGCCGGGCCCGTACCGCTGGACCTGCGGAAAGCCCAGGACCTGGCAGCGCGGCATCGGCTGCCAGCCGGCGCACTTGCCCCAGCGCAGCGGCGGCGGGAGCCCGAGGGGCGCCGGGAACCTGAGGGGCAGCACGGGCCTGCGGGCCACGAGGAGCGCCACGTCGCACGCATCCGGGTCGCCCGACCAGACGACGTCACAGGGAACGGGCCCGTCGCCGTCCGGTGCGGCGACCTCGACCGCGTCCCCCGCATCGAACAAATGCGCGCTCGTCAGCACCAGCTCCGGCGTCAGCAGCACCCCGCTGCCCTGCCGCGTGCCCAGCACGGCCACCAGCCGGTCCTCGGCCGACGGGATCGGCGCTCTCGCCCGGCCCACCGCTACTGCCCGGAGGACCCGAACCGCGACACCCCGCCCGGCCGCTCGTTGCCCACGCGCCAGCTGCCGCCCGTGCGGGTGTCCCTCGGCGTCAGGGTGAAGGAGACCTTGTGGGTACGGGTCGAGCCGCGCGACGCCTCCGCGTCCGCGCTGACCACCCAGGCCTTCACCCCGCCCGAGCCCTTGGCGTCCTTGCGGATCTCGACGGTGAACTCCATGGCGATCTCGCCCACGTCGAAGGCCAGGTCCTGGCCCGCGCCCCGGGCCGCCGCCGAGGTCAGCCCCTCCCGCACCGCCTGGACGGCATCCGCCAGCTCCACCTCTTCGAACCCGCTGCTCATCGCTCCACCCCCGGCCCCGGCGGCCGCTGCGCTGCGTGCGCGACCGCTGACCGGGAGCGTACCGCTGCGGCCGGGACTTTGGTCCCGGAACCGGGGAGGCCGAATGTCCTTCGGCGGTGACACCCGCCATAGGGCGTGGGTCACGTACTAAGGGAATTAGCAGTCGGCGCGGCCCTCATTTACCCGGAAAAACAGAGGGAATCGCTGGTCAGGGCGGCATGAATTACCTCCCCGTCGCTACGGCATTCGTTAGTAGAGGCCGTCCTTGGCAGGGCGGCGAATGCGGGTTACCAAGGTATGGCGATCCCGGTCCGCAGCCGGGACCTGTTTATGCCTGGAGGTTTATCCGTATGTCGAAGCGCACCGCTTTCCGTAACCCGAGCAAGACCGTTCTCCGTACCCGCGTCGCCGTCGTGGCAGCCGGCCTGGGAGCCTCGGTCGCGCTGGGTTCCGGGGTCGCGCTCGCAGCCGACACCACCGCCTCGGTGAGCGAGTTCCCCGCGTTCGCGTCCCTCGCGACGCTGGACGACTCGCTGCACAAGCAGGCCGAGACGCAGCTGAAGGTGGCGGAGAAGGAGAAGCAGAACGCCGAGCAGGCCAAGCGGGACGCGGCCGAGCGCGCCGAGGAGGCCCGCAAGCAGGCCGAGGCCTCCCGTAACCGCGCCGACGCCTGGGTCGCGCCCCTGGCCGAGTACCAGGTCGGCCAGCCGTTCGGCAAGGCCGGCAAGATGTGGGCCGCCAAGCACAGCGGCCAGGACCTGGTCGTCGGCAGCGGCACGCCCGTCATGTCCGTCCACGGCGGCACCGTCGTCAAGGCCGGCCCGAACGGCGGCGGCGACGGCCCCGCGTACGGCAACGCCATCGTGATCAAGCACGACGACAACACGTACTCCCAGTACGCCCACCTCTCGCAGGTGAAGGTCTCGGTCGGCCAGAGCGTCAGCACCGGCCAGGTCATCGGCCTGTCGGGCTCCACCGGCAATTCGTCCGGCCCCCACCTGCACTTCGAGATCCGCACCACCCCGAACTACGGCTCCTCCATCGAGCCGGTCGGCTTCCTGAAGGCCCACGGCGGGTCCCTCTGAGCCGTCTGATCCATCGGATCCACCGGGAGCCGGTGCACCGCGACACGCGGTGCACCGGCTCCTGCTTTTACGGTGGTAATGCAGCGCAAAAGCCGGTGATCGGAGCGCGTCATGATCAAGGGAATTGCCATCACCACCGTCTGGGTCCTCGACCAGGACCGGGCGAAGGATTTCTACACGGAGAAGCTCGGTCTAGAGGTCCGGACCGATATGACCATGGGCGGCGAGAAGGGAATGCGCTGGCTCACGGTGGGCGCCAAGGACCAGCCGGACGTCCAGCTGACGCTGATGGTCCCCGGCCCGCCCGGGCTCGACCCGGAGTCGGCGGAGGCCATGAAGAAGCTGGTGTCCAAGGGCGTGCTGGGGGCCGGGGTGCTGAGCACCGACGACATCCACCGCGACTACGAGACGCTCAAGGCCAGGGGCGTGGACTTCCTGCAGGAGCCCCAGGAGCGGCCGTACGGCACGGAGGCGATCCTGCGCGACGACTCCGGCAACTGGTTCTCGCTGACGCAGCGCAACGAGCAGCTGGACCTCGACAAGAACTGGGGCGAGTGCGTCGACCCGATGTGACGCCCGTGACGCCTGTGAGGCCCGTGAGGCCCGTGAGGCCGCGGCGGGAGCGTCGGGCGCGCTAGTCCGGCACCTGGATGATCGGGAACGTCCCCGTGCTCGTCGGCGCCGACTCCGGCAGCCACAGCACCGCGATGGCCCCCGTGCCGCCCTCGACCTCCGGGTCGGCGTTGCGGAAGGTCAGGCGTGCGCCCAGCACCCGGGCCTGCCCGGCGGCGATGGTCAGGCCCAGGCCGTGGCCCTTGCCCGCCCGGTCCTTGCTGCCCGTGCGGAACCGGCTCGGCCCGTCCTGGAGCAGCTCCTCGGGGAAGCCGGGCCCGTGGTCGCGCACGCGCAGGACGCGCCCCTCGACGGTGACGTCGAACGGGGCCTTGCCGTGCTTGGCGGCATTGGCCAGGAGATTGCCGATGATGCGCTCCAGGCGGCGTGGGTCCGTGGAGACGTAGGCGTCCCGGGCGACCCGTACGCGGGCCTCGGGCTCGAACGTGCGGACCCGGCGTTCGACGAACTCGCCCAGCAGGATCTCCTGCATCTCGGCGCGCTCGGCGAAGCCGTCCAGCCGGGCGACCTCCAGGACGTCCTCGACGAGCGTGCGCATGGCCTGGGCGCGGTCGCGGACGAGCTCGGTGGGCCGGCCCGGCGGCAGCAGTTCGGCGGCGGTGAGCAGGCCGGTGACGGGGGTGCGCAGCTCGTGGGCGATGTCGGCGGTGACGCGCCGCTCGGCCTCCAGGCGGCGCTGGAGCGCCTCGGCCATGCCGTCGACGGCGCGGGCCAGGTCGTCGGTCTCGTCGCGGACGCGGCCGCCGATGGCCTCGCGCACCCGCACCTCGGAGTCGCCGTCGGCGAGCTTGCGGGCGGCCGTCGCGGCCTTGCGCAGCCGGCGGGAGAGCTGGTCGCCGATGAGGATGCCGAGCGCGCAGCCGCCGAGGACGACGGAGACCGAGCCGATGATCAGCGCCTTGTCGAGCGCGTCGATGATGGAGAACCGGTCCTTGAACCGGGTGTGGATCGAGAGGATCTTGCCGTTGCGGACCGGCACCGAGGCCCAGACCTCGGGCGAGCCCTTGCCGCCGGAGTCCTGCAGGAACGTGGCGCGCTGGCCGATGGCGGCGGCGTCGCGCAGCGGCTTGGGCAGCGTGGGGTCGTCGAGCTTGGCGTGCAGCATCAGCCGGCCGGTGTTCTCGTAGTACCGCTGGGCGATCTGTACGCGCTCGTCCATGACGTCGCGGCTGTTGTCGAGCATCGACAGGCGGGCGGCGTTGTGCACGACGAGGCTGAGCGCCACCGCGACCAGCGCGCTGACGCCCGCGATGGCGAGGCTGACCTTCCAGCGCAGACCGGAGCGGAGGGCGAGCTTCACCACGAGCCGGTCCCCGCCGGGTCGGTCGAGCCGGTCCCCGCCGGGTCGGTCGGGCCGCTCCCCGCCGGGCCGCTCCCCGCCGGGCGGATCGCCGTCGGGCGGGGCACCACGGGGCGGATCACCATGGGGTGGTCACCCTCGTCACCCTCTGAGCTTGTAGCCGAAGCCGCGGACCGTCTCGATCCGGTCCTGGCCGATCTTGCCGCGCAGCCGCTGCACGTGGACGTCGACGACCCGGGTGTCGCCGCCCCAGCCGTAGTCCCACACCCGCTCCAGCAGCCGGTCGCGGGAGAGCACCGTGCCGGGCGCGGCGGAGAACTCCAGCAGCAGCCGCATCTCGGTCGGGGTCAGCGCGACGGGCACGCCGCCCTTGCGGACCTCCATGCCGTCCGTGTCGACCTCCAGGTCGCCGAAGCGCAGCACGCCGCCCTCCAGCTCCTCGGGGGTGTCGGCCCCGGCGGCGCCGTTCGGCCCGCTGGCGTGCCCGAAGCGGCGCAGCACGGCCCTTATGCGGGCGACGAGCACGGCGCCGTCGAAGGGCTTGGTGACGTAGTCGTCGGCCCCGGCCTCCAGGCCCAGGACGACGTCGATGGAGTCCGCGCGCGCCGACAGCATGATCACGGGGACGGTCGACTCGTCACGGATCCGGCGGCAGAGGCTGACCCCGTCCAGGCCCGGGACCATGACGTCGAGCAGCGCGATGTCGGGCTTGCGGGCGCGGAACTTCTCCAGCCCCAGCAGCCCGTCCGGCACCGCGGTCACCTCGAAGCCGTCGCGCTCCAGTGCCAGCTGGGTCGCCTCACGGATGACGTCGTCGTCCTCCACGAAGAGCACATGCGTATCGGCCACGCTGCCCTCAGCCCTCCGTCCCCACGCTGGGGAGATCGCCCTTGTCGGTGTTGCCGACCTTGCTGTAGTCGGTGTGCGTGCGACCGGTCTCCCGGAACTCCGTACCCGACCAGTGGTACGTCATGACATCTTCGCCCGAGGCGCAGCAGACCGCGTCACCGGGGCCGTAGACCTGCTTGGTGACGCGGAGGTCGCGGCGGTCGATCTCGGAGTAGACGGGCGCCTGCTCGATCATGAACACGTTCTCGTAGGAGCCGTCGCTCTTCGCACGGTACACATACGAGCCCACGCCCACGGAATCGCCGCACGTGAGGATGTTGACGATGATGTCGTCGCGGCTGCCGTCGGTCAGCTTCCCGTAGATCACGTCCAGCGGGTACTGGTTCTTCACGCACGGCTTCAGGTCCTTCTTGACCTGGCTGCCGATCTTCGGATCGTTCTTGATCAGCTTTACGGCGTCGATCTTCTCGTGCGGCCGGTCCGCCGTCGCCGAGGCCGAGGGCATGCGGGTCGGCTTCGCCGCGGACTGCGTCTGCGCGGTGCCTTCCTTGCGGACGCCCTCGCTGCCCGCATCGCATCCGGCAAGCAGAAGACCGGCGGCCGCGGCCAGAGCTGTGACCGTGCCGCCGGTGATCAGAACCGGCCTGGGGGGAGCCGCCTTTTTCAGGCTGCGCACCGTTCCTGCCCCCGCTCGTTGCGCTCGAGGGCGTGGAAGTCCAGGTCGCGGCTCTCCAGCTCCTGGCGCAGCCGGGCCAGGGCCCGGTGCAGCGTGCTCTTGACCGTGCCGGTCGACATGCCGAGCGCCTCCGCGGTCTCCTCGGTGCTCATCTGCTCCCAGTGTCGCAGCACGACGACGCTGCGCTGCTTGGGCGCCAGGACCCCGAGGACGTCCATCAGCAGGGCGCGGTCGGCGTGCTGCTCCGTGCTGTCCTCGACGCTCGCGTCGGGGAGCTGCTCGGTGGGCACCTCGTCGAGCTTGCGGGCGCGCCACCACTCCGTACGAGTGTTGATCATGACACGGCGGAGGTAGGCGTCGGCCAGCGACTTGTCCGCTATGCCTTCCCAGCGGCCGTAGGTGCGCACCAGTGCGGTCTGGAGGAGGTCCTGTGCGTCGATGGGGTCCGGCACGAGACGGCGGGCGCTGCGCAGGAGGGCGTCCTGACGGTTGCGCACGTACTCCTCGAAGTCCAGAACCTTGCCGCTGCTGGCCATCTCGCAGCCTCCATTCCGCTTGCATTCCCCGCGTCACGCTGGTGGTCTCCCAGCACGGGTAGGACGCTACGGAGGAGCTGTTGCGACGTGATGTGCGGCAGCACTGCGGCAGGTGCACAGCTGTCCATAGGTTGTGTAACAGCGGTGCGGGAGCAGGGGCGGTAGGGCGTGAAAAGGGGGCTCTGTCCTGTTCGGGAGCCCCCTTCGCGGTTACGTGAGCGGCAGCCGGTACCTGCCGTCGGCCAGCGGCTCCACCAGGCCGTCCGCCACCAGCCCGTCCAGCGCACGGGCCCGCTGCACCGGCTCGTCCCACACCGCGTCCAGCGCCACCTGCGGTACGGGCTCCAGCGCCTCGCGCAGCACCGCGAGCAGCTTGCCGCGCACCTGCCGGTCCGTCCCCGCATACGTCTGGCCGCGGCGCGGCGGGCCGTCGTGCGCGGGGGATCCCGCGGCGAGCCAGGCGCACCGGCCGGCGATCGGGCAGCGCCCGCAGACCGGCGTGCGCGCCGTGCACACCAGAGCGCCGAGCTCCATGGTCGCGGCGGCCCAGCGGGCGGCCACCGGCTCGCTCTCCGGCAGCAGCGCCCGGGCCAGCTTGCGCTCGGCCGCGGTGGTCGCGTTCGGCGGGTACTGCGCGCCGCTCACGGCGCGCGCGAACACCCTGCGCACGTTGGTGTCGAGGACCGCGTGCCGCTGCCCGTAGGCGAAGGAGGCCACCGCGGCCGCCGTGTACTCGCCGACGCCCGGCAGCGCCAGCAGCCTGGCGTGGTCGCGCGGCACGTCGCCGCCGTGCAGCTCCGTGATCGCCGTAGCGGCGGCGTGCAGCCGCAGCGCCCGCCGCGGATAGCCGAGCCGGCCCCACGCGCGCACCGCCTCCCCGGGCGGCTCCGCCGCCAGGTCCGCCGGGCGCGGCCAGCGCGCGAGCCACTGCTCGTAGACGGGCAGCACCCGGCTGACCGGCGTCTGCTGCAGCATGAACTCGCTGACCATCACGCCCCAGGCGCCGGCTTCGGGGCGCCGCCAGGGCAGATCGCGGGCGTTCGCGGCGAACCAGTCGATGACCGGGCCGTGGAGCTCCACGGGAAGGGGCTCGGAGGAGGACTCGGAACGGGTGGTGGTGCGGTCTGTGACAGTCATGGCGCTTCCGATCCTGGCACGGCCGCGCACGACGGAGAAACGCGCCGGGCCCCGTTCCCCTGACTTTCGTCCGACTTTCGTCAGGGGTGCGCGGACGGGCTCGGCTTGTACCGTCGGACCGGTGAGCCGCCGCACGATCACCGCCCCGTTCAGGGCCCTGCCCGACGCCCTGCTGTGGGCGGTGCTCGCCGTGCCCGGCGCACTCGCGGACCTGACCGGCGTGAACGCGCCCCGGCCCTGGTGGCAGAGCGCGGGCGGCGCGGCCGTCCTCGCCGTCGCCGTGGCCGTCTCCCGGGCCCGTCCGGTGCTCGCCCTGGCCCTCGCCGCCGGACTCGGGCTCGCCACATCCCCCTCCCTCTTCACGCTCTCCTACGGGCCCGCGCTCTCCGTCCTCGCCTACCTGCTGGGCCGCCGCTCGGCCGCCGCCCGCCCCGCGCTGTACGCCTTCCCGGCCGTCGCGGCCGCCGGCACGCTGCTCGTCCTCGCCCGCGACGTCGACCCCGTCGTCGAATGGCTGGTTCTGACCGGCACGTTGCTCTTCGGCGCGGTCTTCCCCTGGCTGGCCGGCCGCTACCGGCGCCAGGCCCGCGAGCTCGTCGCCGCGGGCTGGAGCCGGGCGGCGCAGCTGGAGCGCGAGCAGGAGATCGTCGCGGACCGGGCCCGGCTGCGGGAACGCACCCGCATCGCCCAGGACATGCACGACTCCCTCGGCCACGAACTGAGCCTGATCGCCCTGCGCGCCGGGGCCCTGCAGGTCGCACCCGGCCTCGACGCGGCGCACCGGGCGGCCGCCGCGGAGTTGCGCGGGGCCGCGGCGTCGGCGACGGACCGGCTCCGCGACATCATCGGCGTCCTCCGCGAAGCCGGCCCGGCCGCGCCCGCGCCGCTGACCCCGCCGGACGACTCGCTCCGCGCCCTTGTGGACCGCGCGGCGGCCTCGGGCCTGCCCGTACGCGCCCGGCTGCCGCGTGAGACGGCGCTGCCGCCGCTCGTGGAGCGGGCCGCGTACCGCGTCGTCCAGGAGGCGCTGACGAACGCGGCCAAGCACGCGCCGGGGGCGGAGGTTTCGGTAACCGTGGAGAGTGGGGCGGGCGGGGCGGGGGAGACGTCGGTGACGGTCGTGACCGGCCCGGGCCCCGGCCCCACGGTTGCCTCCCCGGCACCCGGAGGCGGTACGGGCCTGCTGGGCCTGCGGGAGCGGGTGGCGCTCGCGGGAGGCGAGTTCAGGGCGGGACCTTCCGGGGACGACGGGGGGTTCGAGGTGAGCGCGCGGCTGCCGCACGACCCGGGGCTCCGCCCCGCGCCCCGGCCCTCGGCGGCCGGACGGGCCGGGCAACCGGCGGGCCTCGCACAGGCTCACCGCACGGCCCGGCGGCGGTTCGCCGTCCCCTTCGCCGTCGCGGCCGCCGCCGGCGCCGTCTTCGTCTCCGCGGCCTTCGGCTGGTACGCGTACATCAAGGGCCACTCGGTCCTGAAGCCCGCCGACTACGCCGCCTTGCCCGTCGGAGCGCCGTACGCCGACGTCGCCCCGTTCCTGCCGGACCGGCAGGTCGCCGACCCGCCGGCCGACCGGGCCCCGGGCGTCCCGCCCGCCGGCGCCGAGTGCCGCTACTACCGGGCGAGCGGCGAACTCTTCGTCAGCGTCGAACATTTCCGGCTCTGCTTCCGCGACGGGCACCTCGTCGACAAGAGCCGCATCCCGCGCGCCGGGACCTCCGGCGTCGTGCAACAGGAAGAGAAGGAGTGGCTGCGGTGAGCACCGTCAGAGTCCTCGTCGCCGACGACGAGGCGATGATCCGCGCCGGAGTCTGCGCGATTCTGTCCGCCGACCCCGGCATCGAGGTGGTCGCGGAGGCGGCGGACGGCCACGAGGCCGTCGAAGCCGCCCGCGCCCACCGCCCGGACGTGGCGCTCCTCGACATCCGCATGCCCCGCCTGGACGGCCTCGCCGCGTGCGAGGAGATCCGCCGGAGCGCGCCCGGCACGGCCGTCGCGATCCTCACCACCTTCTCCGAGGACGCCTACGTCTCCCGCGCCCTGGGCGGCGGAGCCACCGGCTTCCTCCTCAAGTCCGGCGACCCCTACGAACTGATGGCCGGTGTCCGCGCCGTCGCGGACGGCGGCGCCTACCTCTCCCCGAAGGTCGCCCTGCACGTCATCGCCGAGCTCGGCGGCGAGCGCCTGACGCGCGGGGCCGCCGCCCGCGCCCGGATCGCCGGGCTGACGGCCCGCGAGCGCGAGGTCCTCGCCCTGCTGGGCGAAGGACTCTCGAACGCGGGCATCGGCCGCCGCCTCCACCTGGTGGAGGGCACGGTCAAGGGCTACGTCAGCGCGGTCCTCGACCGGCTGGGGGTCGGCAACCGGGTGCAGGCCGCGATCGTCGCCCACGAGGCGGGGCTGGTCACCGGTTCGGCCGTGGGCTGACCGGCCCCCCGATTGGTCGGCCCCGGCCGGACGCGGTGGAATGAGGTCATGAGCGATACGGAGCAGCGGCCGCCACGCGAGATCCGGGCGGCCCTCGACGCGCACTCGACCCTCACCCTGGCCTACGCGGACGAGGACGGCCCGCAGGCGTGCGCGGTGCTCTACGCCCTCGCCGGGCCCACCGAACCGGCCGGACCGCCCGGCGACGACCCCACCGCACTGCTCTTCGTCACCTCGGCCACCACCCGGCACGGCCGCGCCCTCGTCGCCGCGAGCACGGGCGACCCGGGCGCGGGCGCCCGGGTCGCGTTCACCGCCCAGCGCGACGGCCAGGTGTGGACGGCCCTGACGGGCCTTCAAGGCCGCGGCACCTGCCGCCGC
The DNA here is from genome assembly GCF_001445655.1 of Streptomyces roseifaciens. Lineage (NCBI taxonomy): Bacteria > Bacillati > Actinomycetota > Actinomycetes > Kitasatosporales > Streptomycetaceae > Streptomyces > Streptomyces roseifaciens. The sequence continues at coordinate 1,951,932 of NZ_LNBE01000004.1, forward strand.
CTGGAGGACGCCGAGCGCGAGGCCGGGTGGCGCGCGTACAGCGAGCGCTTCCCGTACGTCGACCACAACGACCGGCTCCGGCAGGCGATGGAACGCACCGACCTGTGGGAGCTGCGCCCCGACTGGCTGCGCCTGATCGACAACGGCCAGGGCTTCGGCCACAAGACGGAGTGGACGCGCCCCACGGCGTGAGGCCCGCGGCCCTCGTGCCCCGGGGAGCCGTGCCCGGGCACGGCCCCTGCTTCCTGCCCTCTGCTTCCTGCCCCCTGCTTACGCCCGCACCAGCATCCGCAGCCGCCCCCGCCCCGCCCGGTCCACGAGCGAGGTGGCCCACCGCGCGAGCAGCAGCCCGCCCAGGAGCGCCACGGCGGCGCCGAGCAGGAGACCCACGGCCACGTCGTGCGGGTAGTGCACGCCGAGGAAGACCCGCGAGAAGGCGACTAGCAGGGCCATGGGCAGCACGGCCCAGGCGAGCACCCGCCGGGCGAGGACGATCCCGGTGGCCAGCGCGGCCGCGAGCGTCGCGTGGTTGCTGGGGAACGACCAGTCGCCGTGCGGCGGGCAGGGCGCGAGCGAGGCGACCGCGCCCCGGACCGCCCGGCACGGCCGCTCCTCGTCCACCAGGCTCTTGACGATCTCGCTGATCCCGTAGGCGACCGCGGTCGTGACCGGTACGAGCAGCGCGAGCGCGACGCCGCGCGCCCCCGTCCGCCTGTTGCGCCACCAAACGGCGACGGCCACGGCCATCAGCAGCAACAGCCCGGCCTCCGTGCCGATTTCCGCAAGGCTGTGCACCCACTCCGGTGTGGAGCGGGCGAATTCGGTGACGTCGCGATAGAGGTCGTTGTCCACGGTGTCCATGGTTCCGGGAGCCTACGGTCCGTCACTTCGGCGCCACACCGGGCTATCGGCAGGCAGTCCATCCGACTTTCGTCAGGCGGCGGACCGCGAAAACCGCCTGACGGCGGACCGATGATGCGAAAATCCGGCACCCACCCGGCGGGTATGGGCTGGTGCCCCCGCCGATGTCTCGTAGAGTCTTCGCGTGGGATCTCTGCGCAATCCGATCGGGCCGCTTCCCTCCTCCATCTATTGGCGGCGGAGGGCAGTTGCGCTTGGCCTGCTCGGCCTTCTCGTTCTCGTCGGGCTCTGGTTCGTCACCCTGGGGGGTGACGGTGGCTCAGGTGATGACCAGGGCAAGGGCTCGGACGGGAAGAACCCGGCCGACAACACCACCATCACGCCCGGACCGGTGCCCTCCGGCCCGCACTTCAGCCAACGCCCCGGTGGGCGCGGCGAGTCGGGCAGTGGCGGCACGGGCGGCGGCTCCGGTGACGGCCGCTCCGGCGGCGGCGCCTCCGGGACCGGCGGTTCCGGTGCGGGCGGCGGCGGGACGACGGGCACGGGCGGCGGCAGCGGAGCCCTCGGCACCGGCGACGGCAAGGCCGTCCCGGCCGGCTCCTCCCTGCCCGACTGCGGGCCCGGCTCGGTGCGGCTCGCGATCCGCAGCGTGAAGGACTCCTACGGGCCCGGCGAGAAGCCGAAGTTCGAGATCGTCGTGAAGAACTCCGGCGGAAGTGCCTGCAAGGTGAACTTCGGTTCCACCGCCGCCATTCTGAAGATTGCGCATATCGACGGCGACGACCACGTGTGGGCCTCCGACGACTGCCCCCGGGCCGCGGGCGCGGTGCTGGTCGAGCTCCCCGGTTCGGGCGAGACGAAGCGCACGGTGGAATGGGACCGCAAGCGCAGCGCCCCGCGCTGTGCGACGCCTTCCGGCGAGGGGGCGGCGGGCGCCGGTAAGTACCGGGCCGAGGTCAGGATCGCGGGTGTCACCGAAAAGGTGGAATTCACCCTGGAGAAGGCCTGACGAAAAGGGTTGACGACCGGGCGTGCGGCCGCGCCGCCCGGCCGTTCGACCCGGGTGCGGCAGGAGCCGTACGGCCGATCCGTCCTGGACGGGGCGTTCGAGGGCCCGGCCCTCGGGCGCAGGGGCCCCTCAGACGTAGCGTTCGAGGATCGAGGACTCCGCCAGCCGCGACAGCCCCTCGCGGACCGAGCGGGCGCGGGCCTCGCCGACGCCGTCGACCGTCTGCAGGTCGTCCACGCTGGCGGCCAGCAGCTTCTGCAGCCCGCCGAAGTGGTCGACCAGCCGCTCTATGATCGCGCCGGGCAGGCGCGGCACCTTCGCCAGCAGGCGGTAGCCGCGCGGCGAGACCGCCGAGTCCAGCGTCTCCGGGGAGCCGCTGTAGCCCAGGGCGCGCGCCACGATGGGCAGTTCGAGCAGCTCGGGGTGGGTGAGGGCGTCCAGCTCGGACAGGGCCTCGGGGACGGTGCGGGTGCGCTTGGCGGTCGGCTCCGGGACGTAGTCCCGAACTACCAGGTCGCGCTCGGGCTCGACGCCCGCGATCAGCTCGTCCAGCTGGAGGGAGAGCAGGCGGCCGTCGGTGCCGAGCTCCACCACGTACTCCGCGATCTCCGTGGCGATGCGGCGCACCAGCTCCAGGCGCTGGCAGACCGCGGTCACGTCGCGGACGGTGACCAGATCCTCGATCTCCAGGGCGGAGAGGGTGCCGGCGACCTCGTCCAGCCGGAGCTTGTAGCGCTCCAGGGTGGCCAGGGCCTGGTTGGCCCGGGAGAGGATCGCCCCGGACTCCTCCAGCACGCGCCGCTCACCGCCCACGTACAGCGCGATCAGGCGCATCGACTGGCTGACGGAGACCACGGGGAAGCCGCACTGGATGGAGACGCGCTGCGCCGTGCGGTGCCGGGTGCCCGTCTCCTCGGTGGGGATCGACGCGTCCGGCAGGAGCTGCACGCCCGCCCGCACGATCTTGGTGATGTCCTTGTCGAGGATCAGGGCGCCGTCCAGCTTGCAGAGCTCGCGCAGGCGGGTGGCGGTGAACTCCACGTCCAGGACGAAACCGCCCGTGCACATGGACTCCACCGTCTTGTCCATGCCCAGGACGATGAGACCGCCCGTATTGCCGCGGAGGATGCGTTCGAGGCCGTCGCGCAAGGCCGTGCCGGGCGCGACGGCGCTCAGCGAGGCGCGCATCAGACCGTCGGCACCGGAGGAACCCCCGGCCTTGCCGGGGCCCGATGCCCGGTCGTTGGCTGCCACTGCACTCCTCCGGTCGCAAGGTCAACGGTGCCGCAGGCCGCCCTGCTTTCCGTACGTACGGGCGAGACCAGGGCAAAGTCTACTGGCGTATGCGGGCGTCCAGCCTATTCGTCCAGCCTATTAAAGAGGGCCCCCACCCGCTTGGACAGGGCTCTCCCCGGCTCGGTCGTCCGACGCGGCCCTGCGCCGGTTCTCCCGGGGTACCCGCTTGGGCAGCACTCGAAGCGCCTCGCCTATGTCCGCCACCTCCACCACGCGCATGCCGGCGGGCACCTTGCCGGGGTCCCCCGGGACCAGCGCGTGGGTGAAGCCCAGCCGGGCCGCCTCCGCCAGCCGCCGCTGCACTCCGGTGACCCGGCGGACCTCGCCGGCCAGGCCCACCTCGCCGATCGCCACCAGGTTCTTCGGCAGCGGGGTGTCGCTCGCGGCGCTCGCCAGGGCCAGCGCCACGGCCAGGTCCGCGGCCGGCTCGGAGAGCTTCACGCCGCCCACCGTGGCACTGTAGATGTCCCGCTTGCCCAGCGCGCTGATCCGGCCCCGCTGCTCCAGCACCGCCAGCATCATCGACACCCGCGAGGTCTCCAGGCCCGAGGTGGTGCGGCGGGGCGAGGGGATCTGCGAATCGACCGTCAGCGCCTGCACCTCGGCCACCAGCGGGCGGCGGCCCTCCAGCGTCACCGTCAGGCACGTGCCCGGGACGGGCTCGGCGCGGCGGGTGAGGAACAGGCCGCTCGGATCGGCCAGACCGGTGATGCCCTCGTCGTGCAGCTCGAAGCAGCCGACCTCGTCCGTCGCCCCGTAGCGGTTCTTCACGCCGCGCACCAGGCGCAGCCGCGCGTGCCGGTCGCCCTCGAAGCTCAGCACCACGTCGACCAGGTGCTCCAGCAGGCGCGGGCCCGCGATCGCGCCGTCCTTGGTGACGTGACCGACCAGGAGCGTGGCCATGCCCCGCTCCTTGGAGGCCCGGATCAGCGCGCCCGCCACCTCGCGCACCTGCGCCATGCCGCCCGGGGCGCCGTCGATCTCCGGCGAGGCCACCGTCTGCACCGAATCCAGGATCAGCAGGGACGGCTTGACGGAGTCGAGGTGGCCCAGCACGGCGGCCAGATCCGTCTCGGCCGCCAGATAGAGGTGGTCGTCGATCGCACCGATGCGGTCCGCGCGCAGGCGCACCTGGCTCGCGGACTCCTCGCCCGTCACATAGAGCGTGCGGTGCTCCTCGGACGCGGCCTTCGCCGCCACGTCCAGCAGGAGCGTGGACTTGCCGACGCCCGGCTCGCCCGCGATCAGCACCACCGCACCGGGCACGAGCCCGCCGCCCAGGACGCGGTCCAGCTCGTCCACACCCGTGCTGCGCGCCGTGGCCTGGCGGCCGTCGACCTGGCCGATGGGCAGCGCGGCCGAGGAGACGCGGCCGGGCGCGGTCGTCCGCACGGCGGGCGCGCCGTACTCCTCGACCGTGCCCCACGCCTGGCACTCGGGGCACCGGCCGAGCCACTTGACGGTGGTCCAGCCGCACTCGGTGCAGCGGTAGGAGGGCCGGTCCTTGGCGGACGAGCGAGAAGTGCGGGCAGCCATGCGAGCCACCGTAGCGGGGGCCACTGACATTCCGGGGCCCCCGTCCGGCGCAGGACGCGCAGGGCTCCGTCCATTACCAGAACCGCGGAGCCGCCTGTTTCTGCGGTCCGGCGGGGCTTCCCCCGCAAACACAGGGGGGACAGCGCAGCGGTGTCCCTATTTTGTGGGAGAACGTCACCCGAATGGGTTAAACCTGCGTCGGCAGTGGCAGCAACGGCCCGTCACCCGCCTACCGTCGCCGGGATGATGACCAGGAGGCCAGAGCACCGACCGCATGCCACCGGCGCGCACCGCGCACACCGCGGTGCGCCGCGCGATGCCCGCCCGCCTCGGGACAATCAGCACGCGCAGCAGGCGTACGAGGAGCAGCCGGCCGGCGAGGATCGGCCGGGCCGCGAGGCCGCGACGTCCGCCGCGGTGGCCGGGACGGCCCGCATTCCCGTCGTACCGCCCGGCCCGCACGACACCCTCGCCCAGCAGCCGCCCCTCCGGTACGACCCCCACCTCGACGGGCTCTTCACCTACTGCCTGTCGGTGCTGTGCGAGCACGACGCCGCGACCGCCGCCCTGGGCGAAGCCCTCGCCCTCGCCGAGAAGCGGGCCGAGCGCGCCCCCGCCGACGAGGAACTGCGCCGCTCCTGGCTCTACGCACTCGCCCGCTGGGCCTGCCTGCGCCGGCTCGTCGCCCCGGAGGACCCGGACGCCCCGGGCTCCGAGCCGCCCGCCCCGCCGGATTCGTACCGCCGGGCCGAGCTCGCGCTGCTCGCCTGGCCCGAGGCCGCCGGGACCACCGCCGAGCAGCGCGAAGCGCTCGAACTGGCCGTCCGGCACGGCCTGACCGCCCCCGAGGTCGCCGCCGTCCTCGGCCTGGAGACCGACGCCGCGCGCGCCCTGATGTCCTCCGCGGCCTGCGAGGTCGAGCGCACCCGGACGGCCCTGGCCGTCGTGGAATCGGGCCGCTGCCCGGTCGTCGCCCGCTTCACGGGCGACACCCAGGTGCTGCTCGGCGCCGCCCTGCGGCGCGAGCTCGTACGGCACGTCGACGACTGCGCCGACTGCCGCCGCACCGCCGAGCGGTCCACCGCCGGCGAGCCCTGGCCCGGTACGGCCGCCTCCTCGGCCCCCCTGCCCCTCCTCCAGGCGCCCCGGGCCGCCGCGTACGCCGCCATGCTGTCCGCCGTGAGCGCGGGCCGGCAGCGCGGCGCCCAGGCGCCCGCCGCCCCCCGCTTCGACCGGCGCGGCTACCCCGTCGACCCCAAGGACCGCACGGCGCGCCGCAGCCGCCTGCGCAGCCGGGCCGTCACCACGACCGTCGTCGCCACCGTCATCGCCGCGCCCGTGCTCGCCCTGTGGGCCGCGTGGCGCAGCGCGCCGGAGACGGGGGAGACGCGCCCGGACCCCGCGGCCGTCTCCGCGAAGGAGACCGGCGCCGTCGGCGAGCGCCCCTACCGGGGACCGGGGCCCGCCCCGCGCCCCGCCGGCACGGGCACCACGCCCGGGCGTGTGGTCACCGGGGTCTCGGTGGCGGTCATCGGGCCGGACGGCAGACCCGTACCGCCCCCGCGGTCCGGCACCGCCCCGCCCTCCCCCGCGGGCGGTGCCTCCCCGGTCCCCGCGCCGCCCGCCGCCCAGGCGCCCGGCCCCGGCCGGCTGACCGTCGCGGCGCAGCCCAGCGGCACCGCCACGGTCGTCACGCTGACGGCGAGCGGCGGGCAGGCGGTGGTGTGGTCGATGACGGCAGACGCGCCGTGGCTGCGGCTGAGCCGGCCGGGCGGCGTGCTGCAGCCCGGGCAGTCCGTGACCGTGGTGATCGAAGTCGACGGCGAGCGGGAGCCGGTGGGCCCGTGGCGCGCGCGGGTCACCGTCGCACCGGGCGGCACGACGATCACGATCGAGGGCCGGGGCCGCCCGGTGGTCTCGTCCCCTGCGGCGACCCAGCCTCCGGCGACGCCGGCAGGCACGCCCCCCGCGTCGCCAGGGGCGGCGACGCCGCCGTGAGTCCGACGGCCTGGCGCTCGTACGGCACCGCCGGACTGCAACGTCGTGGTTGGGCGCCGTTGCGGCGGGGATGGATTGCCGGACCGGCACGGGCATCCGCCCCGCTCGTATCCAAGGGCGCCCGCACTCTTGAAGCCGCCGCAGCGGTGCGCAACCACGATGCCGCAGCCCGGCGGTGCCGGACCGGCCCGCAGGCCTTCGGGGCGGCGGCCCGCCGCCGGGCGCCCCGGGACTACGGGCGGGCGTCCGCCGGATGCGGAGCCATCGGCAGCAGCGCGGCCAGCCGCTCCTCGCAGAGCTCGACCAGCCGCTCGTAGGCCTCCTTGCCCATCATTTCCGTGAGCTCCGGCCGGTACGTCACGTACACCGGGTCGCCGGCGCCGTGCGCCGACGTCGCCGAGGTGCACCACCAGTGCAGGTCGTGGCCGCCCGGGCCCCAGCCGCGGCGGTCGTACTCCCCGATGGAGATCTGCAGGACGCGCGTGTCGTCCGGCCGGTCGATCCAGTCGTACGTCCGCCGTACCGGCAGCTGCCAGCACACGTCCGGTTTGGTCTCGAGCGGCTCGCGGCCCTCCTTCAGGGCCAGGATGTGCAGCGAGCACCCCGCGCCGCCGGCGAAGCCCGGCCGGTTCTGGAAGATGCACGAGCCCTTCCAGCGGCGCGTCTGGCGGTCGCCGTCCTCGTCGAGCTGGGTCCAGCCGGAGTCCGTGCCCACGTCGTGGAACTGCCAGATCTCGGGCGTGAGCCGCGCCACGTGCCCGGCGACCCGCTGCTCGTCGTCCTCGTCGGAGAAGTGCGCGCCCAGCGTGCAGCAGCCGTCGTCGGCGCGGCCGGCCTGGATGCCCTGGCAGCCGCTGCCGAAGATGCACGTCCAGCGGGAGGTCAGCCACGTCAGGTCGCAGCGGAAGACCTGCTCGTCGTCGGCCGGGTCCGGGAACTCGACCCAGGCGCGGGCGAAGTCGAGCCCGACCTCGTCGGAGACCTCCGGCCGCTCCGCCGGGGCCGCCGCGTTCTTCGAGGTCACCGAGGTGCTGGAGGAGGTGCTGGAGGCCGCGCCGGAGCGGTCGCGCTTTTTGCCCTGCTTGCCCTGCTTGGCCTTCTTCGTCTTTGCCACCCCACAAGCCTATGCGCCCCCGGCCCCCGCAGTAGCGTTCAGGCCATGAGACTCGGTGTCCTCGATGTGGGTTCGAATACGGTCCATCTGCTCGTGGTGGACGCGCACCCGGGCGCGCGCCCGCTGCCCGCCCACTCCCACAAGACCGAGCTGCGCCTCGCCCAGCTCATCGACCAGGACGGGGCGATCAGCGACAAGGGCATAGACCGCCTCGTCGCCGTCGTCCAGGACGCCCTGCAGGCGGCCGAGGACAAGGGCTGCGAGGACGTCCTGCCCTTCGCCACCTCCGCGGTCCGCGAGGCCTCCAACGCCGACACGGTCCTGGCCCGTGTGCAGAAGGAGACCGGCCTCACACTGCCCGTCCTGACCGGCGACGAGGAGGCGCGCCTGACCTTCCTGGCCGCCCGCCGCTGGTTCGGCTGGTCGGCCGGAAAGCTTCTGGTCCTCGACATCGGCGGCGGCTCCCTGGAGATCGCCCTCGGCCTCGACGAGGAACCGGACGCCGCGGCCTCCCTCCCCCTCGGCGCCGGCCGCCTCACCACCGCCTGGCTGCCCGGCGACCCGTCCGACCCCACGGACGTCCGGGCCCTGCGCCGCCACGTCCGGGCCCAGATCGCCCGCATCGTCGGCGACTTCGTGCGCCTCGGCCCGCCCGACCGCGTCGTCGCCACCTCCAAGACCTTCAAACAGCTCGCCCGCATCGCCGGCGCCGCCCGCTCCACCGAGGGCCTCTACGTCCAGCGCGCCCTCAGCCGCCGCGCCCTGGAGGACTGGGTCCCCCGGCTCGCCACCATGACCACCGCCCAGCGCGCCCAGCTGCCCGGCGTGTCGGAGGGCCGGGCGCACCAGCTGCTGGCCGGCGCGCTGGTCGCCGAGGGCGCGATGGACCTGTTCGGGGTGGACGAGCTGGAGATCTGCCCGTGGGCGCTGCGCGAGGGCGTCATCCTGCGCAGGCTGGACCACCTGCCGACGCCGAGGGAGAACTGACCCGCCACGGCTGACCCGCCACGGACCCGCCACGGCTGACCCGCCACTGACCCCGCCACGGCTGACCCGCCACATCGGAGGTACCCGCACGCCGTACGAGAGGCGGTCGTACGCTGTCCCTCGTGACAGAGCCAGTGGTGCGCATCCCGGATGCGAAGGTCGCGCTGTCCACGGCCTCGGTCTATCCCGAGTCGACGGCGACGGCCTTCGAGATCGCCGCACGCCTGGGCTACGACGGTGTCGAGGTCATGGTCTGGACCGACCCGGTCAGCCAGGACATCGAGGCGCTCCGCCGCCTCTCGGACTACCACCAGGTGCCGATCCTGGCCGTGCACGCACCCTGCCTGCTGATCACCCAGCGCGTCTGGTCGACCGACCCGTGGGTCAAGCTCCAGCGCGCCCGGGCGGCCGCCGAGAAGCTCGGCGCGAGCACCGTCGTCGTCCACCCGCCCTTCCGCTGGCAGCGCGGCTACGCCCGCGAGTTCGTCCGCGGCGTCTGGCGGATGGCCGACGAGACCGACGTCCGCTTCGCCGTCGAGAACATGTACCCCTGGCGCTACCGCGACCGCGAGATGCTCGCCTACGCGCCCGACTGGGACGTCACCAAGGACGACTACCGC